>JAIPUZ010000070.1 GCA_022833215.1 Mesorhizobium sp. | reverse complement strand
CCAACCGCACTGCCGGCAATGAAGGTGTGCCTCTTCAGTAACCCCGATCTATGGACGATCGGCAGACACCAGAAAGGCCCGCACCGTCGTTGCTTCAAGGCGTCCTCGATCATGCGGTTGGCCACTTGATCGACCGGGCTCGTTATTTCCCGGGTACCGTCCCGACTGTCCTCGCCATTCGAGGAGCCGGGGGACGCCCACAGGCACGTGCGACTTTGGGCAAGCGCGATATAGGAACAGCGCATGTCACAATCAACTCAAATCTTTGAGCGCCTTGAAAAAAATCCGGCATCGAACAATCCTGCCATCATCGTTTCACTTTTGGAGACGATGGCTGCGCCTGTTATCCGGCGGAAGGAAGCCTAATGGACACGCTGACACGCATGCGCGCATTCATAGATGTGGTGGAGGCCGAGGGTTTTTCGGCCGCCGCACGCAAGATAGGGCGCTCCAAGGCGTTGCTTTCCAAATATGTGCGCGAGCTGGAGGACGAGCTGGGCGCGCTTCTGCTCAACCGCACCACACGCCAGTTCTCCCTCACCGAGGCGGGCCACACCTATTACAGGCGCGCCTCCGAGATCGTGCGCGAGATCGACAGCCTTGCTGATTCGGTTCGCGAATCATCGGGTGACGTGCGCGGCCGCATCAAGCTGTCCGCCCCGCGAACCTTCGCCGACGCCCCCATAGGTCAGTCGCTGATCGACTTCGCCAGGGAATATCCCGACATCGTGCTGGAGATCAGGCTCGACGACCGCTTCGTCGATCTGGTCGAGGAGGGTTTCGATCTCGCCATCCGTATCTCGCGGCTGGAAAGCTCGTCGCTCATCGCCCGCAAGCTTGCGCCGTTCGGGGTGATGATCTGCGCATCGCCGGAATTTCTGGCCACGCACGCAACCCCTCGACAACCGCAGGACCTCGGCGGCATGCCCTGCATCATCGACACCAACGGGCGATGGCTGTCCAACTGGCCATTCAAGGGCGATGGCGGCGACACCATCAGCGTGGCCGTGTCGGGACCCATTGAGGTAAACAGCCCCATAGCCGCCCGCGCCGCAGCCGTCTCCGGCCTCGGTTTCGCCGGCCTGCCGGATTTCATCGCCGCTCCGGAGATCGCAGCCGGCCGGCTTGTGCCGGTGCTGGAGGACAGGGTTCTGGAAGGCGGCGGCATCTTCGCGGTCTATCCGCACCGCCGCTACCTGCCTGCCAAGGTTCGGGTTTTTGTCGACTATCTCGCCAACTGGTTCAGAACACGCGAAGCACCATGACAGTTCTGTCATGGTTTCATGCCATTGTCCCATTTTCGCCCGCTTTGTGATAATCCTCGGGCTCGCAGCAAGTCAGGGAATACGAACCTTCAAATGCCCTTTGAACGCACAGTGCTGAAGGTGGGGGCCGCACTGGCCGCCTTGCTCGCATGCACCGTTCCCGCAAGCGTGCATCCGCATGTCTTTGCGGAAGCCCGGCTCGACGTGGTGCTCGCCCCCGACCACCAGACGGTGAAGGCACTGCGCCACCTGTGGCGTTTCGACGACCTGTTCTCCTCGACCGTGCTGATGGAATTCGACGCCAACGCCGACCTCAAGCTCGATGACGCCGAGTTGCAGGAGGTGGCCAACACCATCCACGCCTCGCTGGCCGACTTCAACTATTTCCAGCTCGTCACGGTGGACGGCAAGGACGTGAAGATGAAGCCGCCCGCCGCGATCATGGCCAACTTCGAGAACAACCAGCTCATCATCCTGTTCGAATCCGAACCCGAGACCCCGATCCAGCTGGCCGGGGACATCCGTCTCGGCGTTTACGACCCCACTTTCTACACAGCCATCGACTTTACCGAAGACGCCAACATGGCGGTGGACGGCCTGCCCTCCATCTGCACGCGGACGGTGGTTCGCCCCGACCCCGACACCGCTCTGGCCGAGAACCAGCAGACCCTGACCGAGGCATTCTTCAACGACCCGGCAGGCACCGACATGAGCAAGATCTTCGCGACCAAGCTCGAACTCAAATGCCATGCGTGAGGACTGCCCCTTGAACAAGATCTTCATACGCGTGACCTTCGCCCTGCTGGCCGTCGCTTACGTGCTGTCGCATTTCGCCGGTCATGCCCATGCCCAAAGCTCGCTCGGCATCGGCGCCAACGAAGCCGTGATCCCCTCCACCGGCATGTTCTCCGGGCTGATGATGTGGATCAACCAGCACCAGCAGGCATTCTATCGCTCCCTGTCTTCGGCCATGAAGGCCATGCGCGACGACGGCGGGCAGGTATGGATGCTGGTCGGCCTGTCCTTCGCCTACGGCGTGTTCCATGCAGCCGGCCCCGGACACGGCAAGGCGGTCATCTCGTCCTACATGCTGGCCAACGAGGTAGCGCTGCGCCGCGGCGTGGTGCTGTCCTTCATCTCCGCCTTCCTCCAGGCCGCCACCGCAATCGTGGTCATGCTTCTCGCCTATTTCGTGCTGCGCGGCACGTCCGTGTCCATGACCAATGCCGCGCACTTCCTCGAAATCGCGAGCTACGTCTTCGTCACCGGATTTGGCGCATGGCTCCTGTGGAAGAAGGCGGGACCCGTGGTGAGGCGCATGATCGGCGCTGCCCCCGCCTACAGCCTTTCGGCCGCGAGCGCCCCGCATGCGCATCAAGACCATGATCATCACGCTCACGACAGCGGGCACCATCACCATGACGGCCAGTGCTGCCACGGCCATCACCATCATGGCGATGCGCATCGTCATGACGATCATGCGCATCATCACGAGGAAGGAATGGTGTGCTCGAGCTGCGGCCATTCCCATGCCGTCGACCCCAGCCTTCTCGCGTCCGAGCGGTTCGACTGGCGCACCGCATGGTCGGCCATGGCCGCCGTCGGCCTCAGGCCATGCTCGGGCGCGCTGATCGTCCTGTCTTTCGCCCTGCTCAACGGCCTGTGGGTGGCGGGAATCCTGTCGGTTCTGGCCATGGCGCTGGGCACCGCCATCACCGTCTCGACGCTGGCTGTTCTGGCGGTTACGGCCAAGAACTGGGCCGTGCTTCTGGCCGGGGGCGGCAGGCTGGGCAACCGCATTCACACCGCAATCGAGATCGGCGCGGCCGCCTTCATATTCCTTGTCGGCCTGACGCTGCTTTCGGCAAGCCTGAGCGTCTGACCCGTATCGGGCGCCTTTACCTGCCTTTCCGGCTCCGGGAGCGGAACCAGAAAAACGCGAACGGCGCAATCAGCACCAGCCCCATGAACACGCCGCCGAGCACCGGCGAGATGTTTCCGACCGCCAGCATGATGGTCGGGACGAAATAGAGGAACGTTCCGAACACTGCGAGAATGAGAAAGGTGGCGAGCGCCGTCTGTCTGGTTTCGCGGTCCATCGTCGTTCCTCGGCAGGCTGCGGCCGCACGCATGTCGGCCTTGTTCAATGTTGGTGCGCCTGCTTTGCCACGTCGCACCCGGAATGGCCATGGTGTTGGTCATGATCGCCGTCGCCGTCCGCACAGCGGTCGAGTTCCGTTTCGACGGTTGCATGCTCCACGCCATGCTCCGAAGCCAGGCGGGCCTTGATGGCGCTGACGACGACATGGGGGTCAGCCCCCTCGTCCAGACGCGCGTGGAGCGTGGCCATATGCTTCGAGCCGTCCAGGGACCACAGATGCACATGATGCACCTCGCTCACACCGGCGACGCTGGCCCTGAGATCGGACGCTATCGCATCGCGGTCGAGCGTCTCGGGCGTGCCTTCCAGAAGCAGATGCGCAGCCTCGCGCATCAGCCGCCACGCGGTCGAAAGGATGATGACCGCCACCAGCACCGACAGGATCGGATCGATCGGGTTCCAGCCGGTGGCGAGGATGATGAGCGCAGCGGCAATCGCCGCCACGGAACCGAGCAGATCGCCGACCACATGCAGGATCGCGCCGCGCATGTTGAGGCTTTCGCGGTCGCCGCCGTGCAGGATCAGAAAACCGGCGATGTTCACCAGCAGGCCGAGCGTGGCGATGACCAGCATCGGCGCACCGAGAACAGGCGGCGGGTCCATGAAACGCTGCCACGCCTCGTAGACGATCCACAGGGCAATGACGAAGATGGCAATGCCGTTGGTATAGGCGACGAGGGTCTTCACACGCCCGAAACCGTAGGACATGCGGCTGGTGGCCGGCCGTTCGGCAAGGTGGAATGCGTACCAGGCGAGGCTGAGCGCCAGCGTGTCGGTGAGCATGTGGCCTGCATCGGCAAGCAGCGCCAGAGAGTTGGTGAAGATGCCGCCCAGCGCCTCTGCGATCATGAAGCCGCCGGTGAGGCAGGCTGCGATCATCACCCGGCGCTTGTCGCTCGGGCCATGGCCATGCGCGCCGTGATCGTGCCCGTGCGCCCCATGGTCGTGGCTGTCATGATCGTGCGAATGCGCCATGGGAGCGATGCCTTTCAGGCGCCGGATGCGGCGCGGAACTCTTCCAGCCTTTTCACCTGCCGGCCCTCCCCGTCGAAATTCGAAGGGTCGAGCCAGGCCTCATAGGCGCTTTTCAGCGCCGGCCATTCCCTGTCGACGATCGAATACCACGCGGTGTCGCGATTCGCGCCCTTGACCACCATGTGCTGGCGGAAAATGCCCTCGAAACGGAAGCCGAAGCGTTCCGCCGCACGTTTGGACGGCTCGTTGGCGTTGTTGCACTTCCATTCGTAGCGGCGATAGCCGAGATCGTCGAAGACATGGGACGCGAACAGGAACTGCGCTTCGGTGGCTGCCGGCTTGCGTGACACGAGCGGCCCCCAATAGATATTGCCGATCTCGGCCACGCCGTTGGCCGGATCGATGCGCATCAGCGTCTGACGCCCGGCGACCCTGCCGCTGGCCTTGTCGATGACCGCGAAGAACAGCGGATCGAGGCTTGCTTCCGCTTTGTCCAGCCATGGCTGGAAAGCTGGACGGTCCTGCGGCGGCAATTCCGGCAGCCAAGCGAAACGCGATGTGGCATCCGGCACCGAAGACGCCTCGAACAGCCCGTCCCCATGGCGAACGGCATCCAGCGGCTCCAGCCTCACGGTTCGACCTTCCAGAACCCGGCGCTCGGGGCGCGGTCTCGGCTGCCAGTTGCTCAGCTCGTCGGCCATGGTGTCTCCTTGCCTGTTCACCGTACAAGGCTCACAGGAAAGCGGCCAGCGCGAAAGAACCAGCGGGGACGTGAGAAATGTCCCAGGAGAGCGGGACCTACCCCCTGCCCACGAATGGCATCTTCGTCGCCATCACTGTCATGAACAGCACATTGGCGTCGAGCGGCAAACCGGCCATGTAGACGACCGCCTCTGCTACCCGCTCGACATCCATCACCGCCTCGACGGCAATGCCGCCGTCCGCCTGCGGGATGCCGGCCGCCATGGGCGCTGCCATTTCCGTCAGGGCGTTGCCGATATCGATCTGGCCGCACGCAATGTCGAAGGGCCGCCCGTCCAGCGCCAGCGTTCTGGTCAGTCCGGTGATGGCGTGCTTGGTGGTGGTGTAGGGCGCGGAACCCGGCCGCGGCGCGTGAGCCGAGATCGATCCGTTGTTGATGATGCGGCCGCCCATCGGGCTTTGCCGTCGCATGGCCCCGAAGGCGGCACGGGCGCACAGGAAGGAGCCCGTGAGATTGACACCCACCACCTCGTTCCAGCTTTCGACCGGAATTTCGTCGATGGGAGCAGCCTTGCAGCCCATCCCGGCATTGTTGAACAGGAGATCGATCCGACCGAAGGCTTCGACCGCGACAACGAAGAGGTCCCCGACCTGTTCGGGTACGGTCACATCGCAGGAAATCGCGAGACCCTTGGCCTCGATGCCCGCGACTTCACGTATGGCTGCGTCCAGCGGTTCCTTGCGGCGACCACAGAACACCGTGTTCCAGCCATCGCGCAACAAAGCCTGCGCCACGCTCTTGCCGATGCCGGAGCCTGCGCCGGTGACGACGGCCGTTCCCTTAATTGTCATGCTTGTTCCTCCAGACTGGCAGAGGGATCGCAAATGCCGAAGGTCAAGGCAAGCATACAAAAAGGGCGGTCATTCGCGACCGCCCCAATTTGCGTACAGCGCCCGGGAGGAGGAAGGCACTTCGCCTGAGTGCAATCCTGCTCCTGCAGGGTTAACAATCCCTTAACGGCTACGACGTCACCAGGGCGAGCCAGGGACCGGTGCCGGCTGCAGGGCGCCGGACGACGTGACCGTCGCCTCGATGTGATCGACAAGCTGGTCCGCCAGACCGAGGCGCCCGGCCAGCAGGTCGAGATAGCCGCGTTCCGCGCGCGTGTCGGCATCGATGGCCAGACGCGAGGCGGTGTAAAGCTCCACCTTCTGCGCTTCGGTTCTGGCGGCCGCCACCAGCGTGTCGAGGTCGGGCGGAGATTCCAGTTCGGCCTTGAGGAAACTTTCGGCCTCGGCATCCAGCCCCGACAGGCTGAGCTTCTCTCCGATGCGCCGCTTCTCGTCGTCGTCGATCCGGCCATCGGCCCTGGCGGCCGCGATCATGGCGCGCACCAGCGTCAGCGCGAACTCAGCCTCGCCCTGCGGGGCCTGCGAGGGATGGAATTCGGTATCCTCGGGCGGAGGCAGCAGAACCTGTTCGTCGGCCTGTGCGGGTTCAGCCGGCTGCCTGCCGTTCTGGTAATTCTGATAGGCTTTGTAGGCGAGCCCGCCGATTGCGGCCAGACCACCCAGCTTGAGCGCCGCGCCGCCTACCTTGCGGCCCGGCTCGGTGCCCAGAAGAACCGCTGCAATCGCACCGGCCGCGAGCGGATTGTCCCTGGCCATCTGCACGGCCTGCCCGGCCTTGTCGCGCACGGTGCCGGTGGTTCCGGGCACTTGCGAGCCGAGAAGGTCGTCGAGAAGTTTCTTGGGATCGAACATTGGCACCTCCGCTGGGGCAACTTCAGGACAGCTGGAAACCCGGTTTCCGTTCGGAATTGCGTGAACGCCCTCATCCCGGACGGCGGTTTCCTGTCGGGGACAGGTAGGGCGGCGACCATGTCATTACAATGACGCGGGTCATGCAAGCCGAACAAAAAACGGATCAGCTTCCGATGTGCTCCCTGCCCCGCCTCGCCGCCAGTTCGACCTGGCGCTGGCGCTCTGCATAGCGCGCCCGGTCTTCTTCGGAGCGGCTGTCATGGCAGTAGTCGCATGAGATACCGGGACTGAATTTCGGCGAGGCGCGCTCGGCCGGCGTCAGCGGATGCCGGCAGGCTCGGCACAGTTCCGCCTCGCCTTCCTCCAGCCCGTGCGTCACGGAAACGCGCTCGTCGAAGACGAAGCATTCCCCTTCCCACAGGCTTTCATCGGCCGGAACGTCTTCCAGATATTTCAGGATGCCGCCCTTGAGATGGAACACATCGTCGAAGCCGAGCGACTTCATGAAGGCGGTCGCCTTCTCGCAGCGAATGCCGCCGGTGCAGAACATGGCGATCTTGCGATTCTCCAGTTCCGTCTTGTGTTCCTCCACCCATTCCGGAAACTCGCGAAATGTCGCCGTACGCGGATCGACCGCGCCCCTGAACGTGCCAAGCGCCACCTCATAGTCGTTGCGCGTGTCGATGACGATCGTGTCCGGATCGGAGATCAGCTCGTTCCATTCGGATGGAGCGACATAGGTGCCGACGCTCGTTTGCGGATCGATGCCATCGACCCCCATGGTCACGATTTCGCGTTTCAGGCGAACCTTCATGCGGTGGAACGGCATTTCGGCCGCATGGCTGTATTTGACCTCGAGGCCGGTCAGCTCCGGCTGTGACGTGAGCCAGGCGACCAGTTCGGCAATCGCCGCTTCGGTGCCGGCAACCGTTCCGTTGATGCCTTCGCGCGCCAGAAGCAGGGTGCCCCTGATGCCCCGCCCGCAGCAGAAGGCGGCAAGCGGCGCGCGCAACTCCCCGAACCGTTCCAGCCGGCAGAAGCGGTAGAGAGCGGCGACGCGGAAAGGCGCTGGGGCGATGGTTTCGTCGTTCATGATGCCGGGCGTAACGCTTCCCGGCCGTGGATTCAAGATGCCGGCACGCAACGGCATCAATGCGGAAAAGCCATGCGTTTCCGCTGGTTGAAGCCCCGTAGGTTCTGTCGCGGCAAGAGATTTATGCCCATCCTGAAAATCAGGCCGAAACTTCCCCTGCCAAAAGGTGTTTTCAGCAAAGAGGTCGGGCCGATGTTCAACGATGCCGTCATCACAGAAGCGAATGCCGCGGCAGCGCTGGCCGGGATCGAGCCGGCCGCCCTGCTTGCCGTCATGGAGGTTGAAAGCGGCGGTCGCCTGTTTGCCGTCGTGAATGGGCGCAACGAACCGCTCATCCGCTTCGAGGGGCATTATTTCGATCGCCGCCTGACAGGCAGCAAGCAGGCACGCGCCCGCGAACTCGGCCTTGCCGCGCCGGCGGCTGGGGCGGTCGCCAACCCGTCCACACAGGCTGGACGCTGGGCCCTGCTGGGTAAAGCCACGCAAATCGATGCAAGGGCGGCCTATGAATCGACCTCGTGGGGCGTCGGCCAGGTCATGGGCGCACACTGGCTGTGGCTCGGCTTCGCCAACGTCCAGGCCCTCGTGGCCGAAGCCCGGTCAGGCGCCGGCGGCCAGATCAGGCTGATGGTGCGCTATATCGACAAGGCCGGGCTGATCAAAGCGCTCAACTCACACGACTGGCAGGCTTTCGCGCGCGGCTACAATGGCCCCGGCTACGCGAAGAACGCCTACGACAAGAAACTGGCTGCCGCCTATGCCCGCCGGGCGTCCGGCGCGAAGCAACCTGCCGGAACCGGCCCGCTGCTGCGGCTGGGCTCGAAGGGCGAGGCGGTTGCGGAGATCCAGAACCGCCTCGTTCGGCTGGGCTATCCGCTTCAGGTGGACGGACAATTCGGTCCTGCAACACGGGAAGCCGTGCGCCGTTTCCAGAAGGACAAGGGCTTGGCGGCCGACGGAATCGTCGGCGCGAAAACCCGTGCCGCGCTGACCGAAACCGTTTCCGGACCGGTGTCGCGCTGGTGGAGCGCCGTGAAGAGCGGCCTCTCCCGCATTCTGGGCATGACCTGATTACAGGCTTCATGGACTTGCAATCCAGCCCATGTTAAATCGGTTGAAATTTGCATTGTCGAAAGATTGCCATGTCGAACAAGTCCGAAAAACTGGTTTCCCTGCTCGCCGGCCAGCCGGTGATCCCGGTGCTGAGGATCGCCGATGCGAAGCAGGCAGTGCCGCTCGCCCGTGCGCTTGCGCGGGGTGGCCTGAAGGCCATCGAGATCACGCTGCGGACCTCGGACGCTCTCGAAGCCATCAGGCGCGTGGCGAATGAGGTCGAGGAAGCCGTCGTCGGCGCTGGTACCATCCTCGACCCGGCGCAATACGATGCCGCGGCTCAGGCCGGCTCGCGTTTCATCGTCAGCCCAGGCATCACCAAGGAGCTTCTGAAAGCCTCTGCCGACAGCGATGTCCCGTTTCTGCCGGGGGCGATCACACCGGGCGAGATCATGGCCGCCAGACAGGCCGGCCTGACCTTCCTGAAGTTCTTCCCCGCCGAGCAGGCCGGCGGCGCAGCCTTCCTCAAGGCACTCGCCTCCCCGATCGCCGACGTGAAATTCTGCCCCACCGGCGGCGTCAGCGTTACCAACGCAGCCAGCTATCTCAGCCTGCCGAATGTGTTCTGCGTCGGCGGCTCATGGGTGGCGCCGGACGATCTCGTCGTCAACGGCGAATGGAACCGGATCGAGGATCTGGCCCGCGCGGCGGCCAGGCTGCGCAAGCCGGCCTGAAGACAAGAACAAAAAAAGCGCCTGCATGACAGGCGCTTTTCAGCTCGGCTTTGTCGTCGGCCTCAGGCGGATCCGCTCCGAGACCTCAGTTCACCTTCGACTCGAAGCGCGCGACGGACAGGAAGTTCACGGCAGTGCCGGTGAACTGATTGGCCCTGGCCATTTCGTTGCGGGCCTGGAAGCCGGTGGTATAGACCTCGGTCGGTGCCGTGCGGACCAGATTGTAGGCATAGCGCGGCGCGGTGGCCGCGTTGGATGCCTTCACCACATAGTCGCCGGAGTTGAGCGCCCAGCGCGCCCGCTCGGGCTCGGCCGAGACGACCACGGCCTTCGGTTCGGACCTTGCAACTTCGGCGGTCGGACGGGCCGACTTGCGCGTCGTCTTTACGTTTCCGCCGATTGCGCCAGCCGGATCGGCCGGTTTCCCGATGGCTGCGGCGCGCGGCGATGCAGGAGCGGCATCGACACCCGTGGGATCGGCGAAGGCCGAACGCGGAGTGGGAATTGCCGCAATCTGATATTCCTCGTCGCCTGCTTCTTCCAGCAGGGCCTTGACCTCGTCACCCGGACGGGCGCTCGGCACCACCGCCAGCGTGTCGGCGGTCGGGACCGCGTCGTCGGATGCCAGTGCCAGCAGCGCCGATGCATTGTCGGACGCAGGCGCCATCTGCGGGCGGAAGCTCGGCACCGGAACCGCTGCCGCCGGAGCGTCGCTGGATGCCACCTGAGGTGCCGGCTCGCCACTCGCCTGCGCGAAGGGCACATCTTCAGGCGTCGGGCGAAGCGCCGCGGTCTGCACCGGGCTGACATCGGCCACACCGAACGGAACCGTATCGGGCGTCTGCACGCCCACATCCGCCTTGGGACGCGGTGCCGCGCCGGGCACGGGAATGCTGCGCACCGGAAGCGCTGCGATAATCGTCTCCGGGGTCTCCTGCGGTTCCTCAGCAAGCTCCGGGACTTCCGCGCGCCTTGCCTGATCAGGCGAAATGACGGCGATGCCCGGCAGATTGTTCTGGGTTCCGGCAGCCGGTTTGCTGGCAGCCGTGGCGACGGGCTTCTTCGGGGCCGGAGCGGCGGCAACGGCCACGCCGTTATCCTCTTCCTCGTCGGCTCCGCCGCCGAACAGTGCCGCAAGCAGGCCGCCGGACTTGCCGGACTTGCCGGAACCGGAAGTGGTGGGGCCGGCGAGAGCGATCGCAGGCGAACCTGCCGCGCTGCGCGACTTGTAGGCGGCCAGAGCCTGCTCGTAGCCGGGCAGCGGCTTGCCGTCGCTCGGCACATGCAGCGTCTTGCCGTTCGGGAAGACGCTTGCCAGTTCCTTGCGGCTGATGCCCGGCCAGTGGCGGACATTGCCAACATCCATATGGACGAATGGCGAACCCGAGGTCGGATAGTAGCCGACGCCGCCGCCCTGCATCTTGAGGCCGATGTCGCGCAGCTTCTTCAAGGGCACGCCCGGGATGAAGAAGTCCATCGCCTTGCCGAGCATATGCTGGCTTTTCTGGGCGACACCCTTTGAGCGGCCGCGCAGCATGTTGTTGGTCGCAGGCGAGCGATAGGCGCTGACGACGTGGATATATTCGCGCGAACCGGTCGCCCGGTAGGCTTCCCACACGAGGTCGAGCAGCCGCGGGTCCATCTTGGTGGGCTCGTTGCGACGCCAGTCGCGCAGGAAAACGTTCAGCTTTTTCAGCCCGGCCTGATCGTAGCGGCCGTTGCGCTTGAAGACGATCTCCGCCTTCTCCTTGGTGTGCAGGTTATGGAGCTTGAGCGCCCTCACCTCCGCCTGCGCGGCGGGGGCGGAAACCGTGTAGAGACCGAAAGCGCATGCCGCTGCCACCAGCCATCTGGTGATGCTGCCGCAGGGATGCCGACCGTTTTTGTGCCGTTCGCTTCTGTTCAAATCAAAAGGCCTTGCAGGCTGCCGTTTGTCCCCGGATTTGAGCAAACGGATATGGATTAACCAAATCCGAATATCAATCCTAATGGTTAATCATCGCTTATTGAAGCCCAAATGCGGTGACAGCGTGGCAGTCCGAAGGCCGAAAAGGTGCAAGGCTGTGTATGGTTAATCAGAAGTTTAATCAGATTTAACAAAACCTTATCGAAAATTTCACGCATCGCCACAATTCGCGGCGTCTGTGTCTGCGACGTTGCGGACAGCGTCCGGGTCGATCCCGTATTCCCTGAGCTTGCGATAAAGCGTCGAGCGGCCGATGCCCAACCGGCGCGCAACCTCGCTCATGCGCCCGTTATAATGCTCGATGGCGAAACGAATCATTTCCAGTTCGATGGAGGCGAGTGCGCGCACCTCGCCACGTTCGTCCAGCATGGAAACGAGGCCGGGCTGAGGTTTCGGCTCGCGGCGCGCTGCCGCCGCCGCCAGAACGGACGCCGCCACTGCGGTGGCGCCGTCGCGATCGTCGAGACTGATCCCGCCTTCCACCTGCGCCCTGATCTGCGGGAACTCTGCTTCGGTCAGCATGTCCCCTTCACAGAGCACGGCGGCGCGGAAAACCGCGTTCTCGAGCTGCCTTATATTGCCGGGCCAGTCGTAAGCCTGAAGCAGCGCCAGAGCTTCCTCCGATATGCCGCGTGGCGGCTTGTCCACGCCCACGGTGCGCAGGAAGTGGCGCACGAGCAGCGGAATGTCCTCACGCCGGTCCCGCAGCGGCGGCACGTAGATCGGAAACACATTGAGGCGATAGAACAGGTCCTCGCGAAACCGCCCTTCCTTCACCTGCTGGATCAGGTCGCGATGCGTGGCGGAGATCAGCCTGATGTCGACCTTCACCGTCTGGCGTCCGCCAACCGGGTCGACCTCGCCTTCCTGCACGGCGCGCAGCAGCTTCACCTGCACGTCGGGCGGCAGGTCGCCCACTTCATCAAGAAACAGCGTGCCGCCGTCCGCTTCCACGAACTTGCCGACATGCTTTTCCATGGCGCCGGTGAAGGCGCCTTTCTCATGACCGAACAGGATCGATTCGACCAGATTTTCGGGGATAGCCCCGCAATTGACCGTTACGAACGGCTTTTTGCGACGGTCGCTGCTGCCCTGTATGGCGCGCGCAACCAGTTCCTTGCCGACGCCGGATTCCCCCTCGATCAGGATCGGAATGCGCGAGGCGGCCGCCTTCTGGCCGAGCCGCACGACCCGATCCATGGCCGGACTGTGCGTCAGCAGATCCCTGAACGTCAGCACCCCATCGCCACGCCTGACGGCGTTTCGGGTCCGGCCTTCCGCCGCCCCGACCTTCAGCGCCCCCGAAATGGCCGCCTGAAGACGCTCCGGCGAAGCGGGCTTGACCACGAAGTCGAAGGCGCCGTGGCGCATGGCCTGCACCACCGTATCGATGCCGCCCTGCGCCGTCTGCACGATGACCGGCACACGTATGTCGCGCTCGCGCATCGCCTTGAGCACGCCGATGCCATCGAGGCCCGGCATCGCAAGATCCAGTATGGCGACCGAAATATCGTCCTGCCCGTCGAGGGCCCTGAGGCCGGCTTCCCCGCCATCGGTGACCACGGCCCGGTGGCCGAATTTCGAGACCGCCGCCTCCAGCAACCTGCGCTGGACCGGATCGTCATCGACTATGAGCACGGAACCTGACATGAATGCCCGAACTGCCCGCCTGTTTTCCCCTATGGATCAACATGGCACAGGGTTCTAAATAAGGTTTCAAAAAAGCCGGTGAACGAATTGTTTCGCATTTGACCGGCTTTTCGCCCCGCATCGAACGAAGCAGACCCGAAAGGTTTCCCATGCCCAGCTTCCCGGACAGACAGTTTGCCGCGTCATCTGCCGCCGCCGCTCTTGCGAAGACGGACCTCGGCGATCTGCCGGAATGGAACCTCTCCGACCTTTACGCCGGCATCGACGCGCCGGAGCTGAAGCGCGATCTGGAAAAGGCCGCCGGCAACGCCATTGCCTTCGAGGAGCGGTGGAAGGGCAAGCTCGCCGCCGAGGCCGGGCGCGGCAGCCAGGGCAGGCTTGGCGAGGCCATGCGCGAATATGAAGCGCTCGACGAGCTGGCTGGCCGCATCGGTTCCTATGCCGGGCTGCTCTATACGGGCGATACGTCCGACCCCGCCCGCGCCAAATTCTATGGCGACGTGCAGCAGAAGCTCACCGATGCCGGCTCGCATCTGTTGTTCTTCGGGCTGGAACTGAACAAGATCGACGATGCGCTGATCGAAAAGGCACTGTCGGAGGACCCCGCTTTCGGCCACTACAGGCCGTGGATCGAGGACCTGCGCAAGGAAAAGCCCTACCAGCTCGAGGACCGCGTCGAGCAGCTCTTCCATGAAAAGTCGGTCACGGGCCGCGGTGCCTGGAACCGCCTGTTCGATGAGACCATGACGGGCCTGCGCTTCACGGTCGACGGCGAGGAGCAGACGCTGGAGCCGACCCTGAACCGCTTGCAGGATGCCGACGGCGAGGTGCGCCGCAAGGCTGCCGAAGCGCTGGCCGCCACCTTCTCCAAGAACATCCGCACCTTCACGCTGATCACCAACACGCTCGCCAAGGACAAGGAAATTTCCGACCGCTGGCGCGGCTTCACGGACATCGCCGATTCCCGGCACCTCGCAAACCGCGTGGAGCGCGAGGTCGTGGACGCGCTGGCGGCTGCCGTTCGCGAAGCCTATCCGCGCCTGTCGCACCGCTACTATGCCATGAAGGCGCGCTGGCTCGGCATGGAAGCCATGAACCACTGGGACCGCAACGCCCCCCTGCCCGAAACGCCGCAGGCGGTCATCGGCTGGAACGAGGCGAAGAACACGGTGCTCGACGCCTATCACGGCTTTGCGCCGCAGATGGCCGACATCGCCCGGCAGTTCTTCGACCGCAACTGGATCGACGCCCCGACCCGGCCCGGCAAGTCGCCCGGCGCATTCGCCCATCCCACCGTCCCGTCCGTGCATCCCTATGTGCTCCTGAACTACATGGGCAAGCCGCGCGACGTGATGACGCTGGCACACGAGCTCGGCCATGGCGTGCATCAGGTGCTGGCCGGCGGACAGGGCGCACTGATGGCCTCGACGCCGCTGACACTGGCCGAAACCGCCTCCGTGTTCGGCGAGATGCTGACCTTCCGCTCGCTGCTCGACCGCACGACCGACAGGCGCGAGCGCAAGGCCATGCTCGCCCAGAAGGTCGAGGACATGATCAACACGGTGGTGCGTCAGGTCGCCTTCTACGAATTCGAGCGCAAGGTGCACACCGAGCGCCGGAACGGCGAGCTGACGTCCGATCAGCTTGGCCGGTTCTGGATGGACGTGCAGGCCGAAAGCCTCGGCCCGGCAATCAGGCTGCGCGACGGCTACGAGACCTTCTGGGCCTATATTCCCCACTTCATCCATTCGCCCTTCTACGTCTACGCCTATGCGTTCGGCGACTGTCTGGTGAACTCGCTCTACGCCGTCTACCGGAATGCCGAAAGCGGCTTCCAGGAAAAGTATTTCGACATGCTGCGGGCGGGCGGCACCAGGCATCACTCGGAGCTGCTGAAGCCGTTCGGGCTCGATGCCACCGATCCGGGCTTCTGGCAGACGGGCCTCGGTGTCATCTCGTCGCTGATCGACGAGCTGGAAGCTCTGGACAAGGCAGCCTGAACAAGGGGCAGGCGTGACGGACGCTCCCTTCATTCTCTTCCGCAACGACCCGGCCGGCCATGAGACGCTGTTCGGGCGGCCCTCGGAGATCGTCGCGCCTTACGGACCCGGCGAGTTCGACAGCGCCTGGAAGCGGCTTCAGGCCGCCCATGAGGCGGGAAAATGGCTGGCCGGCTATGTCTCCTATGAGGCCGGCTATCTGCTGGAGCCCAAGCTCGCGCCACTGCTGCCGGAGGGCCGGCGCGCGCCTCTGCTTTGCATCGGCATCTTCGACGCGCCGCAGGAGCGGGACATTCCCGCCCCTGCCGATGCGGCGAGCAACGGGCCGATCTGCGATACGCGGGCAAGCTGGTCCTTCGCGGACTATGAAAAGCGCTTCGCCCGCCTGCACCGGCATCTGCGCGAAGGCGACTGCTATCAGGGCAACCTGACCTTCCGCATCGATGCGCAGTGGACGGGCACGCCGGCGGCCGCGTTCGACGCGCTGACCGGGCGCCAGCCTGTGCGCTATGGCGCTCTGGCCTCGCTGGGCGCCGGCCCCGTCGTACTGTCGCGCTCGCCCGAGCTGTTCTTCGAGGTCGACGCCGACGGCTGGATCGAGACCCATCCCATGAAGGGCACCGCGCCGCGCGGGGCAACACCGGCACAAGACGAACGATTGAAGGATTTCCTGCGCAACGACGAGAAAAACCAGGCCGAGAACCGGATGATCGTCGACCTGCTGCGCAACGACATTTCGCTGATCTCGGAAGTCGGCTCGCTCGACGTACCGGAACTCTTCCGCATCGAAAGCTACCCGACCGTGCACCAGATGGTGAGCAGGGTGCGCGCAAAGCTCCTGCCCGGCCTGTCCCTGCGCCGCATCTTCGCCGCCCTCTTCCCCTGCGGGTCGATCACCGGCGCACCCAAGATCAGGGCGATGGAGATACTGCGCGAGCTGGAAACCGGCCCGCGCGACGTCTACTGCGGCGCCATCGGCTGGGTCGCGCCGGGTGGAGAAATGCGCTTCTCCGTCGCCATCCGCACCATCTCGCTCTTTGCCGGCGGCGAGGCCGTCTACAATGTCGGCGGCGGCGTGGTGTTCGATTCCACCGCTGAAGAGGAATATCGGGAATGCCTGCTGAAAGCCCGCTTTGCGACGGGAACGGTCCCGGCTTCAGGCTGATCGAAACGCTGCGCTGGGAGCCGGCGGACGGCTTCCTGCGGCTGGGGCGGCATCTGGATCGCCTTGCCGGTTCGTCCCGGGAACTCGGCTTCGGCTACGATGCTGGCAGGACCCGGCAGGCGCTGGAACAGGCCGTCGCCGGAAAAGAAATGCCGCAGCGCCTGCGCCTGCTACTCGGACCGAACGGCTCACCGGAGGCAACGGCACAGCCGTTCCAGCCTCTGCCGGAAGGCGCGGTCTGGAAGTTGCGGCTGGCGGCTGCGCGCCTCTCCTCCACCGACAGGCTGCTGCGCCACAAAACCACGCGCCGCGAGACCTACGAACGGGCCCGCGCCGAATATCCCGCGACCGAAGCGGATGAGGTTCTGCTGTGCAACGAGCGCGGAGAGATCTGCGAAGGCACGATCACGAATCTCTTCGTGGAGTTTGGCGATGGCGTCCTCGTCACCCCGCCGCTCGGGTGCGGGCTTCTGGCAGGCGTATTGCGCAAGGAACTGATCGACCAGGGCCGCGCCGTGGAGGGTGTGATGACGCCGGAAACGCTGGGCTCCGCAAGCGCGGTCTTCATGGGAAACTCCCTGCGCGGCCTGATTCCGGCGCGCCTTTTGCCGTAGCGTAACCCGGCTGCCGCCGCTTACCATATTGCCAGATTGGCATGCAACGACATCGAATTTGCCGGGTTTCACTGGTATGTGACAAATATCTGTGATTGTTGCGCCAGCCTGCGCAAGGCGGGCGACAGCGCACCAACAGGAGCGAGCGAAGAATGGCGAATGCGAAGTGGCCGGTTCACGGCGAGATCACCGGCCCCATCGTCATGATCGGCTTCGGCTCCATCGGGCGCGGCACGCTGCCGCTGATCGAACGTCATTTACGCTTCGACAAATCGCGCCTGACGGTGATCGATCCGCGCGACACCAACCGCAAGCTGCTGGACGAGCGCGGCATCGCCTTCGTTCAGGAGGCCGTGACCCGCGACAATTACAAGGATTTGCTGACGCCGCTGCTCACCGCAGGGGAAGGTCAGGGTTTCTGCGTCAACCTGTCGGTCGACACCGGCTCCGTCGAACTGATGCGGCTTTGCCGTGAACTGGGCGTCCTCTATGTCGATACGGTGATCGAGCCCTGGCTCGGCTTCTATTTCGACGACAAGGCGGACAACGCATCCCGCACCAATTATGCCCTGCGCGAAACGCTGCTCAGGGAAAAGCGCAAGCGGCCCGGCGGCACCACCGCGGTCTCCACCTGCGGTGCCAATCCCGGCATGGTTTCCTGGCTCGTCAAGCAGGCGCTCCTCAATCTGGCGGGCGATCTCGGCATGGCAATCGGCGAGCCGCCGGCACCGCAGGACCGCGACGGCTGGGCGAAACTGATGCGCGACGCCGGCGTCAAGGGCATCCACATCGCCGAGCGCGACACGCAGCGGGCGAAGAAGCCCAAGCCGCTCGGCACCTTCTGGAACACATGGTCCGTCGAGGGTTTCATCGCCGAAGGTCTCCAGCCGGCCGAGCTCGGCTGGGGCACGCATGAGAAATGGATGCCGAAGAATGCGCGCAGGCACAAGAAGGGCTGCGGCGCGGGCATCTGGCTCGAACAACCGGGT
Organism: Mesorhizobium sp.; assembly: GCA_022833215.1. GTDB lineage: Bacteria > Pseudomonadota > Alphaproteobacteria > Rhizobiales > Rhizobiaceae > Mesorhizobium. The sequence goes on along the minus strand of JAIPUZ010000070.1, from coordinate 34,334 downwards.
GGCAACACCCGCGTGAGGAGCTGGTGCCCGACACCCGGCCCGCAATATGGCTTCCTCGTCACCCACAACGAGGCGATCTCGATCGCCGATTTCTTCACCCTGCGTGGCAGGAAGGGCAAGGTGCAATACCGCCCGACCTGCAACTACGCCTATCATCCCTGCAACGACGCCGTGCTCTCGATACACGAGATGTTCGGCGCCGCCGGACGCGCGCAGGAGACACAGCACGTTCTGGAGCAGAACGAACTGGTCGACGGCGTCGATGAGCTCGGCGTGCTGCTCTACGGTCACGACAGGAACGCCTACTGGTACGGTTCGCAGCTTTCGCTGGCCGAAGCGCGCAAGCTGGCTCCCTATCAGAACGCCACCGGGCTTCAGGTCAGCTCCGCCGTGCTTGCTGGCATGGTCTGGGCGCTCGAAAATCCGCAGGCCGGCATCGTCGAGGCCGACGAAATGGACTACCGGCGTTGCCTCGAGGTCCAGTCGCCCTATCTTGGCCCCGTGAATGGCTACTATACGGACTGGACACCGCTCGAGAACCGCCCCGGCCTGTTTCCGGAAAATATCGACGCAAGCGACCCGTGGCAGTTCCGCAACATACTGGTGCGATAGGTCTGGGCGTACTCCGTCCGCACAGCTTGCAATCGCGCCGAAATCGCGCAATTGAACAAGGGCGGATCGAGGAGAAGCGCAAGATGAACACCCCCCGTAGACTTGTAACGGCAGCCATAGTTCTGGCGGCCGCCGGCGCACTCGCTGCCTGCACCACCAGCCCGCCCCCTCCTCCCGGTGGCGGCGTAGTCGCGCGCAGCGGCGTCGAAGGCTCATGGATCGATGCCCAGGGCACCGGCCTTTCGACCTTCAGCGGCGGCATCTTCCAGACCGTGGCGACGGATACCGGGCAGAAGCTCTCAGACGGCAGCTACCGCATGACGGGCCCCACCTCGGTCGAGATTTCCGGCACCTCGCTGATCCGTCAGTCGCCGATCAGCTTCAACTGCCTGATGATCTCCACCAGCCAGCTCAACTGCACCAGCGCCACCGGCCAGAATTTCGTTCTGACGCGCAGGGCCTGAACCCGCCCGGAAGGGTGCATGCGGCGCGACGTCCGCCGCATGCGGGGTGCGGCTAGACGCAGCATTGCATCCTTGCCGCGCCACGCTAGTTTCTGCGGCTCGTAGAGAAAGCGAGCGCATGTCCAGAACCGACCAGACCGAAGCCCGGATCGCCACCCTTTCGGCGACGCCGGCGAGCCAGACCGCCACCCGACCCGCCAGGGTCGGCGTCATGCTGCTCAACCTCGGTACGCCCGACGGCACCGAGTTCAAGCCGATGTGGCGCTATCTGCGGGAATTCCTGTCCGACCCGCGCATCGTGGAACTGAACAGGCTGATCTGGTACCCGATCCTCTACGGGCTGGTGCTCACGGTGCGGCCGAAGAAGTCCGGCGAGAACTATGCCCGCATCTGGAACCGGGAGCGCAACGAATCGCCGCTGCACACCTTCACCCGCTCCCAGAGCGAGAAGCTCGGCGCGGCACTGCGGGACCTCGCCAATGTCAGCGTCGACTGGGGCATGCGTTACGGCAACCCCTCGACGGGCGCCGTGGCCCGCAAGCTCGTGGAGCGCGGCTGCGACCGCATTCTCTCCTTCCCGCTCTATCCGCAATATTCGGCGACCACCACCGCCACCGCCAACGACCAACTCTTTCGCGCCCTGATGAAGATGCGGCGCGCGCCGGCGCTGCGCACCGTGCCACCCTATTATGACGAGCCGGTCTATATCGAGGCGCTCGCCACCTCGATCCGCAAGCATCTCGCCACGCTCGATTTCGAGCCGGAAGTCGTTCTCGCCTCCTACCACGGCATCCCCAAGGCCATGTCCGACAAGGGCGACCCCTATCGCCGCCATTGCCTGGAGACCACGCGCCTGCTGCGCGAGAAGCTCGGCTGGGGCGAGGAAAAGCTGATGACCACCTTCCAGTCGCGTTTCGGCGCGCAGGAATGGCTCCAGCCCTACACCGACGCCACCGTCGAGAAGCTGGCAAGGGACGGCGTGAAACGCATTGCCGTTTTAAATCCCGGCTTCGTCTCGGACTGCATCGAGACGCTGGACGAGATCGGCCGCGAGGTCTGCGAGGAGTTCCTCCATGCCGGCGGCGAGAAGTTCAGCCACATTCCATGCCTCAACGACACTACGGAGGGCATGGCAGTGATCGAGACGCTGGTGCGGCGCGAACTGGCCGGCTGGGCCTGAACCGCGCGATTCTTCATCCTGCGGGAAGGCGGCCATCCGGGTTTTTCGGAAAACCGCTTTCCACTTTCAGGCCCGATGCTTTAATGGTCCTTCGACGGCGGATGCTTTCGAAAGGTGACGGTCCATGCTCGCAGGGTTCGATATTGTCATAGTGGTGCTGGCGGTCGTTGTGCTGCTGGTGCTGTTTGCAGGCGTCAAGACGGTGCCGCAGGGCTTCAACTATACCGTCGAGCGTTTCGGCCGCTACACGCGCACCCTGTCTCCCGGCCTGAACCTGATCATCCCCTTCATCGACCGCATCGGCGCCAAGATGAACATGATGGAGCAGGTGCTGGACGTTCCCACGCAGGAAATCATCACCCGCGACAACGCCATCGTCGCCGTTGACGGCGTCGCCTTCTATCAGGTGCTGAACGCCCCGCAGGCGGCCTATCAGGTGGCCGGGCTTCAGAACGCCATCCTGAACCTGACCATGACCAATATCCGCACGGTGATGGGCTCCATGGACCTCGATGAGCTGCTCTCCAACCGCGACACCATCAACGAGCGCCTGCTGCGCGTCGTCGACGAGGCCGCGCACCCATGGGGCATCAAGGTCACCCGCGTCGAGATCAAGGACATCAATCCGCCCGCCAATCTGGTCGAATCCATGGCCCGCCAGATGATGGCCGAGCGCGACAAACGCGCCCAGATCCTCACCGCCGAGGGTCTCAAGCAGTCGCAGATCCTCGAAGCGGAAGGCCGGCGCGAGGCCGCCTTCCGCGACGCCGAGGCCCGCGAGCGTGCGGCCGAAGCGGAAGCCCGCGCCACGCAGGTCGTGTCGGAAGCCATCTCCAAGGGCGACCTTCAGGCGCTGAACTATTTCGTGGCCCAGAAATACACCGAGGCGCTGGCCAAGATCGGCTCCGCCACCAATTCAAAGGTGGTGCTCATGCCGATGGAGGCATCCTCGCTGATCGGAACGCTGGGCGGCATCGGCGAAATCACGAAGGAAGTCTTCGGCAATGGCGGTGGCGCGCAGCGCCAGTCGGGCGCCCGCCCGCCCGCGGTCCGCTCGACCGACAACTGAGGCTGACGGCAGGTAGCAACCATGATCGCGCGCGTCATTTCCGAACTCGGGCCGTGGAACTGGGTGGTCTTCGGTCTCGTCCTGCTCGGTCTCGAAATCTTCGCGCCCGGCGTCTACCTGCTGTGGATCGGCATAGCCGCGCTCATCGTCGGCGCGGCGTCGCTGCTTCTGTGGGAGAGCGCGTTCTGGGGCTGGCAGGTGCAGGTCCTGCTGTTCCTGATCCTGTCGCTCCTTTCGGCCTATATCGGCAGGAAAGTCGTCGCTTCGCGGCAGGGGAATACCGACCAGCCCCTTCTCAACCGGCGCAGCGAGCAGATGATCGGCCGCACCGCGACGCTGATGGAGCCGATCCGCGACGGACGCGGCCGTGTCCAGCTCGGCGACACGCTGTGGCGGGTAAGCGGCCCGGACCTGCCCGTGGGAACGCGCGTGCGCGTCACCGGCGCGGCCGACACCGATCTGGAACTGACAGTCGAAAAAGTCGAATAGCGGCAGTCAATATCTGGCGAACACACTCTGGCGCTCGGCCCCGAACAGCAGCACTTCATAGGAAACCGCCGCTCCACCGGTCTCCATTCCCGGCGATCCCATCGGCATGCCGGGCACGGCTAGGCCGATTGCGGATGGCCGCTCTTCCAGCAGGCGGCGAACCTCCCGGGCTGGCACATGGCCTTCGATGACATAGCCATCCACCGTCGCGGTGTGGCACGATTGCAGATCCGCCGAAACGCCGAGCCGGGATTTCAAAGGCGCGAGATCGTCTGTCAGGCGGTCCCGGACAGTGAAGCCTTCCGCCCGCATATGCCCGATCCAGCCGCCGCAACATCCGCAAGTGGGTGAGCGCGCCACGTCCACGACGGGGTGTGCCGCTGCCGCATGCCTTGCGAACAGCAGGGCCCTCAGGCCCGCCGCGGTCAGGCCCAGCATGGTACGGCGGTTCGGTGTGCTCATCACGGTTTCCTTCCAGCAATCCAGCCATTGTCGATACGGCGCAGATTGCCACCTTCCAGCGCTGGAAGGTCAAGGCTTTTCGGCAAAGCCCGAAGGAAAGCGGATCAGGCAGCACCCACGCGCAGCAGGTCGTGGAAATGCACGATGCCGACCGGCCGGCCTTCCTCGGCCACCACCAGCGCGCTGATCGAGTGCTGGTTGAGCAGCGCGACCGCCGCGCCCGCGAACATGTCGGGGTCTATGGTCTTGGGCGAGCGCGTCATCACATCGTCCACCGCTGTCTCGGCAAGGTTGCGATGCAGGTTGCGGGCAAGATCGCCATCCGTGATGATGCCGACCAGCTTGCCGTCGTCGCCCACCACGCACACGCAGCCGACGCGCTTCTGCGCCAGCATCGCCACCGCTTCGGGCATCCCGGTGCCGGGACGCACGACCGGAATCTGGTCTCCGACGCGCATGATCTCCGCGACGCGCATCAGATTCGCTCCCAACTGCCCACCCGGATGGAATGTGCGGAAATGCTCGGGCGTGAAGCCCCGCGCCTCCAGAAGCGCGATGGCCAGCGCATCGCCGGTGACGAGCTGCAACAGCGTGGAGGTCGTGGGCGCGAGTCCGTGCGGGCAGGCTTCCGCCACACGGGGCAGAAGAAGCACCACGTCGGATGCGCGCGCCAGTGCGGAGTTCTCGCCGGAGGTAACGGCGATCATCGGAATGGAGAAACGGCGCGAATAGGCGATGATACCCTTCAGCTCGGCCGTCTCGCCCGACCAGGACAGCGCAATGATGGCGTCGTCCGGCGCGATCATGCCAAGGTCGCCGTGATTGGCTTCCGAAGGATGGACGAAAAAGGCCGGCGTCCCGGTCGAGGCAAGGGTTGCCGCAATCTTGGAACCGATATGGCCGCTCTTGCCGACGCCGGTGACGATCACCCGGCCCCTGATGGCCGAAATGGTGTCGACCGCCTTGCGGAACGGGGCCGCCAGCCCGTTCTGCAAGGCCTGGGCAAGGGCATTCAGCCCTTCCTGTCCGGTGGCAAGGGTTCGCAGCGCCGATTCGACAGCTGCATGCGGATGTTCGGAGGTCTTTGGCATGGTCATGGGCGTGCGATTAGCGCGTCGGGCGTCGCCTGTCCAATAATTTGCATCCATTTCCCCACGCCCATGCCCGTTTCAACCCTCCATTAACCATCGCGATTTACGGTTCGGTAAGCATGGCGCGCCCGCGCCTTTGAGGTCGTGATGCCGCGTTTCAACTCGATATCGGGAACGGTTCGGCGCGTGGGAAAACTGCGCACGCTCATGCTTGCGACCGGCATAATGGTGCCGGCTTTTCCTGTTCAGGCCCAGGACATGGAACTGCGCGGCAACATGAACGAGCCGCTGGTGCTCGATATCCGCGTGCAGCAACCCGTGCGGCCAACGCAGCCTCTGCGCGCTCTGGCCAATGAAGAATTGACTCCGGACAGCAGCGCCGCACGAGGCATAGAGCCTCTTGTCGATACCCCGCTGGGCGAGACGCCTGACGCGCCGGAGCCCCGACCCCGACGCAGGGCCGCAACGGTAGAGGAGCCCGCCACAGGCGCCCCTCCCAATCCGCGCGCCGGCGCCGTGGTGGCGGAAGAACCGACGCGGCAGAACCAGCGTGAGGAACATACCGGGGCGATCGAACAGATAGGCAGGGCACCCGAGGACGACCCGTTCGCCGCTCCCGGCATCCAGCTCGGCACGTTCCTGCTGCGGCCATCGCTCGAACAGGGCCTGACTGCCACCTCCAATGCCGATGGAAGCGCCGGGGGCGAATCCGCGGTGCTGTCGGAAACCACATTGCGCCTGAACGCCACCTCGGACTGGAGCCGGCATTCGGCTGAAATCACCGGCTATACGACTTGGCGCAAATCTCTCTCCGGGCAGCATCTGGATGACGTGCGCGGCCGGATCGAGGGAACGCTCAACCTGGACCTCGAACGCGACTGGCGGGCGACGGCCCGGCTTGGCTACGAGGCAGCGCCCGAATCGGCATCGTCGCCGATTGCCATCCCCGGCACGGCTTCACAGCCGACCAGCCATCAGTTCGACGGAAGCGCCAGCATTGAAAAATCGCTGGGCAAGCTGCGGTTCGGCCTCACAGGCGAAGCGCTGCGCACCGTTTATGAGGACGCGAAACTGTCCAACGGCGGCACGCTTTCCCAGAAGCACCGCAGTTCGACGCTCTATACGGCGCGGCTGCACACCGGTTACGAAATTTCCCCAGCCCTGACACCGTTCGTCGAAATCGAGGGCGGCAGGCGCATCTATGACGAGCGCGTCGACCCGAGCGGATATCGCCGTTCATCCGACCGGCTGGGCGCAAGAGCAGGCATGCAATTCGATCTCGGCGAGAAGTTCGGCGGCGAGCTTGCCGCCGGCTGGTTGCGCGAGAGCTTCGATGACGACCGGCTCGCCGCCCTGTCCGCCGCCACCATCGATGGCACCGTCAGATGGTCGCCACAGCGCGGTACCGACCTGCACCTGCGCGGCTCCACCACCTTTGAGGGCGCAACCGCCGCCGGCGAGAGCGGCTCGGTGCTGTACGCGCTGCGCCTGACAGGCGAACGTCAGATCCGCGCCAATCTGACGGCCAACGCGCTGCTCGGCTTCGACTGGCGTGAATACACCGGCTCGGATGACCGCGATCTGATCTACACGGCCGAAGCCGGGCTTACCTGGTGGATGAACCGCTATACGGGCCTTACCGTACGCGCACGCCACGAAACGCTGGACGGCAACGGCGCCGGACGTGACGCGAAGACCAACAGCATCTTCCTCGGCATTACCGCAAGACGCTGAGCCGCCGCTGCCCCTGCGGGCGAAACGGGCGGCAGAAGCCGCCCGCTCGCGGGAGCGATGCTTCGCGGCGGATCAGGCGGGCTTGATCTCGTCCAGCAACGAACGGATGGAGCCGGCCATCGAGGCGCTCAGATCGCTGCGCCACAGCGCGAAGGCCACATTGGCCTCCACGAAACCTTCAGGCGAGCCGCAGTCATAGGTCCGGCCTTCGTAGCGATAGCCGTAGAAGGGCTGGTCCCTGGCGAGGCGCAACATGGCGTCGGTGAGCTGGATTTCGTTGCCTGCGCCCCGCTCCTGCCCTTCGAGAATGCCGAAAATCTCCGGCTGCAATATATAACGGCCGTTGATGTAGAGATTGGAAGGTGCCGTGCCCGGCGCCGGCTTCTCGACCATGCCGGTGATGCGGAACCCTGTGTGTGCGGCCTCTCCGCGCCCGACAATGCCATATTTGTGAGTCTCGGCCGGATCGCATTCCTGAACGGCCACGATGTTGGACCCGGTGTTTTCATAAAGCTCCACCATCGAGGCGAGACAGCTCTTGCGGGACTGCATGATCATGTCCGGCAAAAGCAGCGCGAAGGGCTCGTCTCCCACCAGTTCGCGCGCGCACCAGACGGCATGCCCGAGGCCGAGCGGAACCTGCTGGCGCGTGAAGCTGGTCTGTCCCGGAGACGGCTGAAGCTGTTGCAGGCGCTCGAGAACCTCGCTCTTTCCGCGCTGTTCGAGCGTGTCGTAGAGTTCGAACTGGATATCGAAATGATCCTCGATCACGGCCTTATTGCGGCCGGTGACGAAGATGAAGTGTTCGATGCCGGCTTCCCGCGCCTCATCGACCACATATTGAATGACTGGCCGGTCGACCACCGTCAGCATTTCCTTTGGAATGGCTTTGGTGGCCGGAAGGAAGCGCGTGCCCAACCCGGCGACCGGGAAGACTGCCTTTCTTACTTTCTTCATAATCTAAGCGTCTCACTCTCTTAAATGCCTGCCGTCAAACGGCCGGACAATCACATGCCGACATTGAGGAATGCTGAATGGCTAAATTCGGGCGGTCCTGGCTTAAACTGCCTGTGCATATTTTCGTTCCCCGCGGCGCCTATGGTAAACTAAATCCTAACCCAATTCCGACAATAGATTGGCTTTCCGGCATATCTCAGGAGAACCAGATGTCCGATCGCAAAGCTCGCCCCTTCCTGCGCGCCCTGACCGTGGCAAGCCTGTCATTCGCCTTGCTGTTGCCGGCAGGGTCAGCTTTTGCCGATGCGGGCTTCCGCAAGTGGGTTTCCGATTTTCGCAACACAGCCGTCCAGAACGGCGTTTCCGGCGCTGTCTACGACCGGGCCTTCCGGGGGATCACCGATATCGACCCGGTCGTTCTCGAAAAGGCCCGCTTCCAGCCCGAGTTCGTGGCGCCGGCCTGGGACTATTTCGACAATCGCGTCCATGACGAGTCGGTCGCGACCGGCCGCGAGATGGCGCGAAAGTGGAAGCCATGGCTCGACCGCATCGAAAAGCGCTTCGGCGTTGACCGCCATGTCCTGCTGGCCATCTGGTCGATGGAATCCAACTATGGCGAAATCCTCAAGCGCGACGATGTGATGCGCTCCGTAGTCCGTTCGCTCGCCACGCTGGGCTATGCCGACCAGCGCCGCGCCAAATTTGCGCGCACCCAGCTGATCGCCGCGCTGAAAATCCTGCAAACCGGCGACATCGACGAAAGCCATCTTACCGGCTCGTGGGCCGGCGCGATGGGCCACACCCAGTTCATCCCCACCTCCTATCAGGCCTATGCGGTCGACATGGACGGCAACGGCAAGCGCGACATCTGGAGTTCGGTGCCGGACGCGCTGGCCACCGCCGCCAATCTTCTGGCGAAGAATGGCTGGCAGAGCGGACGGACCTGGGGCTACGAGGTGGTGCTGCCGCCGGGCCGCAAGTTCCCGAGCGGCACCATGTCGCTCGACAAGTGGGCCTCGATCGGCGTCAGGCGCGCCAACGGCAAGCCCTTCGTCAGCGGTTCGGACCAGGCCGAGCTCAAGGTTCCGGATGGGCGCCAGGGACCGGCCTTCCTTGTCATCAAGAATTTTTCGGTGATCAAGCGCTACAACAATGCCGACAAATACGCTCTGGCTGTCGGTCTGCTCGCCGACGAGATCGCCGGTTATGGCGGGCTGGTGCGGGACTGGAACCGCCCCTTCACCAAGCTCAGCTTCGTCGAGCGCCAGGAATTGCAGCAGCGCCTTTCGCAGTACGGCTACTATACCGGCAAGTTCGATGGTAAGATCGGTTCCGGCTCGAGGGCGGCGATCATCGCCTTCCAGGCACAGGCCGGAATGCAGCAGGACGGCCATCCCAGCATGGAAGTGCTGTCGCGGCTGCGGCGCAAGCAGTAGCGACGACCTGATCGCCGGGTGCCGTTTTGCAACCGGCACTTTCCCGGAGATAGGCCGCAAGGAGGGGTCGGCTTGGCTGTGCCAACGATGCAAAGGGTCCGAAGGATCGTGAAGCCCGCTTTTGCGGGCATCATCGTGCTGGCCTTTGGCGCAGGCGCAATATTGCAGGTCTCGCCGGCATTCGCGCAGGACCTGCAATTGCGGCCATGGCTGCGCAACCTGTTTTCCCCCCGCCGCGCCGAGCGTGTGGAACCTCCGGCAAACGTTCCCCAGAAAACGCAGCCTAAGGCGACCGCTCCGCGCAAGAAAGCCACGGTGCGCAGCAAACCGGCCGAACCGGCTTCGCCGCCGGTGACTGTCGTTGAGAAAGCGGCAGATGCAAGCGTGGTGCTGGTCGTCGGCGATTTCATGGCGAGCGGCCTCGCCGATGGGCTGACGACCGTTTTCGCCGAAAACCCTGCCGTACGCGTGGTGGACCGCTCGAACGGCTCCTCCGGTTTCGTCCGTGACGACTATTACAACTGGCCGCGCGAGATCGGTCCCATGCTGGAAGCGGAAAAGCCGGCCGTCGTGCTGATCATGATGGGTTCCAACGACCGCCAGCAGATGAAGGTCGGCGATGCCCGCGAAGCGCCGCGAACGGAAGGCTGGACGCAGGAGTACAAGAAACGCACGGTGAACTTCGGAAAGCACTTCTCCGGGGCGAAGCTGCCGTTCCTGTGGGTCGGAATGCCCTCCTTCCGGCCGGGCAGCATGACCTCGGACATGCTCGCCCTGAACGAGATCTATCGCGATGCGGCCGAAAGCGCCGGGGGCGAATTCGTGGACATCTGGGAAGGCTTCGTCGACGAGAACGGCGCTTTCATCTCCAGAGGTCCCGACATCAACGGCCAGCCGGTAACCCTGCGCGCCGAGGACGGCATCAACATGACGCGCGCCGGCAAGCGCAAGGTGGCGTTCTACACCGAAAAGCCGCTGCTCAAGCTGCTCGGCCTCGCGTCACCCAATGCAACGACGGCGGCCCCCGCCCCGCTCGTCCCCGAACCCGGCTCCGCCGATGCGCCGCTGGCGCCGGCCAGCATCGACCGCACGCCGCCCATGCTGCTCAGCGATCCGGCCCTGGATGGCGGCACGGAACTGCTCGGCGCCTCGCTGCCGGTTCTGGCCGGCGAGACCGGGAAAGCGCAGGACAAACCGCAACCCGTCACCGCCTCTCCCGGCCGGGCCGACGATTTCGCATGGCCGCCGCAGCGCAAGGCCGCCGCGGCTCCCGGAAAAGACACGACGGGCTCGGTAGCACGCGAAAACTGACCGGCGCGCATTGGCGGGCCGCTTTTACCGTGGCAGCAGCGACGCTCCCATCAGCGCCTCGTCGATGGCGCGCGCCGCCTGACGCCCCTCGCGGATCGCCCACACCACCAGCGACTGGCCGCGCCGCGCATCCCCGGCTGCGAACAGCCCGTCGATGCTGGTGCGGTAGTCGCGGTCGTTGGCGGCGACGTTTGTGGAGCGGCGGTTGTCGATCATCGTCTTCATGCGCCCGTCGAGTTCCGACAGGACGCCTTTCGGGAACGGACCCGCGAAGCCGATGGCGATGAAGGCGAGGTCGGCGCGGATGATAAATTCCTTGCCGGCAATCGGCTTGCGCCTCTCGTCCACTTCGCAGCACTTCACGCCGATGAGCTTGCCGTCCTCACCCATGAATTCCAGCGTCGCCACCTGGAACTCGCGCTTTGCCCCTTCTGCCTGCGACGAGGAAGTGCGCATCTTGGTGGCCCAGTAGGGCCATACCGAAAGCTTGTCTTCCTTCTCGGGCGGCTGGGGGCGAATGTCGAGCTGGGTCACGCGCACCGCTCCCTGCCGGAAGGCCGTACCGACGCAGTCGGAAGCGGTATCGCCGCCGCCGACCACCACGACATGCTGCCCGTTGGCGAGGAGTTCAGGCGCTGCCCATGCCACCGACTGGATGTCTTCCCCGCCGACGCGGCGGTTTTGCTGCACCAGATAGGGCATGGCGTCATGCACGCCTTCGAGATCGGCGCCGGGAATGCCGGCGGCGCGCGGCGTTTCGGAACCACCGCAGTACAGCACGGCGTCATAGTCGGACAGCAGGCTTTCGGCGCTCTTGTCGACACCGATGTTGACGCCGCAGAAGAACGTCACGCCCTCGCCCTGCATCTGCTCGATGCGCCGGTCGATGAAGTGCTTCTCGATCTTGAAATCCGGGATGCCGTAGCGCATCAGCCCGCCGGGGCGGCTCTCGCGCTCGTAGACATGCACCTCGTGACCGGCACGCCCGAGCTGCTGGGCGGCCGCCATGCCTGCCGGCCCCGAGCCGATGATGGCGACGCGCTTGCCGGTTTTCGTCTGCGGCGGATAGGGCCGTATGTAGCCGATCTCATAGGCCTTGTCGGCCAGCGCCTGTTCCACCGTCTTGATGGCGACGGGAATGTCCTCGAGGTTCAGCGTGCAGGCTTCCTCGCACGGCGCGGGGCAGATGCGGCCCGTGAACTCGGGAAAATTGTTGGTGGAATGCAGGTTGCGGATCGCCGTCTCCCACTCGCCATTGTAAACGAGGTCGTTCCAGTCGGGGATCTGGTTGTGCACCGGGCAGCCGGTCGGTCCATGGCAAAAAGGGATGCCGCAGTCCATGCAGCGGGCAGCCTGCTTTTCCACCTCGCTGTCCGACAGGGGAAGCGTGAACTCACGAAAATGACGTATGCGATCGGAGGCCGGCTGGTACTTGTGGACCTGCCGGTCGATCTCCAGAAAACCTGTTACCTTGCCCATTATGGTTCCTTGACCTTTGCGTGCGGCACGCAGGCGCATGGCTTGCGGGCCGTTCGTACGGGTGCTGTCCGGTCCGGGCGCGTTCGCATCCCGGCGCGGGGGAAGCCGGATCAAGCCTGGCTCCCCGCTCTGGAGCATGGGATCGAAGATCGATGCCGTTCTTTTCGGAACGATCCGATGCCCTCACAAACGGTCTGATCGCGAAGCGGATCCATACGGACCCACGGCGATCCGGCGCGGACGCGCCCCCGGTTTGTGATCCGGCGGAACGCCGTAAAGGAAGAGCAGCGTGCTCATTCCTATTCCGCCGCCACGTTCATGCGGGCCCGCTCCATCTCCTGCAGGGCGCGCCGGTACTCGACCGGCATCACCTTGCGGAATTTCGGCCGGTAGCTTGCCCAGTTGTCGAGAATGGTGCGGCCACGCTGCGAGCCCGTGTAATGAACGTGATTGAGGATGAGCTGGTAAAGACGCTCCTCGTCATGGCTGGTCATGTCGCCGGAGACGTCGACCCTGCCCTTGTGGGCAATGTCGCCGCCATGATGGTGCAGCTTTTCGAGGATGTCGTCCTCTTCCGGCACCGGTTCCAGCTCGACCATGGCCATGTTGCAGCGTTGCGCGAAATCGCCTTCCTCGTCGAGCACATAGGCCACGCCGCCGGACATGCCGGCCGCGAAATTGCGCCCCGTGCGCCCGAGCACCACGACGACACCGCCGGTCATATATTCGCAGCCGTGGTCGCCCACGCCCTCGACAACGGCGACGGCGCCGGAATTGCGCACCGCGAAACGCTCTCCTGCGACACCCGCGAAATAGGCTTCGCCCTCGATGGCCCCGTAGAGCACCGTGTTGCCCGCGATGATGGAGTCAGCGGCCACGATCCTCGCGTCATGCGGCGGGCGGATGACGATGCGGCCGCCGGACAGCCCCTTGCCGACATAATCGTTGCCGTCGCCGATCAGCTCGAACGACACGCCCCGCGACAGGAAGGCCGCGAAGGACTGGCCGGCGGTTCCCGTCAGCGTGACGGAGATCGTATCCGGCCTCAGCCCCTTGTGGCCGAAGCGGCGCACCACCTCGCCGGACAGCATCGCGCCAGCGGAGCGGTCGACATTGCGGATCGGAACCTCGATCCTCACCGCCTGCTGCGCCTCCAGCGCCGGCCCGGCAAGCTCGATCAGCCTGCGGTCGAGCACATCGTCGATCGGATGCTTCTGGCGCTCGGTCCAATGCGTCTGGTCGGCCGGCGCGTCCGGCTTGTGGAACAGGCGCGAGAAATCGAGCCCCCTGGCCTTCCAGTGCTCGATGAGCGCGCGCTTCTCCAGCAGGTCCGTGTTGCCGATGATCTGGTCGAGATGGGTGAAGCCCATTTCCGCCAGCAGCTCGCGGACCTCCTCGGCCACATAGAAGAAGTAGTTGATGACATGCTCCGGCGTGCCCTTGAAGCGCTTGCGCAGAACCGGGTCCTGCGTCGCCACGCCCACCGGGCAGGTGTTGAGATGGCATTTGCGCATCATGATGCAGCCTGCCGCGATCAGCGGCGCGGTGGCGAAGCCGAACTCGTCGGCCCCCAGCAGCGCGCCGATGATGACGTCGCGGCCGGTGCGCAGACCGCCGTCGACCTGCAACGCCACCCGGCTGCGCAGGCCGTTCAGCACCAGCGTCTGGTGCGTTTCGGCGAGGCCCATCTCCCATGGGCTGCCGGCATGCTTCAGCGAGGTGAGCGGCGAAGCGCCCGTGCCGCCATCGTAGCCGGAGACGGTGATGTGATCGGCGCGCGCCTTGGCGACACCGGCCGCGACCGTGCCGACGCCCACTTCCGACACCAGCTTGACCGAGACATCGGCGCGCGGGTTGACGTTCTTCAGGTCGTAGATGAGCTGCGCCAGATCCTCGATGGAATAGATGTCGTGGTGCGGCGGCGGCGAAATGAGGCCGACGCCCGGCGTCGAATGCCGTGTCTTGGCAATGGTCGCATCGACCTTGTGGCCGGGAAGCTGCCCGCCCTCGCCGGGCTTGGCCCCTTGCGCGACCTTGATCTGCATCATGTCCGAGTTGACGAGATATTCGGTCGTCACCCCGAAGCGGCCGGACGCGATCTGCTTGATCGCCGAGCGCTCGGGATTGGCCCCGCCGCCCGGCAGAGGCAGGTAACGGTCCGGCTCCTCGCCGCCCTCGCCGGTGTTCGACTTGCCGCCGATGCGGTTCATGGCGATGGCCAGCGTGGTGTGCGCCTCCCTTGAGATCGAACCGAACGACATCGCACCGGTGGAGAAGCGCCTGACGATCTCCGACGCCGGCATCACGTCGTCCAGCCTTGCCTTCTTGCGGCCGACCTCCTCGGCCGTCCTGATCCTGAACAGGCCGCGGATGGCATGGGCATTGGCGGTGGCGTCGTTCACCTGTTCGGAAAATTGCCTGAAGGTCTCGGCCGATCCCTGCCGCACCGCGTGCTGCAGGGTCGCCACCGCGTCGGGGGTCCAGGCATGGGCTTCGCCGCGCATGCGGAACATATATTCGCCGCCCACTTCGAGCGCCCGGCGCAATACCGGATCGTCGCCGAATGCGGAGGCATGGCGCGCGACCGTCTCGGCCGCTATATGCTCCAGCCCCACACCCTCGACCAGCGTTGCCGTGCCAGTGAAGTATTTGTCCACAAACCCGGATTGCAGCCCGATGGCGTCGAAAATCTGCGCGCCGCAATAGGACTGGTAGGTCGAGATGCCCATCTTGGACATGACCTTGAGAATGCCCTTGCCTATCGACTTGATATAGCGCGTCACCAGTTCCTGCGGGTCCACTTCCGGCGGGAACTGGCCCCTGGCGTGCATGTCCACCAGCGTGTCGAAGGCGAGGTAGGGGTTGATCGCCTCGGCGCCGTAGCCGGCAAGGCAGCAGAAATGATGGATCTCGCGCGGCTCGCCCGATTCCACCACGAGGCCCACCGAGGTGCGCAGCCCCTTGCGGATCAGATGATGATGCACCGCCGCCGTGGCCAGCAGGGTCGGAATGTCGATGCGGTCCGGCCCGATCTGGCGGTCGGAAAGGATGATGATGTTGTAGCCGCCGGCCACCGCCGCTTCGGCGCGCTCGCACAGCCGCTCGATGGCCGCCGGCATGCCCTCGGCACCTTCCGTCACCGAATAGGTGATGTCGATGGTCTTGGTGTCGAAGCGTTCCTCGGTATGGCCGATGGAGCGGATCTTTTCCAGGTCGGCATTGGTGAGGATGGGCTGGCGCACCTCGAGCCGCTTGCGGCGCGAGGAACCGACAAGGTCGAAGATGTTCGGCCGCGGCCCGATGAAGGAAACGAGACTCATCACCAGTTCCTCGCGGATCGGATCGATCGGCGGATTGGTGACCTGCGCAAAGTTCTGTTTGAAATAGGTGTAGAGCAGCTTCGGCTTGTCCGACATCGCCGCAATCGGCGTGTCGGTGCCCATCGAGCCCACGGCTTCCTGTCCGGTCGTCGCCATGGGCGACATCAGCAGCTTCAGGTCTTCCTGGCTGTAGCCGAAGGCCTGCTGGCGGTCGAGCAGCGACACGTCCTTGCGCAGCGCGCGCGGCTCGACCGGATTGAGGTCCTCCAGGATGAGCTGCGTGTTCGCCAGCCACTTGCCATAGGGGTGCCTCGTGGCGATCTCGGTCTTGATCTCCTCGTCGGAGACGATGCGCCCCTTTTCGAGGTCGATCAGCAGCATGCGCCCCGGTTGCAAGCGCCACTTGGTGACGACATGCTCTTCCGCCACCGGCAGCACGCCGGCCTCGGAGGCGAGGATCACCCGGTCGTCGTCGGTGACGATGTAGCGCGCCGGCCGCAGGCCGTTGCGGTCCAGCGTCGCGCCGATCTGGCGACCGTCGGTGAACACCACGGCGGCCGGTCCGTCCCACGGCTCCATGAGCGCGGCATGATACTCGTAGAACGCCTTGCGCTCCTCGCTCATCAGCTTGTTGCCGGCCCAGGCTTCCGGGATCAGCATCATCATGGCGTGGGCGAGGCTGTAGCCGCCCTGGAACAGGAATTCGAGCGCGTTGTCGAAGCAGGCCGTGTCGGACTGGCCCTCATAGGAGATCGGCCACAGCTTCGAGATGTCGTTGCCGAACAACTCGCTGTCCACCGACGCCTGGCGCGCCGCCATCCAGTTGTTGTTGCCGCGCACCGTGTTGATCTCGCCATTGTGCGCGACCATGCGGTAGGGATGCGCCAGCTTCCACGACGGGAAGGTGTTGGTCGAAAACCGCTGGTGAACGAGGATCAGCGCCGATTCGAAACGCGGATCGAGAAGGTCCCGGTAATAGGCGCCCACCTGATTGGCGAGGAACATGCCCTTGTAGACGATGGTGCGCGACGACAGCGACACGCAATAGGAGCCGACGTCGCGATTGTCGTTCTCGGCATAGATGCGCCCGGAAATCACCTTGCGCAGGATGAACAGCCGCCGTTCATATTCGTCGTCGTCACCGGCATCCGCCGGCCTGCCGAAGAACACCTGCCGGTGAAACGGCTCGGCAGCCACGATCTCATCGGCTCTGGACAGCGAAGCGTTGTCCACCGGAAGGTCGCGGAAGCCCAGCACCGCAATACCTTCCGACTGGGCCGATTCGACGATCACATCGTGGATGTGGGCACGCGCAGCCTCATCCTGCGGCATGAACCAGTGGCCGACGCCATAGGAGCCGGGCTGCGGAAGCTCGACGCCCTGCGCCGCCATTTCCTCGCGAAAGAAACGGTCGGGAATCTGCACGAGCACGCCGGCGCCGTCGCCGACCAGCGGATCGGCACCCACCGCGCCGCGATGGGTCAGGTTTTCCAGCATGAACAGGCCGTCCCGGACGATCTGATGCGACTTCACGCCCTTCATCTGGGCGATGAAGCCGACGCCGCAGGCATCGTGTTCGTTGCGTGGATCGTAGAGGCCCTGTGCGGAGGGAGGAATGCCCCGGTTAGCGATGCGTTTCGTGGTGGCCGCCCCGGTCTGTGCGGCCGGCCTGAAATCCGTCGTCACAGATGGCGTCACTTGCGTCATCGCTGTCGTCCTCCATTTTCGCGCCGGAGAGGCGTCTGTTTGCCTGGGGAGCATCCGGCTCCCGGTGGGTATGCTTAACCGCTGGCGATAACTCTTCACGTCCCGCCGGCAGGCGGGGAAAAGCCGCTTGCGCCACCAGTCGGATCGACGACCGCACTATACTCCGATCCGGACTGCCTTGCGCGGATAAATAAGACAGCATTACTGTCCTAAATTTCTATGGCAGAAATCAAAAAAGCGCACAAGACCGATTCATGAAAAAAATCTGCTCTTTTGGATAGAAAGTTGCGGAGGCTGGCAGGAAACGGAAACTTTCAGTCGATCCTTGCACGCATTCAGGGCTTTTGACGGACAGCACGATCCATTCCGGCCTTCCGGCGCCTTGCAAGTGGCCGCCGAAAGGGATCAATTGCGCGCCGGAAATCATCAGCAACGGAGCCGCAAATGTTCTTCGCTTCCGACAACTGGGCAGGCGCCCACCCCGCCATTGCCTCCCGTCTGTCGGGCTCCGCCGGTGGCTTCAGCACGGCCTATGGCGATGGCGAACTCGACAAGGCCGTCTATGAAAAATTCAGCGAAATCTTCGGACGCGAGGTGGCGGTCTTCTTCGTTGCGACCGGGACGGCGGCCAACGCGCTGTCGCTGGCCCTCTATGGCAAACCCGGCGGCATCTCCTTCTGCCACCGCGAATCGCACATCATGGAAGATGAATGCGGGGCAGTGGAATATCTTTCCGGCGGCGGACGCCTGCTCGGCATCGAAGGCGCGCTTGGCCGCCTCGATCCGGCCGCGCTGGAGCGGTCTCTCGGCGGCTTCTTTCCCGAATCCGTGCATTCCGGCCGCCCGGCCGCCATATCGATCACCCAGTCGACGGAGATCGGCACCCTCTATTCGCTGGAAGATATCGAGGCGATTTCCGCCATCGCCGCAAGCCGCTCCATGCCGCTGCATATGGATGGCGCGCGCTTTGCCAATGCGCTGGTCGCTCTGGAATGCACCCCAGCGGCAATGACGTGGAAACGCGGCGTCGATGTGGTGTCGTTCGGCGGCACCAAGAATGGTTGCTGGTGTGCCGAGGCGGTCGTGTTGTTCGACCTCGATCTGGCGCGCGAGATGGCGTTCCTGCGCAAGCGTGCCGGGCAGCTTTTTTCCAAATCGCGTTTCGTCGCCGCCCAGTTCGACGCCTATTTCGAGGACGACCTGTGGCTCGAGAACGCCCGCCACTCCAATGCCATGGCCACCCGCCTTGCAGGGGCAATCGACGCGGCCCTTACCGCGCGCCTTGCATGGCAGCCGCAGGCCAACGAGGTTTTCGCCATATTCGGCGACGAACTGGCCGGCAGATTGCAGGCTGCCGGCGCGACCTTCCACCAGTGGCCGGCACCGCGAGACTTTACCGGGCAATTGGGAGAGGACGAAAAAATCTACCGTTTCGTCACCAGCTTCGCCACACAAAGCCAGGACATAGACCGGCTGGCCGACCTGGTCCGCTGACCCGCCGCAAATGCAAAAGCGGCGCGGGTTTCCCCGCGCCGCCTCTCCCTCGGGAGGAGTGAGGGAAGATCAGTTGACGGTCTTGGCCTCGATCTGCCGGGCCTTGTCGGCGCTCACCGAAGCGATCGCGATCTTGCGCGGCTTCAGTTCTTCGGGAATGTTGCGCTTCAGGTCGATGTGCAGCAGCCCGTTCTTAAGGGCCGCACCGACGACATCGACGTGGTCGGCAAGCTGGAAGCGGCGCTCGAAGGCGCGCGATGCGATGCCGCGATAAAGCAGTTCCGAGCCGTCGCTTTGCGCCTCTTCGTTGCGCTCGCCCTTGACGGTCAGCACATTGCGGTGTGCCTCGATGGAAATCTCGTCTTCAGCGAAACCGGCCACCGCCATGGAAATGCGATAGGCATCCTCACCGGTCTTTTCGATGTTGTAGGGCGGATAGGACTGGCCCCCTTCGGGCTGACCCAGCGAGTCCAGCATGGTGAACAGGCGGTCGAAGCCTACGGTCGAGCGATAGAGGGGAGAAAAATCGACGTGACGCATGGTGTGTTCTCCTGTCGAGCAACAAGGTTTGCGTTGTGACCCTTTGGAAGCCCTGACTGGGCGCTTCCTGAGCCGCGGCCCCGACATCGGCGACCGCACGGTACATTTGGGTGCCTTCCGGAACGGTTTCAAGACCCGCAAAACGGGCAGATGAACGCCCCATGAACACCACGCTCAAAACCCGTTCAGGTGGAACCTTCTATTCCTTCCCCTGCGATGGAACGGCGCGGATGCCAGACCTGAGCCGGTGCGGGTGCAACGTCCCTTTCACCTGCACCGACAGTGGCCGGAAGTCGTCTGAGGCGGCTTCCGGCTCCGCCTCCCGGCAATCGCGCCCGATTTCCTTTGCAATATACGCCGACGCTACCTATCACCTTGGCGAAACCCGCAGCGCAGCCCGGCGGCCGGATGACAGAGCACTTCTTCCAGACCAGCGATAATCCGCTTCCCGACAATGCCGTCGGGGGCTTCTTTCGCACGCGCGACGGCAGGCAGATTCGCTATGCCCGTTTCGCACCGGCCGGGCGACCGGAAAAAGGTACCGTGATCCTGCTGCAAGGCCGCAACGAGTGCATCGAGAAATATTTCGAGACGATTCGCGACCTGTCTGCCCGGGGCCTCGGCACCGCAACTTTCGATCTGCGCGGACAGGGCGCTTCCGACCGGCTGATCCGCGATCCGCGGCGCGGCTATGTGAAAAGCTTCCGCGACTACACCGACGATCTGGAAATATTCTTCAGGGAGATCGTGCTGCCCGATTGCCGCGGTCCCTATTACATCCTCGCCCACTCCACCGGCGCGCTGATCGCCCTGCTGGCCTCGCCCACGCTGGTCAACCGCGTTCAGCGCATGGTGCTGCTCACGCCCTTCCTCGGCATCCCCGACCAGCGCTATTCGATGAAGACGATCCGCCTGATGACCACGGCGTTGATGCTCGTGGGGCTCGGTCGCATGTATGTCAGAAGCAGCAGCCAGAAAGGCGCGGCGCCGTTCGGGATCAGCGATCTGACCTCGGATCCGGTGCGATTCCGGCGCAATACCTCCGTCTATGACACGCACCCGCAACTGGCGCTCAAGGGTCCGACCGTGCGCTGGCTGCGCGAAGCGAGCAAAGCGGTTCTCAAGATCGGCGACCCGCAGTTCATGGCAAACATGCGCGTTCCAACGCTCATCGTCGCGGCCGGGGCCGACAGGATCGTCTCCACCCGCGCCATAGCGCATTTCACCCGGCATTTGCGGCTGTCTTCGCTGCTCACCATCGATGGCGCCCGCCACGAGATCCTGCAGGAGGCGGACTTCTACCGCGAACAGTTCCTGGCCGCCTTCGATGCCTTCGTGCCCGGCAACGAGGAAGATATCTTCACCGCTGCCTGACCCGATCAGCCTCGCAATGCAGCGCCCGATCAGCCGCGCAAGGCAGCCATGGCCGCCTCATGCAATTGCGGCGTGGCGGCAGCCAGAATGTCGCCGCCGTTTTCGGCCGGCCCACCCTCGAAGGTGGTGACAACGCCACCCGCCTGCTCGATGATCGGGATGAGAGCCACGATGTCGTATGGCTTCAGCCCCGGATCCATGACGACGTCGACCGAGCCGGCCGCCAGCATGGCGAAAGCGTAGCAATCGACGCCATAGCGGGCCAGTTTCACCTTGCTTTCGAAGCTGTCGTAGCGCTGGCGCATATCGCCCCTGAACAGGGCCGGCGTCGTGGTGAAAGAGATTGCCTCCGCGAGATTCACCGTCTTGCGGGTCGCAAGCTGGCGGGGGCCGCCCGGCCCGTCATAGTGCGAGCCCGATCCGTCGGCATAGAACAGCTCGCCGGTGAAAGGCTGGGACATCATTCCCGCCACCGCATCGCCGTCGACGGTCAGCCCCACCAGCGTGCCCCACACCGGCAGGCCGGAAATGAAGGCGCGGGTGCCGTCGATGGGGTCGATCACCCACACATGGCGGCTGGAAAGGTTTTCGCTGCCATGCTCCTCGCCCAGAATGCCGTGGTCCGGGAACTCCTCATTGATCAGGCGGCGGATCGCAAGCTCCGCCTGCTGGTCGGCCTCCGTCACAGGGTCGAATCCAACCGCCTCCTTGTTGTCGACAGCGCCCTGGGTACGGAAGCGCGGAAGGGTCTCGGCCGCAGCAACCCCGGCGACCCGCCGAAGAAATTCGGGTGAAATGTGCAATTCTGTCTCCTGGTCGATGAGGCGGGCCCGATCCTTGTCCCTCAACCTTGTCATAGCAAAGCATGCGCCAAAGTCACGGGGGCACGGAACACCTTACTCTGCCGCCAGAGGAGGAGCCCGGAAATGATGATCGCTCAGGGCCATGAGGTCCGCGCAAAACCGCGTCATGTCTTCGGCCAGCGCATCGAAACCGGCCGTCTTTTCAAGCGTATGCTCGTTCATGTAGAGGCCGCGATTGATCTCGATCTGCAAGGCGTGGACCTTGCGTGACGGGCGCCCGTAATACTCGGTGATGAAGCCCCCCGCATAGGGCTTGTTGTGCGCGACGGTGTAGCCCATGGCGCAGAGCAGGTCGATTGCCGTGGCGGTGAGTGACGAGGCCGCGGAGGTCCCGAAACGGTCGCCGATGATGAAATCCGGCCGCAGCCCGCTGTCGCTCACCCGGACTCCGGCCGGCATGGAATGGCAGTCGACCAGTATGGCGAAGCCGAATTCGGTGCGGGTTTGCGAGAGCAGCCGCTTCAATGTCTCATGGTAGGGCTTGTAGACCGTCTCGATCCGCGTCACCGCCTCGGCCAGCGGCAAACGGCCGGCGTAGATGTCGAAGCCCTCGCCCACGAGCCTGGGCACCGTGCCCAGCCCGCCGGCCACCCGTGCCGAGCGGATGTTGCAGTAGGGCGGCACCGGCTCCGCGAACATGCGCGGGTCGAGTTCCCATGGCTCGCGGTTGGCATCAAGATAGGCGCGCGGAAAATTGGCCGCCAGCAGCGGCGCGCCGAGCGCGACACAGCCTCCGAACAGCTCGTCTACATAGCAATCCTCGGAGCGGCGCACGTCGCGCCCGTCCAGCCGGCTCATGGCGAGGAACCGTTCGGGATAATAGCGCCCGCTGTGCGGCGAGCTGAAAACGAACGGCACACGCTGTTCGGCGGCGGACCGCACCTCGAAGGCGGGGACAACCGAAAAATCCTCGGCCGCTGTCGTCAATTTCGATGAACCTTTGGAGACTGCGCTTTCATTCTCATGAAACTGCCATCCGTCGCGGAGCGAGTCCAGCGTTTCGCGACACGCACCCCGAAGGAACGGCCTGTCTGTCTTCACTTGATCTTTACCGCCCCGGACTCTTATACAATCCGGATAACGGGCTTGGCATGAGCCGGCCGAGTTGGTGATTCGGACGGGATAGTATGGCACGCATTCTGCTGGCGGAAGATGATGAGGACATGCGCCGCTTCCTGGTCAAGGCGCTGGAGCGCGCCGGCCATCAGGTGAGCGATTTCGACAATGGTGCAAGCGCCTACGAGCGTCTGCGCGAAGAACCCTTCTCGCTTCTGCTGACCGACATCGTCATGCCCGAGATGGATGGCATCGAGCTGGCACGCCGCGCGACCGAGATCGATCCCGACCTCAAGGTGATGTTCATCACCGGCTTTGCGGCGGTGGCTCTCAATCCCGATTCCAAGGCTCCGCGCGACGCAAAGGTGCTGTCGAAGCCGTTCCATCTGCGCGACCTCGTCAACGAGGTGGAAAAGATGTTGCAGGCGGCGTGAGACGATCAAAATTTCCGCCCCGCGCTATTGACGGGCCGAAACAAAAATGATGTAAGCCCGCCATCGGATGGGCGTATAGCTCAGCGGGAGAGCACTTCGTTGACATCGAAGGGGTCCCAAGTTCGATCCTTGGTACGCCCACCATCCGACCCTTTGCTCACAATCTCCTTTCCTGACCCCGGCAGCATCCGGAATGCGCTCGCCCTTGCGGGCAATCTCCTCCGCTTTTCGGGAAAACGGATTATCTTCCCGGTATTGCCGGAACCGGCTTTATCTCATTGCGGCAGGGCGGCGCATGGCGCCGGTCAGTCGCCCGTTGCCAGCCAGATGGCAATGCCAACGGCCAGAAGGATATAGATGAAGGCCCGCCCCCTCCTCGGGGGCAGACCGCGATGACCGGGCGGATCCTCGCTGCCGGCCATATGGGCTAGCTCCTGACGGCGCGCGCGCCCCAGATCAGGATGCAGGCACCGACGAACCCCGCAACGAGATATCCGAGCCAGCCGCCGAACGAGACGCCAAGGAAGCCGAAGATAAAGCTGGCCACCGCCGCGCCGATGATTCCAAGTATAATGTTCATGAACACGCCGGTATCGCTGTTCATGAATCTCGACGCGATCCAGCCGGCAAGGCCACCGATTATAATGGCTGCGATCCAGCCCACACCTGCATCGTCCATGCGATATCTCCTCTGCTCATCCGCAGGTTGAAGAATGCGCAACGATACCGGAAGCGTCAAGACGACGCAGGCCCGCGCCAGTACGCCCGAATCCGGCCCCATCGCCACGACCCCGGGGAACCATGCCCCTCCTTTTGCGTTGTTGCCCCGGCTTTGACGGAGGCAGACATGCTGCGTTTCTGGTTCGACATGACCATGCTCGGCATCGAGGCCCAGCAGGTGATCTGGCTGCGGACCATGAAACTTGCCATGGGCGGCAAAAGAGGAGAACGTGAAGCGCGCAGGATGATCGGCGAAAAGCTCGTTGCCGCGGCACAGGCATCGACGAAGATCGCCGGCGGCGCATCGCCCGGAACCGTGGCCAAAGGCTATCGCAGGAAGGTCCGTGCGAATCTTCGCCGGCTGTCGCGCTGACGGCCCGGTTAAAGCCCGGAGCGCAAGCATGAGAGCCATCGCCATATCGGCCGCAGCGCTCGTCTGGATATGTCTTTTCGAAGCATCGGCCTTGGCACAGGCCGGGATGCGGGAGCGGCTGGAGAGCATCCTCGACGATGCCGGCAACCTGACGCCGCTGCGCACCGTCGTCGTCGCCCATGACGGCGAGACTGTGGCCGAGCGCAGCTATCGCGGCCATTCGGTGAGCGCTCCCTCCAACATCAAGTCCGCCTCCAAGGTCATCGTCTCCGCCATGGTCGGCATCGCCATCGACAAGGGCCTGATAAAGGGCGTCGACCAGCCCGTCGCCGCCCTGCTTGGAAGATACGTTCCCGATGATCCGGACCCGCGCCTGCGCGAAATCACCATCGGCCACCTTCTGTCGATGCAGGCCGGGCTGGAACGGACATCGGGGGCGAATTACGGGCGCTGGGTGGCCAGCCGCGACTGGGTTCGCTTCGTGATGACCCGGCCCTTCGTGGATGAGCCCGGCGGATCGATGCTCTATTCGACGGGCTCGACGCATCTTCTGTCCGCAATCCTTACGCAGGTCGGCGGGAAATCCACCCTCGCGCTGGCGCGGGAATGGTTTTCCGGGCTGGACGGCTTCTCGATCACTTCGTGGGACCGCGACCCGCAGGGAATCTATTTCGGCGGCAACCAGATGGCGATGAGCCCGCGCTCGCTTCTGGCCTTCGGCGAGATGTATCGGCAAGGCGGCATCGCCGGCAGCGGCAAGCGTGTGATCTCCGAAGACTGGATCGGGGAATCGTGGCGAATGCGCACCCGTTCGCACTTCACGCAGGACGGCTACGGCTACGGTTGGTTCCGGCGCAGCATTGCCGGCGAGGATGTCTCCTATGCCTGGGGATATGGCGGTCAGATGCTCTACATCGTCCCGTCCGTCGGCCTGACGGTGGTCATGACCTCCGACGAAAACGCGCCGTCCGGCCGCACCGGCCACCGGGACAGCCTGCACGATCTGCTTGGCCGGATCATCGATGCGGCCAAAGCCTCGTCTCTTCCGCCGACCTGACTATTGTCAGCTGAGCCGCAACGCCACGACCCCCGCCACGATGCACAGGGCCGAGGCCGCCCGCCAGCCGGTCATTTTCTCGCCGAGCGCGAAGACCGAGATCGCCATGGCGAAAAGAATGGAGGTCTCGCGCAGCGACGCCACGGAAGCGATTGGCGCCTTCGTCATCGCCCACATGGCGATTGCGTAGGCCGCACCGCTGAGAAAACCCGTGAGCAGGCCGATGCGCCATTCGACAGCCAGTGTCCGCGCCAGACGCCGACCCCGGAACACGAGTGCGACCGCGGTGGCGACGATGCCGTCGCACACAAACAGCCAGGCGGCATAGCTCAGCGCTGTGGTAGCTTCGCGCGCGCCCATGCCATCGGCCAGCGTGTACCCGGCGATGAACAGCGAAGTCGTCAACGCATAGCCGACGGCTGCCGGGTTGAGCGCCGCGAGACGTCCGCCACCGCGCAACGACATCAGGAAGGTGCCTGCCGAAAGCATGAGAATCCCCGCAAGCGCGAACGGACCCGGCACTTCCTGAATGAGGATGACGCCGCCGATGGTGGTTATGAGCGGCGCGGTGCCCCGTGCCAGCGGGTAGGTTTGCGCGAGGTCTCCCACCTCATAGGCGCGGATGAGGAACAGCCGGTAGCCGATATGCATGCACAGCGACACGCCGATCCATACCCACGCGCTGGCACCCGGGAAGTCCACGAACGGCAGGACCGGAAGCGCCGTGACCGCCATGCCGAGCGAGGTGAGCGAGATGGAGGCGAAACGGTCGAGCCTGACCTTGATCAGGGCGTTCCACGAAGCATGCATCAGTGCCGCGGCCAGGACGGCGCTGAAGACGGCAAGGCTCATGTCATCCCACCTGCTGTGGTGCCGGATTGCAAAGCCGGCTTAAAAACCGTTCCCCGCAGTAAAGGGCGATGACGGCTCTTGCAATGCGCATGAACCGCGTGGTCCTTTGGTCCACCGGGCCGCTGCATGCTTGATCCGGGC
The DNA here is from genome assembly GCA_022833215.1 of Mesorhizobium sp. Taxonomy (GTDB): domain Bacteria; phylum Pseudomonadota; class Alphaproteobacteria; order Rhizobiales; family Rhizobiaceae; genus Mesorhizobium. Next base: position 8,119 of record JAIPUZ010000070.1, on the reverse strand, counting down.
AGCGCGACCATATAGCCCGGCTTGCGAGGCGTAAGCGAAAGGATGGTTTCGTGGCGGAGCAACTTCATGGCAACGCGAAAGGTCCGGCACCGGTTCTGGAAATCGACAAGCTCGCCCGCCGTCTTGGCCCCGGTTTCGCACTTGGTCCGGTCGATCTGGCCATCCAGCCGAAGCAGATCGTCTGCCTCGTCGGCCATTCGGGCTGCGGAAAGTCCACGCTGCTTCGCCTGATCGCCGGCATCGAGCAGCCGGACAGCGGAGCCTTGCGGCTGGATGGCAGGGAACTGGCGGGTTCCGGCGTATTCGTAGAGCCCGAGATGCGCAACATCGGCTTCGTCTTTCAGGACTATGCCCTGTTCCCGCACCTGACCATCGAACAGAATGTCATGTTCGGCCTGCGCAAATGGGCGCGTGAGGACGCACGCGCCCGCGTGGCCATGCTTCTGGAACTGACGGCGCTCTCGGCCATGGCGGATCGCTATCCGCATATGCTTTCGGGCGGAGAGCAGCAGCGCGCGGCCCTGGCACGCGCGCTGGCACCCCAGCCTTCGGTGGTGCTGATGGACGAACCCTTCTCCAATCTCGACCGCGACCTGCGCGAGCGGGTGCGCCACGACACCATCGCCCTGCTGCGCCGCACCGACACCACCGCCATCATTGTCACCCACGATCCCGAAGAGGCCCTGTCCACCGGAGACCGCGTCGTGCTGATGAAGTCCGGACGCATCGTCCAGAGCGGCACCGGCCGCGAGTTGCACGACACGCCCGTCGACCGTTATGCGGCTGAATTCTTCAGCACCTTCAACCGGATACCCGGCACCTACCGCAATGGGCGGCTGCACACGGCGCTCGGCGTGTTTCCATGCAGGCTTGATGTTGCCGAAGGAAGCGAAGCGCTGGCCTTCATCCGTCCTCAGGCCGTGTGCCCCTGCCTTGCCGAAGGCGCCCTCTCCGGCTCGGTGCGGTCGCGCAGCTTCCGCGGCGAGATCGAGCAGATCGAACTGAATGTCGAGGGGCTGGAGGCGCCGCTCACCATGCGCACCACGCAACGCCTGCGGATACGCGACGGCAGGCTGGGCTTCAGCATCGACCCGGATACGGTTCTGGCGTTCGCAGCCTCCTGACCATCACGCCGATAAACTTTCTGTGATCTGGCCCAAACTGGCCCAAGGAAACTTGACTATCTGGATCATAAATGATGCAGCGCATGTGGAAGCTCAACACAGGAGGACAGGTTCCATGCGCAACGCACATTTCAAGACGACGCTTCTCGCCGCCGCCTCATTACTTGCCGTTGCCAATGTGGTCTCGGCAGCCGAGGTGAGCATCTACACCACCCGCGAACCCGGCCTGATCCAGCCCCTGCTGGATTCCTTCAGCGCCTCCACCGGCATCAAGGTCAACACCGTCTTCCTCAAGGACGGGCTTGCCGAGCGCGTGGCTTCCGAAGGCGAAAGCTCCCCGGCCGACATCCTGATGGCGGTCGATGCCGGCAATCTCGTCGATCTGGTCGACAAGGGCGTGACCCAGCCTGTGGAATCCGCCGTGCTGAGCGAGGCGATCCCCGCCCAGCTCCGCGACGCAGCCGGCAACTGGTTCGGCCTGTCCATGCGCGCCCGCGTGGTCTACGCCGCCAGCGACCTCGATCTCGACGCCATCACCTATGAGGACCTGTCCGACCCGAAATGGAAGGGCAAGATCTGCATCCGTTCCGGCCAGCATCCCTACAACACCGCCCTGATCGCCGACTACATCGCCCACTACGGCGCGGAGGAAACCGAGAAGTGGCTGACCGGCCTCAAGGACAACCTCGCTCGCAAGGCAGCCGGAGGCGACCGCGAGGGCGCCAAGGACATTCTGGGCGGCGTCTGCGACATTGCCGTCGCCAACTCCTATTATGTGGGCCTGATGCGCTCGGGCAAGGGCGGCGACGAGCAGAAGCAGTGGGCCGACGCCATCAAGGTTCTTCTGCCGAACTTCAGGGACGACGGCACCCATGTGAACATCTCGGGCGCTGCCGTCGCCAAGCACGCGCCGAACAAGGAAGAAGCGGTGAAGCTGCTGGAATATCTGGTTTCCGACGAGGCGCAGAAGATCTACGCCGAGGCGAACTATGAATATCCGGTCAAGGCCGGCGTCGCCGCCGATCCGCTCATCGCAGAGCTCGGCGAACTGAAGATCGACTCCAAGCCGCTCACCGAGATCGTCGCCAACCGCAAGGCAGCCAGCGAGTTGGTCGACAAGGTCGGCTTCGACAACTGACATGGGAGAATGGCATCCCTACGGATGCCATTCCGCTTTTCATGACAATGGCGGCAACCGGTTCAGGACGGAACGGGAGGCGGCGCTCCGGCGCCGCCTGGCTCGTTGTCGCAGGCTTCACCGCCCTTGCCGTGGCGCTGCCTTTTCTCGCCCTGTTTCTCGAAGCGATGCACGGCTCGGAAGGGCTGTGGAACCATCTCTTCTCCACCATCCTGCCGGTCGCCCTGCGCGACACGCTGATCCTGCTTGCCGGCGTCGGCGCGCTGGTCGCCATTCTGGGCACCGGAACGGCATGGCTGGTCACGGCCTATGAATTTCCCGGACGCCGCACGCTGGAATGGGCGCTGCTGCTGCCGCTCGCCGTTCCGACCTATATCGTCGCCTATACCTATCTCGACATATTGCACCCGATCGGCGTCGTTCAGGGCACCATTCGCACCGTTCTCGGCTATTCCAGCCCGCGCGAATTCCGCCTGCCCGACATCCGCTCGATGACTGGCTGCATAATTCTGCTTTCCTTCGTTCTCTACCCCTACGTCTACATCGCCACGCGGGCCATGTTCCTGACCCAGCCGGCCAGTCTGATCGAGGCGGCCCGCACGCTGGGCGTCTCGCGCCGCGCCGTGTTCTGGCGGGTCGCCCTGCCGCTGGCCCGCCCCGCCGTGGCCGTGGGCATGAGCCTTGCGCTGATGGAGACGCTGAACGACATCGGCGCTGCCGAGTTCCTTGGCGTGCGCACGCTCACGGTCTCGATCTACACGACATGGATCACCCGCTCCGACCTGCCGGGCGCATCGCAGATCGCGCTTTCGCTGCTGGTTGTGGTGGTGGCTGTGGTGGCGCTCGAACAATATGCGCGGCGACGCCAGCGCTTCGCGGCCGGCGCGCAGCGCGGCGGCCAGAATTTCGAACGGCAGCGCGTGTCTGCCTCTGCCGGCCTGCTGCTGCTGGTGCTGGGGCTGATCCCGGTGCTGATCGGCTTTGTCGGCCCGGCGCTTTATCTGGCGACGGAAGCCTGGGCCCGCATCGGCTATGCCGGCCTGCCGCCGCGGTTCCTGTCGACGGTATCGGGCACGATCCTCCTTTCGGCGGCCGCTACCTTGCTGACGCTGGCGCTCGGCGCGGCAGCGGCCTATGCGGCCCGCACCCGGCCGGGCGGCGTTTCCGCCACGGCGTTCCGGCTTTCCACCATCGGCTATGCCGCGCCGGGCACCGTCATCGCCATCGGGCTGGTCATCGTGCTCGGCGCCTTCGACCGTTCGGTGAACGCGCTGGCCGGTTCATGGTTCGGCATCTCCACCGGCCTCATCTTCCTCGGTTCGGGTGCGGCACTGGTCTATGCCTATACGGCCCGCTTCCTCGCCATTTCGGCCGGCGGCATGGCGGCGGGCCTCAGCCGCATCCCGCAGTCCCTGGACGAGGTCTCGCGCACGCTGGGCGAGACCTCGTCGGGCACGCTGAGGCGGGTGCATCTTCCCCTGTCGAAGACGGCGCTCGCCGCCTCGGCCCTGCTGGTCTTCGTCGACTGCGTGAAGGAGCTGCCGGCAACGCTGCTGCTGCGCCCGCTCAATGTCGAGACGCTGGCCACCCATCTTTACGGAGAGGCCGCGCGCGGCACCTATGAGGAGGCGTCGATTTCGGCGCTCGCCATCGTGCTGATTGCCATATTGCCCGTGGTGCTGTTGTCACGGGTCGGCTCGGAGCGGAATTTGCGGCAGGGGGACGTCGCTCCCCTGCCCCGGTCGCTGCCGTCAGTTCAGCAGCATCACGTCGCCTGACGAGAAGCTGATCTCGACCTTGTCCCCGATCCGGGGCGGCGGCGTCGCGGGATTGTTGAAGGTATCCAGCGAAACGATGCTGTCGCCTGCCCTCACCCGGACCCGGATCACCGAGCCGAGGAAATGCACGTCGGCGATTTCGCCGGCAAGCACCGCATCGTCGCCGGCACGTCGGCCCAGCGCGATTGCCTCCGGGCGCAGGGCCAGTGAAACGATATCGCCCGATCTGACGTCTGCCGGCTCCTCCCGCAGCACGATCTCGCCGCTGCCGACCTGCACCTTGCCAGCATTGCCGAGCCGGCCTTCGAGCACGTTCAGCGTGCCGACGAAACCGGCCACGAAGCGCGTCGCCGGCCGGTTGTAGATCTCGAAGGCGGTGCCCACCTGCTCGGCCTTGCCGCCATACATGACCACGATGCGGTCGGAGATGGACAGCGCCTCTTCCTGATCGTGCGTCACGAAGATGGTTGTGATGCCGAGCTTCTTCTGGATGGAGCGGATTTCCTCGCGCAACGACACCCGCACCTTGGCGTCCAGAGCCGACAGCGGTTCATCGAGCAGCAGCACCTTGGGCCGTGGAGCGAGCGCGCGCGCCAGCGCGATGCGCTGCTGCTGGCCGCCCGAGAGCTGATAGGGATAGCGGGCGCCGAACTCGCTGGCCGGCAGTTTGATGATGTCGAGCATCTCGGCCACGCGGCTGTCGATCTCGGCCCTTGCAACGCCCGCCACCTTGAGGCCGAAGCCGATATTCTGCGCCACCGTCAGGTTGGGAAACAGCGCATAGGCTTGGAACACCATGCCTATGTTGCGCTGGTTGGGCTTCAGCCCCGTCACGTCCTTGCCGCCGATGACGATACGCCCGCCGCTCGGCTCCTCGAAACCGGCGACCATGCGCAGCACCGTGGTCTTGCCGCAACCGGACGGGCCGAGGAAGGAGATGAACTCGCCCGCTTCGACGTCGAGATTGAAATCCTGCACGACGGTGGTTGCACCGAAGGATTTGCGGACGTGCTGGATCGACAGGAAGGGCTCTGGCATTGGCTGCGCGGTCTCCGTTCTCAGTGCTGTGCGCCCGGCGCCCTGGGCGCGAACTTCGAGACGAACTGGATCAGGGCCATGCAGCCCCAGGTTATGGCAAAGGCGATAACGGCAAGTGCCGCCGGCTCATAGGCCCGGTTGGCGCCAAGAAGCTGCATGTAGGGCCCGAAGGACGGGCGGTTGAGCAGCGCCGCCATGACGAACTCGCCGATGACGATGGCGAAGGTGATGAACGCGCCCGAAAGCACCGCCACCGCCACATTCGGCAGGATGACGCGGGTAAGGATCGTCACCCAGCCGGCCCCGAGGCTCTGGGCGGCTTCGGTCAGGGTCGCCACGTCGATGGCGCGCAGGCCCGTATCCACCGCCCGGTACATATAGGGCAGCGACAGGATCACATAACCGAACATCAAAAGCAGGTTGGTGCCCATGGCCGACCCGGTGAGCGGCAGCCATGACGAGGTGTTGTAGAGGCGGATATAGCCGAACACGATGACGATAGGCGGAATGATCAGCGGCAGCAGCGTGATGAACTCCAGCACCGGACGCCAGCGCGGCAGCTTCAGTCGCACCCAGTATGCGGTCGGCACCACAAGCAGCACCCCGAAGGCGATGGTGGCCAGCGCCATCAGCACCGAGTAGGTGAATGTCTGCTGGAAGCGCGGATCGGCCAGCACCGTCCAGTAGGCGTCGGGCGTATAGGCGCCGCGGCGCATCTTGAGCGAGAATTCGGCGGTGCTGATCAGCGGCAGCACGAAATAGAGTGCGCCGACGCCGAAGAACAGCCAGGACCAGAAGCGGTTTATCTTCATTTCACCCACCTCTCGCTGCGGGCGCGAAGCCAGATATAGATGAAGTTCGCGATGCCGGTGATGACGATCATGCCGAAGGCCAGCGCATAGCCGAGATGGGGGTCCTGCAACACGTCGCCGCGGATCTGCGCAAACAGCAGGATCGGCACGATGGACAGCGAACTGCCGGTCAGCGCATAGGCGGTGGCGACCGCGCCGAAGGCATTGGCGAACAGGAGCGCGAAGGTGCCGAGCAGGCTCGGCCACAGGATGGGCAGCGCCACCATGCGCCAGTACTGGAAGGGCGACGCCCCCAGAATGGAGGCGGCCTCGCGCCATTCGCGCCGCATTCCGTCCAGTGCCGGCGTCATGATCAGGATGGTCAGCGGGATCTGGAAGAACAGATAGGTCAGCGTCAATCCGCCGAACGACAGGATGTTGAAGCCCATCGCGTAGATGTTGATGCCGAACCAGTCGCGCAGGATGAGCGTGACGAGGCCAAGCCGGCCGAAGGTGGCGAGGAAAGCGAAGGCCAGCGGAATGCCGGCGAAGTTGGAAGCCACGCCCGAGAAGGTGAGCAGCGGCGAACGCAGCCATCCGGGCAGGCCGCCGAGCACCATTGCCCATGCCATCAGAAAGCCGACGAGGCAGCCAAGCAGCGCGGAGGCGACGCTGATGCGGATCGAAATCCAGTAGGCCGCCATGATCGACGGCTGAAACAGGTTGACGATGTTGTCGAGCGTGAACTCGCCCGCCGCGTTGCGGAAAGAGCCGACGATGATCTGCATGGTCGGCAAGACGAGAAACAGGAGGGCGAACAGCAGGAATGGCATCACGCCAAGCCACGCAAGCGACATGCGCGGTCGCACTGCTGCGGAAGCCGGCGCGGCTATCGGTTGACTCATGCGCGGTACAGGCCCCTTTCCGGGATCGCCACAGGCCACGACGGGTGCGCGGCGGCGATCTTGTCCCCCTGGACGAGCATCGGATTGAACCGGTCTCGGTCCATGGCCGATGCATCGGCAGCTCCGGCGCGCCCCCTGCCGGAGCCGCGCCGGATTGTTCAGGCTCGCTTACTGGACGTTGGCGCCGACGACGCTGTCCCAGCCGCCGGTGACGGCGTTCTTGTTGGCGTCCTGCTCCTCGAGCGTCGGGAACACGGCCTTGGTGTAGGCCTCGGCCGGCGGCAGCTTGTCGAGGATATCCTGCGGCACCTTGCCTTCGGAAACGAGCTGGTTGAAGCGCGCCGGGTGGCAGTAACCCTTCAGGAAGCCGAGCTGGCCTTCGTCCGAGTAGATATATTCAAGCCACAGCTTGGCGGCGTTCGGATGCGGCGCATAGGCGCTGATCGCCTGGGCGTAGACGCCGGCGAGAACGCCGCTCTTCGGCACCACAACCTCGACCGGCGGATTGCCGTTCAGCGTGTCGCGGTCGGCAAGCGCGTTGTAGTCCCAGCGCACGATGATCGGCGTGGTGCCCTGCGCCAGCGACGAGGCCTTGCCGATCACCGGCACGAAATTGCCCTTCTCGTTGAGCTGCTTGAAGAAGTCGAGACCGGCTTCGGAAGCCTTGGAGGCGTCGCCGCCGGCAGCCGACAGACCTGCGGCATAAACCGACAGGATCGCCTGGTTGGCGGCGCGCGGATCACCCGCCAGCGCGACCGAGTTGGCATATTCGGGCTTGAGAAGGTCGGCCCAGTCCTGCGGCACTTCCTTGACGATGTCGGTGTTCACCTCGAAGGCGAGGACGCCGTAGTAGCCGCCGTACCAGTGGCCGTCCGGATCCTTCACCTCGATGCCGTCGAAGGTCGAGACCTTGTAGGGCAGAAGCAGACCTTCCTGGGTCGAGGACGGGCCAAATGCAAGACCGACGTCGATCACGTCGGGAGCCTGCGGGCCGGTATTACCCTTGTTGGCGCGGATCGCCTCGATCTCATCGGCCGAGCCCGCATCGGGGTTCAGCTCGTTGATGGTGATTTCCGGATACTTGGCCTTGAAGCCGGCCAGAATGCCTTCCCACCCGCACCAGTCGTGCGGCAGGGCGATGGTGGTCAGCATGCCTTCCTTCTTGGCCGCCTCGACGATTTCATCCAGCGACTGGGCGGACGAAATGGCCGATGTGACCATCAGAGCGGCTGCCGTTACGGACAGTACCTTCCCCGCAAACTTGAACATCTCGTTATCTCCATTGAGCTGACGCCTTGTGACGCCTGCGACGCGGTAGCGAGTTCATGTGACGTTTGGATGAAAG
>JAIPUZ010000069.1 GCA_022833215.1 Mesorhizobium sp. | reverse complement strand
TGGCGGTTTTTCCGCCATTCTCGGGAATGGGCTTCACCGATACGCAAACCCATCGGCTCTATTCCGACGCCGCGCTGCAAGGCAGCCTCACGATCACCGTCGCCGAACCGCTTTCGCATCGGCGAATGGCGGCGGAACACGCCTCGCTGGACCTCGCCTTGCCACTCGGCATTATCGTTCCCCTCAGCCTCCTCGGTGTCTGGCTCATCGTTCGGCTGTCGATGGCTCCTGTCCGGACTTTCCGATCACAGATCGAGGCGCGTGGCGGCGGCGATCTTGCTCCGGTCAAAGCCGACAACCTGCCTTCCGAGATCGAACCAGTCGCTCATTCGGTGAACCTGCTTCTTGAACGCCTGAAACGGACATTGCAGGCGGAGCGAACGCTGGCGGCGAAATCCGCCCATGAACTACGAACGCCGGTCGCGGCTGCACTGGCACAAGCGCAAAGGATGATCATCGAGGCTACCGATGACACGACCCGCGAACATGCGCGCGACATGGAAACTGCCCTGCGGCGTCTTTCCCGGCTGACCGAAAAGCTGATGCAGCTTGCAAGGGCCGAGGGCGGCCGCCTTCTGGCTGAGAAGCCTGTCGACATCGCAGTCATCCTGCGCATGGTCGTCAGCGAGTTCGGCGAACACACCCATAGCGCTGGTCGGGTCGAACTGACGATTCCCGACAATCCGGTATCCGCCAATATCGATCCGGACGCCTTCGCCGTTTTGGCGCGCAACCTCATTGAAAACGCCCTTAAGCATGGCGATCCGAAGGAGCCTGTCAGTGTCGCGCTATCGGTTGAGGGCACCCTGCACGTCACGAATGCCGGTCCGGCCGTGCCGGCGGAGACGCTTGCCCGACTGTCCGAGCCTTTCGAGCGGGGCCAGTCCGAGGCGGACGGCGCGGGTCTCGGCTTGGCCATCGCCAAGACGATCGCCGCTGGTACGGGCGGCAGGCTTGATCTGATCTCGCCGATAGAGGGGCGGCAGGACGGTTTCGCGGCCGTATTTTTCTCTGGCAAGCAATAGCGCAGCCAGCAGCCTGCTCCCGTTATTCCAGATACGGCGAAGGCACGCACGCCTCAGAATGAATGCCTTTGCCGACCGTCCGGGCGCGTCTCGACTACGCTTGGCCCTACTTCTCCTTCCGTGGCGCACCGCCATCGTCACCGAAGCGTACGACCTTGCCGTCAACGGCCTCCAGCGTCGCCGGGTCGAATTTGACCTTGAGGATGTTGCCGCTGGCATCGGTCACCCGAAGCTCGTAACAGCCATCGTCGATCTTCATCCTGTCGATGGTCCATTCGAAGTCGCCTGCAAGCTTCGCCAGTGCTTCGACCGATTGCCTCTTTTCGGGCGGTACATCGCACGCTTCGCCGGCAAGGGCGGCGCCGGCTGGCAGCATCGCCAGCAATGCAAGCATCGTGAAAGACTTTTTCATGGTTCCAACTCCTCAGTTACGATCATCTACGCATGGAACCATGCAACGCTTTGCTGATGGGCTCCTGAAGAACGATGACAATTCCTGTCAGCTTTCCGTCAGTCAGGATGCACGGCGGCCGCCATAGACGACAGGCTGAAGTTGATCACTCTTGCAGAGAAAAGGAGCGGCAATGCCGAAGCGGCATAGGCTACCGCCATTGCCGCAGGATGCGATATTTCATGCCGGCCTGTCGGCCGTTGATGTTTTCGATGGAAGCGCGGACAGGCTCGGGCGCGTCGCTGCCCGATGAGCGGAACCCTCCTCACCCGCGTTCCGCCGGATACGGTCCGAGAGAAGGCGCAGGCCGTTCAGGACGACCAGTACGGTCCCGCCTTCATGTCCGACCACCGCCAGCGGGAGCGGCAGATCGAAGAACAACCCGCCTGTGACAAGCACCAGCATGGCGCCGATCGCGACGGTGAGGTTCTGCCGGATGACGGCGGCAGTCCGCCGCGCCAGCCGGTGCGCCTCTGCCAGTTTCTTCATGTCCTCCGACAGCAGGGCCACATCGGCCGCCTGAAGGGCGACATCCGAACCGGCCGCGCCCATGGCGATGCCGACATCGGCCCGCGCAAGGGCGGCCGCATCATTCACGCCGTCGCCCACGAAGGCGACCTTGCCGCGTTCCGCCAACTCGGCGACGCGGCCCACCTTGTCCTGCGGCAGCATTTCGGCGTGGATCTCGTCCGGGCCGAGACCGAGTTCCGCGCCGATGCGCTGGGCCACCGGCCCGCGGTCGCCGGTCATCATGACGATGCGGCGCACGCCGCCGGCACGCAGGGCGGCGAGCGCCGGGGCGGAACTCGCCCTCGCCTCGTCCGCGACGCTGACGGCGCCCAGAATGGTCGATCCTCGCCCGAGATAGACGACGGTTTGCGCGTTCTCCTCCAGTTCGCGGAATTCGGCGCGATCAGTGGACGCATCCATTTCCCTGGCGAGATAAGAGTTTCCAGCCCAGACCGGGCCAACCTCGTCCCGCCCGACGATTCCGGCGCTGGGACGGGAGCTGACATCCATGACCTGCGCCGGTTCGATCCCGTGTATGACCGCCTCGCGGCGGATCGCTCCGGCGATGTGATGCTCGGAATGAGCTTCGAGCCCGGCCAGCAGGGACAGGAAGCGCCGGTCCTCACCGTTCAGCGCAATGATCCGTGTCACCTCCGCACGGCCGTTGGTCAGCGTGCCTGTCTTGTCGAAGGCGAAGGTATCGACGGCTGCCAGCATTTCGAGCGCGCCGCCGCCCTTGAACAGAACGCCGCCCCGCGCCGCCGCCGAGAGCGCCGAGAGAATCGCTGCCGGCACCGATATGACGATCGCACAGGGACTCGCCGCGACCAGCAGCGTCGCGGCCTTGTAGAGCGCCGGTTCCCAATCTCGCCCGAGCCAGTAGAAGACGACAAAGGCGAGAACAGCACCGAGCAGGACCGCGACTGTATAACGCTGTCCGAACCATGCGCTGAAACGCTCGGACGGCGCTTTCGCCTCCTGGGCCTCGGTGACCAGCCGGATCATGCGCGCGATCGTGCTGTCGCCGATCGTTCTCGCTATCGTCACTTCCAGGATGCCGTCGAGATTGACGG
>JAIPUZ010000068.1 GCA_022833215.1 Mesorhizobium sp. | reverse complement strand
TCAAATATCCCAATTGAACCGTCCCGGGTTTGCCGGAGGCTCCAACTTCCAAATAGGATGGAGCCATGACGAGCAAAACGACGAACAAGTTTTCCCCTGAGGTGCGCGAGCGTGCGGTTCGGATGGTGTTGGATCACGAAGCTGATCATCCTTCCCGCTGGGCTGCCTGCCAGTCGATTTCCTCCAAGATCGGCTGTTCGACGCACACGCTGCTGGATTGGGTGAAGAAAGCCGAGATCGATGCCCGCAAGCGGGCCGGTTTGTCGACGGATATGGCGGCGAAGATGAAGGCTCTTGAGCGGGAGAATCGGGAGCTTCGGCAGGCCAACGAGTTTCTGCGCAAGGCGAGCGCTTATTTTGCCCAGGCGGAGCTCGACCGCCCATTCAAGCGATGATCGCGTTCATTGACGATCACCGCGAGGCGCATGATGCCGAGGTCAGGACTGTTGCCGATCTCCGTCGAGCACGCCAATGAGATGGGCACATCGGAAACTGCATCGAACCAGCATCATGTTGGCAGCTCGCGCGCTGACCACGGACCGAAGCATGCACCCGGGTGATCTTACAGGAAGGCCGCGGTTCTAAGCACACACTGCGCCGCTCAGCATCAGATCGCCGCCGTAACGTCCGCCACCAGGCGGACGACTACGCACGCCCAAAATCGCTTGACTGGGACGGCCTCGTTACCGAAGTCCTGAGCCTAGCCACGCAAAATGATGAAGGTCGTTACATTCCGCTGCCGAACAAGCTTTACTACAGCCCCGACCCTCATTTCGCTTTCCACGAGCGCATCGACCGGGCACAAGACTTTTCATCAAGCGCAGCGTCGTCCATTCCGGTGATTTCAACCAAACAGCTACTGCACGGTTGCTTCGAAACGATCCGCCACCGCCTCCCAGCTGACAAGACCTTCAAGGAAGGCATCAACATATTTGGGTCGCAGATTACGGTAGTCGATGTAGTAGGAATGCTCCCAGACGTCGCAAGTCAGGAGCGCGGCGTGACCGTCTGTCAGCGGCGTGTCGGCATTGCCAGTCTTGGTGATTGCGAGTTTTTCACCGTCGAACACGAGCCAGGCCCAGCCACTGCCGAACTGTGCTATGCAGGCAGCCTTGAACTCCTCCCGGAAGCGGTCAACTGATCCAAAATCCGTGATAAGCTGCTTTTCGAGTGTGCCGGGGATATTGCCGCCGCCACCCTTCTTCATGCCAAGCCAGAAATGGCTGTGGTTCCAGTGCTGGCCTGCCTGGTTGAACAGAACCCGGTCTTCGGGCTTGCCGACAGCCTGACGGATGATGTCTTCAAGTGCCTTGCCCTTGTAGGGGCCCTCGGCCACCAGTTCGTTGAGCTTGTCCACATAAGCCTGGTGATGCTTGCCGTGATGGAACTCCAACGTTTCGGCTGACATGTAGGGAGCAAGGGCGTCGAGCGCATAGGGCAACTCGGGAAGTTCGAACATTTTGCTTTTCTCACTTTCAGAGGGATTTCAGGAAAGGGTGACATTGCAATGGGCGCAGCTGTCGTCTGCCTGCGCCGCATGCTCGGCAACCTGATACACGGCATACACGGCGTGATGCGCCTTGCTGATGATTGCGCCGATCCTGTCGTCAGCGGCGCCGTGCCGGTGCAGATGTTGGACGAGCATGGCAAGCGCGTGCTTGAGGTGTTGCGCACACACGATGCGCAATTCCAGCGGTCCGGAAGGACAGCGCGCCGTTTCAAGTAGGCGATCATAGGCCATTTGATAACAGGCTTCCGCTTTTGCCGTTTCACCTGACCTTTCGAACAGTTCTGCCAGATTGTGGCAGGAGATGTTGAAAATGACGGGAACAGGTACACTGCCACGATCGCCGGCGACGGCATCGAACAGGCGCTCGGCTTCTGTCAACGCATCCGTATAGGCGGCCAGCGCAAGGGGAATATCCCCTTGCGCATAGGCTTCGTTGCCCTGGTCGGTGAGCCTCTTCCAGCGACGATCGCCACTGGACAAAGCAGGGTGCGAGAGGGAGCCGGGGGATGTTGCCGGAGTCCGGCTATCACCTGTCGACAGATCAGAAATGGCCATACCATCCTCCGGTCAGGCTGCCTTGAGGACGTCGTCGCCCTTTTGCCAGTTGCAGGGGCACAGTTCGTCGGTTTGCAAACCATCGAGAACGCGCAGGACCTCATTTGGATTGCGACCCACGCTGAGATCGTTGACTGTAACGAACCGGATCACGCCTTGCGGATCGACGATATAGGTGGCACGCAGGCACACGCCTTCCTGCGGGTGAAGGATGCCCAACGCGCTGCTCAAATCACGCTTGATGTCGGCAAGCATCGGGAACGGCAGTTCCCTGAGGTCCGGGTGATGCTGGCGCCAGGCCAGATGCACATATTCGCTGTCCGTGGAGACGCCGTAGATGACGGCATCGCGCTCTGCAAAATCGTCGTTCAGCCGGCCAAAGGCCGCGATCTCGGTGGGGCATACGAATGTGAAGTCCTTCGGCCAGAAGAAGAAGATCTTCCACTTTCCGGCATCGCTTTCATGAGTGATGCGGCTGAAGGCGTTTGCCGCCTCAGTCGAAACGACGGCCTGAAGATCGAATTCGGGGAAGGATGCGCCGATGGCCAGCATGCGATATTTTCCTTTGTGTGGTGTGTGCGGACTGCAAAGCGGAACTGATCGCCTCGTCCGGAAAGGCGGCCGCAAGTTTCTGGAATGATCAGCTAGGCGCGACTGCCATGCCTTGGAGCATGGTGGTTGCTTGAGACGTGGCTGGCGACGTTGTCTGGTTGTCGTCGAGTACGGTCGCGACCGCATGAAGCACGGCTACAATCCTGATGGCCGTCTGGATTGCCTCTGTCGTGGCGCCATGCCTGCGGGCGCCGCTGACATGTGCTTTCGTGCAGCCTTCACACCCGTTCACGACAGAGGCCGCCAATCCAAACAGCTCGAAATCAACCGGGTCGACGGCTGGCTTTGCCAGCGCATTCATTCGCAAGCCGGCCGGGAGGCCGGCAAGATCTGAATCGCCGGCCATATGCACCGCGCGGTAGTAGATATTCGTCATCGCCATGATGCTGGCGGCGGTGGCCGCCGCATCGAAGACCCTGTCGTCAACCAGCAAGGCTGCATCCTCACGGACTGCCTGGGTCAGCGAGGGGCAGCGCGCCGCGACGGCCGCTGCCAGCGCCACACCCCATCTCTGTGAATCCGTCAGCGCATTGATCGACGGAGTGGTCACCAATGCTGCCATGTTGAGCTTGATGTCCCGCGCGGTATCAGGAAGCGACCGCCGCAGCGTTTCGAGTGGAGTGATCAGGGCGCTTGCCGTCATTTTGTGGCTCCCGCCAGGATTTCCCGGCTGGCGGCTGCACACTCCGATGTGCCAGACCGATCACATCCCTGACAGCGATTGCACGGTCCCTGCATTTCCCCATCAGTGGCCGACATCTCGAGAGCCCTGATATGGATAACCACGTCGACCTTGGTGATTTCGTATCCGGGAGGAGGTGCCGGGATGTGGTCGACAGTAGCCTTGCCTTCCGGCACGTCGAAGACACGGCTTTCTGCTTCGACATAGAAATGATGATGGTCGCCGGTATCGGTGTCGAAATAGACGCGCTCCCCTCCCGTGCAGATGCGGCGCACGAGACCCGCTTCGCTGAAATGATGCAGCGTGTTGTAGATCGTGGCCAGCGACAGCCGCTCGTCTGCTGCCTGCGCCTCCTGAAAAAGATCGTCTACAGTGACATGCCGGTGGGAAGAGCCGAACAACAACCGACCGATCGCCATGCGCTGCCGCGTTGGCCGCAGTCCCGCCTGACGCAAGCGCTGCTGCACCTCATCACTGGTGACGAACTCCGCTGCCCTTTCGGCGATCAGACGTTTTCGGGTTTCTTCTGGAACAAGAAGCATTTGGCTATCCGTTTCATGCGCAGGCGACCGCTGCGCTGGAGTGGCTGGAGACCGAGCGGCGTACGCGCACCAGCACGTCGATGCTGACGAGTTCGTAGCCGGGCGGCGGAACAGGAACGGCCTGGAGCGCAATATCAGTGCCCACATCCATCAACCGGTCCTCGTCATTGGCGTAAAAGTGATGGTGATGGCCAATGCGGGTATCGAAATAGGCTGCCGCGCCATAGATGGGCACCCGCCTGAGCAGGCCGATTTCGCTGAAGCGACGAAGCGTGTTGTACACACAGGAAAGCGATCCCGGCGCACCTGAACGCGCAAGCTCCCGGTACAGTCCCTCCGCAGTGACATGCCGCTCGCCCTTGCCAAAAAGGAGCCCGACCAGAGCCAATCTCTGGCGGGTAACCCGGAGACCGGCCTCATTGAGCATCTGGCGGGCGGGGATTTCACACGTCCGTTGTGTTGCCACTGCCACCCCCTTCCTGCATTTGGGTCGAGTCACTTGCAATTCATTCGCAAATGCAGAATAAGGGTAAAAGCGCATCCGTCAAGCCATCTTGCAACTCATTTGCAATTGCAGTTTGTGCTTGTGCGCACAGCCATAGCAATCAGGACCCAATCGCAAGAAGGAAATTCGTATGTTCGACAGTCTCAGGCGCTCAATCCTTGCCGGAATGGCAGGTGGTGCCCTCGCCGCACTGATGATGGCTATGCCGGCCCAGGCGGCAGAAAAATTCAAGGCGGTGACCACCTTCACCGTGATCGCCGACATGGCGCAGAATGTCGCCGGCGATGCGGCCATCGTGGAATCCATCACCAAGCCGGGCGCCGAGATCCATGAATATCAGCCGACGCCGGGCGACATCCAGCGCGCGCAGGGCGCCGACCTGATCCTGTGGAACGGTCTCAATCTCGAACTGTGGTTCGAAAAATTCTTCCAGAATCTCAAGGATGTGCCGGGCGCGGTGGTTTCCGACGGCGTCGAGCCGATGGGGATTTCCGAGGGGCCTTATACCGGTAAGCCGAATCCGCACGCCTGGATGTCGCCGACCTCGGCGCTGATCTATGTCGACAATATCCGCGACGCTTTCGTAAAGCACGATCCGGAGAATGCCGAGACCTACAAGGCCAATGCCGAGGCATACAAGGACAAGATCAAGGCCGTCATCGATCCGATCAAGGCCGAGCTCGACGCGGTTCCGGAGGACCGGCGCTGGCTCGTTTCCAGTGAGGGCGCCTTCTCCTACCTAGCCCGTGACTTCGGCCTGAAGGAGCTTTACCTGTGGCCGATCAATGCCGACCAGCAGGGCACGCCCCAGCAGGTCAAGAAGGTGATCGATGCCGTGAAGGAAAACGGGATCACGGTCGTGTTCTCCGAAAGCACCATTTCCGACAAGCCGGCCAGGCAGGTCGCCCGCGAGACCGGCGCCAAATATGGCGGCGTGCTCTATGTCGACTCGCTGACCGAGGCCGATGGTCCCGTGCCAACCTATATCGACCTGTTGCGGGTAACGTCCGACACGATTGCAAAGGGGCTCACGCAGTGACTGCCTACCTGGACAACGCCGCTCTCCCCGCATCTTCGGATGCGGGGTCTGGCATTTCTGTGATCGGAGCGACGGTAACCTATCGCAACGGCCATACCGCCCTGCGCGATGCCAGTTTCGAGGTTCCCACCGGCACCATCGCCGCTCTCGTCGGCGTCAACGGCTCGGGCAAATCGACGCTGTTCAAGGCCATCATGGGCTTCGTGCGGTTGGCTAAAGGCGAAATCTCGGTGCTCGGCATGCCGGTCGCGAACGCCCTGCGCAAAAATCTCGTCGCCTATGTCCCGCAGGCCGAGGAGGTGGATTGGAACTTCCCCGTGCTGGTCGAGGATGTGGTGATGATGGGCCGCTACGGTCATATGGGCATGATGCGCATTCCCCGCCGCGCCGACCATGAGGCGGTGGCGGCCGCGCTTGCCCGCGTCAACATGGGCGAGTTCCGCAAGCGCCAGATCGGTGAGCTTTCGGGCGGCCAGAAGAAGCGCGTGTTCCTTGCCCGCGCGCTGGCGCAGGACAGCCGCGTTATCCTGCTTGACGAGCCCTTCACCGGCGTCGACGTCAAAACCGAGGAGCAGATCATCACGCTGTTGCGTGAGTTGCGCGACGAAGGCAGAGTGATGCTGGTCTCCACCCATAATCTGGGCTCGGTACCGGAATTCTGCGACCGTACAGTCCTCATCAAGGGCACCATTCTTGCCTATGGCCCAACTGTCGAGACGTTTACCCAGGACAATCTGGAAAGGGCGTTCGGCGGAGTCTTGCGTCATTTCGTCCTCAACCAGGCTCAGAACGGCAAGCCGACGCCGGTCTCGGTCTACAGTGACGACGAGCGCCCGCTGATCCTGAAGGACGGCAAGGTGGCCTCACAAAGTTTCGTGGCAGCAGGAGCATCGAAGAGATGACGATGCTTCTGCTCGAGCCCTTTTCCTACCATTACATGATTAACGCCATGTGGGTGTCGGCGCTGGTCGGCGGTGTGTGTGCCTTCCTGTCCTGCTATCTGATGCTCAAGGGCTGGTCGCTGATCGGCGACGCGCTCTCACACTCCATCGTTCCGGGCGTGGCCGGTGCCTACATGCTGGGCCTGCCTTTCTCCATCGGCGCCTTCTTCTCCGGCGGCCTTGCCGCAGCGGCGATGCTGTTTCTCAACCAGCGCACCCGGCTGAAGGAAGACGCCATCATCGGCCTGATCTTCTCCTCCTTCTTCGGGCTGGGACTGTTCATGGTGTCTCTTTCTCCCATGTCGGTCAGCATCCAGACCATCGTGCTCGGCAACATCCTCGCCATCACACCGGAAGATACGCTGCAGCTCGCCATTATCGGCTTCGTCTCGCTGGCTGTCCTGTTGGTAAAATGGAAAGACCTGATGGTCACCTTCTTCGATGAAAGCCACGCCCGCTCGATCGGCCTCAACCCGACGCTGCTCAAGATCGTGTTCTTCACACTACTGTCGGCCTCGACCGTGGCAGCCCTGCAGACTGTCGGCGCCTTTCTGGTCATCTGCATGGTGGTGACGCCCGGCGCCACCGCCTATCTGCTGACCGACCGGTTTCCACGCCTTCTCACCATTGCCGTAATCATAGGCGCGGCAACCAGCTTCATCGGTGCCTATGTCAGCTATTTCATCGACGGCGCCACCGGTGGTGTCATCGTTGTCATGCAGACGGCCATCTTCCTGCTTGTCTTCTTCCTTGCACCCAAGCACGGCATGCTGGCGTCCCGCCGCCGGGCTGCCCAGGCCCTGAGGAGTGCCGCGCCATGACCCTTCTCGACACACTTCTTGCCCCTTTCCAGTTCGAGTTCATGGTCAATGCCATGATCATTTCGGTGCTGGTGGCAGTTCCCGCCGCGCTGCTGTCCTGCTTCTTGGTGCTGAAGGGCTGGTCGCTGATGGGGGACGCCATCAGCCACGCCATCCTGCCGGGTGTGGTGCTGGCCTATATCGTCAACCTGCCGCTGGCGCTCGGAGCTTTCGCCGCCGGCATGACCTGCGCACTGGCCACCGGCTTTCTCAAGGAGAACAGCCGCATCAAGCAGGACACCATCATGGGCGTGGTGTTTTCCGGCATGTTCGGGCTTGGCATGGTGCTTTATGTCAAGATCGAAACCAACGTCCATCTCGACCATATCCTGTTCGGCGACATGCTGGGCGTGGGCTGGGCAGACATTGCCGAAACCGCCATCATCGCCGCGCTGGTGTCGGTCATCCTGCTGGTAAAATGGAAGGACCTGCTGCTGCACGCCTTCGACCCGGCACAGGCGCAGGCGGTAGGGCTCAAGGTGCGCGTGCTCCACTATGGCCTGCTCTCGATCCTTTCGCTGACGATTGTGGGTGCACTCAAGGCCGTCGGCATCATCCTGGCCATTGCAATCCTGATCGCACCCGGAGCGGTTGCCTTCCTGCTGGCACGCACCTTTGCCGGGATGCTTGTCCTGTCACTGGTCGTGGCGGTCACGTCGTCCTTCCTTGGCGTCTATCTGTCTTTCCTGATCGACAGCGCGCCAGCACCAACAATCGTGCTCGTGATGACCGTTGTCTTTGTCGCTGCCTATTTCTACGCCACGCGCAAGGCGGCAAGGATCCAGTCGCAGGAAGCGCTTTGACAACAATACTGACGGCGGACGGCAGCAGGCCGGCCGCCGCATCTCATGATGCATAGGAGGAAGCGGTGATCATGGGCAGTCGCCGTACCAGGCAGGCACATCATCAGGCAGGTCGGATTTCAGGGGAACCTCCTGCCCGTCAGCCACGAATACCGGCGCTTGCCCATCTCATTCTTAATGGGCGCTGGTTTCAGCGCTTGGCCCTCCATATGAATAACCGGCATGAAACAAATCGCACACCGGCATCCTCCAGTCCCATGAGAACTCCAACTGGAAATACTCTCCAGCCAGGGATGTTTCGGCCGCGCTATCGCCCCTTGGGCGCGCTTCTCTTTCGCACACGGGTCGTGCAGCGTCTGCTCGGAGACTCGTTCGTTGCTCCCGCAGGATCGGCAGATCCCGTCCATGACGCTGAGTGCGCCAGACCCCATCTCTGCGATGAGAATGCCGCTGCCTCCGAGAAGCGTGGGGTCGACATCGGCGCCGAAGAGATCAACCGGCTCAGGAAACAGGCTTTGATCGCGTCTTTACAAAGCTCTTTGCGCCGCTGGGGCGGCCGGTGAGACAGGGAGGTGATCACAATTTTACCTGTCTGGTTTGCTGCCATGCGCTTCTCGCCGCTGCCTGCGGCGTTTCTTCAGGGGCCTGACATAAATTTCCAGCCTGTGACTCACGATCTCGAAGCCATGTGCACGCGCAATCTCTTCCTGCAAGCGCTCGATCTCGTCTGACCGGAATTCCACCACCCGCCCTGAATAGACATCGATGAAATGGTCATGATGTTCCTGTTCCGCAAGCTCATAGCGTGAGCGCCCATCGGCAAAGGTGTGCCGCTCCAGAATGCACTTGTCCTCAAGCAGCCGGACCGTCCGGTAGACGGTGGCCAGCGCAATTCCTGGGTCAATTTCAGTGGCTCGCCGGTGCAGTTCGATAACATCGGGATGGTCCGTGGATCCGGCGAGAACCTCCAGAATGACCCTCCGCGGTCGTGTCAGGCGCAGACCCTGTTCCTGGTACAGAGATGTCAAATCCTTACCCGGTTGCACGGGCACTCCTAATCAATGATGTGGTAGCCTGTTGCTCGCAACGTTCGTCTGGATTCTACGCTTCTTGCATCGCAGTTGCAAAGTGGCACCATCCGAGCGGCAGGATTCTAGACCGACGGCGGCTCTGACAACCAGCGCGCAGCCAGTGCTTCAAGACTTTCAACGCGAAATGAACATCGGGATAGACGCGGTCGCCAGAAACGTACGAGTGGTCTCCAGCGCCACATGGCCCCGCCGTTCGGTCATGCCGTAGCGCGTGACCATTGCGCGGGCGATGTCGGTGACCTTGACGAGGTCGTCGGCAGCGCCGGTGGAAAGGTGCTCGAAGACGATCCACTCGGCGGCGCGGCCGCCGAGCAGCACCGCCATCTTGTTCGCAAGCTCCTCGCGCGTCATCAGGAAACGGTCCTCGGTCGGACGCTGGATGGTGTAGCCGAGCGCGCCGATGCCGCGCGGGATGATCGACCCCGTGTGCACGGGATCGACGCCCGGCAGCGCCATCGCGACGAGCGCATGGCCCATCTCGTGATAGGCGACGATCTCGCGCTCTCTGGGGTTGAGCAGGCGGTTGCGCTTCTCTAGCCCCGCGATGATGCGCTCAATGGCGTTGTTGAAATCCTCCATCGTCACCGCGTCGGCCTTGCGGCGGGTGGCGAGCAGAGTCGCCTCGTTGACGAGGTTGGCGAGGTCCGCGCCGGTGAAGCTGGGCGTCAGCGCCGCGATCTGCTCCGGCGACACGTCCGGCGCGAGCTTTGCCTTCTTCATGTGGACATGCAGGATGGCGATGCGGCCCTGCTTGTCCGGCCGGTCGACCAGGACCTGCCGGTCGAAGCGCCCGGCGCGCAGCAGCGCCGGGTCGAGGATCTCCGGCCGGTTGGTGGCGGCGAGCAGCACCAGCCCGCTCGACGGGTCGAAGCCGTCGAGCTCGACCAGAAGCTGGTTGAGCGTCTGCTCCTTCTCGTCGTGGCCGCCGGCCATCGGACCGATGCCGCGGGCGCGGCCGAGCGCGTCGAGCTCGTCGATGAAGATGATGGCCGGCGCCTTGGCGCGCGCCTGCTCGAACAGGTCGCGAACGCGCGCGGCGCCGACGCCGACGAACATCTCGACGAATTCGGAGCCGGAGATGGAGAAGAAGGGCACGCCCGCCTCGCCGGCCACCGCTCTCGCGAGCAGCATCTTGCCGGTGCCGGGCGGGCCGACTAGAAGCACGCCCTTGGGCATTCGCCCGCCGAGCCGGCCGTACTCCTCCGGGTCCTTCAGGAAATCGACGATCTCCTGCAACTCGGCCTTGGCCTCGTCGACGCCGGCGACGTCGGCGAAGGTCACGCCGGTGTCCGTCTGCACATAGACCTTGGCCTTGGACTTGCCGATCTGCATCAGGCCGCCGCCCATGCCGCCGCCCATTCGCCTCAAGATGAACATCCACAACCCGACGAACAGCGCGACGGGAACGACCCACGACAGGAGGTCGCGCAGGAAGGTGCTCTCGACCTGGCCGGTGACGACGACGTCGTGCTGCTGGAGATCGCGCGCCAGATCGGGCTCGACGCGGGTGGTGATGAACATCGGCCGGCCGTCCACCGGTTCGGTGAAGCGACCCTGGATGAAGCGGTCGGAGACGGCGACCTCGGCGATGCGCCCCTGCGTAAGATAGGTCTGGAACTCGCTGTAGGGAATTTGCGCGACTTGCGTCGCCGCCGCGAAGAGGTACTGGAAGACCATCAGGCCGAGAAAGGCGGCGATCCAGTACCAGATATTGAACTGCGTCTTCTTGTCCATTCTCTATCGCCATGCATCTGCGTGGGGCACGCCGCCCCTACCGACATCACTTTAGCCAGACCACCCTGTCCTCGTTTGAGGCAGATCAACGTGAAAGGGCCCGGCAGAGCCGGGCCCCTCGGTCAGGCCGTTGAGAACGGTTTGTCGGAGCCGTTCCAAAGACTGTAGCCCGCAGCAGCAGCCACGATCAGGCCGACGACGACATGGGAGATCGTCGCGCTGCTGTTGGTCGAGAATGGCAACACCCATGGCGCCGCGACCGACCAGACGCCTAACGCCGTGTTAACCCACTGTTGCCATTCGCTGAACGCGAACAGCGCAATGCATGCAACAACGGCGATCGCCGCTCCTACAAGCCATGCGTTCCAGGCCGCAGTCGTTAGAGCCGCATAACCCAGAATCCATGGCGTTATGGCCAGTCCGAGGCCGGCGGCAATATTCACAACATCAAAGGCAGAGCGGTTTTCGAATGTCTTCAGCATCGTTTTCCTCCATTCCGGTTTGATGCGTCGTCAATGAGCGGTCCGCCTGTCGGGCGGAACGCAGGTGCCGGTGTCACGAGATGGGAAGCCGGCACACAACTGCTGATGTGGAGCGCGCAGACGCCCCACAGGCTGCTGTCCGATACGGAACGGAGCAAGCTCCGCATCGGTGAAAGCACCCGCAGCAATCTCATGCAGCGCAAGATCCTGCGTTGTCATTCCTTCCAGCGCCAGTCGAGGCTCATCGCCCCGCCTCAGCGCTCTACAACGCATGGCCCCTGCGAGAGCCAGCCCGAACCTGTTAGGCAGAACCTTTTGTGCATCGATCGTGACAAATGGATCCATGGAATCACCTCATGCTGCTTCGAGATGCCCCGGACCATTCGACTGGGCATCCACGCCTCTTTCGAGAGCAAGCAGCGCCTGCTCAACCTCATCAAGGCGCGAGGGGCGGCCGTTCTCAGGCATGCCCTCGTTGGTGGCCTGATCGATCAGGAATTCGGTCCAGGCCCAGTTCATCAGGATCGACCGCCTCGCATCAAGGGGGAGCCGGTTGTCAGTCACGACATCCATCGGCGAAGCCCAGCCGCCATCCCCATCATTGCGATTGGCGTCATTCGACATGGCCCGACGGTACTTGTCCGAAAGCCCGGCGAGGCCAAGCTTGCCGAGCGTCGCATCGGAGAATGTGTTTCGCTTTTCTCCAGACTTATCCATGGTAATCCTAGCCTTATCCTTTGGTACGTCCACGACATAGCAAAGACCCTGCCGCTGCGCGTAACGGATCGCAGACGCCAGCGTCGGGAACTTAAGCTCGACCTGCTTCAGTGTGTCCCGGCTGCCGGTGTAGCCCATGAGCGGTTCGATAAAAGACGGGCTGCGCGCCTCGAACACGAGCTTCCATTGATCGCGCGACGGAGCACTGGTAGTCGCCGAGCGAGATGGGCGGTAGATCCTGGCCACGGCATCGCTGGGGAATAAGGAGCGTCCTATTGACAGCATCGTGCGACGATTGTCGTTGGCTCCCGGCACGGCCCGGTCGACAGGACCATCTGCCATTGATGTCCTTCTTGCAGCAATGTTCATGGTTCTTCCTCCGTGATCGGTGAAGGTCGGCGCCGACGGGCGCAACGAACCCGCCGGCGTAGAAACCGTCGTCAGCTCTTGATCGCTATGCGTTTTACCTGCGACTGTGCCTTTTCGGTCTTGGGAAGGATGAGGTTGAGCACGCCATTCTTGAACCTGGCGTCGATCTTGTCCTCGACGATTTCCCTTCCAACCGGGATACGGCGCTCGAAACGGCCGTAGAAGCGTTCCGAGAACTGCTTGTCCTTGTCCTCGGTCTCAGATCGCTTTTCGCCTCTTAGCGTCAGCACACCGTCGTCCAGAACCAGTTCGATGTCCTTTTCCTCCAGACCTGGCACTTCTGCGGTTATGCGGATCTCCTTTTCAGTCTCGGAGATTTCGACGCTTGGCCACCCCCGTCCGAAGGAAGCCAGAGAGTCAAAAGCTGGCAGGTTTCGATCAAACGAGCGAAAGACATCATCGAACAGGCGATTGACTTCCCGGTGCAGCGACAGGAACGGATTGCGGTCCTCTTCACGATAGACAGCGGGAGCCTGATTGCTGCTCGTGTCACGGCCCCAGGGGATCAGGTCACGTACGTTCATGGTTACTCTCCTTCTGTTCTGAACAATTGGACACAGCTTCGCTGATGGCGCCGGACGCGTGGCCCGGCGCTGGCGATACGTAAACTGACAAAAGCGTCAGGCTGCGATCTGCTCGTTGGTCTGCGAAGGGGCTTCAATCTGCATCGTCTTCTCCTGCGACGAGATCGCAATCCGACGAGGCTTCATCTCCTCCGGGATCTCACGCCGAAGATCGATTGTCAGGAGGCCGTTGACGAGAGTCGCGCCTTCAACTCGCACGTGGTCGGCGAGCTGGAAGCGACGCTGGAACGAGCGTCCGGCAATGCCGCGATGCAGATACTGCGCATTCTCGTCGGTGGCTTTGCTACCCGCCACGAGAAGCATGTTCTGCTCCTGCGTGATGGAAAGCTCGTCTTCGCTGAAGCCGGCCACCGC
This sequence comes from Mesorhizobium sp., assembly GCA_022833215.1. GTDB lineage: Bacteria > Pseudomonadota > Alphaproteobacteria > Rhizobiales > Rhizobiaceae > Mesorhizobium. The sequence goes on along the minus strand of JAIPUZ010000068.1, from coordinate 2,046 downwards.
CATGGTGATGCGGTAGTCGTCTTCGTCAGTCTTTGCGATGTCATAGGGAGGCCAATTGTCGATGCTCTCGACGCGGCTGGCTGCCTCCAGCGCATTGACCAGACGGTCGAAGCCGATGCTCGACCGGAACAGGGGAGAAAAATCGAAAGTGGTTCTCATAGCCACATCCTCCTTGAAGCAACATGGGTACAAGATTGTCCGGCTTTTTTAACCGGCGCCGCCCCGTAGTGGCAGCGGCGCACAATCGATCTGGTTTCGTCATCTCTGAGTTTCAAGAGGGTGACGGCAGAAAATTTCTACAGCTATTTCAGGCTGTTGGAATTTGAGAACAACTACACCATGTGATGAGTTGGTTGGTAATATGAATGGAGGCCTGCCATGACCTATGACGACATCGTTTCAGTGCTCGGCTCCATAGACGACGATCTGGCGGCGGGGCTTATCGCAACCGGGGCGAGTGTTGATGAACTGCGAGAAGCGTGGAACTGGCTTAACAATGACGAGGCGCTGATGGGCGAAGGGCGACCGCTCCCGGACACACGCGTCAGCCAACTCATCGATCTGCTTGAACCTGATGATGACGGCGTTGACTGAGATACGGATGGAGGGTTGAAGAGGCCCGTCGGTATGCCCAGATCACAAGAGATCGTACAGAACGATCAGTTACTTGCTCTTAAAAGACGATCAGAAAACAAGGAGGAAGTGATGTCTGATGTCGTGTTCCAAGAACCCGTAATTCTGCGCATGCCAAAAACTGGCCTCCGAAAGGTGGCGACAGGTTTTGAAGCACTGGAATGCCTTGAGCGCGAATGGCCGGACTGGGCACGTGGACGTCGTTGGCGGAATGCCATTGCTGCCTGTCGGGACGCACTCGATGGATGGCGCTCTGCGAAGGAGGCGCGCCGGAGCTTCATGAAGGCTGCAATGCGAGCGGGCCTCGTTCAGGGAGCACGACGCACGCGAGTTCGGGGTACTCTCGGTAGCTATCAGGGAATTCCCGCCGGGCTTCAGTGAACGGATATGATCCCGTCGACGGCTTTCCATTCTGATGGCTGGATCAGACGGTGGTGGGCGACGCGCACGGAGTGCAGCGCGCCCTCCAGCGTCTCGGTCCAGTAGTCGAGAAAGCCGCGCAGTTCGGGAAACTTCGGGGCAAGATCGTAATCCTGCCAGACATAGACCTGCAACAGGCTCGGGTGATCTGGAAGACGATAGTGGATTTCGGCTGTGGTCAGGCCGTAGCCTTCCATCTGCATCCGGAATTCACGACTGACGATCGCTGGCATATGTCTCTCCTTTGTCGTTTCATGCGTGAAGACGATGGTGATGGTCTGCGGATCCGCATACGGCATCGTCCGCCCCGATGTCGTCGCGATCAAGTCGCCGCAGCGCATCCATGATGACATCGAATGGGATGGGGCTTTCTGCGCCCGGCGGCTGGCGCAGTGCGGGCATCGATTCGACCGCGCATGCGTCGGATGCCCATGACGAGAGAATGGCGCGCTTTTCGCTGCGTTCGAGCGTGTCGTCGCGCAGCACATCCTCGGGATGCCTGTAGTGGCGCGCCGGCGACAGGAGCCGGTCAAGCGCAATGTCTTCGGCTCGTGGCGCGAGAGAGGGAATGATCGTCGAAAAATCGGCTCGGCGCATCGCTGTCCTCCTTCCGTTTTCAGCCGTTCCAAAAACTCCGTTTCGATCAGGACTCCGGACCGCACCTCCCGGCACGGCACAGAAGGAAGTTCGGCCAATCGAGCGAATTTTTCAAGTGCCCGGATGCTCGATGGTGTCAATTTCGGCTGCGATTACATCGCACTAGCAGTGAATGGCTGCGAGTGCCAAAAATTTTGCATTCCTCTCTTGAAATCGAAAATCGCCAAAACCAGATCGATACGCGCGTGACGCCGACAAGGGTTGCGCGGCCCCGCTCCGGTTCTCACCGGGCCGGAGCGGAGGGACCTCTCAAAATCTGTTTGTCCTTGAGGAGAACGATATGACGTTCCGTCCATTGCATGACCGTATCCTGGTTCGCCGCATCGAAGCCGACGA
>JAIPUZ010000067.1 GCA_022833215.1 Mesorhizobium sp. | reverse complement strand
CGATGTTCTGGCTGATCGACACGCTCTACAAGATGCTCGGCAATTTCGGTCTGGCGATCCTCGCCACCACCGTCGTCGTCAAGCTCATCTTCTTCCCGCTGGCCAACAAGTCCTATGCGTCGATGGCCAACATGAAGAAGGTGCAGCCGAAGATGATGGAAATCCGCGAAAAATATGCGGACGACCGGATGAAGCAGCAGCAGGCCATGATGGAGCTGTACAAGACGGAAAAGATCAATCCGATCGCCGGCTGCTGGCCGGTGCTGATCCAGATTCCTGTCTTCTTCGCGCTCTACAAGGTGCTCTACATCACCATCGAGATGCGGCATGCGCCGTTCTTCGGCTGGATCCACGATCTGGCGGCACCCGATCCGACCTCGCTGTTCAACCTCTTCGGCATGTTGCCCTACGATGTGCCGACCATGCTCCATATCGGCATCTGGCCGCTCCTGATGGGCGTGACCATGTTCCTGCAGATGCGTATGAACCCGGCCCCGCCGGACCCGACGCAGGCCATGATCTTCAACTGGATGCCCGTCATCTTCACCTTCATGATGGCCGGCTTCCCGGCCGGTCTGGTCATCTACTGGGCCTGGAACAACCTGCTCTCGATCCTTCAGCAGGCAGTGATCATGAAGCGTCAGGGCGTGAAGATCGAGTTGTGGGACAATCTCGCGGGCCTGTTCCGCAAGAAACCGAAACCCGCGGAATAGCGCATCAGCAAGCGCATCCGGGAAAGGCCCCTCAAACGAGGGGCCTTTCTTTTTGGTAATACCTAGCGAATCTGGACCGAATTTGTGTCGGTCTGTTGGACGATTGTTGTCTTCAAGAGCTTGATGATCAAGGGCTTGAGGTCCTCGTTACGGTGGTTGAAGCGATAGCAGGTTTCGCCAAGGTAGAGATGGAAGAACTTTTTCGGCACGCCTCGATACGGGTACAGCCAGTTCTTGGCGTATGACCAGAAGCCCTCGATCCCGTTGATGTGGTCACGCCCGAGCGGGCGTCCCTTCTCCTTGCGTATGACGACATGGTCACCGCGCAGCCGCAAGGTGGCATAGGCCTGCCACTCGTCAGTGTAGTAGAGTGAGCCTTCGCGGCTCTCGGCGTGGATCACTTTCATGATGGAGGCCCGGTCATGGGCCGGGATCGGTTGGGCCTTCACCAGGCCATTGCGCTTGACAATGCCGAAGACGATGACCTTGCCGGCCGCACCCCAGCCTCGCTTGCCCTTACGGGCCCCGCCAAAGGTGGTTTCGTCGCATTCGAGGTTGCCTTCGAGCGGTTCGCGCAACTGCTCGGCATGGGCCATCGCCAGCCGGATCAGACGATAGAACCGTTCGGTTGCCGGCCGGCTCGCCACCAGCGAGAAGCGTTGGCGATAAACCGGAACGCCCCAGACGAAGCGCTGCACCAGTTCCCTCTTCACGCGGCTGTCTAGACGGGAAACATCCCAGAGCGTCTTGTCTCGCCAGCGCCAGCCGCATCGCCGGCACTTCAGCCGCTCGTCCGAAAGACGCCAACTCCAGCCAAAACTGCATTCAGGACATCGGGACATGACCAAATCCTCAAGGATTTGGTCCAGCTTCGATAGGTATTACCTTCTTTTTTGGGCATCCCGCCCGTGCGCCCTTCCGTCACTGGAAACGATTCCGTTTCCGGGTTAGGGCTATGACCGGTGCGGCAAGGCCGGATTGAAGGCGGCACGAAGAGCGGACATGAGATTCAGCAAGGACATAGCAACCCTGTGCAAGGAGCACGGGCTTCGTCTGACCGGGCCGCGCAAGGTCATCATGCAGGTGCTGTCCGAATCCTCGGACCATCCCGACGCGGTGGAACTGCACCGGCGCGTGAGCGAGATCAGTCCGGGCGTCGCCATCGCCACAGTCTATCGCACGCTGGCGCTGCTGGAAGATAAAGGCGTGCTGGAAAAGCATACGTTCGGCGACGGCCGCGCGCGCTTCGAAAGCGCCGATCAGGAACATCACGACCACTTCATAAATGTCGAAACCGGGGATGTGATCGAATTTCGTTCCGATGAAATCGAGCGGCTCCAGGAGGAAATCGCGCGGCAGCACGGTTTCGACATCGTCAGCCACAAGCTGGAAATCTACGTGAAGCCCGCGAAAAGGAACCGCAGGCGCACAGGCTGAAGCGTGGCGCGAGCTTTCAGATTCGCTGCTTACGCTTCAGGTTCTGGTTTTTACGCATGTCGCTGCCCCGAAACCGGGGGCCACTTTCGGGCGACATGCTTTAGCTGTTCAGCCCACGCATCCGGTGGGCCGGCTTGACGGCGAAGCCGTGCAGGCCCGGCGATGGGAGAAGCACACCGTCAAACCATAAGCTCAATCACCTGCGGCCGGATCGTCCACGGCGGCCTCTACGGCGGCGGCGATTTCGCGAATGAGCGCCTCGTCCGCAGCCGACCGTTGCTTGCGCGAGGACACCAGGCAAGCCTGCGAGCGCAGGATCACCCCATCGCCCAGTACCTTGAGATGATTGGCCCGCAACGTCGAGCCGGTCGAGGTAATGTCGACGATGACATCGGCGGAACCGGCTGCCGGCGCGCCCTCGGTGGCGCCGAGGCTTTCGACGATGCGATAGACCTGAATGCCGTGCTTGCCGGAAAAGAACTGCTGCGTGAGGCGCCAGTACTTGGTGGCGATGCGCAGCCGCCTTCCATGGCGCTGGCGGAAATCGGCGGCCACGTCGTCGAGGTCGGCCATGCTGTCGACGTCGAGCCACATGTCGGGCACCGCCACCACCACGTCGGCATGGCCGAAGCCGAGGCGCGCGACGATTTCGGCGCGGCTTTCCCAGTCGGCCAGGTTCTCGCGCACCAGATCCTCGCCGGTGACGCCGAGGTCGATGCCGCCGCTGCCGATCTCGCCCGAAATCTCGGAGGCCGACATGAACATGACCTCGATATCGCTGCGCCCCCCGACATGGGCATGGTAACGGCGGTCGTCCTCCGGCAGGCTGACGGCAAGCCCGGCCCGCGCCAGTATCTCGAGCGTCTTTTCCTTCAACCGTCCCTTGGAGGGAATGGCCAGCGTCACGCTCATGCCCGCGCCTCCCTGAGCGATTCGACCCGGTCGAGCCAAACGGAGAAGCCGACGCCGGGAATGGGATGGTTCGCGCCAAGCAGTGTCAGCAAGCGGTCGTAGCGGCCGCCGCCGGCCAGCGGGCGACCGTCGGTGCCTTCGGCTCCGATCTCGAAAACGAGGCCGGTATAATAGTCGAGCGGGCGGCCGAAGGCCGCGTCGTAGCGCACGGTTTCGGAAGCCAGCCCATGGCCGGCGATGGCCTCGGCGCGCTCCGCGAACAGGTCGAGCGCACCGCCAAGCTCCAGCCCGGCCTCGGCGGCGAAACCGCGCAGTGCGTCCGCCGCTCCGGTGAGCGGCGTGTCGATGGCCAGAAAGGTCTTCAAAGCGGCGAAGGCGTCATCCGACAGGCGCACGCTGCGCAACTGCACCTTCTCGATCAGGCGCCGGGCGATCTCGGCCGGGGTGCGGCCGCCTGACAGCGGCAGGCCGGCCTGCTCCATGCCCTTCGCAATCTGTGCGGTCAGCCCTTCCGCATCGCCATCGACGGCGAGCAGCGCCACCGGACCGGCAAGCTGGCCGTTGCGCGGCGGGTTGGCGAGATCGGCAAGTGCTGCATCCAGCATGGCGTGCGAGCCGAAGGCGCGCGCCAGACGCATGCGCCAGCCGCGCGGCAGGCCAAGCGCCGCCAGCACCGCCTCGAACACCGACTGATCGCCAATGGTCAGTTTCAGGCTGGCCTGCGGAACCGCTCTGGCCAGCAGTTCATGCGCATCCGCCACCAGCCGCGCGTCCGCCGCGGCAGTGTCGGTGTCGCCAAGGTCCTCGATGCCGGCCTGAAAGAACTCGTTGGAGCCGTCGCGGTGCTGGCGGAACACTTCGCCCAGATAGCCATAGCGGCGCGGCGTGCCGGCCTGCGAGGCGATGTGGTCGAGGCAGACGGGAATGGTGAATTCCGGACGCAGGCACAACGCTTGCCCGGTCTCGCTCTCCGTCAGGAAGATGCGCCGCCGCAGATCCTCGCCGGCAATGTCGAGGAACGGGTCGGCCGGCTGCAAGACGCCGACCTCGACCAGATCGACGTTTCGGGCGGCGAACAGCGCCTTGACGTCGCCCGCCACGGACGGAGAGCGCGAGCTCATCGACGGTCTCCGTTTACCGCCGCGCTCATTGCCCTGCCCTGTCGGCCGCCTGCGCGTCGAGGATTTTCTTCACCTCGGCCACCAGATCGGCTTCCGATACGGTGACCTGCGCGGGCCGCGCGGCGCGCCATTCGGCATTGTCGGAAATTTCGGCCGACATGCGCGCGCCTTCGATCAGGTCCTTGATCTGGACCTCGCCCTTCTCGCGCTCGTCGCCGCCCTGAATGACGGCGACCGGGCAACCGCGCCGGTCGGCATATTTGA
>JAIPUZ010000066.1 GCA_022833215.1 Mesorhizobium sp. | reverse complement strand
CCAGAGCCAGAGCCAGAGCCAGAGCCAGAGCCAGAGCCAGAGCCAGAGCCAGAGCCAGAGCCAGAGCCAGAGCCAGAGCCAGAGCCAGAGCCAGAGCCAGAGCCAGAGCCAGTCGCTGCGGCCGTCGAGGCCGAAGCGATCGTGCCGGCTGTCGGGGAGGAAATCGAAACCGCCTCCGCGCCGAAGCCCGCTGCCGGCAAAGTGACGGTGGCGAAGAAGGTCGAGGAAACGGTACAAGCGCAGCCGGCACCCGTCGAAGCACCGCGCAAGTCGTGGTTCCAGCGCATGAAGGAGGGGCTGGCCCGCTCCTCGCGCGAGCTTTCCGGCAACATCGCCGGCGTGTTCACCAAGCGCAAGCTGGACGAGGACACGCTTCAGGACCTTGAGGATGTGCTTATCCGCGCCGATCTCGGCGTCGAGACGGCGCTGCGCGTCACCGACGCGCTGGCGGCCAGCCGCTACGGCAAGGATGTCTCCGACGCGGATGTGCGCGCCGTCATGGCGGAGGAAGTGGAGAAGGTTCTGGGGCCGGTGGCGAAGCCGCTGGAACTCGACCTTTCACACAAGCCGCATGTCATTCTGGTTGTCGGCGTCAACGGCACCGGCAAGACCACCACCATCGGCAAGCTTGCCGCCAAGCTGACCGAAGGCGGGCTTTCCGTCATGCTGGCGGCGGGCGATACGTTCCGGGCGGCGGCCATCGAGCAGCTTAAAATCTGGGGAGAGCGCACCAATTCCCCGGTGATCGCGACGAAGCTCGGCGCCGATGCCGCCGGCCTCGCCTACGATGCCTTCGAGCAGGCAAAGGCAGCCGGCTCCGACGTGCTGATCATCGACACGGCCGGGCGTCTTCAGAACAAGACCGAACTGATGGCCGAGCTTGAAAAGATCGTGCGCGTGCTCGGCAAGCTCGATCCGGAGGCGCCGCATACGGTGTTGCAGACGGTCGATGCGACAACCGGCCAGAATGCGCTCAACCAGGTCGAGATCTTCCGCAACGTCGCCGGTGTCAACGGTCTGGTGATGACAAAGCTGGACGGTACGGCGCGGGGCGGTATTCTTGTCGCCATCGCAGCGAAGCACAAGCTGCCGGTCTATTTCATCGGCGTCGGCGAAGGGGTGGACGATCTCGAACCCTTCTCGGCCGGTGATTTTGCGAAAGCCATCGCAGGAACTGAATAGGGCGCGGCCTCGCGCATGAAACGTGCAAGCGAACGAAGTGACAGGTAGCGAGCCTCAATGAACGAACCCCTATTCGAGCGTGATCCTTCCGAAACCCGGAGTTCCGGCAAGGAGGGTGTCAATCCGCTGCTCAAGCTGGCGCTGGAACTCGGGCCGCTTCTGGTCTTCTTCTTCGCCAATGCGCGGGGCGAATGGCTGGCTGAAAAATTCCCGGTTCTGGCGGAATTCGGCGGGCCGATCTTCATCGCCACCGGCCTGTTCATGGCCGCGACGGCGCTGGCGCTGGGCATCTCGTGGCTGCTGACGCGCACCCTGCCGGTCATGCCGCTGGTGTCGGGTGTCGTGGTTCTGGTGTTCGGGGCGCTGACGCTCTATTTGCAGGACGAGCTTTTCATCAAGATGAAGCCGACCATCGTCAACACGCTGTTCGGCGTAACCCTGCTTGGCGGCCTGGCCTTCGGCAAGTCTTTGCTGGGCTATGTCTTCGATTCCGCGTTCCGGCTGGATGCCGAGGGCTGGCGCAAGCTCACCCTGCGCTGGGGCGTGTTCTTCCTGTTCCTCGCCGTGGTCAACGAGATCGTGTGGCGCATGTTCTCGACCGATTTCTGGGTGGCGTTCAAGGTCTGGGGCATCATGCCCATCACCGTCATTTTCACCATGAGCCAGATGCCGCTCATCATGCGGCATTCGCTCGACGAGGCTTCCGGGAAAAAATAGCTTTTCTGAAATCGCAATCAGCTTCAGGGCTGAGCGGCCAGCGCCTTCTCGATCTCGGGCATGAGCCTGTCCGTCACCGAGGCGGGGGTGAGCGGGCCGACATGCTTGTAGGCGATGCGGCCGTCCTTGCCGACGAGGAAGGTTTCCGGCACGCCGTAGACACCCCAGTCGATGCCGGCGCGGCCATTGTCGTCGGTGCCGATGGCCGTATAGGGGTTGCCGAGTTCCGTCAGGAACTGCAAGGCATTGGCCGGCTTGTCCTTGTAATTCAGGCCGGCAACGCTGAAGCGCCCGTCGCGCCCGAGCTCCATCATCATGGGGTGCTCGTCGCGGCAGGGCACGCACCATGAGGCGAAGACGTTGACCAGTGTCACCTTGCCGGCGAACTCTCCGGAGTCGAGGCCGGGCAGGTTCGTTCCGGGCAGGGGCGGCAGTCGGGTGGCGGGCGCTTGCTCGCCGATCAGGGCCGACGGGATTTCGGAAATGTCACGGCCTGACAGCAACTGCATCAGGAAGACGCCGCACAGGGCGAGGAACAGACCGAGCGGCAGCAGAAGAAACAGCCGCCGCGAGGCGGGGCCGGGCGCTTCCCCGGTCATGGCGTCGGAGCCTTGCGGGCGGAGCGGCGGCGCACGCCGGTGGCTTCCAGCTCGGCCAGTTCCCGGCGGCGCGCGCGCTGGTCGAGCAATATCCAGCCGATCAGGCATCCCAGCACCAGAACGGCGATCCCGTAGGCGGCCGCGACATAGAGGTCGTGCGTTGTCACGGCCGCACCTCCTGCGTCCGGGTGCCGGTCAAGGATGGCTCGTTCAGGGTTGCCATGGCTTTCCTTGAAGCATGTCGCGATGTCCATATCGCGATGTCCGGGGCTGCCTCGCGGCAGTCTCCCTTGTTCGTCGGACAAAGTTTAGCGTTCCGGTTTGCGCCATGCAATCAGTCGCTGGTGCGACGTAACGCCAGTGCCGCGCCCAGCGGCCCGATCACGGCGAGGAACAGCGTCAGGGCGACGAGGATCAGGAAGGGCTGCAGGAAGGGGGCGGGGTCTTCCGTCGCGCCGTAGCTTGCCGAGACCCCGAAGATCAGCGCCGGAATGGTCAGCGGCAGGACGAGGATCGAGATGAGGAGGCCGCCGCGCGGCAGCGCCACGGCAACGGCTGCGCCCGCCGCGCCGATGAAGGTGATGGCCGGCGTGCCGGCGAGCAGGGTGAGCGCCGTGGCTCCGATCGCCAGCGGCTCCATGTTCATGAACAGGCCGAGCAGGGGTGCCGCGACCACCAGCGGTAGCACCGAGCCGGTCCAGTGGGCGAGGCATTTGACCAGTACGGTCAGCGCCAGCATGTGGCGGTCGGCCTCCAGCACCAGCAGGTCGAGCGAGCCGTCATCGCGGTCCGCCTGGAACAGCCGGTCGAGGCCGAGCAGCGATGCCAGGAGCGCGCCGATCCACAGGATCGCCGGGCCGATGCGGGAAAGCAGATTGAGATCGGGGCCGACGCCGAAGGGGATGGTGGCGATCACGGCGAGGAAGAAGACGATGCCGGTCAGCGCGCCGCCGCCGACGCGCATGGAAAGGCGAAGGTCCCGCAGGAAGAGAGCTAGCATGGGCCGTTGCTTGCGGCGGCGGGCCGCTGACGTGCGGCGGCAGTCATGCCCGGCGCGGGGGCACAGTGTTCACCCATGAGGTCGCGTTCCCATGTCCAGTGACTTCACCCCTTCGATCCCGAGCGGCAGGTGCGTTGCGGCGACGATGATGCCGCCTTCGTCGAGATGCCGTTCCATCATTTCGGACAGCCGTGCCTCGGACGCCTTGTCGAGGCCGGCGGTCGGTTCGTCAAGCAGCCAGACCGGACGACGGCTCACCAGCAGGCGCGCCAGAGCCGCACGCCGCTTCTGGCCTGTGGAAAGATAGCCGAAGGGCAGGTGCCCGATATGGCCCAGCCCTACTTCTTCCAGCGCCTCGGCGATGCCGAGCGCGGGTTCGCCGGCGAATCTTTGCCAGAAGTCGAGGTTCTCGTTCACCGTCAGCGCCGTCTTCATGGCGTTGAGGTGGCCGATGTAATGGCATGCCGAGGACGCTGTCGGCCATTTCTCGCCGCCGCCCTCGAAGCGGACTTTGCCGCCCGCGGCCGGCAGCAGGTCGGCGACGACCCGCAGGAGCGTCGACTTCCCCGAGCCGTTGGGGCCGGTGACGACAAGCGCCTCGCCGTCTTCCAATGCGAAGTCCACATTGGCGAAAACGGTTTCCCCGCCGCGTTCTCCCGCCAGATTTTCAGCTATCAGCAGCATTGATCCTCTCTACCCGCAGAGCGTGTGGGCGCAACCTCATGGTGCGTCAAAATTGCCCAAACACCGTCTAGAACTATTCCAGGATATTCACTATATCCAGCTTACCAACCCCAGCGGTCGGGGAAGGCAAACCATATTGCGCCGAACCGGTGCGCGAGCCGCCTTGAACGGCCCGAGCGCTGGGAGCGGACAGCGGAAATGGCCGTACCCGCACCTTTGCGCGTGATGAGCATGCCATCGGAGTCCGTTCCCAATCAGGCTGA
>JAIPUZ010000065.1 GCA_022833215.1 Mesorhizobium sp. | reverse complement strand
GGGGCTCGTATTCGTCAGGTCGGTTGCGCTCAACCGTCTCTCCAGATCTGCCGGGGCCGGATCATACGGGTCATCCGCGATCAGACCGGGTCGGCGAACAGGCTGTTGAAGCCAGCATTCGTGATTCGCACGTCAATAATGTCACCGATTTCGGCGACCTTTTCATCAACAATAACCGGCTGCAGCCACGGCGAGCGCCCGACCTTCTGTCCCGGCTGGCGGCCGGGCTTCTCGATCAGCGTGGACATGGTGCGGCCGATCATGGAGTTGGTGAAAGCCTGCTGCTGCTCGCCAAGCAGCGACTGAAGCCGGTGCAAGCGCTCGTCCTTGACCGGCTCGGCGACATGGCCGTCCATTTCCGCGCCCGGCGTGCCGGGGCGCGGCGAATATTTGAACGAGAAGGCCGAGGCGTAGGAAACCTCGCGCACCATTTTCAGCGTATCCTCGAAATCGGCTTGCGTCTCGCCGGGGAAACCGACGATGAAATCGCCCGACATGGCGATGTCGGAGCGCGCAGCGCGAATGCGCTCGATCAGGCGCAGATAGTCGGCTGAGGTGTGGCGGCGGTTCATCGCTCTGAGGATACGGTCCGAACCGGACTGAACAGGCAGGTGCAGGTAGGGCATCAGCGCGCCAAGATCGCGATGGGCGGCGATCAGGTCGTCGTCCATGTCGCGCGGATGGCTTGTGGTGTAGCGCAGGCGGGCAAGGCCGGGAATTTCCGCCAGCCGGAACAGCAGCCGGCCGAGCCCCCACTCGGAACCGTCCGGCCCTTCGCCGTGCCATGCATTGACGTTCTGGCCGAGCAGCGTGACCTCGCGCACGCCGGCATCGGCCAGCCGCTCGGCTTCCGCCACGATCTGGGCAACCGGGCGCGAGACTTCCGAGCCGCGCGTGTAGGGCACCACGCAGAAGGTGCAGAACTTGTCGCAGCCTTCCTGCACAGTGAGGAATGCGGTAACGCCGCGCTTCGCCACTTCCGCGCGGCGCAGCTTCGGCAGGTGCTCGAACTTGTCCTCGATGGCGTATTCGGTCTCGACGACCTTCTCGCCCCTGCGCACCCTGGTCAGCACGTCCGGCAGGCGGTGATAGGTCTGCGGGCCGACGACCAGATCGACGGACGGTGCACGGCGGATGATCTCGCTGCCTTCGGCCTGCGCCACGCAGCCGGTGACGCCGATCAGCAGTTCGCCGCCATTGATCTCGCGCTCGGCCTTCATGTCGCGGATGCGGCCAAGCTCGGAATAGACCTTCTCGGCCGCCTTCTCGCGGATGTGGCAGGTGTTGAGCAGCACCAAATCCGCATCCTCGATCGCCTCGGTCGCCACGTAGCCGTCCGCGGCCAGCGCATCAGTCATGCGCTGCGAATCGTAGACGTTCATCTGGCAGCCATAGGTCTTCACGAAGACCTTCTTCGGCGTGGCCCTTTCGGTCGGGAGGGTCGGCGTCTGTTCCATCGGCGGGCTTCTACCAGCAAAACCGGGCTGAATCTATGGCTTTGGCCGCCTGGGCGACGGTTCGCGCAGGGCTGCGGCAAACTGCGCGCGCACGCGATCCTCCACCTGCCGCGCCGTCTGCTTGCGGTTGTCGCCGGCCCTGAAGATCACGGGCTCGCCGAAACGCACCTCGACGTCCATGGCGCCGCTTTCCAGCAGTTCCCTGGCATGAGAGGCAAGGTCCTGATCGCCGATCCAGCTGGCCAGCGGCCGGAAGCGGCGGCCGAGCGGCATGCCATGCAGGCGTGTATAGGCAATGGCCACCGGCTGGATGGCGACTTCCTTTGCCGCACCTTCGGCAACCGCCATGGTGGCGGCGCCGAACAGCGTGCTCTTGAAAGGCAGCATCATGTTGCCGTCGCCGGTCGTGCCCTCGGCGAACAGCACCATGGCCTCGCCATTGACCAGCCGCACCGCGATCTCGCCCGCCTGATCCCCGGATTTGCGGCGCCTCTCGCGCTCGATGTAGACCGTGCGTTGCAGCCCCGACAGGAAGCCGACCAGCGGCCACATCTGCATGTCGGCCTTGGCGATGAAGCGGACATCGGCAATCGCGCCAAGCACCGGAATGTCGGTCCAGGAAATGTGATTGGCGACGATCAGCAAGGGCCGGTGCCGCGCAGGACTTCCCGTGACGTGGACCCGGATGCCCAGCGCGCCGAGAATGACGCGATGCCAGATTTTCAGGATGAAAGTCTCGGGCCAGAGCCCGGTTTTCATCGAGATCACCTGTAACGGAACGAGGATCAGCGTCGCCACGGCGACATATGCCAGCGCCAGAACGATCCTCAGTTTCGCAATCATCCGGTTCCCGGCCCTCAGCGAAGATCGCGGCGCATGACGAGCGCGCCTGTCGGGCCCTTGCCGGCCGACTGATAGTAGTTCGGGCGCTTGCCCACCTCATGGAAGCCAAGCCGGCGATAGAGCGCAATAGCGGGCGGATTGGCCTCGTCCACCTCCAGGAACAGCGCTTCGGCACGCTGTGCGTGAAGCTGGCGCAGAACGGCATCCATGAGTTGCCAGCCAAGCCCGCAGCGCCGGTGGGCGCGCGCCACCACGATGGTCAGAATCTCGGCCTCGCCGGCCGCAAGGCGCGCCAGAACGAAACCTGCCGGCGCATGAGCGCCCTTGCCCACCTCGCGGGCGGCGAAGCCGAACACCGTATCCTGCGAAAGCAGCGAGGCGAACTCCTCGTCTGTCCACGGCCGGCTGAAGCCTTCGGCATGGAGCGCTGCCGCCATCGCGCTTTCGGCCGCCGACAGAGGCTGGAGCGCATATTCGCGCCGCAGGGATGAAATGAACGGTATGCGCATGCGAAGCGTCTCCTCCCGCCGCCCGACCGTCACGAAGCGGTTCGCGGCAGCACGAAGCCAGCTTGCGGGCGGGCGTCGGCGTCGCGCAGATAAAGCGGGCGCGGCTTTTCGCCTGCCCCCTTGCGCGCGGCGAGACGCGCATAGACGGCGATGTCGGCCGTTGGCTTCGGTGCGACTATATCCGAAGCTCTCCCGATTGCATCCGCCACCGATCCCGCGGCAGCCCCGGCCAGAACGGCGTTCGCCTCTTCGGCAAGACGCGACGCTTCCTCCAGCGTCGTCGCAGCCGGACCGAACAGGGGGTGCAGGTCCCGCTCGTAAAGGGCGGCGTGAATCTCGCCGCGCCCGCCATCGAGAGCCGCAAGGACGCTCCGGTCCGGGAACTGTTGTGACGCTTCTGCCGCCAGCGCCTCCAGCGTGGTCACGCCTATGGCCGGAACCTTCAGCGCCAGTGCCAGACCGCGTGCCGTCGACACGCCGACCCGTATGCCGGTGAAGGAGCCGGGGCCGACCGAAACCGCGATGGCATCCACGTCGCCGAATGTCTTGCCGGCGCGCCCGAGCGCCGAATCGATGACCGCCATGAGATGCTCGGCATGGCCCTTGCCGAGGTCCCGCACCTCGCGCCCCAGTTCCACCCCCGCGCCGGTATCCCAGACGCAGGAGGCGCAGAGGCTGGCGGAGCAATCAATGGCAAGAACGATCATGATGAGCAGGGGCTAGCGCAAGACGAGCCCCTGCACAAGCTGCCGCTCAGGCTTCGCTCCCCAGCTTCGCCTTCAGTTCGAGCCGGCGCTGGTGGAGCAGCGGCTCGGTGTAGCCGCTCGGCTGCTCGCGCCCCTTGAAGACCAGATCGCAGGCGGCCTGGAAGGCGATGGAGGCGTCGAAGTCCGGAGCCATCGGCCGGTAAAGCGGATCGCCGGCGTTCTGGCGGTCGACGATCGCCGCCATACGCTTCATCGTTTCCATCACCTGCTCCTCGCTGCATACGCCATGGTGCAGCCAGTTGGCGATGTGCTGCGAGGAAATACGCAGCGTCGCGCGGTCCTCCATCAGGCCGACATCGTTGATGTCCGGAACCTTGGAGCAGCCGACGCCCTGGTCGACCCAGCGCACCACATAGCCGAGGATGCCCTGCGCATTGTTGTCCAGTTCGAGCTGGATGTCTTCCGGCGTCCAGTTGGGGCGCACCGCGACCGGAACGGTCAGCAGATCGTCGAGCTTCGCCTTGGGGCGATTGCGGATCGCATCCTGCACGGCGTGCACATCGACCTGATGATAGTGGGTGGCGTGCAGCGTTGCGGCGGTCGGCGAAGGCACCCAGGCGGTGTTTGCGCCTGCCTTCGGGTGGGCGATCTTCTGTTCCAGCATCGCCGCCATCATGTCGGGCATCGCCCACATGCCCTTGCCGATCTGGGCGTGGCCGGAAAGGCCGCACTGGAGGCCGGTGTCGACGTTCCATGCCTCATAGGCGCCGATCCATGCCGCCTGCTTCATGTCGCCCTTGCGGATCATGGGGCCGGCTTCCATCGAGGTGTGGATCTCGTCGCCGGTGCGGTCGAGGAAGCCGGTGTTGATGAAGGCCACGCGCGCCGAGGCGGCGCGGATGCATTCCTTCAGGTTCACGGTCGTGCGCCGCTCCTCGTCCATGATGCCCATCTTAATGGTGTTGCGGGCCATGCCCACAAGGTCCTCGACCCGGTCGAAGATCTCGACGGCGAAGGCCACCTCTTCCGGCCCGTGCATCTTGGGCTTGACCACATACATGGAGCCGGTGCGGCTGTTGGCGCGGCGTCCCTTCGGCCCGACATCGTTGAGCGCAATGAGAGCGGTGATCGCCGCGTCCATGATGCCTTCCGGGATTTCCGAGCCGTCACGCAGCAGGATCGCCGGATTGGTCATCAGGTGGCCGACATTGCGCACCAGCATCAGCGAGCGGCCGGGCAGCACCAGTTCTCCGCCATCGGGCGCGGTATAGGTGCGGTCGCCGTTCAGACGGCGGGTGAAGGTGCGGCCGTCCTTGACGATCTCCTCGGCGAGGTTGCCGTTCATCAGGCCCAGCCAGTTGCGATAGACGACGACCTTGTCCTCGGCATCCACGGCCGCAACCGAGTCCTCGCAGTCCTGAATCGTGGTCAGCGCAGCCTCGATCACCAGATCGGAAATGCCGGCCTTGTCGTCCCTGCCGATCACGCTGTCGCGGTCGATGACGATCTCGACATGCAGGCCGTTCCTGCGAAGCAGAACCGCGGAAGGGGCGGATGTCTCACCGCGATAGCCGGCGAACTGCGCAGGATCGGCAAGGGCGGTCTCGCCGACGACGAGCTGGCCATCCCTGACCGACAGGGCACCCGCATCGGTCCAGGACCCGGTCTTCAGCGGCGCGCTTGCGTCGAGGAAATTGCGCGCCCATACGATGACCTTGGCGCCGCGCTTCGGATTGTAGCCCTTGCCCTTTTCCGCGCCGTCGGCATCGGAAATCGCATCGGTGCCGTAAAGAGCGTCGTAGAGCGAACCCCAGCGCGCATTGGCGGCGTTGAGCGCATAGCGCGCATTCATCACCGGGACGACGAGCTGCGGACCGGCGACCTCGGCGATCTCGGAATCGACGTTGGCAGTTGTGACTTCGAAGTCCGGGCCTTCCGGCACCAGATAGCCGATCTCGCTCAGAAAGCCCTTGTAAGCCTCCAGATCCGCCGGCGCGCCATTGTCACGGTACCATTGGTCGAGCTTTGCCTGGAAATCTTCCCGCTTCTGCAACAGCGCACGGTTCTTCGGAGCCAGATCGTGGGCGATTTCGGATACCCCGGTCCAGAATTTCTCAGCATCGATCCCGCTGCCGGCCAGTGCTTCGTTTGCCACGAAGTCATGCAGTACAGGCGCGATGCGCAGCCCGGCGATCTCGATGTGATCCGACATTCCCAAACCTCCACTCAAGGGCACGTTGCGGCAGTGCAACATAGTCGGGCCCGGCTTTGGCATGAAAGGGCGCGAAGGGTCAATGACGGGGTTGGCTCAGAATGGCGATTGCTTTGTGGCAGATGCCTTCCGGCGGGAGCGCCGGTCAGCGCTCGCTGTCCAGCCAGATCGTCACCGGCCCGTCATTGAGCAGCGCAACCTTCATGTCGGCGCCGAAAATACCGTTGGCGACAGGCACGCCATGGCCGGCCACTGCGGACGAGAAATGCTCATACAGCCGCTTGCCGTCGGCGGGCGCGGCAGCCGTAGAAAAACCAGGCCGGTTGCCCTTCGTCTCCGCGGCCAGCGTGAACTGGCTGACGACGAGGGCGCTTCCACCGACATCCAGCACGGAACGGTTCATGCGATCCTGCTCGTCACGGAAGATGCGCAGGTTGACGACCTTGCGCGCCAGCCAGTCCGACTGCGCTTGCGTATCGCCCTGCATGGCGCAGACCAGGATCAGCAGGCCCGGCCCGATCTGGCCGACGATGTCGTCATCGACAGTGACGCTGGCTTCGCCAACCCTCTGGACAAGCGCGCGCATGGCGGGTGTCAGTCGCCCATCTTGAGCGCCTGGATGAAGGCTTCCTGCGGGATATCGACCTTGCCGAACTGGCGCATGCGCTTCTTGCCCTCCTTCTGCTTTTCCAGAAGCTTGCGCTTGCGGGTGGCGTCGCCGCCATAGCACTTGGCGGTCACGTCCTTGCGCAGGGCGGAAATGGTCTCGCGCGCCACGATCCGGCCGCCGATGGCTGCCTGGATCGGAATCTTGAACATATGCTGCGGGATCAGCTCCTTCAGCTTCTCGCACATCACGCGCCCGCGCTTTTCAGCCGCGCTGCGGTGAACCAGCATGGAGAGCGCATCGACCGGCTCGTCATTGACAAGGATCGACATCTTGACCAGATCGCCCTCGCGGTAGTCGGTCAGGTGATAGTCGAAAGAGGCGTAGCCCTTGGAGATCGACTTCAGGCGATCGTAGAAATCGAACACGACCTCATTGAGCGGCAGGTCGTAGACCAGCATGGCACGGCTGCCGACATAGGACAGGTCGGCCTGAACGCCGCGGCGATCCTGGCACAGCTTGAGGATCGCGCCGAGATAATCGTCCGGCGTCATGATGGTGGCGCGAATCCACGGCTCCTCGATGTGATCGATCTTGACCACGTCGGGCATGTCGGCGGGGTTGTGAAGCTCCTTCACCTCGCCGTTATTCATCACCATGCGGTAGACGACGCTCGGGGCCGTGGCGATGAGATCGAGGTCGAACTCGCGCTCCAGCCGCTCCTGAATGATCTCCAGATGCAGGAGGCCGAGGAAGCCGCAGCGGAAACCGAAGCCGAGTGCTGCCGACGTTTCCATTTCATAGGAGAAGGACGCGTCGTTGAGGCGCAGCTTGCCGACGGCGGCGCGCAAATCCTCGAAATCGTCGGCATCGACCGGGAACAGGCCGCAGAACACCACCGGCTGGGCCGGCTGGAAACCGGGCAGCGGCGAAGGCGTCGGGCGACGATCCTCGGTGATGGTGTCGCCGACGCGCGTGTCGGCCACTTCCTTGATCGACGCGGTGATGAAACCGAACTCGCCCGGACCGATCTCATCGACATTCAGCATCTTGGGCGTGAACACGCCGGTACGCTCGACCGGATATTTCGCGCCGGTGCCAATCATGCGGATGGTCTGGCCTTTTTTCAGCACGCCGTCGATGACGCGCACCAGAACGATGACGCCCAGATAGGAATCATACCACGAATCGACCAACATCGCCTTGAGCGGAGCATTGCGGTCGCCTTCGCGCGGCGGGGGCAGCCTGTTGACGATGGCTTCCAGCACATCTTCGATGCCGATGCCGGTCTTGGCTGAAATCATCACGGCGTCGGACGCATCGAGGCCGATGACGTCCTCTACCTGTTCCTTGACCCGCTCGGGCTCGGCCGCCGGCAGATCGATCTTGTTCAGCACCACGACGATCTCGTGGTTGTTGTCGATGGCCTGATAGACGTTTGCCAAAGTCTGCGCCTCGACGCCCTGTGAGGCGTCGACCACCAGCAGCGAACCCTCGCAGGCCGAGAGGCTGCGCGAGACCTCATAGGCGAAATCGACGTGGCCGGGCGTGTCGATGAGATTGAGGACATAGTCCTCGCCGTTCTTCGCCCTGTAGTTCAGGCGCACGGTCTGCGCCTTGATGGTGATGCCCCGCTCCTTCTCGATGTCCATATTATCGAGAACCTGCTGCTGGCCGGCCATTTCACGCGCGTCCATGCCGCCTGTCAGCTGGATCAGGCGGTCGGCGAGCGTCGACTTGCCATGGTCGATGTGGGCGACGATGGAGAAATTGCGGATGTGATCGAGGGGTGTGGTCATGGGCGCGGCCTTTATCAGGCGCACCGCACCTCGGCAAGCAGGAGCGCGTGGCTCCCGCCCGCTTTGGTCTGGGAAAGACGTTATTTCGGCTCGCCGGTGACCGGATCGAAGCGGATTTCGACCTTGGCCCTGTCGGTGGTGTAGTAGGTCACCTCATAAAGACCGTCGTCCCATTCGATGTCGTCGATGTAGCGAAAGTCGTCGCGCTTCTCCACCTTGGCGACGATCTCGGACAGCTTCATCGCATTCTGCGGCGGTGCGCGGTCGTCGTCCTGCGCATGGGCGGGAGCGAGGCCGATGCCGGCCGCAAGAGCTGCGGCAAACAGTGTGGGCACGATCTTCCGGGTCATTCGGCGGGTCATTCGGTCAGTCTCCGTTTCGCTTCCGGTCAACTGATCAACTAAGTGTGCATCGCGGCCGGAAAGACAAGACCCGCCGGGTCCGTTTCATCTTCCTGTCGGCAAATGTCAGCAGTGGCATTGACTTTGCCGGTCGCACACCGACATTCGGGCAACGAGGAAAAATCATTCCAGCTCCAAGCGGTTTCCATGCAGCCAGCCATCGCCATTTCGGGCGTATCGAAAACCTATGCCAGCGGCTTCAACGCGCTTAAATCCGTCGACCTCGACATAAAGCACGGTGAAATCTTCGCGCTTCTCGGCCCTAACGGCGCGGGCAAGACGACGCTGATCTCCATTGTCTGCGGCATCGTCAACCGTTCCTCCGGCACGGTGAGCGTAAACGGGAACGACATAGACCGCGACTACCGCATGGCCCGTTCGCTGATCGGTCTCGTTCCACAGGAACTGACCGTCGAATCCTTCGAGACGGTGCGCTCCGCCCTCACCTTCAGCCGCGGCCTGTTCGGCAAGCCGGCGAACCCGGCGCTGATCGAACAGATTCTGAAGGACCTGTCGCTGTGGGACAAGCGCGACGCAAAAATCATCACGCTTTCGGGCGGCATGAAGCGGCGGGTGATGATCGGCAAGGCGCTGGCGCACGAGCCGAAAATCCTGTTCCTCGACGAGCCGTCGGCGGGCGTCGACGTGGAGCTCCGGCAGGATATGTGGGCGATGGTGCGCAGGTTGCGCGAAAGCGGCGTCACCATCATCCTCACCACGCACTACATCGAAGAAGCCGAGGAGATGGCCGACCGGGTCGGCGTCATCAACCGTGGCGAGATCGTGCTGGTGGAGAACAAGGAAGAGCTGATGCGCAAGCTGGGCCGCAAGCAGTTGCGCCTGGAACTGCGCCATCCGCTCGATGCAGTGCCGCAAGCGCTGGCCGGCTACGGGCTCGAACTGTCGGCCGATGGCGGCACGCTCACCTACACCTACGACAACCAGAGCGAACGGCCGGGCGTCGCCTCACTGCTGCGCGATCTGGTGACGGAAGGCATCGCCTTTCGCGACCTCGACACCCTCAACAGCTCGCTTGAAGAGATTTTCGTCAATCTGGTCAGGAAGGCGTCATGAACCGTCACGCAATCTGGGCCATCTACCGCGTGGAAATGGCGCGCACCGTGCGCACGCTGCTGCAAAGCGTGGTCTCGCCGGTCATATCGACCTCGCTCTATTTCGTCGTCTTCGGCGCAGCAATCGGCTCGCGAATCGACCAGATCGACGGCGTCAGCTATGGCGCGTTCATCGTGCCGGGGCTGATCATGCTGTCGCTGCTGACCCAGTCTATCTCTAACGCATCCTTCGGCATCTATTTCCCGAAATTCGTCGGCACCATCTACGAACTGCTGTCAGCTCCCGTTTCCTATCTGGAGATCGTCATCGCCTATGTCGGGGCGGCGGCCACCAAATCGACGGCCATCGGCCTGATCATACTGGCCACATCGTCACTGTTCGTGCCACTGCACATCGAACATCCGTTCTGGATGCTCGCCTTCCTCATCCTCACGGCGGTGACGTTCTCGCTGTTCGGCTTCATCATCGGCATCTGGGCCGGCACGTTCGAGCAGTTGCAGCTCGTGCCGCTGCTGATCGTCACGCCGCTCACCTTCCTCGGCGGCTCGTTCTATTCGATCGACATGCTGCCCGGAATCTGGCGCACCATCACCCTGTTCAGCCCGGTCGTCTACCTGGTCAGCGGCTTCCGCTGGGCCTTCTTCGGCAAGGCCGACGTGTCGCTGGGCCTGAGCCTCGGCATGACGCTGGCGTTTCTTTTCGCCTGCGTGGCCGTGATCGCATGGATATTCCGGACGGGATATCGCCTCAGAACATAACGGCCGCTCCCGGTCCTGAAGCTTGACCGCCGGGCCCGAGTTGGGAAATACGGGCAAGGAAAAGCGCGGACAAGGAAGAAGGTCACGATGAAGCCGATTACCGCCCTCGTCGGACGGATCGAACTGCCCATGCTGCTGGCCGGCGCCATCGTCGCGGGCGGTTTGTGGGGTTTCCTCGAACTGATGGACGTGGCCACGGACCGCGCCCCGCACGCACTGGACAGCGAAATCCTGCTGTGGTTCCGCGTGGAAGGCCATCCCGACGTGCCGATCGGCCCTGCATGGCTGCCGAAGATGGTGCGCGACATCACCGCCCTCGGCAGCGCCGCCGTGCTGACGCTCATCACAGCCGCGACCGCGCTCTACTTCTTCGTGGTGCGCCGGCCGGCAACCGGATTGTTCGTCATCGCCGCCGTGGCGAGCGGGCAGATCGTCGCCACCCTGCTGAAGACAGGCATCGACCGTCCCCGCCCCGATGTGGTGCCGCATCTGATGCAGGAAAGCTCGCTGTCCTTCCCCAGCGGCCACGCGATGATCTCGGCGCTGGTCTATCTGACGCTCGGCGCACTGGCCAGCCAGACCGCACACAATCAGGCGACGCGCATCTACATCCTGTCGCTGGCGGTGTTCATATCGCTGCTGGTCGGCATTTCGCGCCTCTATCTCGGCGTTCACTGGCCTTCGGACGTGATGGCCGGCTGGTGCGCCGGTTTCGCATGGGCCATGCTGTGGTGGATGGCGGCGCG
>JAIPUZ010000064.1 GCA_022833215.1 Mesorhizobium sp. | reverse complement strand
TGTTGTCGATGCCGGCATAGCCGGAGCCGAGCGAGCGCTTGACGAACAGGCAGGTGCGCGCCTTGTCGACGTCGAGGATCGGCATGCCGTAGATCGGCGAGGACTTGTCGTCGCGGGCCGAGGGGTTGGTGACGTCGTTGGCGCCGATGACATAGGCGACGTCGGCCTGCGCGAACTCGGAGTTGATGTCCTCGAGCTCGAACACCTCGTCATAAGGCACGTTGGCCTCGGCCAGCAGCACGTTCATGTGGCCCGGCATGCGGCCGGCGACCGGATGGATGGCGTATTTGACCTCCACCCCGTTGGCCTTGAGCTTGTCGGCCATCTCGCGCACGGCATGCTGGGCCTGCGCCACCGCCATGCCATAGCCGGGCACGATGATGACCTTCTGGGCGTTCATCATCAGATAGGCGGCGTCGTCGGCCGAGCCCTGCTTGACGGTACGCTCGATGCCGTCGTCGCCACCTGCGGAAGCCGCCTCGCCGCCGAAGCCGCCGAGGATGACCGAGATGAAGGAGCGGTTCATGCCCTTGCACATGATGTAGGACAGGATGGCTCCGCTAGAACCCACGAGAGCGCCGGTGATGATCAGCGCCAGATTGCCGAGCGTGAAGCCCAGTGCCGCCGCCGCCCAGCCCGAATAGGAGTTGAGCATCGACACCACCACCGGCATGTCGGCGCCGCCGATCGGGATGATCAGCAGCACGCCCAGCACCAGCGACAGCGCCACGATCAGCCAGAACACGGTGGTCGACTGGGTGGTGACCAGCATGACGATCAGCACCACCAGGGCAACGCCCAGCACGATGTTGATGAGGTGGCGTGCCGGCAGCATGATCGGCTTGCCGGACATGCGGCCATCAAGCTTCAGGAAGGCGATGACCGAGCCGGTGAAGGTGATGGCGCCGATGGCGACGCCGAGGCTCATCTCGACCAGTGCCTGGCCGTGGATGGCGCCGATGGTGCCGATGCCGAAGCTCTCCGGCGCATGGATGGCGGCGGCCGCCACCATCACCGCGGCGAGGCCGACGAGCGAGTGGAAGGCGGCGACCAGCTGCGGCATCGAGGTCATGGCGATGCGCCGGGCAACCACCGCGCCGACGCCGCCGCCGATGGCGAGACCGAGCAGGATCAGCACCAGCCCGCCGGCCGAGGGCGTTGCCAGCGCCAGCGTGGTGAGGATGGCGATGCCCATGCCCACCATGCCGTAGATGTTGCCCTGGCGGCTGGTGGTCGGATGTGACAGGCCCCTGAGCGCTAGGATGAACAGGATGCCGGAGACCAGATAGAGGAACGAAGCGAGATTGACGGACATGCTACTCTACGGCCTCCATCGTGCCGCCGGAGAATTCGACGGATGCAAATTCGGGATAGACCTGACGCAGGATAGCCACCTGTTGCAGGTCGTTGACGCGGACGAGATACCATTGGCCCTCGTCCAGCAGGGCCAGCGTTTCCGATTTCGCCCGCATCCTGCCGGTGGCTTCGGAGTTCATGACCGTCTCGGTCGGGATCAGGGCATAGGGTTCGCCATCGGCAAGCTCGGCCTGCTTCAGCGCATCCATGTCCATGCCGAACTCTTCCAGATCGACGGCGGCGAGAGCGGCCTCCATCTGCTGCACCACAACGGTGCGCAGAGCGTCGACCTCAAGGCCGGCCTGCTTGGCGATGAACTCCATCACGCGCGGCGGAATGGTATCGGCGACCTTGTCGTAGTCTTCGTCGCGCATGGCCTTGTCGAAGGCCGCGACGGTCTGCTGCAGCTTCTCCTTTTCCTCCCCGCTCAGCGGACGTGCGTCGGCCGGTGCGGCAAGAATGGAAACGGCGGCAAGGGCGGGCAGAAGGGGCTTGAGAAGTGCTCTCATCGTCCGTCCTTCTTCTTGTACATGGCCAGCATGCGCTGGGTGACGAGGAAGCCGCCGAAGATGTTGACGGCGGCCAGCACCAGCGCCACGAAGCCGAAGCCGGTGGCAAGGCCGGCAGCCGAGATGCCGACGGCCAGAAGCGCGCCGACCACGATCACCGAGGAGATGGCGTTGGTAACCGCCATCAGCGGCGTGTGCAGCGCCGGCGTCACCGACCACACCACATAGTAGCCGACGAAGATCGCCAGCACGAAGATGGCGAAGCGGAACACGAAGGGATCGACCATGCCGCCCGACAATGCATGGGCGGCATCGCCCGCGGCGCCGGAAGTGGCCAGATCCTGTACCGCCATGCGCACTGCGGCGCTGGCCTGGTCGAGCTGGTCGAGGGCTTTCTGCAGAGTTTCCATCACGCGTTCTCCCCACCGGTCTTTCTGGAGGATGTGGCCGTCGACGGCTTTTTGGCCGCTTTAGGCGCAGCAGGTTTTTTCGCAGCCGCGCTTTTTGCTTTCGCCGCTGCCGGAGCCCTGGCCTGCGCGGCTTCCTTTGCGGGCGCTGCCTCCTCTGCCTTGCCGGCAAAGTTCGGGTGCACGATCTTGCCGGCGTCGGTCAGCATGGTGGCTTTCACCAGCTCATCCTCGCGGTTGATCGCAACCTGCCTGCTCTCCTTGTCGATCATCGTTTCGAGGAAAGCATAGAGGTTTCTGGCGTAGAGCAACGAGGCCGAAGCCGCCACGCGGCCGGGCACGTTGAGGTGACCGACGATCTTCACGCCATTGGCGGTGGTCACGATCTTGCCGGCCTCGGCGCCTTCGACGTTGCCGCCGCGCTCCACAGCCAGATCGACGATCACCGAGCCGGGCTTCATGCTGGCCACCACATCCGCCGCGATCAGGCGCGGGGCCGGGCGCCCGGGAATGAGCGCCGTGGTGATGACGATATCCTGCTTGGCGATATGCTCGGCCGTCAGCGCGGCCTGCTTCGCCTGATATTCTTTGGACATCTCCTTGGCGTAGCCGCCCGCCGTCTCGGCCGCCTTGAACTCCTCGTCCTCAACGGCGAGGAACTTCGCTCCCAGCGAC
This sequence comes from Mesorhizobium sp., assembly GCA_022833215.1. Classification (GTDB taxonomy): domain Bacteria; phylum Pseudomonadota; class Alphaproteobacteria; order Rhizobiales; family Rhizobiaceae; genus Mesorhizobium. The sequence continues at coordinate 12,451 of JAIPUZ010000064.1, read as the reverse complement.
TGGACCTGTTCCTTCACGGCGGGGCGCACGTCGGTGGCCGTGACCACCGCGCCCAGACGCCGTGCCGTGGCGATCGCCTGAAGCCCTGCCACTCCGACGCCCATCACGAACACCTTTGCCGCCGGCACGGTGCCTGCCGCCGTCATCATCATCGGCAGCGCCCGGTCGTATTCGGCCGCTGCGTCGATCACCGCCTGGTAGCCGGCAAGGTTGGCCTGGCTCGACAGCACGTCCATCACCTGCGCGCGGGTGATGCGCGGCATGAACTCCATCGCAAACGCGGTCACTCCGGCACGCGCCATGGCAGCGACGGAAGCCTCGTTGCCATAAGGATCCATGGTGGCCAGAACCGCGGCGCCTGCCTTGTAGCCTTTCAGCTCCGCCTCTGTGGGGCGCCGGACTTTCAGCACCACATCTGCTCTGGCGGCGTCGGAAGCCTTGCCGATTTTCGCGCCGGCTTTCGAAAACTCATCGTCGACGATGCGCGATGCCAAACCGGCACCGGTCTCGACGATGACGTCGAAACCAAGCCCGACAAGCCGCTTCACGCTGTCTGCCGAAGCTGCAACGCGAGCTTCGTTGGCTTCAACCTCGCGAGGTATGAAGATGATTTGTCCCACCGCAGGATCCTTTCGGCTGGATTATTGCCTTACCCACATCGGTGGCGACCCTCTTGGTGTCGCCCCGAGGGTCAAAGGGATTAAGTGATCAGCGCAGGAGAAAGGCGCCGACGACGAAGGCAAGCAGGAAGACAATAAAGCCGGAAACGGCCCCTCCCGCAAAAAAACCGAAGGCCATGCCGATCAGGATAGCCACGCATCCCAGCGTGCAATATTTCGTCATCGACGTGAAAAGATTGTAGGTTTTTTCATGCTCGGCATAGTCCATCTGGGCGCCGAGTTCGACAGGACCCGTGGGCGAATGGTCAGCCATAGGAAATACCCCTCCGAAATTATCTCAGGGGCACATAGCGAAAACGGAACCCGAGGGCAATGGTGCTGTTGCCGCACTGGTAAGAACAGGGCTGCTTTTTTCCGCTGGCGCAATCGAAGGCCGGAACAGGTGATTTCCACGCCGGCCGGATTGTGAGAAATGCTGCCTGAGCCATCTGCAGGAAACGGACATTTCATGACGCCAGCCAGCTTTCTGGCCTACAGTGCGGCGCTGGGTATTGCCGCCGCCATCCCCGGCCCGGGGGTTACCGCACTGGTCGCGCGGGCGCTGGGTTCCGGATTCCGCTCGTCCTTCGCCATGATGATCGGCCTCCTGCTCGGCGATCTGTTCTACCTGACCGCCGCCGTGCTCGGTCTTGCCTTCGTCGCCCAGCAGTTCGGCATGGTTTTCACGGCCATCAAATGGTTCGGCGTGCTTTATCTCGCCTGGCTTGGCTGGCGTTTCTGGCGCGAAGGCATCACGCCGGAGAACATCGAGGCCGGCAAGGCGCGGGGCGGACTTCTGTCGAGTTTCCTCGGCGGGCTGACCCTGACGCTCGGCAATCCCAAGACCATGGTGTTCTATCTCGCCATCACGCCGACCGTCATCGATCTGAACAGCATCACACTGTCCGACTACATGGTTCTTGCCGTGATCACGGCGGTCGTGCTGACAATCGTGCTGCTGCCCTATCTGGTGCTTGCCTCGCGGGCACGCTGGTTCCTGTCTTCGCCAAGGGCATTGAAGATGCTCAACCGCACGGCGGCGACTTTCATGGTGGGGGCTGCCGCAGCCATTGCCGCCCGCCACTGAAGCGTGTCGCGATCTCTCAGATCCGCTCCTTGCGCTTCAGGTTCCTGGTTTTACGCATGCCGTTGTCCCGGAACCGGTTCCCGCTTCCGGGCGACACGCTTTGGCTCGAGCCCCATCCCGGGGACGGATAGGATTACTTTTCCAAAATTGTAAAACTACAGGGAATGAATTTTCTTATATTTTAATTTTAGAGCAAAGGAACCGCTCGGATATTGGCGTTGCGCATCCTATCTCTTGGCTTGACAAGCCCGTGCCCAGAAATCCTGTGCGACAAACCCTGCGAGAGCGAGTTCCATGACCAAGGCAGAAACCTTTCCGAAAGCTCCCGGCCGCGGCCGCATCTACGATTCCATCACCGAAACCGTCGGCAACACGCCGCTGGTGCGGCTCGACCGTTTTGCCGCCGAGAAGGGCATCGTCGCCAGACTGGTCGCCAAGCTGGAATTCTTCAATCCCATCGCCTCGGTCAAGGACCGGATCGGCGTCGCCATGATCGAGGCGCTTGAGGCCGAAGGCAGGATCGCGCCCGGCAAGACCACGCTGATCGAGCCGACCTCGGGCAATACCGGCATCGCGCTTGCCTTCACCGCCGCCGCCAAGGGTTATCGCCTGATCCTGACCATGCCGGAAACCATGTCGGTGGAGCGCCGGAAGATGCTGAGCCTGCTCGGCGCGGAACTGGTTCTGACCGAAGGCGCAAAGGGCATGAAGGGGGCGATCGCCAGGGCCGACGAGCTGGCCGCGTCCATTCCCGACGCCATCATTCCCCAGCAGTTCGAGAACCCTGCCAATCCGCAAATCCATCGCAACACCACAGCCGAGGAAATCTGGAACGACACGCATGGCGAGGTGGACATCCTCGTTTCCGGCATCGGCACGGGCGGCACCATCACCGGCGTCGGTCAGGTGCTGAAAAGCCGCAAGCCGTCCGTGCAGGTGGTGGCGGTCGAGCCGGAGGCGTCGCCTGTGCTTTCCGGCGGCGCGCCGGGCCCGCACAAGATCCAGGGGATCGGCGCGGGCTTCGCGCCCAAGGTGCTCGACACCGCCGTCTACGACGAGATCGTGACGGTTTCCAACGAGGACGCCGTCGCCAATGCCCGCCTTGTCGCGCGGCTGGAGGGGGTTCCGGTCGGTATCTCGTCCGGCGCGGCCCTGCAGGCGGCGGTGGTGGTCGGCTCGCGACCCGAAAATGCCGGCAAGACGCTTGTCGCCGTCATCCCGTCCTTTGCCGAGCGCTATCTGTCGACGGTGCTTTTCGAAGGGCTCGGCGGCTGACGCCTGCGGTCTTCGCAAGCATGGAAAAAGGGCGGCGCACCGAAAGATGCGCCGCCCTTTTGTCGTTGAAAGCGGAAGATCAGCGCCGGCGCAGATCTGCGGGGCGCGGGCCGTGATAGGTGGTGATGCGGGCTGCCCGCCCGGCCATGTCGATGCCCTTGCGGGCCGTGCCGCCGGGAACCCTGCTTGTATGCATGGACTGCATGCTCACATCTTGCCGGTGCTGCGGCGCAGGGTGGCGGGTCCCGGTCCGCGCATATAATGGCGTTCGGGCTTGTAGGCAGGGGCTATGAGTTGGCGCAGGGCCGCGGCGAAGCGGCGCAAAAGGTTCAAGGTCGTCATGTTGCGTCGTCCGGTTTACCCATGTCCTCCCGATGCGTGCACCATAGCCATGCAGGCATGAATAAGCGGTGAACGCAACCTTAACTTTTCCCATAAAACGCGCCGCTTCATGACCGGATTGCGGCTCATTCGCGCCCTTTTCGCGCCATTGGAAATGAAGTCCCGTCGCTGTGTCTTTTGCGCCACATGGCGGCGGGGCGGAACGAACGATTTCCTGCTTCGTTGTCCTTCTGCGGGGCCATGAGATCGGCAAAATGCCATAGTGCTGCGCCGGTCTTGGAAAGGTTGTCTCAGGTTCTCGCCGCAAGCTGTGCGAGGATAAAGGCCGGAGGAGATCGTGCAGGAAAAGCCGAAAGCCGCTAAAAGCGCGAAGACCCCCGAGATGAAATCCTCCGTCACGCTTTCCCACCCCGACAAGTTGCTGTGGCCGCGGGAAAAAATCTCCAAGAGCGGCCTGCTCGACCACTACAGGCTGGTGTGGTCGCGCATGGAGCCTTTTGTGGTGGTGCGTCCGCTGGCGCTGGTGCGCGCGCCGGACGGGGTCGAAGGGGAGCGCTTCTTCCAGAAACACGCCTCACCCGGCATGAGCGATCATATCCATCGCGCCACGGATCCGGAGGATGGGGAGGAAATCCTGTATATCAAGGACTTCGACGGGCTTGCAGCGCTTGTGCAGATCGGGGTCGTGGAAGTCCATGTCTGGGGCGCGACGATCGACAGGATCGACCTGCCCGACCAGATCGTCTTCGACCTCGATCCGGATGAAGGCATCGGACCCGACAGGGTTCGCGACGCGGCGCTCGATATTCGATCCCGGCTGGATAAGCTTTCGCTGCCAGCCTTCGTCAAGACGTCGGGCGGCAAGGGTTATCATGTCGTGGTGCCGCTGAAGCCAGAGGCCGGCTGGAGCGAGGTGAAGGGGTTCGCCCACGACTTCGCCAAAGCGATGGAACAGGCCGAGCCGGAGCGCTTCACCGCCACCTTGTCGAAAAAGGCGCGCGAGGGGCGTATTTTCATCGACTACCTGCGCAACGCCCGCGGTTCGACGACGGTCGCACCCTATTCTTCGCGGGCGAAGAAGGGAGCCACCGTCGCCATGCCGGTGCGGTGGGACGAGGTGGAGGCCGGCGTCGCGCCCGATGCCTTTCCGCTTGGCGGCAAGGCCACCCTGCGGCGGCTGGCGAAGGACGACCCGTGGGCGGATTTTTTCAGCAAGGGCAAGCCGCTCGACTGCAAGTGAACCGGCTCAGGCGCTACCTATCAGCACGCCTGTCGCGAACACCAGCCCGCCGCCCAGCACCACCTGGAAGGCGGCCCGCAGGAACGGCGTTTCCATGTAGCGATTCTGGATGAAGGCGATCGCCCACAATTCGAAGAACACGATGACGATGGCGACGGTGGTTGCGGTCCAGAAATCCGGGATCAGATAGGGCAGGGCATGGCCGAGCCCGCCCAGCGCGGTCATGATGCCGGAGGCGAAGCCGCGTTTGACTGGCGAGCCGCGCCCCGACAGCCTGCCGTCGTCCGACGCGGCCTCGGTGAAGCCCATGGAGATGCCGGCGCCAAGCGAGGCGGCGAGACCGACGAGGAACGTCTGCCATGTATCGTGGGTGGCGAAGGCGGCGGCGAAGATCGGCGCCAGAGTCGAAACCGAGCCGTCCATCAGCCCGGCGAGGCCCGGCTGGACATAGGTGAGGATGAACTGCCGGCGTTCGGTCTCTTCCTCTGCCTTGCGTGCATCGTCCGGCACATGCCGCTCCTCCAGTCGCTGGGCCAGCGAACCGTGGCGTTGCTCGGCCGCGGCAAGGTCGCCGAGAAGCTTGCGGGTAGAGGCGTCGGAAGCACGCTTTGCGGCGGCGACATAGAAGGCACATGCCTGCCGTTCCATTTCCTCGGCCTGCGCACGCACGGTCTCGACGCCCAGCGGCCGGACCAGCCAGTCGGGCTTGCGTTCGTAATAGCCTTTCACATGCTCGCGCCGGATCAGCGGGATGCGCTCGCCGAAGCGCGTGCGGTGCAGGTCGATGAGCGCGGCGCGATGATTGTCCTCCTCCTCGGCCAGAGCCTCGAACATCCTGGCCGTGTGCGGAAAATCCTCTTCCAGCCCGTCGGCGTAGGAGCGGTAGATGCGCGCGTCGTCCTCCTCCGAGGAAATGGCAAGCGCGAGGATTTCCTGTTCCGACAGGGAATCGAAGGCGCGACGACCGTAGCCGAAAACACGGGAAAGCATGATTGTCTCTATCTATTTTAGAATAGTTCTAAATTAGATATTCTCCGGATCGAAGTCAACCGTCTCAGGGCCTGCCCACATGTCGCAGAGCCTTTGGACGAGGGCCGAAGATCGCAATGTGGCTCAGTCGAGCGTGCGGCGGAAACGCAGCAGCGCGAAGCTGGAGAAAAGTGCAACGAAGCCCAGCAGCCACAGGATTTCATTGGCCACCGCCGGGAATTCCGCGCCCTTCAGCATCACGGCCCGCACGATGCGCAGGAAGTGGGTGAGGGGAAATATCTCGCCGAGCCACTGTGCCCATGCGGGCATGCCCCGGAACGGGAACATGAAGCCGGAAAGCAGGATCGACGGCAGGAAGAAGAAGAAGGTGAGCTGCATGGCCTGCATCTGCGTGCGCGCCACGGTCGAGATGGTGTAGCCGAGCAGAACCAGCCCGAGCACGAAGACGATGATGGAGGACAGCAGAAGCGGCAGTCCGCCGACGAAGGGGATGTGGAAAAGCAGCTTGGCGGCGATCAGCACCACCACCACCTGCACGGCGCCGACCCCGGCATAGGGCAAGACCTTGCCCAGCATGATCTCCAGCGGGCTGGAGGGCATTGCGAGCAGGTTTTCCATGGTGCCGCGTTCGGTCTCGCGCGTGAGCGCAATGGAGGTCATCATCACCATGGTCATTTGCAGGATGACGCCGAGCAGGCCGGGCACGATGTTGTACTGCGAAACGCCTTCGGGGTTGTAGCGCCGGTGCACGACCACATCGAGCCGGCTGCGGGCATCCTCGGCCGCTGTTGCCTGAAGGCCCTGCGCCCTCAATAGCGCCTGACTGGCGACCGTGCCGAGCGTCGAGATCGCGCCGGTGGCCACTGCGGGGTCGGTCGCGTCCGCCTCGATCAGGATCTGCGGCCTGTCCCCGCGCTCCACACGGCGGCCGAAATCGGCGGGAATCGTGACGAGGAAGGCGATGTCGCCGCTGGCCATCAGCGCGTCGGCCCCGGCTTCGGTGGCGGCGATATTGTCGAAACGGTAGTAGCCGGTGTTTTCCAGCGCCGTCACCATGGCGCGCGTGTACTGGTCGTTGCTCGTCGCCAGCAGCGCCGCCGGCAGGCCCCTTGGGTCGTTGTTGATGGCAAAGCCGAACAGCACCAGAAGCATCAGCGGCACGCCGAGCATCATGGCGAAGGTCACCCGGTCGCGGCGCATCTGGATGAATTCCTTGATGAGCAGCGCGTTGAGCCGGGCGAAGGAGAAGATGCCGTTCATGCCATATTGTCCTTCGACCCGGCCATGAACTGGATGAACACGTCTTCCAGGCTGGTTTCGCCGGGCGCCACCGTCACGCCGGGATGCGCATTCTCCATGGCGGTCAGCGAAGCGGAGAGAGCTGCCTTGTCCGAGCCGACGACATGCAGGGTCGCGCCGAAGGGGGCGACCTGCTCCACGCCCGGCTTGCCGGCGAGTGCTGCCGCGATCCTGTCGAGCTTCTGCCCCTGCACCACGAAGGTGGTGAGGCCGGCATTCTTCACCACCTCGTCCACCGTGCCGGTGGCGAGCATGCGGCCATAGGAAATGTAGCTGATGCGGTGGCAGCGCTCGGCTTCGTCCATGTAATGGGTCGAAACCAGTACGGTGAGGCCGCCACTGGCCAGAAGGTGGATTTCGTCCCAGAACTCGCGCCGCGCCTTGGGATCGACGCCGGCGGTCGGCTCGTCGAGCAAAAGGAGCTTCGGCTTGTGCATGATGCAAGCCGCCAGCGCCAGCCGCTGCTTCCAGCCTCCGGACAGCGTGCCGGCAAGCTGGTTGCGCCGCGAGGTCAGGCCGAGATCGGCGAGCGTGTCGGCGACATGAGCTTCCACCGGCTTGAGCCGGTAGAGGCGGGCCACGAATTCGAGGTTCTCGGCGATGGTCAGGTCCTCGTAGAACGAGAACCGCTGCGTCATGTAGCCGACCTCGCGCTTGATCTTCAGCCCTTCGGTGCGCAGGTCGAAGCCGAGCACCGTGCCTTCGCCCTCGTCCGGCGTCAGCAGGCCGCACATGATGCGGATCGTCGTGGTCTTGCCGGAGCCGTTGGGGCCGAGGAAGCCGACGATCTCGCCCTGCGCCACGGTCATGTCGACATGGTCGACGACAGTCTTGTCGCCGAAGCGTTTGACCAGCCCGCGAACGTCGATGGCGTTCATCCTGCCTCGTCCCCGGACAATGCCACGTCCACGATCTGGCCGGGCTTCAGCGCCGTGGCGTCGCCTTCGGGGCGGGCCTCGACCAGGTAGACGAGCTTCTGGCGGTTTTCGAGCGAGTAGATCACCGGCGGCGTGAATTCGGGCTCGGTCGAGACATAGCTCACCCGCGCCTTGAGATCGGGACCGCAACCGTCGCAGTGGACGGCGAGTTCCGAACCGACCCTGACGGATGCGAAAGCATCCTGCGGCACGAAGACGGTGAGCTTGACCGCGCCTTCCGGCAGGATCGAGATTACCGGCGCGCTCGGCCCCGCGGTATCGCCCGCATTGCGGATCACGTCGGTGACGCGGCCGGGCGAGGGGGCGGCCAGCGTGCGCTTCGAAAGCCTCCATCGCGCCTGTTCCAGCGCCGCCTCGGCCTGTTCCACCGCGCCGCGCGCCGCCTCGATCTCTTCCGCACGCGCGGGCAGGCCCGCCACTGCCAGATTGGCCTCGCTCTGGCCGATAGCGGCGTCGGCCACCTCCACGGCGGTCGTCGCCTCGTCGAGCTGCGCCTGCGTGGCGATGCCGCGCCGGTTGAGGTCGCTTGTGCGCTCCAGCACGCGCCGCGCCTCCTTGGCCTGCGCATGGGCGGAGCGCACCGTCGCTTCCAGCACCGCGATCTCCTGTGGCCGCTTGCCGACCTGAAGGTTGGCGAGTTGCGCTTTTGCCTGCGCCAGCGCCGCACTGGCCTGAGCCACCGCGATTTCGGCATCGGCGCTTTCCAGCCGCACCAGCGGCACGCCGGGTTCGACCGGGTCGCCGCGCCTGACGGCCACCTCCTGCACCTGCGCCACCTCGATGGGCGCGAGCAGCACATAGTCGCCCTCGACATAGCCGACGGCGAGCGTGGCGGGAGCAGCACAGGCGGAAAACAGCGTTGCGGCAAGGGGGAGGGAGCAGAGAAGGCTCATGCGTCGCCTGCCTTTCGTGAACAGAGGATGGCCGCCAGATTGTCGCGCACGACGTCGAGCACCCTGGCGGCTTCCGGCTTGCCGAACGCTTCCCAGCCCATGCGCCGCAGCACCACCTCGGAGCCGATGCGGAAATAGAGCACCTGCCCCAGCAGGGTGAAGACGGTGAGCCGTGTGCGCTCGCTCTCGGCGGGCTCGCCCGTTGCCTGTTCCCAGATGAGGCACAGCCGCTTGTGGACCGGCTCGAACACGCCCTGATAGATGCGGTCGAGCGCGGCGGAGGGCTGCGCCATCTCGCGCAGCATGAAGCGCACGATGTCGCCCGCCTCGGGGCGCGCCACGACGAAGGCGACCATGCGCTCCAGCCCGTTGGCAAGCTGGATCCGCGCCGCTTCCGCGCCAGCGGAAGCGGTCGGCTGCGCCTGAAGCCCGCCGATAGCCTGTGTGGCGATTTGCTGGATCGTCTCGACGATGAAATCCGCGACGGCGATGCGCAAACCCTCCTTGCCGCCGAAATGATAGGCGATGGAGCCGATATTGGCGTTGGCGAGCGCTGCCAGCTCGCGCGTGGAGGTGCCCTCGAAACCCCGGCTGCCAAACAGCTTCAGAGCCGCGTTCACGAGTGCTGCACGGGTCGCGTCCGCCGGCGAGGCGGCGCGCGGGGACGGATCTGGAACCTTCATAATCATGAAACCATTTTAATCAATCGAATGATTAAAATCAATGCAGGCTGTGCGGCGTGTGGACGCGGCGGCCTCCCTGAGGCGTTTTTGCTTGCCTGCGAGATTGATCTGGCCGCGCTGTGGCGTTTAACTCAGCGCATGGCGCGGGAAGTGGAACGCAAGTTTCTGGTGCGGGACGGGAGCTGGCAGGAGCGGGCGGAGGCCCGCATCTCCATGGTCCAGTTCTATCTGGCCGTCACTGGCGAGCGTTCGGTGCGGGTTCGGATTTCCAACGGAAGCAGGGCGAGGCTGACGCTGAAGTTTGGCAGCGACCTCCGCGCCCGCGACGAGTTCGAATATGACATTCCGCTGGCCGATGCGAAGGAGATGCAGGCTTTCGCGCTCGGCAAGGTCATCGTCAAGACCCGCCACCATGTGCGCCATGGCGGCTATCTCTATGAAGTCGACGTCTTTTCCGGCGAGCATGAAGGTCTGGTCGTGGCCGAGCTGGAGACACCGGACAAGGTCGGGGACGCCGCGCTGCCGGATTGGCTGGGGCGTGAGATCACCGGCGACATTCGTTATTCCAACGCCTCGCTCGCCCTGAACGGTTTTCCTCCCGCCGCCGGGTGAGAAAGCACCCCGGGCTTCATGCCACGGGCTCGGGTTCCGGCCGGCGTACCTGTGCGCGGGCATGGGATTTCGCGGAGGCCACCGTGGCGCGGTAATGGACCAGCGGCGGCTTCACCCCGTGCGCGGTCAGCAGCTTGCGCATCTGCGGCGAGGCGCCGGCGATGTAGAACAGCACGCCCTGCTTCGCGGCCTTGTGCGCGACGCCTTCCAGCACGTTCGCGCCGGTGGAATCCACCAGCGGGATACCCGAACAGTCGAGAATGAACGTTTTCCGCTGGTCGGCGATACGGTCGAGCACGGTGCCGACCGTGGAAGCTGCGCCGAAGAAGAAAGCGCCGGATATGCGATAGACGACAATGTCGGGATCGGTCACGGCCGCAGCATCGTAAGCCTCGCGCTCGCCATTGGCGGTGTCGGCAAGGTCGCCGGCCACCAGCGGTGCCTCCGCCTCGACCTCGACCGACTTGGCCATGCGGTCGATGAACAGCAGCGCGCCAAGCGAGAAGCCGACGACGATGCCGGTGGTCAGGTCGCGGAAGACGACCAGCGCGAAAGTGATGAGCAGCACCGCCGCGTCGCCGCGAGAGGAACGCATCAGCGCACGGAAGGCGGGTCGCTCGATCATGTTCCACGCCACCACGGCCAGAACGCCGGCAAGCGCGGCCAGCGGAATGTAGCTGGCAAGCGGGGCCGCCAGCAGCATGAAGGCCAGCAGGAATGCGGAATGCAGCATGCCGGAGACCGGGCTGTGCGCGCCGGCCCGCACATTGGTGGCGGTGCGGGCGATGGTGCCGGTCACGCAGATGCCGCCGAACAGGGCCGAACCTATGTTGGCCGCGCCCTGGGCCACCAGTTCGCAGTTGGAGCGGTGGCGACGCCCGGTCATGCCATCCGCGACCACGGCCGACAGCAGAGATTCGATGGCGCCCAGCAGGGTGAAGGCAACGGCGTCGGGCAGCACGGCCAGCACCTTGTCCGCGCTCATTGCGGGCAGCGAAGGGCTGGGCAGCATGGAAGGAATGCCGCCGAAACGCGTGCCGATGGTCTCGACATCGAGGCCGGCCGCGGCGACGGAAGCGAGCGCGACGGCAATCAGCATGCCCGGCCATGACGGGCGCCAGCGTTTCAGGCCGACGATCACGGCGATCGTCAGCGCAGCTATCGCCACCGCGCCTGCATTGACGGTCGGCGCGGCATTGAAAAGCGCCACAAGCTTGGGGATGAGGTCGCCCGGCTCCTTTTCGGTGAGCGTAAGCCCGAACAGGTCCGTAAGCTGGCTGGCGAAGATGATGACGGCGATGCCGGCGGTGAAGCCCACGGTGACGGGATAGGGAATGAACTTGATGTAGGTGCCTAGTCGCAGCCATCCGGCTGCTGCCAGCAGGATACCGGACATCATCGTCGCCAGAACGAGGCCGTCGACGCCATGGCGGTCGACGGTTGCCGCTACGAGCACGATGAAGGCCCCGGCCGGGCCGCCGATCTGGAAGCGGCTGCCGCCGAGCATCGAGACGAGGAAGCCGCCGACGATGGCCGTGAACAGACCCTTTTCCGGCCCGACTCCGGACGCGATGGCGATTGCCATCGACAGCGGCAGCGCGACGATGGCCACGGTAAGGCCCGCGATTGCATCGGCCTTGAACTGGGGAAGGTGGTAGCCTTCCCGCAGGACAGTTATCAGTTTCGGCGTGAAAAGCTCCCGGAAGGAGGGATCGTTGGTTTCCGGACGCTGCCTCGACCTGCGGCGCTGTTTCATGGATCGGCCTTCGCTCACACCTTTGCGTGGCGGCGCTGTCGGCATCGGAATGATCGCCGGCCGCCGTCGCGACCTGTCTGCCGATCCGCAGGAAGGCTGCGACCAGAGCGTTTCCAGGAAAAGTGAAAACACTTTTCCGGTTCGGAAACGCGTCATAACAAGACCTTGAGCCGTTCAGCGATTCCGTGAAATGCTGAACGGTTCTAGCGGTTCCGGAGACGCACGCCCCGTCCACCGCGCTCGCTGGGCTGGTTCTCGCCGATGAGTTCGACCCCGGCTTCCTCGAGCGCCTGAATCACCTTCATCAGCGTGTCCACCACGCCCCGGACCACGCCATCGCTGGCTTCCATCCGCTGGATGGTCGGAAGCGAAACCCCGGCCCGCTCTGCGAGCGTCTTCTGGTCGATGCCGGCGAGTGCTCGCGCGGCGCGCATCTGCGCTGCTGTGATCACCGGCACAGTCTCCCGTCTGGATCTGCAATATGAATATATGATACATTCATTGTGATGTGTCAAACATCATTATGAATGTTTGAAACCTTATTTCCTGAAGCCGTGTCCGAGCCTCCGTTCGGCTGTATCAGCCGCGCCGCCATCCACCACAGCATGGCCCATGCGAAACCGGCGCACCAGCCGGCCATCACGTCCGAAGGCCAGTGAACGCCGAGATAGAGGCGC
>JAIPUZ010000063.1 GCA_022833215.1 Mesorhizobium sp. | reverse complement strand
CGACCTGCCGCAGATGCCGCAGCAAAGGCCCCGCATGAGCGCCGGGTCCGGCGTCATCGTCGACGCGGACAAGGGTTACATTCTCACCAACCACCATGTCGTCGACGGCGCGAGCGAGATCGCGGTGACGCTGAAGGATCGCCGCCGCTTCACTGCCGAACTGGTCGGCAGCGACAAGGCGACCGACATCGCTTTGCTCAGGGTCGATGCGTCAAACCTGACTGCCCTGCGGCTGGGCGATCCGTCGCGTCTGCGCGTCGGCGACAGCGTGGTCGCCATCGGCAATCCGTTCGGGCTCGGCCAGACCGTTACCTCCGGCATCGTCAGCGCGCTGAGCCGTAGTGGGCTGAACGTCGAAGGCTATGAAGACTTCATCCAGACCGACGCTTCGATCAATCCCGGCAATTCGGGCGGCGCGCTGGTGACGACGGACGGCCAGCTTGTCGGCATCAACACCGCGATCATCGCACCGGCCGGCGGCAATGTCGGCATCGGCTTTGCCGTCCCCATCGACATGGCGTCGGCGGTGATGACGCAGCTAATCGAGCATGGCGAGGTCCGGCGCGGACGCATCGGCGTCTCGATCCAGGACCTGACCCCCGACCTTGCCGAGGCTCTGGGCATCGATGCCAGCTTTGGCGCGGTCGTCGCCAGCGTCGAGGATCGCTCGCCCGCAGCACAGGCCGGCATTCAGGCCGGTGACATCATCATTGCCGTCGACGGGCGCGAGATCTCGGGCTCGGCCGATTTGCGCAACCGCATCGGCCTGTCGCCTGCGGGTTCGCGGGTGGAGATCGCCTATCTGCGCGAGGGCATCCGCCAGACCGCCACCATGACGGTGAATGGCGAAACAGGTCCCTCGCGCGCCTCTGCGAGAGCCATGCCCGACCGTCTGGCCGGTGCGGATTTCCAGGATGCGTCCGGCAACGTGCTGGTCGCCAACGTGGCTCCGGGCAGTCCCGCCGCACAGGCTGGTCTGCGCACCGGCGACGTCATCGTCGCCGTCAACCGCCGGCCAGTCGGGACCGTGGCCGAACTGACGCGGCTGCTCGGCGAAACACGCGGCACCATCGCGCTCGATCTCTTCCGCGGAGGGGCGCGGCTCCTGCTCGTCGTTCGTTAGGGCGCGCCTTCCGCTTTGCTGACTGTTCGTTGTGAATACGGGAGAACATGATGAGGACATTCACCACAACATTGATGGCAGCCGCGCTCGGTGCAACGCTGATGGCGCCGCTGCCGCTTGGCGCACAGGAAACCCCTTCGGCACAGCAATCCGCCGAACTCAGCGGCTTCTGGCTGACGACGTCCTGGCCAGAGATGACCATCAAGCCGGGCGAAACACAGTCGGTATCGCTGTCCCTTCGCAACGAGAAGCTGCCCCCGCAACGCGCCACGATCGAGGTGTCTGGCGTGCCGGAAGGCTGGGCATGGTCGCTGAAGGGCGGCGGCCGGGAGGTGACGGCAGCGATCGTCTCGCCGGATTCCACCGAGCGGCTAACGCTCGAACTCACCCCGCCGGAAGACGCCTCGACCGACGGCGAACACGCCATCGAGGTCGTCGCCCGCACCGCAGCAGAGACGGTGACCCTGCCGCTTGTAGTGCGCCTGTCGGAAACCGAAGAGGCCGCCTCCGGCCTTTCGCTTGAGCCCGAATTACCTGCGTTACGCGGCACCGCGCGCTCGACCTTCTCCTTCAAGATCAAGGTGAAGAACGAAGGCGCGGAAGACGGGCTGTTCAATCTGACAGCCAGCGTGCCGACCGGCTTCCAGACACGCTTCAAGAAGGGTTATGGCTCGGAAGAGATCACTGGCCTGCCCATCGCCGCCGGCGCGACGGAGACGGTAACAATGGAGGTGATCCCGTCGCGCGCCGTGGCTGCCGGACGCTATGAAGCCGGGTTCGAGGTCTCCGGCGAAGGGCTTTCCGGGACGACGCAGCTCAGTCTCGACGTGACGGGTGAACCGCAGGTCGCCATCGTCGGGCCGCAGGAGCGCCTGTCGGGCGAGGCCGTGGCCGGCAGGGAGTCGAGCTTCACCTTCACGCTCGTCAACACCGGCACCGCCCCCGCGACCGACCTCGAGCTTTCCGCCACGCCCCCCTCCGGCTGGACCGTCGCGTTCGAGCCGCAGGACGTTGCCCAGATCGCGCCGAACTCAACCGGCGAGGTCAATGTCAAAATCACCCCGTCCGAACAGGCGATCGCCGGCGATTACATGGTGTCGGTGCGGGCCTCCAACGACACCGTCTCTGAAAGCGTACAGTTCCGCGTCACGGTCAGGACCTCGACGATGTGGGGCGCTGCTGGGCTTGGCGTGATCGCCGTCGCGGCGCTGGTGCTGGGCGGCGCAGTAATGAGGTACGGGCGGCGATGAGCACGGTCGTTCTCGAAGCGAAGGGTCTCGCCAAGCGCTACGGCGACGCGGTCGTCGTGGCCGGCATCGACCTCTCCGTCAACCAGGGCGAGGTGATCGGCCTGCTCGGTCCCAACGGCGCGGGCAAGACCACGACGATCCTGATGCTGCTCGGCCTCACGGAAGCGAGCGAGGGAAGCGTCAGCATCCTCGGCAAGGACCCGCTGCGCCGGCCGCTGGAGGTCAAGCGCGAGGTCGGCTACCTCCCGGACGCAGTCGGCTTCTACGATACGATGACCGGCAGGGAGAACCTCGCCTATACGGCGAAGCTCGCCGGGATGTCGCGCGACCTCGCCAGGGAGCGCATTGCCGCCGCGCTGGAAAAGGTGCGGCTCAGCGATGCCGCGGACCGTCCGGTCGCCACCTATTCGCGCGGCATGCGCCAGCGTCTCGGCATTGCCGAACTGCTAATGCGCGACTGCAGGATAGCGATCCTCGACGAGCCGACCTCGGGCCTCGATCCGCAATCGACGCAGGAACTGCTCGACCTCATCCTCGACCTGTCGCGCGGCGGCATGACCATCCTTTTGTCCTCGCACATGCTCGACGTGGTGCAGTCGATCTGCAGCCGCGTGGCGCTGTTCAACAAGGGCCGCATCGGCTTCTTCGGCACGATCGAGGAACTGGCCGCGAGGATCGGGCGCGGTTCCTTCGTCATCGATGTTGAGGCCGATGGGATCGACCTCGGCCAACTCGCGGGCAAGACTGACGGCGTGACGTCGGTTGCAGCCGCCTCCCACGGCCTCTGGCAGGTCGAGGCGACGCGCGATGTGCGGTCCGATCTCGCAAAACTCGTGGTCGAGGCGGGCGGCAGGTTGAAGAACCTCGACCTGCGCCGCGCCCGCCTCGACGAAGCCTACAATCGTTACTTCAGGGAGGTTGCCAATGCGGCGTGAAGGATCTCCGTTCAGAGGTGTTGGCACCGTGGCGCTCAAGGAAGCGGCCGACCACATGACGAGCGCCCGCATGCATCTCATCATGCTGCTGGTTTTGCTCACCGCCGTCGGCGCGGTCTACGGCGCCATCGACCGCATCCGCGACACGACGGCGCAAGACGCCTACCTGTTCCTGAAGCTGTTCACCGTGGCGCGTGAGCCGCTGCCGTCCTTCGCCGCCTTCCTCGGCTTCCTGCTGCCGCTGGTGGCGGTCGCGCTCGGCTTCGACGCCATCAACGGCGAGTTCAACCGGCGTACCATGAGCCGGCTGCTTGCCCAGCCGATCTATCGCGATGCAGTGCTGTTCGGAAAGTTCCTCGGCGGCCTGCTGGTCATCGCCATCGCCCTCCTGACGCTATGGCTGATGATGGTCGGGCTCGGCATGCTCTTCCTCGGCCTGCCGCCTTCCGGCGCGGACATCGTGCGCGGCGTGTTCTGGCTTGCTGCGACGCTCGCCTATGCCGGCGTTTGGCTCGCGCTCGCAATCGCGTTCTCGACCGTCATCCGCTCGCCCGCCACCTCGGCGCTGGCGGCTCTGTCGGTGTGGCTGGTGCTCACCGTGTTCTGGGGAATGATCGCGCCGCTGGTGGCCGGGATCGTCGCGCCGATCGACCCGTTCGATCCGATGAGCATGCTCAACCGCTTCGAGTGGCAACAGGCGATCGCCCGCATCTCGCCGCAGACGCTCTATGGCGAGGTGACGGGGCTGTTACTGGACCCTGCCGCGCGCTCCGTCGGGCCGCTGTTCATGCACCAGATGCAGGGCGCGGTGATCGGTGCGCCGCTGCCGACTATGCAGAGCTTGCTGATCGTCTGGCCCCAGATCTCCGGCCTGATCGCCGCGATGCTGGTCCTGTTCACGCTCGCCTATGTCGTGTTCCAACGCCAGGAGGTGCGGGCATGATCGCCGGTCGTTTGCGGCAATGCCTCGCTATCCTTCGCTGGACTCAAGCCGACCTTGCGGAGGAGTTGGGCGTTCCCGTCGAGCAGGCGGGCGATTGGTTGTCGGGACGAACTCGTGTGCCCGTCGCGGTTGCCGCGTGGCTGGAGGCCTTGGTGAAGGCCCATCGCAGTGTGCCGAAACCCGAACTTGTTGAAAGCAACCTCATATTGGGCCATCTGGCTTCGGCCATGGATTCATCGCAGCACGGTTCAGGTATTTTGCAATGACGACAGACATCAAGGAAACCGAGACCAGATCGTTCGAGGCGGATGTCGCTCGCCTCCTGCACATGATGGTGCACTCGGTCTATTCGGACCGCGACGTGTTCCTGCGCGAGCTGATCTCCAATGCCGCGGATGCCTGCGAGAAGCTGCGCTACGAGGCGATCCAGAACCCGGAACTGCTCGGCGACGATCCGAAGCCCGCGATCACGATTTCCGCCGATCCCGACGCGAAGCGGCTGACGGTCGAAGACAACGGCATCGGCATGGACCGCGAAGAGCTGGTAGAGGCGCTCGGCACCATTGCCCGCTCCGGCACACGCGCCTTCATGGAGCGCATCGAGGCCGCGCAATCCGGCGAAGGCGCCGAGCTGATCGGCCAGTTCGGCGTCGGCTTCTATTCCGCCTTCATGGTTGCCGACAAGGTCGAGGTCGTCACCCGCAAGGCTGGCAGCGACGAGGCATGGCGCTGGTCGTCCGACGGCAAGGGTTCCTACGAGATCGCGCCAGCTGCGCCCGACGACGCGCCGAAGCGCGGCACACGTGTGGTCCTGCATTTGATGGAGGATGCCGCAAGTTACACGCAGCCCTACCAGCTCGAACGCATGATTAAGGAGCAGTCGGGTCATGCGCCCGTACCCGTCTCGCTGGTGGAGAAACCCGGCGCCGACCACCGCCAGATCGCGGACGGTACTGCGCTTTGGGTAAAGTCGAAGGGCGACATCAAGCCCAAGGAGTACACGGATTTCTATCGCGGCGTTTCCGGCCAGTATGACGAGCCGGCGGCGACGATCCATTTCCGCGCCGAAGGCCGTCACGAATACAACGTGCTCGCCTTCGTGCCCGGATCGCGCCCCTTCGACCTGTTCGACCAAGACCGCAAGGGCCGGATGAAGCTCTATGTCCGGCGTGTATTCATCACCGACGAGGCCAACCTTCTGCCGCGCTATTTGCGCTTCGTGCGCGGCCTGGTCGATTCCGCAGACCTGCCGCTCAACCTGTCGCGCGAGATGATCCAGGAAAGCCCACTTCTGGCCGCCATTCGCAAGGGCGTCACCAATCGCATCCTTTCCGACATGACGAAGCTCGCGGAAAACGACCCAGACGCCTATGCAAAAATCTGGGAGAATTTCGGCGTCGTCCTCAAGGAGGGCCTGTATGAGGACTGGGAACGCCGCGAGCAGCTGTTGAAACTCGCCCGTTTCCGTTCGACAACCTCGGGCGAGAGCTGGCGCAGCCTTGCCGACTATGTCGCGGCGATGAAGGATGGCCAGAAGGCGATCTACTTTATGACCGGCGACGACAGGGCGCGGCTCGAAGCCTCGCCGCAACTCGAAGGTTTCCGCGCGCGCGGCGTCGAGGTGCTGCTGCTGACCGACCCGGTCGACAGTTTCTGGGTGACGATGGCGCCGGAGTTCGAGGGCAACCCGCTGAAGTCGGTGACGCAGGGCGGCGCAGACCTCTCCGACATTGCGCTCCCTGACGATATGGCAAAAACGGAGCATACTCAGACGTCGCCGGAAATCGCGACGTTCATCGCCTTCCTGAAATCAACGCTGGGCGACGATATATCCGACGTGAAGGCGTCCGACCGGCTGACCGAAAGCGCGGTCTGTCTTGTCGCGCCAGAGGGAGGCCCCGATCGCCAGATCGAGCGCCTTCTGAGCGCGGCGGGGCGGCTTGACAACGCCACGAAGCCGGTGCTCGAGATCAACCCGCGCAACGAGCGCATTCTCGCACTGGCAAAGCTCGGAGACAGCAATCTCGCCTTCCGGCAGGATGTCGCGCATCTGCTCTACGACGAGGCGCGTGTCCTCGACGGTGACAAACCGACCGATCCGAAAGCATTCTCGGAGCGGATGGCGCGTGTTATCGCTCGCTCAATCAGATGATCTGCGTGTAGAACTGCTCCGTCTCTCCCCGCCCATTCGCTCAAATTGTAGATACCGGATTAAGGCGGGCGACTTGGTAGAAGTTGGGAAAGCGCGCAACTGAACCAAGTTTCGTCCCGCTTTGGCCGAGATCGGCTGTACGTCGATCCTGGTTTCTGCCTCGCGTGCACTTTCCACCTACCCTCCGGCCGACTGCCTGATGCCGTTGACGTTAAATCAGGACGCTATGGCAGCGATGCAGGCTGCTATGGCCGTAAGGTCAAGGCGGCAGTGAACGACAACGGGCAGAGAGGCAGCCACTTGATTTCGCTATCCTGTTCCACCTCCGCACTGGTGCAGTCGGCGGAGCTAACGGCGCCGTCATCCGGCGCAAACTAAACTGCACGAGAAATGAGAAGTCTAAGAGGCGTTCTCCGACACGTCTCGACGACCTGCCATGCAGATTAGCGTCTGTTGGCCGATTGCAACTAGCGAACGGCGACCAGAGTTTTCTGAAAATACTTCAAGTTGACATACGGTCAGTGTTCTTCCCGACTTGACCACTCTACCGACGGCCTCGATAGCATCGCCTTCCGCCGGATTCAGAAGGTTGATCTTGAATTCGACCGTCAGCACCGAGCTATTCTCCGGGAACACCGTGAAGGCAGCGTACCCGCCGGCCGAATCCGCAATTGCGGATGTTCCTCCAGCATGAAAATAGCCGTGCTGTTGCGAAAGCTGCGGCCGGAAGGGCATGCGGATCGACACGAGACCTCTGCGGACTTCGCTAATCGATGCGCCGAGATGACCCATGAGACCTTGTCGGCCAAAACTCTCCCTTATCCTCCGCTCAAGGTCTTCATGGAGCGGTGAGCCGATTTCGTCCGTCATCGCTAACCCTGCTGTCCCGATCATTCAGGAAGACTAGCGGGCCGCCATTTCAAACCGGAGTGAGAAGCTTGCGCGGCATGATGAGAAATTCTCTTTCTGTCGATAGCGTGTCCCAAGGAGTCGGCTGCCGTAGAACCGTCGTCTCCCAGACTCCGATCGCACGTGCCGGCGCTGTCGTCGCAGCGGCCGAATGAAGAGATGCGGCGAAAGGATCTCATTTCTGGTTGACGATATCTCAGCAGCAAATCTGCCACGTCCATGCAAGATCGCAGATGCGCAGTGGTGGGATTATGTTCGTAGGGCCTGAGCGCAACAGGAGGTCACGAGAGGATGGATGCCACTTCATTTGCTGCGCTCGCACTATACGCGTTCGTGATGTCGATCACGCCGGGGCCGAATAACCTTATGCTTACCACCTCCGGTCTTGTCTTCGGGATGAGCCGTACCTGGCCACATATTTTGGGAATCCCCTTTGGTGTGGCAGTTCAACTTGTCGCTGTGGGATCAGGGCTCGGGGCGGTATTTGCGGTGGAACCACGGATACAGATCGCTCTAAAAGTCGTGGGTACTGCTTATCTTCTTTGGCTAGCCTACAAGCTTTGGCGCGCATCTGAGCTACCCGACAAGTCCGTTGGACAGCCGATATCTTTTTTCCAGGCGGCGGCATTCCAGTTCGTCAACCCCAAAGCATGGTTGATCGCCGTAACGGTCGTAGCAGCCTTTGCCGCCCCGGGGGATGGGTTTGCAGCGCGCCTGGCGATGGTGTGCGCCGTATTCGCCGTCATTGGTACGCCTTGCATGGCGATATGGGCAGCCTTCGGTGCAGGACTGCGGCAGGTACTTCATGATTCCGCGAAGCTCATTCTTGTCAATCGAACTATGGCCGTCCTTGCGGCCTTAACAGCCGGACTATTTTGGTTATGACCTCACTATCCCGTAAGGATCTGGAACAGCACGCGTCACAATGGATAGACGCATGGAATCGTCACGACGTCGAGGCAGTGATCGAGCCGTTCGCCGACGATGCCGTCTTCGTGAGCCCGAGGGCTGCCTTGGTCACGGGACACGCAACGGTGTTGGGACGCCAATCACTTTACGAATATTGGATCAAGGCGCTCGCCGCCGTGCCCGATCTCCACTTTAGGCTTATATCGGCGATCTGCGATGAGGCCGCGCAGAGTGTACTTGTCCATTATATCTCACACGCTAGCGGAAGGACGCTACGCGCCTCCGAGCTGATGCGGTTTGAAGGTGGTCGCCAAGTGTATGGCGAAGCCTTTTATGGGGCGGAAGTGACAGGACAATCAGAATGAGACCTGTGGAAGCAGATGCAGACAACTTCTACTCATGGGGCACCCATTGCTCCGGGTGGCGACTACTCGACATTGCACACTTTCAGGTGAGGCAAGAAGCAATGCCGCCAGGAGCGGCGGAGGAACCTCATGTTCATCAGGAAGCACACCAGTTCTTTTACGTTCTTGACGGAGAGATGACATTAAGCACGCCGGAGAACCGCCACTGCATTCGACCGGGGCAGGGTATCCATGTTCCGCCAGGCCGGCCTCATTGGGTGCTCAATGAAGGCGCCTCCGATCTCATCTTTATTCTGGCGTCGAGCCCGAGCACCTCAGGAGACCGCATCGCTGTCGATACGAAGGATTGGGACTTGACCGGCATTGACGATCTACGCGTCCGCACAGTTCCTGGTAACAGGTCGAGTGCTTTGGATTGATGCGTCGGGGTATAGCGCTCCCCATTTAGTGCGGACAAATCGACCCCGATTGTAACTTCTGCTTCCACTATCGGATCGACGTGAAACTGGCACCGATCGCAGCGGCGAGCATGATGAATCGTGGCGGCAGATGTACTGGGTGTGGTGGAGCTGCCCGCCATTATATGTTCATTGGTCTGAAGCTCTCACCGCGAACGGTGAACTGCAGCAACGCGGCCGCCGTCCCGACTACGATCAGGGAGAGCCAGCCGGCTGAATAGCTGCCGCTGAACTGATAGCTCAGTCCGCCCAGCCACGCGCCCAGAAATGCACCGAGTTGATGGCTGAGGAACATCACGCCAAACAGCGCCCCGAAATTCGCCGGGCCGAACAGGCCGTTGATGAGCCCGCTGACGGGAGGAACGACGCTCAGCCACAGGAACCCCATTGCCGCCGCGAATAGCAGGGTCGTCTCGACGCTGACGGGGAAAACGAAGAATGCGGCGATGGAAAGGGTGCGCAGCATGTATATCAGGGCCAGCACCGGGCCATTCCCCCATCGCTGGCACAGGTAACCCGCGACAAGCGTGCCCACGGCATTGCACAGGCCGATCAGGGCCAGCGCGCTCGCGCCGACCGAAGGCGGCAGTCCGCAGATCGCAATGTAGTTCGGCAGATGCGTCGCGATGAAGATCAATTGGAAGCCGCAGGCGAAGAAAGCCAGCGTCGTGATGACGAAGCTGCGGTTCGCCAGAGCCTCGGTGATCGCGCGGCGCGCATCGGGCCGCGCCGCGCCCGCCGTTCCCGCTGTCTGAGCCTCCCCGTGCCGAAACAGCAAGGCGATGGCCGCCATCGACGCCGCAAGCAAAGCCAGTCCGCCAAGCGCGATCTGCCAGGTCCAGCGGTCGATCATCGCCTGTGTCACGGGCGCGACAACGAATGTGCCAAGCGAACCGAACGCTGCGAGGATCGATATGGCGGTCGCCCGGATCGCCGGGGCAGCGAGGCGCGAGATGATGCCGACCAGTACGCCATGCGAGGTTGCCGCCACCGCAAGCCCGATCAGCAGCCCTCCGCCCAGATAGAGCCCGACAGTGCCTCCCGAGGCGGTCATGTAGAGGCCGGCGCAATAAAGGACAGCGGCGGCGGCAACGACAAGGCGCCCTCCGAAGCGGTCGCAGACCGCGCCCATAAAAGGTTGACCGATCCCCCAGGCAAGGTTCTGCACAGCCATGGCGAAGCCGAAGGTCGCCACAGTGATGCCCGTCGTGCGCACCATCGGTTCCATAAACAGGCCGAGGCTCTGCCGTAGCCCCATAGAAAGCGACAGGATCAGGCCCGCCGCCACAAGCGAGATCAAGACGGCTGGCGTCCATGATCGGGCGATCGGCTTCGACATCAATACACTCCCATTCAGAGAGTGCCGACGATAGGAACACGCCGGAGAAATGAAACTCACTAGTCGGTATACATGTCGGTGGCGGAAGATCCGGACTGCTCCGGATTTCGGTCCCGATGCTGAAATCCGGTAGACCCGGAAACGAGGGTCGCCGCGGCCTCTCCCGCTGCCAGCGCGTAGGATACGTCACCGCGGATGAGCATCTGCGCGATCGCGCCCTCGATCAGCAGCGCGACCTGTCGCGCCAGCCTCTGAGGCTCGGTCATCCCATCGCTTCTGAACTCATGTTCCAGCCAGGCTTCGAACCGGCGTTTGTGTTTCGCCGCCATCTGCACCGCCGGATGCCCCGGCTGTCCGGCCAGCTCGACCGCAGCGCGGGTGAAGCCGCAGCCCCGCCATCTCGGCTTCCCGGCATGGTCGGCGAGCGAAGCGAACATCATCACGATGCGTTCCGGCATCGGCAGGGCAGGGTCTCCGAGCCAGCCACGATAGCGCTCCACAGTCGACCGGTCGCGCATTTCCAGATAAGCGGCGATCAGCGCATCCTTGCTGTCGAAGTGGTAGTATAGCGTGCGCTTCGTCACGCCCGCGCGTTCGGCGATCGCATCGACGCTGACGCTGCGCAGTCCATGCTCGTAGAACAGCGCCTCGGCCGCCTCGACAATTCTGGAGCGAGTATCTTGTGCCATTCAGATTATTCCCCTCCCGCACGCGGTCGATCAGCCTTCCCATTATATGCCAACAACTATTTGCCTCGACTGGAAATCCTTTCCGGTGCTTGTCACCCGCGATATGCCGGGTCAGTATTGCGCACTAGGGGATGTTCTCAAGGGTAAGCCATTCATGACTGTCGCGGGTTCGGTGTCGCTCTTTCTCGTCATGGTCGCACTCGCGACCCTGCCCAGTGCGAGCGTTGCGCTGGTGGTGGTCAGGTCCGCCACTCATGGAACTCGAAAGGGGATTGCCGCTGCCTTCGGCATCGCCGTAGGGGACCTGATCTTCGTTGCCCTGGCCATTGCCGGGCTGGCAGCAATGGCCGAGGCGATGGGCGTGTTCTTTGCGGTCCTGCGCTATGCCGCAGCTACCTATCTCGTATGGTTCGGGCTGAGCCTTATCCGCAGCGCATCGAGCCCGCTGGACCGGCCGGAGCCTATCCAAACTGCCAGTGGAATGTGGATCAGCTTTGCCGCGGGCGTCGGACTGACTCTGGGAGATGTGAAGGCCATTCTGTTTTATGCGGCGCTGTTTCCCGCCATCGTCGACGTATCCGCCGTGACCATTTCGGACATCGCGGTGATTTTGGCAATCACGCTGGTAGCGGTCGCGGGCGTTAAGATCGCCTATGCCTGCTTTGCAACACGTATCGCACTCGCTTCCAAGGAATGGCGCTTTCGGCCCGCGGCTCAAAAGGTCGCCGGCGGCGCGATGATCGCAACGGGCGGCATGCTCGCACTCAAGACATAACCATGACGATTCTTGAGGCCGGGCCGGGTGTCAATACGGCGAGGCCATCGACGTTATGAACTCGGGTCTGGAAAACTGCGATCTCCAGCGGTGCTTGGGTGCGCGATGGCGAGAAACTCGGTCGTTCCCGCGGAGAGATTTCGGACGTGATGCAATTCGCCGGGTGGTATTTCTAGGCCCTCATGCTCACCTAGAATGTGATCACTACCCATCGTCTTAATTGCAAGCTCGCCCTTGAGTACAAAAAAGAACTGCCGGGCTTTATTGTGGTAATGTTCTACCTCGGTTGTTGCGGGTGGCATCCGTTCGTGGAAAACGACTAGATCCTGCCTGCTAAGCAGTTCCCAAGTGTTGCAGTTGTCGCCCCATCCACGGGGCGTAACGTTCGATATGCTCTTCTTCATTCGGATACTCCTATGTTTAATCTGTTTTTTAACCAGCAGTATGCGCAAGGATCTTTGACAGGAACGCCCGCGCGCGTTCGGATTGCGGCTGCTCGAAGAATCCACCTGAAGGTGCATCCTCAACGATTTCACCTCCGTCCATAAAAATGACGCGATCAGCAACTTGCCGGGCAAAGCCCATCTCATGGGTCACGGCTACCATGGTGGTTCCCTCGCGCGCGAGAGCAACCATCACGTCCAGAACTTCGCTGATCATTTCAGGATCGAGCGCAGATGTCGGCTCATCGAACAAAACAGCGACGGGGTCCATCGCGAGCGCGCGGGCAATCGCCACACGCTGCTGTTGTCCGCCTGAGAGTTGGGCGGGATAGCTGCGCGCTTTAGCCTCCAGGCCAACGCGTTTGAGAAGTGTCATCGCACGTTCTTCCGCTTCGGCTTTCGCACGTCGCAGCACCTTCGTCTGCGCGAGCGTCAGGTTCGCCAAGACATCCAGGTGGGGAAAAAGCTCAAAATGCTGGAAAACCATACCGATGCGACTGCGCAGAGCAGGCAGGTCCGTTTTCGGGGAGCCAAGGTCTATGCCGTCGACGATGATAGTACCCTTTTGAATCTGCTCGAGACCGTTTAGGCACTTGATGAGCGTGGATTTACCAGATCCGGAGGGGCCGCAGATAACGACCACCTCTCCCTTTGTGACCGAGGCAGTACATTCCTTCAAAACGTGAAGGTCTCCGTACCATTTGGACACCAGTTTCATGTCGATCAACGCTGCCATGGATCAGCTTCCTACACGTGCAAGGGAAATCGTGTTGCGTTCGCTGAGACGCCTGACCAGAATTGATGCGGCGTAACAGATGACGAAGTAGACTGCGGCGGAGAACAGATACATCTCGACCAAGCGCCCATCCCTTTGGCCAATCTTGCCAGCAGCGCCGAGAAAGTCTGTGAGCGACACCACGTACACCAGGGACGTGTCCTGAAAGAGAATGATCAACTGCGTGAGGATGACAGGTGTCATGTTGCGCACAGCCTGAGGCAGGATGATCAACAAGAACCTCTGGACAGGACGAAAGCCCAAGGCCGACGATGCCTCGATCTGACCGCGCGGAATTCCATTTATCCCTGACCGGATGATCTCACAGAAATATGCAGCTTCGAAGAGCGTGAACGTGATCAAGGCTGACCAGACTGCTCCAACCGCGACGGGTCGAGGTGAGCCGACCACCCATTGGGTTACGAAAGGCACCAGAAAGAAAAACCAAAAGATTACCAGCACGAGCGGCAGAGAACGGATGGTGTTCACATAAGTCGCAGCCAACCACCGTACAGGACGATAGGATGATGAGCGCAGGACTGCGAGCAGAATGCCAAGCGCGAACCCTAGAGTGCCTGCAAAGAAGGTCAGGAATAACGTAAACGCCATCCCTTCATAGAAGAGGTAGCCTGCAGAGCGGATGATGACGCCAAAGTCAAAATCAACCATGCTTGCCTCCCCTGTGAGTCCGCGTTGCCGACCTGTCGGCTTCGGTTCCGCTCAACACCTCCGCCGCCGACATGATTGCGACGATGACGAAGTTAATCATAAGGTAAAGGAGGGTTGCCGCGATGAAAGATTCAAATATCTGAAATGAGTATTCCTGCATGGCGCGTGCGCTTGCGGTCAGCTCCATTACTCCAATGGTCAGTATTACCGCAGAATTCTTTACGATGCTTATGAATTCTGATGTCATCGTCGGTATCAACAGACGAAAGGCGCGAGGCAACAACACATACCGATATGTCTGGACAGGTCGAAGCCCCAGCGCTCGAGCTGCTTGCCATTGACCGGCACGAATTGCGTTGAGCGCTGCCCGAACCTGTTCGCAGATGCGCGCCGCTGAGTAGAATCCCAGGCTGAGCGTACCTAGAACGAGCGGCCCGTCGGGCGACTGCTTGACCAGGATCTGGAGATCACGAGGCAGCAATTCCGGCAGGACGAAATACCATAGGAACATTTGTGCAAGGAGTGGAATGTTCCTGAAGAGTTCAACGTAGGCCCGCGCTGCGGAGCCAACCATACCACTCTGACGTGCGGCAATGCCCATTGGCACTCCCACCGCGATAGCGATGGCTGCTGAGAATACGGCAATGATGCAGGTGGTTGCCGCGCCGGCAAGGATCATCTGTAGATATGTGGCGGATCCGTCCGGCGCGGGGTCAAAGAAGATCGACCAGTTCCAATAATAGTTCACGAGGGTGCACGCCTTCTGGCTGGTCCGGCAGTTTGAAGCGGACGTCGAACCTTGACGATGCCCGCCCTTTAATCGGCTAGCGATAATCGTCGGCGCTG
Source organism: Mesorhizobium sp. (assembly GCA_022833215.1). Lineage (GTDB taxonomy): Bacteria > Pseudomonadota > Alphaproteobacteria > Rhizobiales > Rhizobiaceae > Mesorhizobium. The sequence continues at coordinate 43,463 of JAIPUZ010000063.1, read as the reverse complement.
GCTGAGTCGGTCGGGTTGGCCCATGCTCGTTTCAGGATATCGCTCGGTTCAAGGCCCAGAGTTACATTTCGTGGCGGAATGGGGCTTAGAAACCACTTCTGGTAGAGCGCCTCTACTTCACCGTTCTGCATCAATTCGACCATTACGCGATCGACAATCGTCTTGAACTGTGGGTCGTCCCGCCGGATCATGATCGCGTACGGCTCGACGGAAAGGGGATCGCCCACGATATGATAGGCGTCTGGCTGTTTGGAGTTTGCTGAGAGGCTTGACAGCAAGATGTCGTCCATCACGAGTGCGGCGGCCCGATCAGTTTCGAGCAGCAGAAAACTTTCGGCCAAATCCTTGCCGGCGATGACATTCATTCCAAGCTGCTGATTGGCATTTATCTCGACGAGTTGCCGCATGTTGGTCGTGCCGGAATTCGACGCGACCGTCTTGCCCCGCAGATCCTGCAATCCGTTTATCCCGCTGTCCTTCTTCGTGAGAATGCGGTTGCCCGCGATGAAGTAGGTCATGGAAAATGCGACCTGGCTTTGGCGCTCGACAGTGTTCGTCGTTGAGCCGCACTCCATGTCCACCGTACCGTTCAGTAGCAGTGGAATGCGCGTCGCCGAGTTCACAAGGGTCAGGCGCGTGACGATCCCATCCTTGCCGAGTTCCTGCTTGATCCCGTCCGCAACGCGCTGGCAGATTTCAAGTGCATAGCCAACTGGCTGCTGGTTGCCATCCAAGTAGGAGAAGGGGATTGATGAGTCACGATGAGATACCACGATCTCCGAAGTGTCGACGATCTTTTTCAACGTGCCTTCAAGCTCTTCGGCCAACGCCTGAGTCGGAATCGCCGCGAGCGAGAGGCAGCAGGCCAAGTTCCTGATTGTTTTCATGATTGTTCCCCTTTTTCATTTGTTTTCGCGGTTGGCTCCAAGAGCCACACACCAACCTGTGCTTCTGAGGCCAGGCTTGCGCCCCGGCAAAGGCATCGGGTCTTGAGGTCTGACGTAGTGAATTATCTCGACCTCGTCGTCATCGGATGCCGTATAATTGCGAGGTGTCGGTGAGAGTTGAACGCTCTCAAATTGTAGCCGCGGGCGGCGGGTTGTCCAAGATTATTGATATAACGGCTCGATAGAGCAAACGTATGGTTGGCTGCTATGGTTGGATCGAATCTGAAAAGAACAGCGATGTCTGTACGTCGAAGGACTGGACTGCGCCGTGCAAGATCGCTTGCGTCTCATTTGCCATCAACCATTAACTTTCGTGTAAAATCGACCGGCTTTAACGGGGCTGCATGCCGTGGCGAAGGGACGTGAAGTGCCGGGACGGAGTGAAAGTCCAGATCGACCGCATCACTGTCGAAACCGGTCTGGAATTCACGCGAGTCACATTGACGAGCTCGTCTGATACATCCAATGTATGGTCATGGATTTCCGTCTCATCCGTCATCTCACCTATTTTTTGGCCGTCGCCGAAGAGAAGCACTTTGGCCGTGCTGCCGAGCGGTTAGGTATATCGCAGCCCCCACTGAGTTCACAGATTAAGATCCTGGAACACTCCCTCGGCGTAGAGCTTTTCGAACGCGCGCGAACCGGTGTTAGACTTACCCCTGAGGGCGAAGCGATCCTTCCCTCCGTCCAAAGACTCGCCGATCAGGCGAGGCGACTCGAGGAAGCTGTTCGCGATGCGCGAGCCGGTCGCTCACGGACAATGCTGGTCGGCGCGGTGACCTCGGCAATGTTCCATCCGCTCGGACCCACGATCCGCCGTCTGCGGAAGCAACGGCCTGATCTAAGCGTGACCATCGTCGAGATGGACAGCGCGGATGCAATCTCGGCCCTCGAGCGCGAGGAGATCGATGCGGCTATTGTGCGTGCAAACCGGGTGGCTGCTCCGTTGCAGGCATTACCTCTTTTCGAAGACTCGCTAGTGGTAGCTCTTCCCGCAGGCCACCCAACGGCCGAGCTGGCGGTGGTGCCGCTATGCGCGCTCGCCGACGAACGCATGGTCATGTGTGGTCGCCGGGTGAGCCCGATCTATCACGACCAGATCATTGCCGGCTGCCAGAAAGCAGGATTTTCGCCTCGCGTGGTGCACGAGGCAGGATCGATCCTGTCACAGATCGCTTTCATAGGCTGCGGCATCGGTATCGGGCTGGTGCCTTCAACAATGACGAGTGTCGGCACTTCCGACGTGATCTTTCGTCCCTTGCGCGAGCGGGTGGAGATCATCACCATTGCGCTCGCGTGGAACTCCGAGCGGCTGCATCCGGACACCAATAGCCTTGCGGAAATCGCGCGAAATGTCTGCGCTGCGAGCGGCACCAACACCCTTGCTGTGAGTCAGGACATGGCATAGTTCGCGGCTACCGTCACGACATGATATCGAGGAAGACGCACGTTCGCGGTGATCGAGGCACTGGAGGATACTACTGGCCGTTTCACCACGATCGCGGCCTCCCCATTCAGATCATGAGATTCGCGAGCTGAGGTGAAAAGGCAGGCGTATTTAGCCACGGTTTTCGCCGAAACCAGCGGACCGCCCAGAAAAGGTCGGGGAATGGTTGGTCAACGACTCAACGAACCGACGGATTGCGATGCAGGCCTTGTCGAGCGAACTTTCGTCTAGCGCGTAAGCGATGCGGAAATAGGGGCCGAGACCGAAGGCGCTTCCATGGACGGCCGCGATATCCGCCTCGTCCAGCAAGGCGTTAACCACATCCTCGTCGCTGTCGAGACGCGCGCCCCGCGGCGTGACCCTGCCGATCAGGTCCTCACAGGAAACGAAGGCGTAGAAAGCGCCTTGAGGAACCTCGCAGCGCAATCCGGGCACTGCGTTCAATCGCTCGACCAGCATGTCGCGGCGACGCTGGAATGCCGCACGCGACTGGCGGATGAAATCCTGCGGCCCCGTCAGTGCGGCGAGCGCCGCGTGCTGGGAAATGGTGCAGGCACCCGACGTCTGCTGGCCTTGCATCTTCTCCATGGCTTCGATCAGCCAGCCGGGGCCTGCGCCGAAACCGATCCGCCAGCCCGTCATGGCATAGGCCTTGGAGACGCCGTTCATCGTGAGCACGCGCTCCTGAAGCCGCGACTCCGCCTGTGCGATGGTGGAAAATTCCAGCCCATCGAAGATCAGGTGCTCATAGATGTCGTCCGACAGCACCAGCACATCCGGATGCGTCAGCAGGACTTCCGCGAGCACCTGCAACTCCTCACGCGCGTAGACCGCGCCGGTCGGGTTCGACGGTGAATTAACGATCAGCCAGCGGGTGCGGGATGAGATGGCGTCGTCCAGCGCCTCCGGCGTCAGCTTGAAGCCTGTCTCCGCGCCGCAAGGAACGATCACCGGTCGCGCCCCGCAAAGCTGGGCGATTTCCGGATAGCTGACCCAGTAGGGCGCGGGGATGATGACCTCGTCGCCCTCATTCAGCGTCGCGGCGAGCGCGTTGAAGATCACCTGCTTGCCGCCGGAGGCAATGATAGTGTCGCGCCAGTCGACATAGAGGCGGTTCTCGCGCCGGAATTTTTCAGCCACCGCCTCGCGCAGAGGGCGCATGCCCGCGACCTGCGTGTAGCGGGTGTGGCCAGCCCGGATCGCTGCAACGCCGGCTTCGCGCACATGGTCGGGCGTGTCGAAATCCGGTTCGCCGGCGCTAAGCGAGATGACCTTCGCGCCCGCGGCCCGTCGCGCCGCGACGCGGTCCATGACCTTGTAGGTCGCGGAAGGGCGCGCCGCCGCGAGATAGCGATTCAACTTCGTGGCATGCCCGATCATTGCTCGGCCCGCCATCGCGTCAGCCCGAGCAAGCCAAGCGTCGTCGTGCCTTCCTTCAGGCGCTCCATGAACACCGCTTCCTTGTCCGCCCTTGCCTGCCCGGCCGCCAGCGTCCGCTTCGCGTGGGCTGCCGGGACGACAAGCACTCCGTCGTCGTCAGCTACGACGAGGTCTCCGGGCGATACCGGCGTGCCGGCAAGGCTCAGCGACTTGCCGACCGACGGTGCACTGGCTTTGATGGTCCCGCGCATCGAAACGCCACGGGTAAAGACCGGAAACCGTCGTTCCCGCAGCGCCGCGATGTCGCGCACGCCGCCGTCGATAACGAGGCCGACGATCCCCGCCGCCTCGGCCGCCACCGTCAGCACCTCGCCCCAGTAGCCGGCGACGAAACCTGCTGCAGAAACGACGAGAACGCTTCCGCGCGGGGCCTGCTCCATCGCGATGTGGATGGCGAGGTTGTCGCCGGGCGAGCACTCCAGCGGAAAGGCCGGGCCGGCGACGGAAGCGCCCGGCCACACGGTGCGGATGGCCGGGTCGACCGAGCTGGTCGGCAGGCCCGAGGCTTCGTGAAGTGTCGACGTGCCCAGTGCGCGCGCCAGAACCAGCGCATCGTTGTCGTACGTCATGATGCTCAGGCCTTGCGTTGCAGCGTGTGGTAGCCGAGGGATGCGCGCGCCTGGCCGATCGTGTCGCCTTGCGCTATCCGCTCGCGGATCGCCGCCTCGGCGGCCTCGATCTTGCGCGCGGTTTCCGCGACATCGCGGGCGCAGGCGCGCGGGACGACGACGACGCCGTTCGCGTCGGCGACCACGATGTCGCGGGAGGCGACGCGGACCGTGCCGATCCCGACCGTCGCGTTGACCGATTCCACCTGAACCCGATCCTTGCCGGTGCGCATGAAGCGACCCGTCGTGAACAACGGATAATCGTCCGCGAACGCCTTACCTACGTCACGGCAGACGCCGTCGATGACGGTCGCCGCGATGCCGCGATAGCCCGCATACTGGGTCATGATGTCGCCCCAGACGGTGCAGTCGGTACGTCCGTCATTGTCGATGACCAAGATGTCCCCCTCGGCCACGTCGTCGATGAAATCGCCGACGCTGCCGGGAGGCACGGATGCCGGCACGTACTTGACGGTGAAGGCCGGGCCAACCACGACCCTAGTGTAGTTGGCGAGCGGCGCGATCCCCAGCGCTTGGCCGTGAATGCCGAGCGTGTCGAGCGCATCGGACACGCCGGGCGTGTCGAGGCCGGCGAAAAGTGCAACGAGTTCCCGATCCTCGGTGCTGGCGTTTTGCGGATTGGTCATTTTGTATTCCTCCGGAAAGGGTGCCGTCACTGGTGACGGATAGCTTCGAATTCCTTGTCGTGCATCACTTCGGCAACGGAGCGTCCCGAGCGGACCGCCCTCACCATGCCGTCCTGCCGCTTGGCGATGCGCTCGCCCAGTTCGAGGGCCTCCTCAATGCGCCCGGCCGGCACGAAAACCGTTCCGCAGCGGTCGGCGATCACGTAGTCGTCCTCATGCACCGTCACGCCGGCGATCTCGACCGGGGTGCCGGAATTGAGCTGGACAACGCGGTTGCGAGCGCTGATCATGGTGATGCCGCGCCCGTAGACCGGATAGCCGATCGACTCACTTCCCTCGATGTCCCGGCTGACGCCGTCGATGACGGTCCCGCGCACCTTCTTGGCGGTCGCAGCGTTGGCAATGATGTCGCCCCAGCAGGAAATGCCTTCGAGCCCGCCGGCAATCACGAGGATGCGGTCGTCGCTCGTGATCGCGTCGATGACCGGCGTGATCAGGTGCGGGGTGAGCCCGTCGTCGGTCTTGGGACCAAGCTGGACCGTGCTGGCGCGTCCGACGATCTTCGGGCAATCCCATAGCGGCCTGAGCCCGTAGGTCGCGCCTGGAAGGCCGAAGAAGTCGAGTGCATCTGAGACCGTATTCGTGTCAAGAGAAGCAAGGCGGGCAAGCAAGGCGGCAGTCATCGAAAAGGCTCCATGTTGATGGACTGCAAGCATCGTGTCGGCGAGCTGAGAAGTAAAATTCGCAGATCGTATCCGGTCGATAGTGTATCTGGAACGACACCCCGAACGCGGGAGACCGCTGGGAACACTTTCCCAGCTCGTCACGAGGCGAGAGAGATGACGGGCACGGTGATCGGAAGAAGTTATAGCCTCGCTACGGCTTACGCGGCGATGGCGGCAGGTCGGTGCACACGCCTTCAAACAGCTCCGCCGCCATGCCGATGGTCTCGCCCAGCGTCGGGTGGGGGTGGATGGTCCTGCCGATATCGACGGCGTCCGCGCCCATCTCGATGGCGAGGCAGATTTCGCCGATCATGTCGGCCGCATTCGGCCCGACGATGACGCCGCCGATCACACGATGCGTGTCGGGGTCGAAGACGAGCTTCGTCATGCCGTAGGCTGCCCCGTTCGCAATAGCGCGGCCAGATGCGGCCCAGGGGAATTTTGCGGTTTCGACCTTGCGGCCGGCTGCCTTCGCCGCATCCTCCGTAACACCGACCCAGGCGATTTCCGGATCCGTATAGGCGACGCTGGGGATGACCGAGGCGTCGAAATGGCTCTTCATGCCGGCAGCCGCTTCGGCCGCGACATGGCCTTCATGGACCGCTTTGTGCGCCAGCATCGGCTCGCCGGCGATGTCGCCGATGGCGAAAATGTGCGGCGTGCTCGTGCGCATCTGGCTGTCCACGGTGATGAAGCCGCGTGCATCGGGCGCAACGCGTGCCTTCTCCAGCTCGAGCACCGCGCCGTTGGGCCGCCGGCCCGCCGCCTGAAGCACGAGGTCGTAGCTGCGCTCGACCGGCGGCGAGCCGGCGATGGTAACCGCGATGCCGTCAGATCCGGCGACGGCCTTCTCGACACGTGCGCCGAGGAAGACGTCACCGAAGCGATGCGCGTTCTCCTTGCGCCAGCTCGCGACCGCGTCACGGTCCACGCCGGCGAGCAGTCCGTCGAGCCGTTCGACCACATCGACGCGCGCGCCCAGCGCGCTGTAGACCGTCGCCATCTCGAGGCCTATGATGCCGCCGCCGATCACCAGCATGCGCTTGGGAACGAAGGGCAGCTCCAGCGCCCCGGTGGAATCGACGATGCGCGGATCGTCCGGCAGGAAGGGCAGGCGCACCGCCGAGGATCCCGCCGCGACGACGCAGTGCCTGAAGTCGACCGTGCGGCCGCCGTCATCGGCGGTGACGACGAGGCTGACGAGCGAGGCAAACCTTGCCGTGCCGCGGATGATCTCGACCTTGCGCTGGCGGGCCATCTGCGCGAGCCCGCCGGTCAGCCGCGCGACGGTCGCGCTCTTGAAATCTCTCAGCTTGTCGAGGTCGAGCGTCGGTTCCGGGAAGGAGACACCGTGCGCGGCGAGCCGCTGCGCCTCCTCCTTCACCGCTGCGACGTGCAGCAGTGCCTTGGAGGGTATGCAGCCGACATTGAGGCAGACGCCGCCGAGCGTGGCGTGCTTCTCGACCAGAGCCACCTTCAGCCCAAGATCGGCTGCGCGGAACGCCGCCGAGTACCCGCCCGGTCCGCCGCCGATGACGACGAGGTCGAACTCCGGCGCATCGCCGGCCACGGGAGCGGCGACGGCAGGCGCCGCCGCGGGGGCCGCGGGTTGCGGCGGCGCTTCCGCAGCCGCGGTGGCGATGGTGCCGATCAGGCTTCCCTTCGAGACGCGGTCGCCGACGGCGACCGTCAGCGTCTCGATGCGTCCGGCGAAGGGCGACGGCACCTCGAGCGTCGCCTTGTCGGATTCGAGCGTCAGCAGCGACTGCTCGAGCGTGACCTCCTCGCCGCGCTTCACCAGCAGCTCGATGACCAGCACCTCGGCGAAGTCGCCGATATCGGGAATGCGGATCTCGACGATGTTCGCCATCATGTCCTCACAGCGCCGCGCGGCGGAAATCGGCCAGCGTGGCGGCGATATGGCCGAGGAAGCGGGCGGCCGCCACGCCGTCAACCACGCGATGGTCCCACGACAGGCTGACGGGCAGGATCGACCGGGGCTGGAAGGAAGCGCCGTCCCATACCGCCTCGGTGGCCGAGCGGCCGGCGCCGAGGATCGCCACCTCCGGCGCGTTGATGATGGGCGCGAAGCCCGCGCCGCCGACGCCGCCGAGCGAGGAGACGGAGAAGCAGCCGCCCTGCATGTCGGCGGCGGTGAGCGTGCCGGCGCGCGCCCTGTCGGCCAGCGCGCGCATCTCGGCCGCGATCGCCATCAGCCCCTTGCGGTCGCAGTCGCGGATGACCGGCACCATCAGACCCTTCGGCGTGTCGGCCGCGAAACCGACATGGACATAGTCCTTCATGACCAGCTCGTCGCCGTCGAGCGACGCGTTGAAGCGCGGATAGGCCCTCAACGCCAGCGCCGACGCCTTGATGAGGAAGGCGACCATGGTCAGCTTCGCGTCGGACGCGCTGGCTTGCCTGTTGACGGTCTGGCGGAACGCCTCGATGTCGGTGACGTCGGCCTTGTCGAAATTGGTGACATGCGGGATCGTCAGCCAGTTGCGTGCGAGGTTGCCGCCGGAAATCTTCTGGATGCGCGACAGCGGCTCGCGCGTGACGGGGCCGTATTTCTCATAGTCGACCGATGGCCATGGCGGCAGGTCCGCGCCGATGCCGGCCCCGCCGGCGGAAACCGGCGACGCGAGCGCCTTCTTCACATGGGCGGCGACGTCCTCGCGCAGGATGCGGCCTTTCGGGCCGGTCGGCGAAATCGCCGCGAGTTCGACGCCCAGCTCGCGCGCCAGCGCCCGCACGGAGGGCGTCGCATGCACGCTGCCGCCGGCGGACGGCTGCGGGGCGGCCGGGGCGGGAGCAGGCGCCGCCACCGGCGCGGCGAGTGCAGGCGCCGGGGTCGGTTTCTGCGCTTCGGGCGCGGGCACAGGCGCGGATACGGGCGCGACCGCCTTTTCCCCCGCCGAAGCGAGCACCAGGATCAGCGTCCCCTGCGAGACGCGCGTGCCGAGGCCCACCTTCAGCTCGTGCACCGTGCCGGCGGCTGGCGCGGGCACTTCCATCGTTGCCTTGTCGGACTCGACGCTGATGAGCGGATCGTCGGCCGCGACCGTGTCGCCCGGCTTGACATGGATCTCGACGACGGGAACGTCCTTGTAGTCACCGATGTCCGGCAGGGTGATGTCTATCAAGTTGCTCATGGCCAGCCTTCGATTCACACGGTCCAGGGCGCGGGCGCGTCGGGCGCAATGCCATAGCGCGCTATGGCCTCGGCGACCGTCTCGCGCGGGACCGTGCCTTCCTTTGCCAGCGCCGAAAGGGCGGCCAGCACGATCTGGTGCCGGTCGACCTCGAAGAAGGCGCGCAGCGCCGTGCGCGTGTCGCTGCGCCCGAAGCCGTCCGTGCCCAGCGCGGTGAACGGCGCATCGACATAGGCAGCGATGAGCTGCGGCCAGGCGCGGACATAGTCGGACGCCGCGATCACCGGCACATCGCCCTGCAGGGTGGCGGCCAGATGCGAGACCTGCGGTTCGGCGAGCGGGTTGAGCCGGTTGTGGCGCTCGGCCTCGCGCGCGTCGCACGCAAGCTGCGAGAAGCTGGTGGCGGAGAAGACCTCGGAGCCGACGCCCCAATCCTCCATCAGCATCTTTGCCGCCTCGACCACCTCGGGCAGGATCGCCCCCGAACCGACGAGGCGCACGCCCGGCGCGCTCTTCTTCGCTGCGTTCGTCGCCAGCTTGTAGAGGCCCTTGACGATGTCCGTCTCCACGCCCTCCGGCATCGACGGCTGGGCGTAGTTCTCGTTCATCGCGGTGATGTAGTAGAACTCGTCCTTCTGCTCCTCCATCATCGCGCGCGCGCCATGATCGAGGATGACGGCCATCTCGTAGGCATAGGTGGGGTCATAGGCGCGGCAGTTGGGGATGGCGGCGGCCATGACATGGCTCGACCCGTCCTGATGCTGGAGCCCTTCGCCGCCCAGAGTGGTGCGCCCGGCGGTCGCCCCGATCAGGAAGCCGCGCGAGCGCTGGTCGGCCGCGGCCCAGATCAGGTCGCCGATTCGCTGGAAGCCGAACATCGAATAATAGATGTAGAAGGGCAGCATCGGCGTGCCGTGGGCGCTGTAGGCGGTGGCGGCGGCGGTCCATGACGAGATCGCGCCGGCCTCCGTGATGCCTTCCTCCAGAAGCTGCCCATCGACCGCCTCCTTGTAGTAGAGCATGGTACCCGCATCCTCGGGCTCGTAGAGCTGGCCGACCGGCGAATAGATGCCCACCTGCCGGAACAGGTTCGCCATGCCGAAGGTGCGCGCCTCGTCGGCGACGATCGGCACGATGCGGGGGCCGAGCGCCTTGTCCTTCAGCAGATTGCCGAACAGGCGCACCGCCGCCATGGTGGTGGACATCTCCTTGCCGTCCGCCTTCAGCGCGAAGTCGGCATAGGAGTCGAGCGCCGGCACCGGGACCTTGTCGGCGGTGCGCCGGCGCTGCGGCAGGTAGCCGCCGAGCGCCGCGCGCCGTCCGCGCAGATAGGTGAGCTCGGCGCTGTCCTCGGCGGGGCGGTAGAACTCCAGCCCCTCGACCTGCTCGTTGGTCAGCGGCAGCGCGAAGCGGTCGCGGAAGGCGTAGAGCCCCTCGACGTCGAGCTTCTTGGCCTGATGGGCGGTCATGCGCGATTCGCCCGCGCCGCCCATGCCGTAGCCCTTCTTGGTCTTGGCGAGGATGACGGTCGGGCGGCCCTTCGTGGCGCGCGCGGCCTCGAAGGCGGCGTAGAGCTTCCTGAAATCGTGCCCGCCGCGCCTGAGCGCGTCGACGTCGCGGTCCGACATATGCGCGACCAGCGCGCGCACTTCCGGGTCCTCGTCGAAGAAATGGGCGAGGTTGTAGGCTCCGTCCTTGGCGCCGAGCGTCTGGTACTTGCCGTCCACCGTGGCCGCGAAGCGGCGCAGCAGTGCGTGGTTGGTGTCGCGCGAGAAGATCGCGTCCCACTCGGAGCCCCACAGCACCTTGACCACGTTCCAGCCGGCGCCGCGGAACAGCATCTCCAGCTCCTGGATGATCTGGCCGTTGCCGCGCACCGGACCGTCGAGGCGCTGGAGGTTGCAGTTGATGATGAAGGTCAGGTTGTCTAGCTTTTCGCGGGCGGCGAGGGAGAGACCGGCAACGGATTCAGGCTCGTCCATCTCGCCGTCGCCGAACACGCCCCAGACATGGCGCCCGTCCGTGCAGGCGAGGCCGCGGTCGCGCAGGTAGCGCATGAAGCGCGCCTGGTAGACGGCGCTGATCGGCCCGATGCCCATCGAGCCGGTGGGCAATTGCCAGAAATCGGGCATCAGCCACGGATGCGGATAGGAGCACAGGCCCGGCCCGCCGATCTCCTGCCGGTAGCGTTCCAGATGCGCCTGCGACAGGCGGCCTTCTAGGAAGGCGCGCGCATAGACGCCCGGCGCGGAATGCGGCTGGAAGAAGACGAGGTCGCCGCCGCCTTCCGCATCGGCCCCCCTGAAGAAATGGTTGAAGCCCAGCTCGAAGATTTCGGCAGCCGACGCATAGCTGGCGATGTGGCCGCCCAGATCGCCGTAGGCCTTGTTGGCGCGCATGACCATGACCAGCGCGTTCCAGCGCAGGATCGCCGTGATGCGCTCCTCCATGGCGGTGTCGCCCGGGAACGGCGGCTGCGCATCGAGCGGGATGGTGTTGCGATAGGGGGAGAACGGCGGCGTGTCGGGCAGGACGCCGAGCTCCTTGGCCTTCTCCTCCAGCGAGGAAAGGACGAAGCGCGCGCGCTCCTTGCCGCCGTGCCGCAGGAGCGAGTCGAGCGAGGCCAGCCAGTCCGCGGTCTCGCGGGGGTCGACGTCGCCCTCGCGCTGCTCGGTCAGGAGGGGGCTCGAATCGTTGTTGGCATACATGATGGTTTGGCCTCAATGCCACGGGATCTGGATCACATGAAAACAGCAGACGGCCTGCGGAAAACGCCAAGCCGCTAGGATGAGCATTTTGTTACATTCTTACATTCGGGTCGTGGAGCAGGCCTAATACAAAGAAGCTTCACCGACATTTCGTATTAAGTATTGGACGAATTCAGAATCTTCGAGCTCATGCAATGAATTAATGCGTATCGGGCCAATGCTGCTGGTTGTGGATCATTTGTCGAACGCTGCAATGGGAAGAGCGAAGACGGTTTCACGCGGGAAGCAGATACTAAGATTTCCGCGCATCAATCCGTGATTTCGATCTGGTACGTCAGTATGGGCCTGCGTTGCGCAATCCTGCTGTACAGGCGCTGAGCAGCCCCGTTTTCGCTGCCTGTCTCCCAGTACAGGCGACGCCACCCCTCCTGTTCTCCCAAGGCCTTCAAATGCGCAATGAGTTTCGTCGCAACGCCCGTCCTCCTTGAGGTCGGCGAGACCCATAGGTCTTCCAGATAACAGACTGGCCGAAGCGAGAACGTATGTGGATGCAAGATGGTGTGGGCCAATCCGACCGGCTCGCCTTCAGAGAAAGCAAGCCAGGCTGTCATCGTCCCTTCGGGGTCCATAAGACTTTGCCAAAGCCCGTCAATGACAACCCTGGTCATTCCTTCGGCGCCAAAATGTTTGCAGTTTTCATGCCACAGCATTTGCCAGGCTCGGCGATCGTGCTGTTCCGCGCGCCTTATGATCAGCATTTTGGTTTCCCCTCTGAGGGCGAGTACGCAAGGAGGGAGCCTGGTGCGTTCTTCGGAACTTCGCCGTGCCGGAGCCACGCCAGAGCAAGCGGCCACAGGCGTTCCTTGAAGCGGCCGTGGAAGAACGCGAAATGTCCGATTGTCTCGACACCGACATCAGCTGGCGCGATACGCCAGTGGTGTCTCTGGCTGGACGTGAAATACGCCAATAGGCGGTCTAACGCGTCGGGCGTGCCATGTGGGTCGTCGGTCAGGCCGACAGCCAATATCGGTGCGCTCACTTTCGTGAAGCGTCGTCGAAGCAACTCGGATTCGCGCTCGCCACCAATGAAAAGATCCTGTCTCAACGAGTCCTCGAAGCGGGCCTGCATCCGGCTCCAGTCCCGTACCACGCCAGCAGGAGTATCTTCCATCCACCCCAACCGTTTGGCCGGGAAGTACCCGAACAGCCACGTAAGTGCCGGCATCACGAGATGCCATTTGATATACATGCGGCGGCGCTGCTCAACGCCGTAGTCCCGCCAATATGCAAATTGCGAACCCACGGTGAGGATGCGTTGAATGCTGCGATTGGAGGGGGCAAGACCTATGGCGAAGCCGCCAATCGAATGGCCGACTACATAGATAGGCTGACGCGGAAAGGATCTCTGGGCGTATAGTAGCGCCGCCTCCAGATCGTGCTCACCCCAATCAACCCAATCTGCCCGGAATCCCCTCAGGGATCGTGGCCTTGACTCGCCGATGCCGCGATAGTCGAAGGTCAAGACGTCAAGGCCATTTGAGAAGAGATAGTCGGCAAAACGCGAATAATAGTGACATCGAACGGACGTTGCTGCAGCGATCACTACGACGGGTCGTTCGGGAGTGTCGTCGCTTTGCTTCCACTGGAAGCCGCCCAGCTTGTGCCGATCCGGAGTTTCGAGCCGTATCGGTGCCCCGATCTGAGGCAAAGGCGGCGCAACGCTGCTTTCGCGGAGGTCCACGCCTGCTCTCCCGTCATTGCCTGCTAGTTGGATGGTATCCTTTCCGATGTTTTGGCTACGTGTCGATTGAGCATGTCTCCGCATGGCATGAGCAGCATTCATTTGCCGCTGCAGGGTTTGCGGGTTTCTCTTTCTGACAATCAGAACCACCGCAGGAGGCAGGCTCATGATTCAATTCGTCACCCTCCAGCAACTCGCGCTCAGCACGCAGACCCATGGCCAAGCGTATTCGGCACGAGTGGCTTCCGTGGCTGCGCCGCTCGGCGCGAAGCACATTGGTGCCCGCTATGTGGAGGTTCCGCCCGGCAAGAAGGCATGGCCCTATCATTGCCACCATGCCAATGACGAACTCTTCGTCATTCTCGGAGGCAGTGGCCGGCTACGCTACGGTGACGAGGAACATGACGTGACGGCCGGGGACGTTGCGGTCTGTCCTGCTGGCGGCCCCGAAACCGCGCACCAGCTCATCGCTACGGGTGACGAGCCTCTCCGCTATCTCGCGATCAGCAGCATGAGGGAACCGGATGTTCTGGAGTATCCGGATAGCGGCAAGGTGGCCATATTCTCCGGGTCTGCCCCCGGGGGCGACAAGTCGGACCGGCGCCTTGAACTGACTGTCCGGAAAGAGGCCGCCGTTGGCTATTGGGAGGGTGAGGGATGAGGTCGCGGACCAATCGTGCAATCTGGGCTCTTAAACTTCTGGCTGTCGCTGCTTCGCTGCCCGCATCGGCCCTCGCGATGGAACTGAAGAGTTCTTCGTTCGAAAATGGAGGGACAATACCTCTGCGACATGTGCTGAACAGTTTAGGGTGCGAGGGGCAGAACGTTTCTCCGGCTTTGCAGTGGAGCGACGCGCCTTCGGAGACGAAAAGCTTTGCTGTCACGATGTTCGACCCGGACGCGCCTACAGACAGTGGATGGTGGCACTGGATTCTTGTAAACATTCCTGCAAATGTCACCAACCTCGATGAGCGATCTCAGCCTAGGGACGCGCTTGCGACGAACACCGATTTTGGGATCTCCGGGTATCGCGGCCCATGTCCCCCAGTTGGCGCTGAGCCCCATCGGTACGTTGTCACGGTATACGCCCTCGATGTCAGCACGCTGCCATTGGCCGTCACGTCGTCTGGTGCAATGGCCAGTTTCATGATCAACAGCCATTTGCTCGCCAAGACGAGCATCACCGGATATTTCGGGCGTTAATGCGAGACCTCGGTCGGAATCAAGCGGGTAGAAAGATGGCGGACGCGGCGGACACAACTGCGGGAGGCTTGGTCATTCGCAGCCTTTCCAGCGAGGATGCGGCGCAACTCGCGCCGCTCCTTAGCGCCTATCGCGCGGAGATGTATTCAGGCTTACAGATAGACAGTCCGCGTCAGGAAGCCGCCGCCGCCCTGCTGTCCAGCCAGACGGCCGAGGTCATGGGCGGATTCCTGGACTACAAACTATCGGCCTTTGCCGTTTTCTTCGATTTACCGGAAGCAATTTCAAATGGTCGGGCCGGACAGCTCGACGATCTCTATGTGGCGGCCTCCGCTCGTGGCCAGCGCTTGGCGCAAGAAATGATCGACGCGATCACAGCGATCGGCAGGACGCGTAATTGGGTCCATCTGAGATGGCTTGTTCCTCAGAACAACGAAGCTGCACTTCGGGCCTATGAGCGTTTCGCAAAGGCCGCGCCGTGGAAAAGCTACGCGGTGTGGTTCGGCGACCACGCTTCTTGGTGAGAAGGGGTATTATCTGCTTGTTCAGATGCCGCCGGGAAGCTCGATACCGCTGGCCCGGAGATACTGGATCAGTGTGCGTTGCAGATTTTCACCTCTGAGTGTCGCGATGTTCGGCATGACAACGCGGCGTATGGTCTTGCGCCTGTTCACATCGAAGAACACCACGGACCGCCGGTTTGGGTCAGATCGAAACTCAGGCTTCCGATAGTCCACATTGACGACGATGGGTCCCGACCTGAGCATCATTGGTGTCGAGATCCAAACGTCAAGCCACGGAACGACCTGGCCTCCGAAATGCCTTCCGACAATGAGGCCCTTTACCGTGAAAACATACATCGGCCCCCGTCCTCGTCGATATCGAAGCACCCAGAACACCGGCAGAAATGCTGCGACCATGCACAAGCCCATAGCAATGCTCCTCTCCGCAAATTGCTGAACGGACGTGACCCGGACGACAGCAACGAGTAGGCCGAGTGTGCCCAGTAGAAACGGCAGCGAGAACACCAAAAGCAGCAGAGCCCGCCAATAAGACATATAGACTGCCAGGTCGGGCAGGGGTGCAGAACGCTTGCCGTCATGGGGACCCATTATGGCCTCTCCGAGCGGCGGATTGTTCATTTTTCGCCGCTTCTGTCATCATCCATGCCCGAACGTTTTTGACCCGTCGATCACGCTCAAGTGCTGGCGGATAGCAGAGGTAGTAGGCTGCATTGGCCGGAACCTGATGATCGAGGACTAGTCGCAGCCGCCCGGAAGCTACGTCGTATGCAGCTATCTCGAGGCCGGCCAGTGTAATTCCGGCGCCGTCGATAGCCGCCTTAAGCGCAAGACTTGACGTGTCGACGATGGTGATGGCGGCTGGGCAGATCGGACCTCCGGGTAGGGTGTCATTCCAGCGCTGGAAGTTCTCCCGGCGATGCTGGGAGAGGAACAGGTTGGTCCTCGATATTACGTCGCGCGTCTGTTCATCACTGACGAGATTCCAGTCGTTATATCTACCGAGAAGTGCGACATGCTCTTCAAACAATAGCTCCGACAGAACTCCGTCCCATCGTCCTTGGCCGTGGCGCACGGCGGCATCAGCAACGCCAGCACTTAGATCAACAGCGGCTTGTGTAGTGGAGATCAGAAGTTCAAAACCGGACCGCGCGAACGGGTAGGAGCTCATCCGGGGTGACAGCCAGTGGACGGCAAATGTCGGTAGCATCGACAGGCGAAGGGGGCCGAGCTTCCGGTCGCTCTTCAGGTTCCCGACGGCCTCGAAAATTCGCGAGAAGCCAGCCGTCAACTCGGGTGAAAGCTGCTTTCCCGTCTCGGTCAGTTCGAGACGAGGACCGACGCGACGCATCAGCTCCATTCCCAGCAAGTCCTCCAATATCCGCAGCTGGTGACTTACAGCAGATGGCGTCACCCCGATTTCTTCAGCAGCAGCCTTGATGGACATGTGACGCGCCGCCGCTTCAAAGGCCCTCAGCGCGTTCATCGGGACGGTGGGGCGCATCGCGTCGATTATCTGCTTGGCCATATGTTTCCTGGCCGATCACCGGCTCCATGCGACTTTTCCGCCATTGCTTGGCGCAAGGGACGATATCTCAGTCTGCTTTGAAGATTACTCACTCGCACCGAGCAGCTCCTTGGAGGCACTGTGCTGACGGCAACGGTTCTCTAAAGCCAAGAGCGACAAACCCATGCTTTCGTTCAGCAATCGTGATGGTCTGATCTGGTTCGACGGGGCGCTTGTGCCTTGGGCAGATGCGCGTATTCACGTCCTCACGCATTCGCTGCATGCCGCCGGAGCAGTATTCGAGGGAATTCGCGCTTACGACGGAGAGATATTCCTCCCCGATGCACATTTCGCACGGTTCGGTGATTCCGCGCGGATTGTCGGCTATTCCGTTCCCTATTCCAGTCTTGAACTGGAAAAGGCGACTGAGGCGGTACTTTGGGCGAATGAACTGAAAGACGCCTATATACGCCCGATCGCCTGGCGAGGCAGTGAGAGTGTTACGGTAGCGGCCCGCAACGCGACCATTCACGTTGCCATTGCTGCCTGGGATTGGCCAACCCCTGCGGCACTGGGGAAGAGCGATGTTGGAGTGCGCCTCCAACTCGCGTCGTGGCGCCGCCCGCGCGCCGACACGGCCCCGACCGCCTCCAAGTGTTCGGGCCTTTATATGATCGGGACTTTGGCCCGGCACGCTGCAAACGAGGCGGGTTTCGATGATGCCCTGCTGCTGGATGTTGATGGTAATGTTGCCGAAACGACCGCGACAAATATCATTTTGGTGAAAGGTGGGGTGCTGATATCGCCTGTGCCTGACTGCTTTCTGGACAGCATCACAAAACGCCATGTCTTCACGCTCGCTCGGGCGAAGGGCTTCGAGATCAGGGAAGAGAGAGTCTCGGTTGTGGATTTGGAGCAGGCTAGCGAGGTGTTTGTGGTTGGCACGTCGATCGAGATCCAACCGGTGACGGAATTGCGTGGTGATGCAGTCCACGCGCATTGGAGTGTGGGTCCTGTTACGCGAGACCTTTTGGCTAATTTCCAGAAGTCGATCCGTTGCTCGCCCGGTTGCGAAGTTAAACTCGGCGCGCCCGTCACCAAAAGCTAGAATGCTGTTCATCGATTGTCTCAGCCGTCCTCTTCACATCGGTCGATACTACTGGACGTGACACTTGTAACATAATACAAAAGTGTCATGTGACACTAATGAGGATCTTGCATGCGCTTGCAGTCTCCCTGGCAAGCCCGCCTTGGTGATGAGAAGGAAGGGTCTCCCTGTGATCGGTTGGTTGCTGCCTTATCGGAAGATATTGCCGATAGTCAGCTGGAGGTCGGCGCGCGGCTTCCCGCCCATCGTGACCTGGCCTGGCGGCTTGGAATCGGTGTTGGTACCGTCACCAAAGCTTATGGAGTTCTCGAACGGCGCGGGCTCGTTCGATCCGTTAAGGGAAGTGGAACCTTCGTTGCCGTCGCTGAGGCGCGCAGAGGGGCATTCATAGATCTATCACGGAATTCGCCGCCCGCAGTCATAACCGAAAGATTGCTGTCCCGTTCTTTGGTGGCAGTTTCCAGGCGTGTCGATGCCGATGTTTTCAACTCTTATCCGCCTGCTGCTGGTCATTCCCGGTTTCGCAATGAAATGGCCCGCTGGTTTCGCCGCGCCGGCATGGAAGCAGAACCGGAACACCTGCTGTTGACCAACGGCGCGCAGCACGCGCTCTCGATCAGCTTATCCGTGCTGTGCGGTCCCGGTGGGTTCTTGTATGTCGAGGAGCAGACTTATCCCGGGGTGATCAGCCTTGCTCGGCACCTTGGGATTAATCTCGTGCCTGTTCTTATGGACACGGAAGGAATGGTCCCCGACGCACTCGATCAGGCGCTAGCCGAAAGGAAGGACACCAACCGGGCGGTGTACCTCACGCCGACAATGCAGAACCCCACGACGGGTTCGATGGGCCGGGCGCGCCGTGAAGCGCTCGCCGGCATTTGTCAGGCGCACGGCATTGTGGTGGTCGAGGACGACATTTACTCCTTTTATGCCGATGACGACTTCCCACCCATCGCCGCCGTCGCTCCTGAAAGCACTTTCTATGTCAACAGCCTCTCCAAAACGCTGAATCCAGCGCTGCGCGTCGGAGGGCTGGTCGTCCCTCCGCGCTGGCTGGATCGCGTGGCGGCGGCCCTGCATTCAAGCGGGTCGATGATCAGTCCGTTGAGTTGCGCTGTCATGGAGCAATGGCTGCTAGATGGCACCGCAGACGCCATCACCGCTGCAATACAGGAAGAGGCGGCGCGCCGTCGCAGAATGGCGGCCGATATCCTCGGGAAGGCGATGCGTCGCCCAGTTCATCTCGGCTACCATGTTTGGCTCCCGCTTTGTCGGGGTGATGCTGATGCCTTGGAAGTGGCCGCGAAGGCGCTCGGAATCCTGGTGACGCCGGCATCTGCGACAGCAGCCGGCGAGGGGCTCTCCGGCATCCGTCTGTGCATCGGGGCGCCGACCAGCAGTGATCTGTCGACCGCACTCGGCGGAATCCGGACAATTCTCGACAGGATCGGCACCCGATCGGACGCGGTGGTCCCGGCGCTTCTCTAGCGTTGACGAAGTGACGGCCAGAAATACCAAGCCACGGAGGCGATGACGAGCAAGCCACCCACGATGGCCCCGTTTCCGGGGTTCTCCGCGAAGGCCAGCCATACCCAGAGCGGGCCGAGAATAACGTCAAGAAGCGCGATCAGCGCCGCTTCCGATGACGCAACATGCCGACCGCCGGCAAGGAACAGTACGAAGGCGAGGGCGGTGGTTAAAAGGGCCAGCAGGATTATTAGCAGGAGCGCCTCGATCGACGGGATCTGGCCTGATGAAAACGGCCATGCGGCAATGGCACACATTGCGGCGCCGGCTGCATTCACATGCACGAGGTTCAGGGTGGCGTAGCGGCGCGTCAAAATGAGAAGGCCACCGAAGCTTATCGTCATGGCAAGCGCCAACAGGTTGCCCGCCATATCGCTTTCGCTCGGCGACGTGCCTGCAACAACAACGATACCCGATACCGAAACAGTGCTCGCAATCAGAAGGCGTCGCGATGTCGCCTCGCGTGCGGTGACCCAGGCCAGGACCGCAGTTACGAAGGGAAGCGTCGCGTAGATGATCAGGACATTGGCCACAGTCGTCAGCGTGAGCGCCGACACATAGCAGAACATTGCTGTTGCTGACAGGCAGGCCGCAATGCTGCCCTTCCAACTGAAGATGGAACCGCTTGTTGGCCTGACCATGCCGATAGCCAGAAGGCAAAGGCAGGCGAATACTGATCGCCAAAGGATCAGATCCCAGACACCGAGCGCGATCGAGCGCACGAACAGTCCGGCGAGGCTCCACAGCACGGTGCCCGTGCTGACCAGCATCACCCCGTAAAAGCGTCGTTCCGGCATTGCCATCTCCGCGAATCAAGACGACCGGTCTACTTACGAGGTTGACGAGCTAAGACGACCGGTCTAGTTTTGTCAAATGGCACGGAGAGACACGCGTGAGATACTCGTCAATGAAGGCATGACCGCTTTCATGGCGAAGGGATACGAAGGGATCGGCATCCAGCAGATCCTTGCCGCTGCCGGTGTTCCCAAGGGGTCGTTCTACAATTTCTTTGACAGTAAAGAGGGCTTCGCGCTCGAAGTCCTGGATGCCTATGCGCGCCGCTACATCGAGTTTGTCGCGGAATACCTGCACGGTGATGGCCCTCCGCTTGATCGTCTGCGCGCCTATTTTTCCGCGCTGGAGGATGAGATTTGCAGAGCGGGAGATGCTGCCGGCTGCCTCTACGGCGTTCTTTCACAAACCAGTGCGCCGCATAGTGATGCGCTGCGCGAACGGCTGAAGGAGGCGTTCGCCTCTTGGCACAAAAATCTGGTTCGCCTGCTTTCGGACGCCCGGGAGCAAGGCGAACTGGCGCAGAATGCAGACATCGCCGCGCTGTCGGATGCCATTATTGATAGCTATGAAGGCGCGCTTCTCAGGATGCGCGCGGAAGGCAGTACCGTTCCGGTGCGACGCTACCGGAATGTCACGCTGGAGGCACTGCTGGTCGCCGCTGCCCCTCAGAAATAGAACCAGGTCAGTCCCAACCCTACGGCGATGACGATCCCCCGCAGGATTTTCGGGTTGATCCAGCGGGCGAAGCGCGCGCCGAGATAGCCCCCCGCGACCGCGCCCGACAAAACCGCTGCTCCAGGACCCCAGGCGATGATCCCTGTGGCCACGAATACGACGACGGCTAGACTGGAGACGATGGTCGCCAGCGCATTCTTTACCGCATTGGCTTCATTAACATCATCAAGGCCGATCAATGTCAGAACCGCCATCAACAGAATGCCCAGTCCAGCACCGAAATAGCCGCCGTAGATCGCGATCAGCAGATCGATAAGAAAGGGTACTGGCCTAGGCAAGATGCCGGAGCGGCTTGCCGATATCCACGCCCGCAGCTTGGGTCCGACGGCGAAAAGCAGGGTAGCGGCCAGCAGCAGCCAAGGTATGAGTTGACGAAACAGCCCGTTTCCGGTGAGAGCGAGGAGAAGTGCGCCGATGACGGAACCCAGGACGAAGGGCGGCGCGCTGGATTTCAGGTGGCCGGCTTGGCGTGTCAGTTCCTCCCGGTAACCGAACAGGCTGGTAGCATGGCCAGGCCAGATCGCGATCGCGCTCGTGGCGTTCGCGGCGACTGGAGGCACGCCGACGGCGAGTAACGCTGGAAAGGTGAAGAAGGTGCCGCCACCCGCGACGGCGTTGCATGCGCCGCCGACGAGGCCCGCAACGACCAGAAGCGCGATGCTTCCCAACTCCACTTGTGTCAACCTCGCTCTTCCAGTGCCAGCCTGACGCCGAAAGCAATGAGCACCGAGCCGACCGCGCCATCCACGCCGCGGATGAACATTGGGTGGCGGAAAAGACGTGAGAAGGGTTTGGTGGCCGCTGCTAAGGCTGCGAACCACGCAAGCCCCATCACCGCATGAATGCCCGCCAGGGTAACGCTGACGGCGACGACCGGAGCATCGCAGGGAATGAACTGCGGCAGAAAGCTGACGTAGAATACGCCGACCTTCGGATTGAGCAGGTTCGTCATCAAGCCGCGCCAAAACCAGAGGGTGCTGGCTTGCTCCGTATCATAATGTGCCTCGGCTCTTGCTGCCTCGCCATAGCCGGGAACCTGCTTGCGTAAGGCGCTTGCGAGCATTCTTGCGCCGAGCCAGACGAGATAGGCCGCACCGGCATACTGGAGAATCCGGTAGCCGATCTCGGACACCGTAAGAACCGCCCCGAGACCGAGTGACGCCAACAGCCCCCATGCCAGAACTCCGGTAACCACCCCTGCGCCCGTTTTCATTGCCTGCCTGCCACCCTCTACTGTGGCCGTCCGCAGCACGAGAGCTGTGTCGAGCCCGGGTGTAATTGTCAGAAGCGCAGCAGCGACGGAGAAGGCAACGATTGCGGAAAACCAGTCCATTTCAGCCTCTCAATCCGGCGCGAAATGCATCCAGGAGCATGCGCCCCTGCGCCCATGTTCCAAGACTACTTGTGCCATTGATGTGTCCCAGTGCACCCACCTCGATCAATCCGGCATTCCACTCGTTTGCCCTCTGCCTGACGTAGCCCTGTGATGCATAGGGATCATCTGAACTTGCCACGATCAGCGTGGGAAACCGGATTGGTCGCCGGGGCGGATCGGCAAAGCTTGCGGCTTCTTGTGGAAAGGCATGCGCAGCTGGATCGGGCACCGCGACAAGAAATGCGCCTTTCACTCGTCCCCCAATGCGGTCGGAGGCATGGGAAACCAGCAGGCAGGCGAGGCTATGTGCGACCAGGATCGGGGGGGTCACCGAGCGATCGATGGCATCGTCAAGCGCTACCAGCCAGTTGCATAGATCGGGGCGGTTCCAATCCCCGGGCCGGAAGCGGTCGAATGAAGGCTCGGTGGCTTCCCATTGGCTTTGCCAGTGGGAGGGTCCGGACCCACCGATGCCGGGAAGGTTAAGGAACGCGGTCATTGGGTGGAGAGGTCCATCGACGGATCGTAAGTCCGATCCGGTACTTCTTTTGTGATCGCCTGCCCGCAGATGGTTGCTTGACGGGTGACATCGTACGCTAGGCTCGGTGAGCCATAAAGCTTCCAGCCGAGATAGAGTGCCTCCGTGATCCGGTGACAGAACGCGGCATCATCCACGCCCGTTAGTACTCGGTAGATCATCATCTCGCATGCCTCCTGTTCCGTCGACAATGAATAATACTCCGGGTCACGGAGCCGGAAACTGAAGCGATCTCATCCGATCAGCAATTCTCCTCACCTCGCGGGCAGTTGGCTGCAGCGCCATCGCCTGGCACAAGATGGCGTAAAATGTCCTCAACTTGTCGAGGACTTTTGAAGAGGGCGTCGAGAGGCAACTCAACCCTGTTGGACGGGTGGCAGACGCTATATGCTGGCGTGCTGGTCAAAGCGACTTTGTGTGAGTGTCAGCAACGCATGACGGAACTGGGAATCATCGAGGGTAACTTCTCCCGCGTTAAGCGTGTTCGCATGCCCTAACGCGAGGGATGTCATTTCCTGTGCCAGATCGACCGCCTTTGGGAGATCCATTCCGCACCCGAGCCCGGCGACAATTAAGCCCACGAAGAGATCACCGGTCCCGGGCAAGGTGCTGGGTATGTGCAGAACCGGGTGGCGGCTGGTTCCCCGAGGGCCTATGAGGACGCTTTCGATATGATTTTGGAGTGTATCCGCCAGCGAACAGCCCGTTACGATCAACTGCGCGGTTGGAGAGATGCTCAAACTTCGGCGAGCGGCTTCCACTTCGGCAATGTTATCTATAGCGTGCCCGGTCAGCCAGCCAAGCTCGAACGGGTTCGGCGTGGCAATGTCGGCCATGGGAAGCAGGCGATCGCGCAGCATAGCTGCAACATGCTCGGGCACGTAAAGACCCGGCTGGAAATCACCAAGGACAGGGTCGCATACATAGGTGAGATTCGGATTTACAGCCTTCGCTTTGGATACGAAATCGGCTGTCATCCCGGCAACCTCGCCGGAGCCGATATAGCCGGTCAAAATGAAATCGGATCGTTCTGCAAGTCCGCGCTCGTTGGCGCCACGCAGCAGGTCGGCGAAGATGTCCGGTGGCAGGGGAGCTCCACGCATTGTCGGATAATGTGGTGTGTTCGAAAAGAGAACTGTCGGAATCGGCGCAACCTGAAGTCCAACAGCCTGCATCGGAAACACCGCAGCGGAATTGCCGACATGGCCGAAGACGACTTGGCTCTGGATCGAAATCACAAAGGGTGGTCGGTTCATCATGAGCCGTCCAGTCGTCTGTTCCAGTCCTCGACCTTGCCACTGTCGAGGCGCCGGGTCGCGTATTTTCGCCATCCCTCGGCAAGCACGTCGAGCGCAGCGATACCAGTGAGTTCCTGCCGATTCAGTCGATCCACGTACAGCGCATGCCAAAGCCTGTGTAAAGTCCAGTCCGGGGCTAGGCGGTCGATCAGGTCAAGCCGGTCTTGCGGCTCCACAGTGCCTGGCTGCAGCACGCGGTAATACCACCCGGTCCGGCCGGTGTGCTGCACACGTCGCGCCATGTCTAGCACCTCAAATCTGCGATTGAGCTTCCAGCAGGGCTGACGCCCCTGAGAAACCTGAATCAATGCCGTGCCAAGGCGGAAGATATCTCCTACCGCAACAGATGCTTCAGTCGGACCGGTCGCCGATATGTTCTCGCCAAAGCCACCGGCCCTCTGCAGCGCCGGCAGGAAACCCAACTCTGTGCGCCAAACGGGATAATGATCGAACGGATAATGATGAACAGCCTTTTCTGGTCCCCCATGGACGCGCCGGTCGGCCTGCTCATCTCCTTCGAAGCCATTCCTTCCAAGCCTCAGCGGCCGCTCCACCGGAGCTTTGGCAATTCCGCTCAATGCTTCGCTGCCAGGAAGGGGTTTTGCAAGGCCGGTCAGAAGTGTTATCGACGTCATCCAGGCAATTCCGCCATCCAAGCCTTGAGCATCTCCTGCCCTGCATGTCGGAGGGCTGGACCATGGAGGGCTGCATCGCGGCGCAGCGTACCCGGTGCGACACCAGCCTGTGCCAGCTCAATGCTGTGGCCGATGAGCCAGCGCTCAAGGCCGGGAAGCTCCCCGGCCTCTGGGTGAAACTGCAACCCCAGAATTGTCGAGCCCAACGCGAATGCCTGCGTCTGGCAGAGGGCTGTTGCGGCGAGATTGCACGCTCCGGCCGGAATATCGAAGGCTTCGCCATGCCAGTGAAGAACCGGGACGTTCGCCAGGCTCCTTAGTGGCCCATGGGCACCCGCATCCGTCAGCGCTAATGCTCTAAAGCCGATTTCCTTGTGTGGCATCGGAGAAACCTTCGCGCCGAGCGCCGAGGCGATGAGCTGAGCGCCGAGGCAAATGCCTAAAGTCGGCCGGCGAGCCTCGAGACGAGGGACGAGCCAGTCGCGCTCCTCCGCCATAAAGGGATAGGCTTGGTGATCGTTTACCCCTATCGGACCACCCAAGATGACGACGAGATCGGCTTGCAGTGGATCGGGCAACGAATCGATACCCGCTTCGATCTGCTCCAGTCGATAGTCTGCGCCCTCCAGTACCGGCGCGAAATTTCCGAGGTCCTCGAACGGGAGGTGGCGAAGGATGAGGGCGGTTTTTGACAATGGGGCCTCCAGCGTTCTCGGTTGGTTTGTAGAAAATCCGGTCTATAATAAAGGTCCAGTTATGGAAGTTATGATAGGCCGGTTTTCATGTTGCGCCGCCCCATTGCTCTTGAGATCGAGAAAAGTCCACGCGGCCCGCTGTTCCTGGCGATTGCCGAGGCGATTGCTTGCGACATTGCGCGCGGTCGCCTTGAAGCTGGCACTCTGCTCCCCGGGACACGGGCCCTGGCGCGGCAACTGAACGTTCACCGCAATACGGTTGATGCAGCCTATCAGGAGTTGCTGACGCAGGGTTGGCTTCGGGCCGAGCCCGCGCGCGGCACGTTCGTAGCCGAGGATTTGCCACAAGGGATGCCGCTCTCTGGTGCCGAGCCCAATTCGAGCCCACCCAAGCCATTGCGGCCGACGTTCGGTTTCACCGATGGCGCTCCCGATCCCAGACTGGTTCCCAACAATGCATTGGCGCGATCCTTTCGTCGGGCGCTCATGTCTCCGGCCTTTCGGGAAGGATCTGACTACGGTGATGCATGTGGCACTCTTTCATTGCGTCAGGCTCTGGTATCCTACCTTGCTTCGGACCGTGGCGTGGTGGCCGATCCGGGACGCCTGCTGATCACGCGGGGTAGCCAGATGGCGCTCTTTCTCGCCGCAAAGGCGGTGGCCGAGCCGGGCGCGATCATCGCCGTCGAGGAACCGGGATATCCCTTGGCATGGGATGCATTTCGCGCCGCCGGTGCTGAAGTTCGCGGGATTCCTGTTGATTCCGGCGGACTATCGATAGATGAGCTGGAAGATGCCATGGGACGGGATCGCCGCATCAGGGCAGTCTACGTCACGCCGCATCACCAATATCCCACCACCGTCACGATGGGGGCCGCGCGGCGCATGCAGCTTTTGGAACTGGCGCAACGTCACGGTCTGACGGTGATAGAGGATGACTACGATCATGAGTATCGTTTCGAGGGACGTCCCGTCCTGCCACTTGCCGCTCGGGTCCCGGCAGACTTGCCGCTGATCTATATTGGCTCGCTGTCAAAATTGCTCTCTCCCGGCATCCGGCTGGGCTATGCGCTCGCGCCCGGGAGCGTTCTCGCGCGGATGGCTGCGGCGCGCGCCGCAATTGATCGGCAGGGAGATGCGCCACTTGAAGCCGCGCTAGCAGAACTGATCCGCGAAGGCGATTTGGGCCGGCATGCGCGCAAGGCTCGCCGCGTGTATCGTACTCGCCGCGACCTGTTGGCCGCTGCGCTTTCGGAAATGCTGGGCGAGAGGGTGCGCTTTGACCTTCCGGCAGGAGGGTTGGCAATATGGCTACGGGTCACAGACGCCTCCGCGCAGCTCTGGGCCGAACGAGCGAGGAAGGCGGGGCTTGCACTATTACCGGGCAAACATTTTGCTCTCGGTCGGCCTGCGCCGGAGGGGTTCCGACTGGGCTACGCCGCACTTGCCGAGGCGCAGATTAGTCGAGCTGTGGACATTCTATCGCAAACTTGGCCGGGTTGAACCGCGTGGAATGAAATCAATTGACACAGAGAGGGATTATTCGTCGGACGGGCATTATACCCCCGCGTCGCTAGCGGGTTGCTGTACCGTTCAGATGGTGGCGACAGTCATGAGACTTGTCAGATCAAGCAATGACGCCCATGTGCTTGCCGGGTAGCTGGTCGCTACCTGTACAGCGTAGGCTTTGATGCCCATTGCGGACATGCGCTGATTGCGATAGCTTCTCCCAAGCGCGCAGCAAGACTGCCCGGATTGACCTGACGGTCTGGCGCGTCCATCCCTTAAATATGAAAGTTGGAGTGGCACGTGTGTGACCATATGTTTGTCGTGACCGGCGGTCCCGGTTCCGGCAAAAGCAGTCTGATTGACGCCCTGCGTCGCAGAGGCTTTCAAAGCACGCCCGAGGCCGGCCGTGCCATCATTCAGGATCAGGTTCGGATAGGCGGAACATCTTTGCCCTGGGCGGACAGAGCGATGTTTGCCGAGCTCATGCTGTGTTGGGAATTGCGATCATGGCACGAAGCTGCGAAGATGAACGGCCCGGTGCTCATGGATAGGGGGATGGCCGATGTCTATGGCTATCTGACGCTATGCGATCTGCCGGTTCCCGCCCATGTGATTGCCGCTGCGATGGAATTTCGCTACAATGTGAAAGTTTTCATTGCGCCATATTGGGAAGAAATCTTTTCTCAGGATGCCGAGCGCAAGCAGGATAGGAAAGAAGCCGAGGCGACGGGCGCGGTTATGGCAGAGACTTATGCGCGGCTCGGTTATCAGCTTGTTGAGCTTCCAAGGGAAACCGTCGAGACGCGTGCTGATTTCGTCATGCACAACCTGAAATCCGATTGACCGTTGCGTACCCGCATAGCAGACGCGTGGTCGCGGTCATTCTCCTAAACTGCGGCTGAAGCAATCTGATACTTATGGCTAAAGGTTCTGGCGTTGCAGGTCAGGTTACCGTTTGGCGCGAGCGTGATGAGACCCGGAGCGCACAATCTCGTACACCTGCATCTGCGTGCGCGCGAGCCGTAGGATCGGAGCATTTATCTCCATGCTGACGGCACGATTGAACATATCGCCCAACACATGTTCTTGTTCGCTCTGATTTCCCTGCAACACATCGCGCAGCATGGAAGAGGTGCCGCCAGAGTTCTCATCCGTCAGCGTCCGCAGTGACGAGGCCATGAATTCCGACCGAGGCGGAAAGCCCGATGCCGTGGCGATCATCGCGCATTCCGCAAGCATCTCGTTTGCGATGGCCTTCCCTTCACCCGTCGAGGCAACGGCGCCTATCGGCGCCCGCAGCAGGCAGGTCAATCCGGCATAGCTTGTGAGAAAGACGAATTTTTCCCACATTTCCTGCATGATGTCCTGACTTAAGGCAGGTGCAAGTCCGCCGCCGGACAGGGCAGCATGGGCTCTCTCAGATGTGGCCTTCTGTTCCGTGCGGCGGGAGCCGAGCGCCAGATGCTGAAGGTCATTGAGATGCCGGATATCTCCATTGTCCTCAAGCGTAGCACCGATATGGCAGAGGCCGCCAAGAATCTGTGCCTGCGGCAGACGCTCGTCGAGCAGGGGCAGATGGCGGAGGCCATTCAGAAGCGGCACGACGGCAGTATGAGGACCCGCCGCCGGCAGGATCGCCTCGATGGCGCGATCGAGGTCCGGGGCTTTGCAGGCCAGCAGGATAAGGTCATAGAAGCCGCTAACACGTTCAACAGTCCGCACGTCGAGCCTTAGGTCTC
This sequence comes from Mesorhizobium sp., assembly GCA_022833215.1. Taxonomy (GTDB): domain Bacteria; phylum Pseudomonadota; class Alphaproteobacteria; order Rhizobiales; family Rhizobiaceae; genus Mesorhizobium. Next base: position 14,860 of record JAIPUZ010000063.1, on the reverse strand, counting down.
CAATCGCGCTGTGGATCACCAACCCCCTCTGGCGAAGTTGCTCAGCCCGGGCCGGCCGGACAAGGAACGTGACATCGGCACCGCCCGCAGCGAGGCGACCGCCAAAATATCCGCCGATTCCGCCGGCCCCAAGAACCAGAATGCGCGTACCGCTTCGGGTGGTCATAGGTTGATCTCCAGCGTTAATACAGCCGGCAGCGCGCCGCCCCGGATTGCAGTCTGCACTGTGCGATCATAGGGTTCGACCTCAAGCAGGATATTGAGTTCGCCTCATGTCACCCGGAAGATTCCTCATGCCGGCGGTTGTCTGAGCGCTGCCCCAACCCCTAGATGGAGACCGTCGTCAAGGACGGGATTCTAACGAAGCGGAAAGCTCCCGAAACCCTCATGGAAAGCGGACATCAGCCGTGATTGCTCCAAAGGTTCAATCCATGGCAGACGACCAAGTCGAGTGACGTTCCCCAAAGTTGAGATAACCCGTTCGGTCTCTGTTTCTGGCTTGCCAATAAAGGCGACACCCATGACAGGGACGCATGCGTCTCTCAGCGCCTTCAGCGACAACAGCGTGTGATTGATGGTCCCAAGCGCGGTGCGTGCGCAAAGCACCACCGGCAAGCCCCACCGCGCAAAAACGTCCAGAAACGTTATTTCGCGTGTCAGCGGCACCATCAAGCCACCGGCTCCCTCGATAATGAGCGGGCCGGAGACCACGGGTACCTCCATCTGCTGTGGCTTGATCTCGACACTATCGAGCTCTGCCGCACGGTGAGGTGAGGCCGGCTTATGCAACCGATACGCCTCCGGAATGATGCGCTCAGCGGAGAGGCCACCAAGCCGCATAACGGCTTCGCTGTCGGTCTCCACGTCGAGCCCGGCCTGCACGGGCTTCCAGTAACTGGCTCCAAGACACGCGGCGAGTGCGGCCGAGAACACCGTCTTGCCAATGTCGGTATCTGTTCCTGTGACGACGATCGCTTGGCTCATGGTGTTTTGCTGGCGAAACCATCGGTGGGGATCGCCCGACGGCGGCCACAATGCGACAGCGATGTCAGATCGTGATCTCTGAGTCGAGATGGTAGCGTCATAGCGCGCATCCCTAGTTCATTGAGGAGCTTTGCATCCTCGTCACGGTCCGGGTTGCCGGTGGTCAGCAGTACGTCGCCGGTGAAGATGGAGTTGGCGCCCGCCAGAAAACAAAGCGCCTGCGCCTCGTCGCTCATGGCGCTTCGCCCCGCTGAAAGCCTCACCACACTTTGCGGCATCAGGATGCGGGCGAGCGCCACCAGCCGCGCGAATGCAATCGCACCCGTGGGTTCGGCTTTTCGCATGACCGGGGTGCCCTCGATCTTCTGCCACATATTGAGCGGCACGCTCTCGGGATGCCGCTCCAGCGTGGCCAGTGTGACCAGCATGGAAATACGATCATCGACGCTTTCGCCCATACCGACGATACCGCCGCAGCAGACCTTGATGCCGCCCGCCCTGACATGGGCGAGCGTTTCCAGCCGGTCGTCCATCGTCCGCGTGGTGATGATCTCGGGATAGAAGTCCCGCGAGGTGTCGATGTTGTGGTTGTAGTAGTCGAGCCCGGCACCGGCGAGGCGCTCCACCTGCGGAGGGGTCAGCATGCCGAGGGTCACGCAGGTTTCCAGACCCATCGCCTTCACGTCCTCGATCATCGCGCAGACTGCATCCAAGTCGCGGTCCTTCGGACTTCGCCACGCAGCGCCCATGCAGAAACGTGTTGCTCCGCCCGCTTTTGCGCGCCGTGCCTCGGCCAGCACGCGCTCGATCTGCATGAGCTTGCTCGCCTTCACGCCGGTTTTCCATTTGGCGCTTTGCGAGCAATAACCGCAATCTTCGGGGCAACCGCCGGTCTTGATCGACAGCAGCGTTGCTGTCTCGATCTCCGCCGGGTTGAAGGATTGACGATGAACTTCCTGCGCGCGGAACAGAAGCTCGGGGAAAGGCAGGTCGTGGAGCGACCGCGCTTCCGCCTCGGTCCAGTCGTGACGCAGATCGGGGCGGGGCGCTCCGGCCTGCTTTGCGGGAAGGTCGGAGGAAAGCGACGACGGACTCATCGCGCGAACTTCTCGAAAAGGTGCCCCGGGATCAAGGCTGCGCCAAAGGCCACCATGGCGATGTTGATGAGGTCGCCGAGGATGAAGGGCGTGAAGCCGAGCGGAACGATCTGGTCTGCCGGAATATAGATGCCGAGCCAGGGTAGACCGACGGCATAGGTCACCCCTAGACCGCCGATCATGGCTAAGGTCTTGCCAATGATGCTACGGTTCCGCGCAAGCTTACCCGTCACCCAGCTTGCCGCCAGATAGCCGAGCAGGTAACCGCCGGTCGGACCGACCATATAGGCAAGGCCGATGCCGCGCTCGGGCGTTCCCGAGAAGACCGGCAGACCGGCGGCACCTGCAGTCAGATAGGTGAAGAATGTCATGGTGGCGAGGCGGGGGCCGAGCGCAACGGCGATAGCCATGACTGCGAGGGTGTGCAAGGTCATAGGTACCGGCCATGCGGGCACCCTCAGCTTCGCGCACAGGGTGATAAGAGCCACGCCGAGAAGGATCGTTGCTGCCGTTCTGGTGATGGTCCGGAGTCCGAGTCTGGTGATGGCGGCGGTCTGGGACATGCTGGATCCTCATTTATAGATAAAATTGAAAGATATCTATATTGAATCCATAGATTGGGCCGAGTCGCAACCAATGAATAGATAATTCTATCCAACTATCGCGAAAGCGTCCCGCTTGCGGCCGCCTGCAACAGGGATGGGGCGGTGTCCAATCCACTGCACATGGCGCGCGAGCGTCGCGCAGGCCGTCTCCACGTCACCTTTCCGCAGGGCCGCCAGTATGGCGCGATGATCGTGGTCGGTTCGAGTTTCCCAGTCGGACTGCCAGGCCGAAAAGAGGAAACGGGCACTGGCGGCATGCAGATCATCGATTGCGGCAAGCAGGCGCGGCATCCGGCAAGGCTCAATGATCAGTCGGTGAAACCGGCGGTTGGCCTCTTCCCAGGAGCGAACATCGCGGGAGTTGTCGCCGGCCTTCGTGGCCACCTCGGCTGCATCTAGAATGGCGGCTGTCAGATGCGGGGCAGCGTGGCGTAACGCCAATACTTCAAGTGCTGCGCGCATTTCGGCCACTTCCTTGACCTCCGACAGATTGAAGGCGGCGACACGCACGCCCCGTCGGGGCTCGCTTACGGCAAGCCCCTGAGCCTCAAGCCGTCGGAAAGCTTCTCGGACGGGAACGTGGCTCGCGCCGAATTCCTCGGCGATGTGATCCTGTCGCAAGCGGGAGCCTGGCTCGATCTCGCCGGCGATGATGCGGTCGGCAAGCGAGCGACTGATGCGGGCGGCAAGTGTCTCTTCTATTTTTGTGCTCATGTTTTATAGATAATTTGGAGGGCGCAGGTTGTCGATCCGTCAACGGCCAAGAAGCGCGCCGCGGAACGCAGGCACGAACCACCGCTTTCCGCTTCGGGTCGGGCGGCATCTTTCAGGATTGTCCTGCGTCTGCTCGGCCAGGAGCTTCTTCAGCCGGTCGTTCTCGTCCTCCGGAGCCCTCGGTCGACGGGCCTCGGAGACGTCCATTCCGCCGAACTTGCCCTTGAACTTGTAGAGAGTCGCGGCAGATGCCGTGCTTGCGGCAGGCATTTGCCGGCTTCGTACCGGCCTATTGTTCCTTCAGCATCCCGATGATCTGTCACCTCGGTGAACCGTGATGGACCCATCGTCGTTCTCCGTCATCGACGGACTCTACCCAGATCTGGAGGAAGTTCAGGATCTCAGATCACCGAATTTCCTCAAGTATGGGATTCTATGGCGAGATTTGGCGCTAGCTGAGCACTCTTCATCTCATGATTAGTTAGCTTCACTCGCCAAATTAGCGCGGCGATGCGATTGATACCGTTGAGGTTCAAACACGCACCATGACCACGATGCGCGCTGGCACCGCGCTGAAGGCAAAGACGGCTGCAAACGGTAGCGGCCAGGAGGTCAATTTCTCGATCTCGCTTTCCGGCTTCACCTCCGCGCTGGCGCGTGCGGCGGAGCTGACGACACAGTGATGCGGCAAAACCCCAAGCGAATTTGAAAGGAGGAGCCAGCCGAAGCCGCGTCGCCACTCTTGAGGAGGGAGCACATTGGCGATGGACGGAATGAACACGCCTCTTTGGGAACGTCCTGTGCGCTGGCCTGCGGAGGGACTTCCATTCGATATGCGTGCGCTGCGCTATGTGCTGGCAGCGGCTGAGCAGATGAGCTTTTCGGGCGCGGCCTGCGCGCTCGGCATGAAGGTGTCCAGCGTCAGCCGCCATGTGCGCGACTTCGAGGACGAAATCGGTATTTCCCTGTTCGAGCGCACAACCTCCGGTGTCCGGTTGACCGATGCCGGAAGCCGGTTCCTCGACGACATCATTCCGGTTCTCCAGCGTGCCGAGGCCGTGCTGCAGCGCGCCGGCGCGGCCGGCAGGGTCGAGGAAGGCACGGTTCGCGTCGGGATTATCACGACGCTCGCCGGCGGCTTCCTGCGCGAATTGATTGCCTCCTTTCGGCGCTGCTATCCGGGCGTCGATCTCGACATCCAGGATGGCGGCCGGCGCGAGCACCTGCGCGCCATCCGGGCGCGTCAGCTCGACATCGCTTTCTTCACCGGCAACGCGCCCGTCGCCGGCTGCGACGTCGAGGAGTTCTGGCGCGAACGGGTGCATGTGGCAATGGCGATCCACCATCCGCTGACGAATAGTAACACGCTGGACTGGCCGCAGCTCCGCAACGAGCGGTTCATCGTCTCAACCATAGAACCGGGGCCAGAGGTGCATGACTATATCGTGCGGCGCGTCGCCGACTACAGCACCTACCCGGATGTGACCTCTCGCCAGGTGACGGTGGAGACGCTGATGCACATGGTGGCCATCGGCGAAGGGATCACGCTGGTCTCGGAGGGCTGGACCAGCATGGCGCATGCCGATCTGGCGCTGCGCCCACTGACCGCAGCCGAGGACATCGTTCCGTTCAGTGCGGTGTGGTCGCCCTCAAGCGACAATCCGGCGCTACGCCGCTTCCTGAGCTTCGCGCGGGATCTGGCGACGAGGCAGCGCGTGCGCGGGAATCACTGATCGGCGTCGGCCGCCGCCGGCCTGGCGCTGGTCTGGCCGGAAGGCGTCCCGCGCGATTTCGCGGCGAGTTTCGATTTGCGGCTGCGCCAGCCGCGATCAGACCGCAGGAAGGCTTCCAGCATATGCGGGATCAGCGTGGCGGCGTCGACCTCACCATAGAGGCGGCCGTATTCGGCGGCATAGAGATCGAGTTCCTCTTTCAACGGCTCCGGCATCGGCACGGTCATGCGGACGATCCCCAGCTTGGGCAGCGGGCCGAGTTTGAGATTGCTCATCAGTGGGCTCCGTAGGGCTCGAGGACGAGATCTCGCCCGACGATGACGCGGACCGGGAAACCGGGCCGGATGGTCAAGGTAGGCTCGACCTGCAATTGACGCTGGACGATTTGCTGGCCGGCCTGGTTCACCGTGTCCTGGGCGCCGTCGCGGATGGCACGGACCAGCCGATCCTCCTCGCTTGTCGCCAGCTCTGCGCCGATTGCGAGCAGCGTCGAGAGGCCCGCCGCCTTCATCAGATCCCACCAATGGTAGTCGACCCCGTCCTCCAGACCCGCATAGCCCGAGGCATCGGCGCCGCGCTGGCGCTCCAGAACGATGGAACGGCCATTGGGGAGGATGAGGCGATTCCACACCAGCAAGACCCTTCGCTGGCCGAAGGTGACGCCGGCGTCATATTCGCCGATGAGGCGGCTTCCCTGCGGAATGAGCAGGAGCGCCCCGGTCGGACTGTCATAGACGTTCTGCGTCACCTGGGCGGTGATCTGCCCCGGCAAATCCGAACGGATGCCGGTAATCAGCGCGGCCGGGATCACCGCGCCGGCTTGCAGGACATAGGGCGAGGCCGGCGCCATGACTCGATCGGGCGCGACCGTGCGCCGATCCACCTCGGCGTTGAGGAAGGCAAGGTGCCGGTCCTGCGTTCCGGCGCCCGTCAGCCCGGTCATGCCGGGAACGGACGGGATCGCGGGCGAGCCGGCGTTCTGACCCGCCCTGATCTGGAAGAAGATCTCGCTGGTGCGGGCGGCTTCCAGCTCGGCAAGCCGGCGCTGCTCCTCGGGATCGGCGGCTGGGACCGGCATCGGGGTGGCGGGGATGGGCTGGCCTTCCTCGCGGGCGCGCAGCACCGGCCCGCCGAGATCGCCGGGCAGCGGCGGGCCGAGGACCGGCACGTCGCCATAGCTGCCGGGCAGGCCCTGCAAGCCGTCTGCCGTCTGGCGGCGCTCGGTCGAGATCAGCTCCTCCGGCTGGCCACCGCGATCGACGCCTTGAAGCGCGTAGATCAGCGCTCCGCCGATGCCGATGCCGGCGACCAGGCCGGCGCCCATCAGCACCTTTCGCGAGATGCGCGTGACGCGCGGCGCTTCAGCGCGCAGGCGCATCGCCCCCGCGCCGTCACCGGCTGCTCCCGCCAGCTCCGCCCCTTCCTCTTTCCGGTCGTCATTGTCGCTCATGACGGTGCTCCTCCCGTAGCCGTGGATTGCGCGGTAGCAGCGGTCTGGCCCGGCTGGACGCGAACGATCCTGACCTTTTGCTGTCGGTTGCCGGAGCCAAGGCGCAGCTCGGCCGCGCCGAAGAGGCGATCGACTATGAGCACGTTCCGATAGATGCGGCTGTTGACGATTTCCGGTTCGCCGCCCGAGCCGATGACGAACAGGGGCGGCATCTCGCCCTGGACGATCCCGCGCGGGAACACGACGTAAACGCGCCGCCCATCGTCGAACACGGTCGTCGGACGCCAGGGCGGATTGTCCCCGGTGAGGCGGTAGCGGTAGTTGCGCGCGGATTCGGCCGGAATGATCGGAGCGGCCGGTGCGGTCACACGCTGGCTTGCCGGCGGTGCGGGATAGGCCCAGGCGATCGCCGGCATCCACGTTTCCTCGCTCGCGCGCAGCTCGATGAGATAGGTGCGGCGGTCCGTCGTAATCACCAGATTGGTGGAGATGCCGGCGCGGGTCGGCTTGACCAGCACATGGACGCGGCGCGTCGTGCCGGAGCCGCTTTCCGTGTCGCCAATGATCCAGCGGGTCGTGTCGCCGGCCGCGATCGGACCAGCCCCGGTCAAGCTCTCGCCCGGCTCCAGTGCGATCGTGGTGATCTGTCCGACGGCGGCATAAACCTGAAACAGCGCGCCTTCCGACCAGGGGTAAATCTGGATCGCGTTGTAGTAGCCTTCCCGGCGCGGCTCGACACGCGCGGCCGCATTGGCGTTTTCAACACGACCCTCCGGGGTCGTAGCGGCCGCGCCGCCGCGCGAGACGGTCCAGCCGGGCGGGGTGTGCAGCGGCCGGGGCGTGCCGTCGGTCACGGCGGTCCTGACGACGGGAAGCGCGGGCACGTCGGCATCGTAGCTGAACTGCGGCGTGCGGTTAGTCGCGCAGCCGGCCAGCACGGTTGCTGAAAGCAGGAAAGCCGCCATTGCAGGTTTACGGAAAGCCGCAGGTCCGGCTTCAACAGGATTGCGGGTCATTGACTCATCTCCCGCGACCAGGAGATCGCGTTCACATAGATTCCAAAGGGGTTGGCACTGAGGCCGTCGGCGGTTCGGGGCTGTCGGATGATGACGGTGAGGATCGCCGTCCAGCGTTCAGTGGAAGCGAGCTGGCCGTTCTCGAAACGCCTCTCCGTCCAAGCGATGCGGAAGCTATCCGGCGAGGCGCGGATGGCAGAGGAGACGGTGACCTCAACTTGTTCGCGGCCGACGCGCTCAAATGGTTCATTCGCTCTCGCATAGTCGTTGAGCGCAGCGGCTCCGCGATCGGTCGTGAAGTTGTAGGCCCGGAGCCAGTTGTTTTTCACGACCACCGGATCCATGGGGAGGCCACGCACCCATTCTATGAAGTCCGCCAACTGTCTCCCGATCTGGGTGTCGAGAACCGAATAGTTGGCGATTGCCGGGCCTACGGCCCGTACCTCATGATGGCGATCGACTTCCACGACCCATGGAACGACGGTGCCGCGGGCCGATTGCCAGACCAGGGCCGAGGCGAAGCCGGCCGAGAGGATCAGGCAGCCGAAGGCCATGAAGCGCCAGTTGCGGGCCTGAACGCGGGCGGAGCCGATCCGCTCGTCCCAGACCTGGGCGGCCTTCTGATAGGGCGTGACGGGTTTCGGCGTCTTGCCGTAATGGGTGGTGGGTCGCTTGAAGATGTTCATGTGCGGTCGCTTTCGGAAAGGCTGATGGAGGAGCCGCCGCCATGGCTGTCACCGGAGCGGACCGCATGGGCGGCCGCTGTGACGCCGTGGCTCATGGCCTGGCTGCGGCGCATGCGCTGCGCCCAGGCGGGCGGACCATCGGGCGTCGGCGTGCTTGCGGGTGCCGGCGATGCGCCGCCGCCGAGGGTTCCCATGGTCGAGGTGCCGCCGGTCGTCTCGAAGCCGCCCTTGACGCCTCCGGTGTGGCTGGACTTGAGGCTGTCGGCCGCGCGGGAGACGGCGCGCTTCAGCGGCGAGACCGCGGCGGCACCGCCGGCGCGAGCGACACCGCCGAGACCGGCCGCGACGCCCGACGCGCCGGATTCGCCCATGGAAGCGAGGGTGTATGCGGTCGAGGCAGCGCCGGCGGCCGATGCGCCGCCGCGCGCCAGGGCAGCACCGCCGGAAAGCGCGGCGGCACCGCCTCGCGCTGCCAGCATGGTCGCGCCGCCGGCCGCGATCGCGGCGCCGCCGACTGCAAGGCCGGTGCCGACGGCAGCGCCGGCGCTGAGCTGCGGACCGCCCGAGACCAGGCCGGTGGCGATGCCGGGGCCGAATATCCCCAATCCGAGAAGGGATAGGGCGGCGAGGACGATGGCCATCGCGTCGTCGATCGTCGGGGTCGCGCTGCCGAAGCCGGAAGTGAACTGGCCAAACAGGGTCGAGCCGATGCCGATGATGACGGTGAGGACCAACACCTTGATGCCGGATGAGACAACATTGCCCAGGACACGCTCGGCCATGAAGGCGGACTTGCCCCAGAGGCCGAATGGAATGAGGACGAATCCGGCCAAGGTGGTCAGCTTGAATTCAATCAAAGTGACGAACAATTGGACGGCCAAAATGAAGAAGGCGAGGATCACCAGCGCCCAGGCGAAGAAGAGGCAAAGGATCTGGACGAGGTTCTCGAAGACGGCGATCCAGCCCATGAGATCGGAGATGGATTCGAGCAGCGGCCGGCCGGCATCGAGGCCGGTCTGCGCCACGCGGCCGGGGCGCAGGAGATCGGCGGTCGAAAAGCCGGTGCCGGACGCCATGAGGCCGAGGCCGGCGAAGCTCTCGAAGACGATGCGGGCGAGATTGTTCCAGTTGGAAATGATGTAGGCGAAGACGCCGACAAACAGCGTCTTCTTGACGAGGCGGGCGATGATGTCGTCGGCGGCGCCCCACGCCCAGAACAGGGCGGCAAGGGTCACGTCGATGATGATTAGCGTGGTGGCGATGAAGGCCACCTCACCGCCGAGCAGGCCGAATCCGCTGTCGATGTAGCTGGTGAAGATGCCGAGGAAATTATCTATGACGCCGGTGCCGCCCATGGCTCACCGTCCTTCGTTCGGGGCGGGAGCTTCCGGTGCGGGCGAGCGGCCGAGGAAGCGATCACGGGTCTCGGCCCACACGCGCAGGCACGAGGCGTCATTGGCGGCGGCTTCGCCCAACTCCTGACACCGCCGCTGCTCCAGCCGCAGCGGATCGGCCGCGGGCTGGAGCACCGGAACGGCCGGCGCTGGCCCGGTTGTTTCCTCGCGGGTCATTTCGATGATCGTCGCCGTGATGGCGACGGCGACGAATATGATGGCCGCGATCCGGGCCAGCACCTTGCCGTCCATGAAGTCCCCCTCCCGGCCCGTCAGTTGTTGAACATCTGCGCGCTGCCGGGCTGATACCCGGAGCCGGGCGTCAGGAACCGCTCGCGCTGGATGCGGCCCTGCTCGGCGGCTGTGGCGCGCTCGGCTTCCGAGAGAGCGTCCGCCCGGCCGTTGGCCGAGATCACGGCGATGAGGTCGGAGAGCTGCTGGCTTTGCAGGGCGAGGAGCTGGTTGCCGGCCTGGGTCGCCTGAAGCGCGCCGGTTGCGCCCTGGCTCTCGCCGACGAGCGCAGACATCTCGGCGCGGTTCGTGTCGATATTGCCGACGACGCCGGCCTGGACACGCATCGCATCCTGCAAGCCGCCTACGGTATTTTCCCAGCGGCTACGGGCGTCGGAGATCAACTGGTTGTCGGTCGCCGAGAGGGAGAGTTTCCCGTAGTCCTGCTGGAACATGCTGTCGATCGACTGTACGTCGAAGGCGATGTTCTGCGCCTGGGCGAGAAGCTGCTGGGTGCGCTGCACGTTCTGCTGGAGCGCCTGGAGCGAGCTGTAGGGCAGGCTAGCGAGGTTCTTCGCCTGGTTGATGAGCATCTGCGCCTCGTTCTGAAGCGAGGTGATCTGATTATTGATCTGCTCAAGGGTGCGTGCCGCCGTCAGGAGGTTCTCGGCGTGGTTGGTCGGGTCGTAAACGATCCGGCCGAAGCCGAAGAGGGCGCGGGCAGGGGTGGTGAAGACCGGCGAAAGCGCCAGCGGCGCGGCGAGCGTCAATGCAAGCAGGGACGCGCCCGCGATACGGGGGAAGTGGTGTCGGGTCATGGCATGATCTCCTGTGGGTCGAGTTCGAGGGCTTCGGTGAGGTCGAGGACCGGCGCCGGCTCCTGCGGCGCGGGCGCCTGCCGGTCGGGCGCGACGGCGATGTTGGTGAGGTTGGGAATGAGATCGGCCGCCCATTCGACGCCGCGCGCGGTGAGCCACGCGGCGAGGAAGCCGTCGCGGCCATGCTCAGTGAGGATGTCGGCGATCAATGCCTGGTCGGACTTGGAGGACGCCGCGCAGAGCGCCAGGCCGACTTCGGACAGGCCCAGCTCGAACAGCCGGTTTCCCCTGCGGCTCTGGCAGTAGTAGTCCCGCTTCGGGATGGCGCGGGCCAGGATCTCGATTTGCCGGTCGTTCAGGCCGAACCGCCTGTAGATCGCGGTGATCTGCGGCTCGACGGCGCGATCGTTGGGCAGGAGCAGCCGGGTCGGGCAGCTTTCGATGATCGCAGGCGCGATCGTGCTCTTTTCGAGCTGGGCCAGCGACTGCGTGGCGAAGACGACGGATGCGTTCTTTTTCCTGAGCGTGACCAGCCATTCTGCCAATTGCTTGGAGAAGGCCGGATCGCCGAGCGCCAGCCAGCCCTCGTCGATGATGATCATCGTCGGGCGTCCATCGAGGCGGTCGGCGATCCGGTGGAACAGGTAGGCGAGGACCGCGGGTGCGGCTCCGGTGTCGAGCAGCCCCTCAGTCTCGAAGGCCACGACCGAAGCGTCGCCGAGGTTTTCAGCCTCCGCGTCGAGCAGCCGCCCATAGGGGCCGCCGACGCAATAGGGCTGGATAGCGAGCTTGAGGTCGTTGGACTGGAGCAGCACCGACAGGCCGGTGATCGTGCGCTCCTCGATCGGGGCCGACGCGAGCGAGGACAGCGCCGTCCAGATATGCTCCTTGGCTTCGGGCGTGATTGTGACGCCTTCGCGCTGGAGGATCGCCACGATCCAGTCGGCGGCCCAGGCGCGGTCCTGCGTCTGCTCGATACGGGCGAGCGGCTGGAGCGAGACCGATCCGTCCGCGCTTTCGGTCAGCCGGCCGCCGAGGTCATGCCAGTCGCCGCCCATGGCCAAAGTGGCTGCCCTGATGGAGCCCCCGAAATCGAAGGCGAAGATCTGGCTGCGCGGGTAGCGGCGGAATTGCAGCGCCATGAGCGCCAGCAGCACGCTCTTGCCCGCGCCGGTCGGACCGACCATCAGCGTGTGGCCGACATCACCGACATGGAGGGAGAGCCGGAAAGGGGTCGATCCTTCGGTCCTGCCATAGAGCAGCGGGGGCGCGCCGAAGTGATCGTCCCTTTCCGGTCCCGCCCACACGGCGGACGAAGGGACCGTGTGGGCAAGGTTGAGCGTCGAGATCGGAGGCTGACGCACATTGGCGTAGGCGTGGCCCGGCAGCGAGCCGAGCCAGGCGTCGACGGCGTTGACCGCCTCGACCATGACGCTGAAATCGCGGGACTGGACGACCTTTTCGACCAGCCGCAGCTTCTCGTCGGCGCGGCGGGCATCCTCGTCCCAGACGGTGACGGTCGCGGTGACATAGGCGATGCCGGCGACGTCGGCGCCGAGTTCCTGAAGCGCGAGATCCGCGTCGGCGGCCTTGTTGGCCGCATCCGTGTCGACGAGCGCGGATTGCTCGTTCGTCATCACTTCCTTGAGGATCGCCGCGATCGACTTGCGCTTGGCGAACCACTGACGCCTGATTTTCGTGAGCAGCCGCGTCGCGTCGGTCTTGTCCATCAGGATCGCGCGGGTCGACCAGCGATAAGGAAAGGCGAGCCGGTTGAGGTCGTCGAGCAGGCCGGGCGTGGTGACGCTCGGGAATCCGGTGATGGTGAGGATGCGCAGATGCGCGGCGCCAAGGCGCGGTTCGAGCCCGCCGGTCAGCGGTTGATCGGCCAGAAGCGCGTCCAGATAGATCGGCGTCTCCGGGACGCGGACGCGATGGCGCTTGGTCGAGATCGTGGAATGGAGATAGGTCAGCGTTTCGCCGTCGGTGAGCCAGCGGCACTCGGGCATGAAGCCGTCGAGGAGGGCCAGCACGCGATCGGTGCGATCGACGAAGCCGCGAACCAGCTCCCAGGGATTGACGCCGGAGGTCTCACGGCCCTCATAGAGCCAGCTTTCGGCGCGGGCGGCCTCCTCGGCCGGCGGCAGCCAGAGGAAGGTCAGATAGTAGTCGGAGACGAAATGGCTGCCTTCCTCCTCGAAATCCGCCTTGCGCTCGGCGTCGACCAGAGCGGAGGCCGGATCGGGAAAGACGTCGTTGGGATAGGTGCCAGCCTCGGACCGCTGCGCCTCGACGAAGATGCACCAGCCGGAGCCGAGGCGGCGGAAGGAATTGTTGAGGCGCGCGGCGACGCCGACCAGCTCGGCCGCGACCGCGGAGTCGAGATCCGGCCCGCGGAACTTCGCGCTGCGCTGGAACGATCCGTCCTTGTTCAAGACGACGCCCTGGCCGACCAGCGCCACCCAGGGCAGGTAGTCGGCGAGGCGCGCGGCGGTGCGGCGATATTCTGCGAGGTTCATCATCTTGCACGCCTCACACCGAAAGATGGCCGGGCACGCGCAGATGCCGGCGCGCGACCTCGACGAAGAGGGGATCGCGCTTAGCCGCCCACACGGCTGCGAGATGGCCGACGGCCCAGATCAGGATGCCGGCGAGCCAGAGCTGAAGGCCGAGGCCGACGGCCCCGGCGAGCGTGCCGTTGAGGATCGCCACCGAACGCGGCGCGCCGCCCAGCAGGATGGGTTCGCTGAGCGCGCGATGAACCGGGGCGGTGAACCCGGGCACGGCGTCGAGCTGTTCGAGGACGACTGCCATCAGATCACCGCCCCGCCGCCGAACGAGAAGAAGCTGATAAAGAAGGAGCTGGCGGCGAACGCGATCGAAATGCCGAAGACGATCTGGATCAGCCGCCGGAAGCCGCCGCCGGTATCGCCGAAGGCGAGCGTCAGGCCGGTGACGATAATGATGATGACCGCCACGATTTTCGCCACCGGCCCCTCGATGGATTCGAGAATCGACTGAAGCGGGGCCTCCCAGGGCATGGAGGAGCCCGAGGCCAAGGCCGGCGAGGTCAGCAGCGCGACCCAGGTGAAGGTGGCGGCGGATGCGATATGGCGGCGGACGCGGAAGGCGCGACTAATCATGCGGGGTCTCCTGTTCGGTCGGTTTGGGTAAGGTCTGGAAAGGCGGGGGCGAGCCGGTAGTCGCCGTCGGCGCCGAGGCCCTCGACGCGGGCGAGGTCGGCAAGCCGGCGCGCGGCGCCCCGGCCGGAAAGGACGGCAACCAGGTCTATGGTCTCGGCGATCATGGCGCGCGGGACGGTGACGACCGCCTCCTGGATGAGCTGCTCGAGGCGGCGCAGCGCACCGATGGCGGAGCCGGCGTGGATCGTTCCGACGCCGCCGGGATGGCCGGTGCCCCAGGCTTTGAGGAGATCGAGCGCCTCGGCGCCGCGGACCTCGCCGATTGGGATGCGGTCGGGGCGCAGGCGCAGCGAGGAGCGGACGAGATCGGACAGCGTCGCCACCCCGTCTTTGGTCCTCATGGCGACGAGGTTCGGCGCCGCGCATTGCAGCTCGCGCGTGTCCTCGATGATGACCACGCGGTCCTGCGTCTTGGCGACTTCGGCCAACAGCGCATTGGTGAGCGTCGTCTTGCCGGTGGAGGTGCCGCCCGCCACCAAGATATTGGCGCGGGAGGCGACGGCCTCGCGTAGCGCAGTGGCCTGGGTGTCGGCCATGATCCCGGCTGCGACGTAATCGTCGAGGGTGAACACCGCGACCGCCGGCTTGCGGATGGCGAAGGTCGGCGACGTGACAACGGGAGGAAGCAAGCCTTCAAAGCGTTCGCCGCTCTCCGGCAACTCGGCCGAGACGCGCGGCGCGCGGGCATGGACTTCGGCCCCGACGTGATGGGCCACCAGGCGGATGATGCGTTCACCGTCTTCCGGGGTCAGCTTTTCGCCGGTGTCTTCCAGTCCGCCGGCGAGGCGATCGACCCAGATGCGCCCATCGGGGTTCAGCATCACCTCGACGATGGAAGGATCGCGCAGCAGGTCCGAGATGGCAGGCCCGAGCGCGGTGCGGAGCATGCGCGCGCCGCGTTCCATCGTTGCCTGTTTGCGATTTTGGCC
>JAIPUZ010000062.1 GCA_022833215.1 Mesorhizobium sp. | reverse complement strand
CCCGCTTACATGAGCGCCACCAGCCCAGATGGCGGAATTGGTAGACGCGCACGGTTCAGGTCCGTGTGCCGCGAGGCGTGGAGGTTCGAGTCCTCTTCTGGGCACCATTCCCTTTCTGAAAACCACTTGTTTTCAGAAAGGTCGCCAATCCATAAATCATTCCCTTCCCATCCACCCAGACATGCCTGGCTGGAGTGTTTGCTTCACCAGCGTCTCATGCCGTTCCATGAGATGGGCCGACGGCTTATATTTCCACTCGCTCAAGAGACTGGGCGCGCATTCCATTGTCTCGCAATTCTCCCTGATCAGGCTCAGCGCTTTAGGTGTCTGGTCCCGGAATGAAGGATCAGCTTGACTGATTCCCCCACACTCCGGGACCAGACACCTAACGGACAGGGCGACGGGAAGCCCGTCGCCCTGTCTTGTCCTGTGCGGGCGATTCTGCCTCCTACTCGGCAGGCAACGGGCTGGCAGCCGCCCTTGCATCCAGCACCGCCAGCTCCTCGGCCTTGGGCACCGACAGCCACACCGCCAGCATGAAGCCGGCCGCGCCGCCCAGCAGCTTGCCGAGCATCAGCGGCAGGATCATGGTCGGCTGGAAATTGGCCGAGAAGGCCAGATGGTCGCCGAAGGTGAAGGCCGCGCACACGGCAAAGGCGATGGCCAGCACCTTGTCGCGCGGCTGCATCTTGCCGACCAGCCGGTACATGGCGAGGATGTTGGCGCTGGCGGCCAGCAGACCGGCCGCCCCTTCCGGCGACACACCGATGCGCGCCCCGATCACCTGCATCGGCCCGGCCAGATATTTGGTCAGCAGATAGACCATGGGGAAGGCGCCGGCCAGCATGATGCCGATATAGCCGGCGATCTCCAGCGCACGGAACTGGTCCTGCTCATCCGCGATGATCGGGTCGAAGCCCCACGAGCCGAACACCGTGCTGAAGAAGCCGGTGAAATACTCCACGATGGAAGCGACCAGCACCAGCGTGATGCCGGCATACATGATGCGGCCGAACCACAGGAATCCCTTGATCATGGCGTCCGGCGCGAAGCGAAGGCCGAGCGCGATGGCCACGCAGAACACGATCAGCGGCAGAAGATTGCGCAATATATCGCCGAGGCCGAGCGCGATCTGGTAACTCGCCTCGGCCGTGGTCGAGACTTCGGGCCGGATGTCGAGACCCGCCAGCGCAATGATGGCACAGGCGATGAACACGCCGATCGGCACGCTGAGGATGCCCGACATGATGCCGAGCGCCATATATTTGTGGTCGGATTTGGCGAGCATCGCCAGTCCCACCGGGATCGAGAAGATGATGGTGGCGCCGGAGGTGAAGCCGACGATGGTGGCGATCATCCAGGCGTCGCGCGAGCCGGCCAGCGCATCGGCGAGCTGGTAGCCGCCCATGTCCACGGCGATCACCGTGGTCGCCGCAATCGATGGATCGGCCCCGATCATGGCGAACAGCGGCCCGACCACGACGCGGATGAACTGAGACAGATAGGGAATGGCGGCCATGATGCCGGCCACCGGAATGAAGATCGGGCCGATGGAATGCAGGCCCTCGATGAACTCCTTGCCGAGCCCCGTTTCCGGGTTGCGGATCGAAGCGATGGCGCCGGCCACGGCGCACACCATGATGATGTAGATGACGAAAGTTCCGATAGAAGCCATTTGCCTTACCTCCCAGTTGCGCGTGCCGCGCCGGCAGACTTTATCGACGCCCTTTCCGATCAGGCTTTTACGCGTTCCCCTTGTGGATCGTAGAGCGGCGCCATGTGGATCGTGGCGGCGAAGCGCTCGTTCGCCACGATGAGTTCGTAATCGCCGGACGACAGGAATGCGTCGTCCACCCCGGCTTCGTTGCGCACATAGCCGTAGCCGATGGGCAGCTCCACCGTGTAGCCATAGCCGCCGCTGGTCAGATAGCCGACCGGCTGGCCATTGCGCAGGATGGTCTCGCGTCCGAGCAGCACCACTTGCCGGTCCTGCGTGGTGAAGCAGGCCAACCGCTTGGGAAGGGGCTGGCCGGCGGCGGCCATGCACGCCTCACGCCCGATGAAGGGCGTGTCCTTCTTCAGCTTCACCGCCCATCCGAGACCCGCCTCGAACGGATTGTCGTTCGGCGTGATGTCCGAGCCCCATGCCCGGTAACCCTTTTCGAGACGCAGCGATTCGATTGCCCTGTAGCCGGTCGGGCGGATGCCGTGCGGCCGCCCCGCCTCCATCAGCGCATCGAACACATCGCCGGTGCCGGCAATCGGCACATGCAGTTCCCAGCCCAGTTCCCCGACATAGGTGACGCGCATGGCGCGCACCCGATGCCCGGCGATGGAAATCTCCGCGATCCTGCCGAAGGGGAGGGCGGCATTGGAGACATCCGCATCGGTTACCTTCTCCAGCACCGACCGCGCCGCCGGCCCCATCAGCGACAGCGTGCCATGATCCTCGGTTACGTCGGCGATGCGCGCGTCCGATCCGGCCGGGAGATGCTCCTCTATCCACGCAAAATCGTGGGTGCGGGAGCCTGTGCCGGTGACGATGTAGAAGCGGTCCTCCGCCAGCCGCGCCACGGTGAGATCGCATTCGATGCCGCCGCGCGTGTTGAGGATCTGCGTGTAGGTCAGGCGTCCGGGCTCACGGGCGACATGGTTGGCGCAGATCAGCTCCAGCGCCGCGGCCGCATCCTTGCCCGTCACCTCGAACTTGGCGAAGGACGACTGGTCGAACAGGCCGACCTTCTCGCGCACGGCCCTGTGCTCTTCGCCCAGCGGGCCGAACCAGTTCTGGCGGCCCATCGAATAGACGTCCTTCGGCTCCATGCCCTCGGGCGCGAACCAGTTCGGGCGCTCCCAGCCGAGCTTGGAGCCGAACACGGCGTGGTGCCGTTTCAGGCGTTCATAAAGCGGCGAGACGATGCGCGGGCGGCCGCTCTCATATTCCTCATGCGGGAAGGCGACGGTGTAGTGCTTGCCATAGGCTTCCAGCGTCCGCTCCTCGACCCAGGCGCGGTCGCGGTGCAGACCGGAGAAGCGGCGAATGTCGACCACCCACAGGTCGAGCGGGGCTTCGCCGCGCACCACCCATTCGGCCAATACCCATCCCGCGCCGCCGCCGGAGGCGATGCCGAAGGCGTTGAAGCCGGCGCCGACGAACATGTTGGCGCATTCGGGCGCGCGGCCGAGAATGAAGTTGCCGTCCGGCGTGAAGCTTTCGGGACCGTTGATCATCTGCTTGACGCCGCTCTCGGCCAGCGCCGGCACGCGGGCGATGGCCTGCGTCATGTGTTGCTCGAAATGGTCGTAGTCGTCGTCGAAGAGCTGGAACTCCCACTGGTCCGGCACGTCGCCGCCGGGCAGGCCGGTGGCCCAGCTCTGCGGGTCCGGCTCGTAGCCGCCCATGACCAGGCCGCCAACCTCTTCCTTGAAGTAGATACGCCGGTCGGGATCGCGCACCGTCGGCGTGTCGGACGAAAGGCCGTCGATCTTCTCGGTGACGATATATTGATGCTTCACCGGCTGAAGCGGCACGGAAACATTCGCCATGGCGCCAATCTGGCGGGCCCACTGGCCGCCGCAGTTCACCACGCTCTCGCAGCCGATGCGGCCATAATTCGTCTCGACCGCCGTGATGCGGTTGCCGTCCATGACGAAGCCGGTGACGCGCACGCCCTCGAACAGCTTCGCGCCATGCATGCGCGCGCCCTTGGCCAGCGACTGGGTGATGTCGGAGGGGCTGGCCTGGCCGTCGGTCGGTAGCCACGACGCACCGACGAGATCGGAAGTGTCCATCAGCGGCCACATGCGCTTGACCTCGTCGGGCGAAATCAGGTGCATGTCCATGCCGAAGCTGCGCGCGGTGGTGGCCAGCCGGCGAAATTCGGTCCAGCGGTCCTCGTTGGTGGCAAGGCGCAGGCAACCGGTCATCTTCCAGCCGGTCTCGAGGCCGGTTTCCTCATGCAGCGTCTTGTAGAGATCGACCGAATATTTGAGCACCCGCGTGATCGAGGCGGAGGAGCGCAACTGGCCGACCAGCCCCGCCGCGTGCCAGGTCGAGCCCGAGGTGAGCTTGCCCTGCTCCAGCAGGATCACGTCGGCCTTGTGGTCGCGGGCGAGATGATAGGCCGTGGAACAGCCGATGATGCCGCCGCCGATGACGATGATCCGGGCATGGGAGGGCAGGGAGTGGATCATCGGCAATGTCCATACTGGGTACGATAAGCGTCGAGCGCGGCTTCGAGCCGCTTCAGGTTTTCCGCCGTATAGGCAACATAGTCGGTGCCCGGCGCATTGAGATAAAGCTCCGACACCATGCTCCACATGGCCTCGCGCAGCAGCGAGGCGCATTGCATGGCGGCCAGCGAGCGCCTCAGATCGTCGTCCGGCGCGCGGCCGAAATAGACGCCGAGCAGCTCTTCCGATTCCTCCCGGGAGAAGCCGGAATTGGAGGAAAGACCGGCAAGATCGAACATGGCGGTGGAGAAGCCGGCATATTCGAAATCGATCAGCCACAGGCGGCTGCCGTCATCGAGCAGGTTGGCGGGCAGAAGGTCGTTATGGCCGAACACGATGGGAAGCGGTATCTGTGCGGCTTCAAGCTCGTTCGCCATTTCCAGATAGGCCGGCACATGCTCCGCCATACGGCTTGCGCCCCCGATCAGCGTGCGTGCGTAATCGCGGATGACGTGAAACGGCCAGAACATGAAGCCGGGACCCGAAACATGATGTGGCATCCTGCGATGAAAACCGCGCATTATCTCGGCCACGCGCCCGATATTGGCGCGCACATCGGCCTCGCCAAAGGTTTTGGCGCGCAAATGACGGCAGATCATGACGCCGGGCCCGGCATGCTCGACGGCGGGCGCGAAGCCCGCCTCCTCGGCGGCGCGCGCCGTCATCAGCTCGCGGTCGCGCAGCACATGATGGAACGGATAGTCTTCTCCGAAGCGGACCACATGGCCGCCGGCATCGTCGGTGACCAGCCAGCTTTCGTTGCTGATACCGCCCATCAGCGGCTCGATGGCGACAGAGCCCTTCCAGATGGGCAAACCCGCGATCCGGGCGGATCGCGCGGCCGTGATTTCCCGGATCACCGCCATATTTCCTCCCGCAGCCTTTGGCCGCCTTGTTTTGCCGAAGGATCGGGTCGAAGACACACGAAGTCAACAGGGATTTGTGGGTTTTTGACCGAATGTGAGAGATTATTTCTGAATATCGGTCAATATGCGTAAAAAACGGTCAGCCATATGAGACGCAGCAAGATGGACTATTCCCCCCGCCACGGCCGCATCCTCACGCTTCTGGGCGAGGAGGGCAGCATCGGCGTCAGCGAGCTCGCCCAGCGCCTCGACGTCTCCGTCGAGACCGTGCGGCGCGACATCAAGGCGCTCGCCGGGCGCGGTGACATCGTGCGCATGCATGGCGCGGTCGGCCTGCCCGCCGCGGTCAGCGAAGCGCCGTTCGAGCGGCGCATGCGCGAGAACCGGCAGGCCAAGGAAGCCATTGCCCGGCTTGCCGCCTCGACCATCCGCGACGGCGAATCGATCATGCTCGACACCGGCACCACGACCAGCATCCTTGCCCGCGCGCTGCTCGACCACCGGCGGCTGACCGTGGTGACCAATTCGTCCGACATAGCCCGCACGCTGGCGACCGTGAACGGCAACAAGGTCTACATGGCCGGTGGCGAACTGCGCAGCGACAGCGGCGCGGCGCTCGGCTTCTCGGCCATCGAGTTCGTCAACCGCTTCAGCGTCGATCACGCCATCATCTCGGCGGGCGCGGTCAACGCCGCCACCGGCGTGATGGACTACGATCTCGAGGAAGCGCAGTTCGGGCAGGCGGTGCTGGTGTGCGGCCGGCGGCGCGTCGTCGTCACCGACGCCTCCAAGTTCGGCCAGAAAGGACTGGTGCGGGTCTGCGCGCTGTCGGATTTCGACGAACTGGTCGTCAACCGCGCTCCGCCGGACGATCTGGCCGAAGCACTGCGCAATGCCGATGTCACCCTCAGGGTCTGCGCGTGAGCACCTTGCCGTGCTACAAGCGCGAAACTGAAATCAGGGTCGCCAAATGCGCAAGCACCTCGCCATCTTCATCGCCGTTTTCTTCGGCATCATGACCGTACCGATCACCCTGTGGGGACAAGATATGCAACAAGCCGGGCTATCGGATGCCGCAGCCGCCAACGATGCCGAAACCGTCCGCCGGTTGCTGGCCGATGGCGCGGATGTCGACGCCAGAGACAGCCAGGGACGGACCGCGCTTCTTGCCGCCACCCATGCCAACGCCGTCGATGCCGCGCGGGTGCTGATTGCGGCGGGGGCGGACGTCAACGCCAGGGACAAGATCGAAGACAGCCCCTATCTCTATGCGGGTGCGCGCGGCCATCTGGAAATCCTCCAACTGACGCTGGCGCATGGCGCGGACCTGAAAAGCACCAACCGCTATGGCGGCACGGCTCTGATACCGGCTGCCGAGCGCGGTCATGTCGAAACCGTTCGCACGCTGATCGAGGCTGGTGTCGATGTCGACCACGTCAACAGGCTGGGCTGGACCGCGCTGCTGGAAGCGATCATCCTTGGAGACGGAGGCCCGCGCCACCAGGAGATCGTCAACCTGCTGATCGGGGCCGGCGCCAATGTCAATCTGGCCGACGGAAGCGGGGTGACGCCGTTGCAACATGCGCGCAGCGCCGGCTACGGGGAGATCGAACAGGCCCTCGCCGCTGCCGGGGGCCGATAGAAGGATGGAGACTGCCATGACCGATGCTGACCGTTTCCTGTGTGAGGCGATCGAGCTTGCGCACGCCAATGTCGAGGCCGGCGGACGGCCCTTCGGCGCGGTCGTGGTTGGCAATGGCCAGGTCATCGCCACAGGCGTCAACGAGACGCACAAGAGCGATGACGTTACCGACCATGCCGAGCTGCTGGCCATTCGCGCCGCGGTTCGTGCCCATGGCTCCGAAGCGCTAAGGGGAAGCGCGGTGTATGCCAGCGGCCATCCCTGCCCCATGTGTCTCACCGCCATGCGGCTGGCAGGCGTGAGCGAGGTCGTCTTCGCCTATTCCAACGAGGACGGGGCGCCCTACAGCCTGTCCACCGCGCATATCTACGACGAGTTGAGGCGACCGTTTTCCGAACACGCCATGAAGATCGCCTGTGTGCCGGCCCGGATCGGGGGACGCGAGGATCTCTATGCCGCATGGAGCCGCCGGCAGGCGAAATAGCCGGCCGGATTCCCCTTTGCGACACAATGCACTAACCTTGCCGCCGACATGATCACGGAGCGCGCACGCATGGCCACGAAACTTGAGCATATGATCGACCAGGGCGCGGGGCGCGAGCCCGCCGATCTGGTGCTCAGGGGCGGACGCTTCCTCGACCTCGTGACCGGCGAACTGGTTTCGGGCGATATCGCCATCTGTGGCGAGCGCATCGTCGGCACCTGCGCCGACTACAGGGGAACGAAGGAAATCGACATTTCCGGCCGCGTCGTCGTGCCCGGCTTCATCGACACCCATCTGCATATCGAATCCTCGCTGGTCACCCCGCACGAGTTCGACCGTTGCGTCCTGCCGCGCGGCGTGACCACGGCGATCTGCGATCCGCACGAGATCGCCAATGTGCTGGGGCTGGACGGCATCACCTACTTCCTCGACAGCGTGGCCGAAACGGTCATGGACATCCGCGTGCAGCTTTCGAGCTGCGTGCCGGCGACGCATCTGGAAACCTCCGGCGCGGAACTCACCGTTCACGACCTTTTGCCGCTGGCCGACCACCCCAGCGTGATCGGACTTGCCGAATTCATGAATTTTCCCGGCCTTCTGGCGAAGGACCCGGAATGCATGGCCAAGCTTGAAGCCTTTCAGGGCCGTCACATAGACGGGCATGCGCCGCTGGTGCGCGGCTACGACCTCAATGGCTATCTCGCCGCCGGGATCCGCACCGATCATGAAACGACCACCGCCGGGGAGGCGATGGAGAAACTGCGCAAGGGCATGCATGTGCTGGTGCGCGAAGGCTCGGTGTCGAAGGATCTTGCGGCCCTGATGCCGATCATCACTGAGCGCAACTCGCCCTTCATCGCTCTGTGCACCGACGACCGGAACCCGCTCGACATTGCCGACCAGGGCCATCTCGACCACATGATCCGCACCGCCATCGCCGCTGGCGTGGAGCCGCTGGCCATCTACCGCGCCGCCTCCATCTCGGGCGCCCGCGCCTTCGGGCTCAGGGATCGCGGTCTGGTCGCGCCGGGCTGGCGCGCCGACCTGGTGGTGCTCGACAGCCTGGAAGACTGCCGCGCCGAAATGGTGCTGTCGGCGGGGCGTATCGTCAGCGACGACCTGTTTGCAGCCCGCAGGCCGGTCGCGCCGGTCGGCCGCCACAGCGTCAAAGCGCGGCGCGTTGCCGCCACGGATTTCCGGGCCCGCTCCAACAGCGGCCGCACCCGCACCATCGGCATCGTTCCCGGCAAGATCATCACCCGCGACCTCGAGTTCGACCTGCCAGTCGGCGAAAACGGTGTCGAGATCGACCTCGCCAACGATGTCGTCAAGGTCGCGGTGGTCGAGCGGCACGGCAGAAGCGGCAACATCGCAACCGGCTTCGTGCACGGCTTTGGTCTTCACTCCGGCGCCATCGCCTCCACCGTCAGCCATGACAGCCATAATATCTGCATCGTCGGCTGCTCGGACGACGACATGGCGCTGGCCGCCAACCGCCTCGGAGAGATCGAGGGCGGCTTCGTTGTCGTGCAGGACGGCAAGGTCATGGCCGAGCTGGCCCTGCCCGTTGCCGGGCTGATGAGCCTTGCCAGCTACGAGACGGTGCGCGACGAACTGAAGACGCTGCGCGCCGCGGCCTTCGCGCTGGGTTCCACGCTGGAGGAACCGTTCCTGCAACTGGCCTTCATCGCGCTGCCGGTCATCCCGCATCTCAAGATCACCGACAAGGGGCTTGTCGATGTCGACCGCTTCGAGTTGATCGGCACCTGATCGACGCTCAGTCCGGGGTGTCCACCTGCCCGACGATCCAGCGGTAGAGCTCGTTGGCGACCGGGTGGTCCAGTTTGCCGTTGGGCATGACGAAGTGATAGCCGTTCTCTGTCGGCAGCGGCACGTCGAGCACGACCTGCAACTGCCCGGCCTTCAGTTCCGGCCCGATGAGGTAGAGCGGCAGCAGCGCCACGCCGAGGCCGGCGGTCGCCGCCTGTATCATCATGGTGAACTGGTCGAACCGATGCCCCTGAAAGGACGATGCCGCTTCGACACCGGTCTGGCGGAACCAGTCGGCCCATGCTTTCGGCCGCGTGGCAAGATGCAGCAACGGGAGTGACGCCAGATCGCCCGGCCCTGCGACGGCAAGCCCGCCGGACAGCGCCGGGCTTGCCACCGGCACGATCACTTCCTGGCAGATGTAGCGGCAGGTGGCGTTGGCCCAGATCGGCTGGCCATAGTGGATCGCCGCATCGAAGCCCTGCTCCTCAAGATCGAACGGCTCCGAACGGGAGGCGATGTCGAGCGCGACCCCGGAATGGGCCTGCAGGAAACCCGGCAGATGCGGGATCAGCCAGCGCGTGCCGAATGTCGGCAGGGTGGCGAGGCGCAGCAGCGAGGCTTTCGAGCCGGCCATGGCGCGCAGCATGGCTGCCTCGCCCTGCTCCAGCAGCTTGCGCGCATCGGGCAGGAACCTGCGGCCGGCTTCCGAAAGCACCACGCGCTGGCGCACCCGCTCGAACAACGGCACGCCGAGCTGGGCCTCCAGATCCCTGATCTGACGGCTGACGGTGCTCTGGGTCAGGTTGAGCTCGCGCCCCGCCTGAGTGACGCTGCCATGGCGCGCGGCACTCTCGAAAGCCTGCAGCCTGCCAAGGTCGGGAATCAGGGCGCGCGACAGGGTCATGCAGGCTCCGCATCATATCAGATGGATTCAACGTAATTCATGGCTTTTGTTTCGCGATATAGCACCGGATGCGCATCAAGTCGCCTGCCTTCGCAAAGATCGGAAAGCCTGTGCCAGCCAGTTCCTTCATGCCCGGCGATGCCGCCAGCGCCACCTTCCCGACAGCTTCAACAGGCAGACACGGAAGCGACCGTAGCTCCCTGCATATCCGTGACCGCTATGGACGCGGGGATCTGAAACGGATGGCGGCACAATTCAGGCAGGCGGCCCCGGCCGGAACCATCGGCGCAGTGCGGTCCTGACGGACCGGAACGACGCCCCACGAACGAAACGAAAAGGTGAATATCATGTCTCTCTCTCAGGAAACCTCGGCTCTTCTCTCCGGACTTGGTGTTTTGCCGGCTTCGGTTTCGGGTGGAACGCTTGTGGTTCGCAGCCCTGTGACGGGTGAGGAGCTTGCGCGGGTTGGCGAGGTTTCGGGGGCGGAAGCGGGCCGTGCGGTGGATGATGCCCATGCGGCGTTCCTCAAGTGGCGCATGGTGCCGGCCCCGCGCCGCGGCGAGCTGGTGCGGCTGCTCGGCGAGGAGCTGCGCGCCCACAAGGAGGCGCTCGGCCGGCTGGTGTCGATCGAGGTCGGCAAGATCCCCTCGGAGGGGCTGGGCGAGGTGCAGGAGATGATCGACATCTGCGACTTCGCCGTAGGGCTTTCCCGGCAATTGTATGGCCTGACCATCGCCACCGAGCGCCCCGGCCACCGCATGATGGAAACCTGGCATCCGCTGGGCGTGGTCGGCGTCATCTCGGCCTTCAACTTCCCCGTCGCCGTGTGGTCGTGGAACGCGGCGCTGGCGCTGGTGTGCGGCGATGCGGTGGTGTGGAAGCCCTCGGAAAAGACGCCGCTGACCGCGCTTGCCTGCGAGGCGATCTTCGCGCGCGCGGTGAAGCGTTTTGGCGCGGATGCGCCGGAGGGGCTGCTCAAGGTGCTGATCGGCGGGGCCGATGTCGGCGAGGCTCTGGTCGATCATGCGAAGGTGCCGCTGGTGTCGGCGACCGGCTCGACGCGCATGGGCCGGGCGGTCGGTCCGCGCCTGGCCGGCCGCTTCGCCCGCGCCATTCTGGAGCTTGGCGGCAACAATGCCGGCATCGTGTGTCCTTCGGCCGATCTCGACATGGCGCTGCGCGCCATCGCCTTCGGGGCGATGGGCACGGCCGGCCAGCGCTGCACGACGCTGCGGCGCCTGTTCGTGCATGAGAGCGTTTACGACCAGA
>JAIPUZ010000061.1 GCA_022833215.1 Mesorhizobium sp. | reverse complement strand
CCACGACGCAGGTCGCTTGGGGGCCTTTTTCTTTTGCTGCTTCAGTTCTCCTGTTCAGTCTTCTCCGACGTCCTGAACGCCTCATAGAGGCTGTCCAGATTCCTCGAAATCCATTCGCCAAACGGCTTTGCTTCTTTATCCGTGAGATCGAGCGAAAAGCCCTTTGCACGGGGTCTCGCTATAACGGAAACGGACTTGTCACGTGGCGCCCAGGGTTTCACGACCGGTGGGCGGCGGCCAGGCTTCTTCTTCGACCCGTCCCCCTCCAGGCGGCTGGTCAGGAGAGAAAGCCGGTCGTCGCTGTCTGCGTTACGAAACTCGCCCGTCGAAATCACCGCCGCGGCCTTGGCAGCGGATGCCCGATCGCGGCATTTGATGGCCAGCTTGTACCAGCGATCCCGTCCACTGTTTCTGGCCGGGCCCACAGCGTCTATGATTTCAGCCGGAATATCGCTGGTGACGGAAATCATCTTGGAAACGACGCTCTTGTCCACGGCGAGCGCCTGCATGATGACGTCGCGGTCATAGCCGTTTCGCTCCAGATTACGTGCAAAGACCGCCTTTTCGATGAAGGACAGATCCGCGCGGGCCGAGTTCTCCTGCCCCTGGGCGATGACGTGATCCTGATCCGTGAGATCCCTGACCACCGCCCTCACCTTCCGGCCAAGCGTCTTCGCCACGCGATGGCGTCTGTGGCCGAAAACGATCATATAGCGCCCTTCGCCGTCCGGATGAGGTCGCACCAGAATCGGTGAATCCTGTCCCTGCTCGCGAATGGCTTCCAGAAGCTCGTCGAAAGCTGCCTCGTCATCTCCCATGCGGTCGGCGACGAATGAGGCGTCGACCAGTTCCGGATCGATTTCAATGATCGACGCGCCCTCGAGCAAGCGCGCTTCCATCACCTTGGCAGCCTGCGCTTTCTCGGCAAGCTCGTCGATGGATCTCGTGATCGCACCGAAGGCGCCCCGGTTGCGGTTCCGCTCCAGAGCCGAAGATGGCGAAACCGCGTCCGAAGGGCTCGAGTTGACTGCGGTCAACTTCCGCTCGGTCAGCGAAGCCAGGAGATTCTTTCTCGACATCAGCGACGCCTCCATGCCTTGTGGATGAGTTCGGTGATCTCTCCGTTCACGCGATGAAGGGACTCCATCGCCCTGTCATAGGTTGCCCGCGTGAACTGGGAACGCTCGACTTCATAAAGCGTCTGCTTGGTAATGCCGGCGTCCGAAATTGCCGTCGACTTCAGCATCTCGTTCACCAGAACATGCTGCTTGAAGATCGCCCGCATGAAGGCAACCATCTGGCTCTGCGGGCCATCGGTCGGTTCGTAACGAGTGACCAGATAGCGCAGCCAGTCGAGCCGCATATTGGCCCCGGCCCGCTTCAGCGTGCCCATCACCTCGCCCATCATGATGAGAAACTGGCACATCGACATGACGTCCAGCATCTGGGGATGAACGGTGATCAATATCCCCGTGGATGACGAAAGCGCAGTCAGCGTGAGATATCCAAGCTGCGGCGGACAGTCGATGACAACGACGTCATAGTCATAGGCCACATCCGCCAGTGCTTCGTCCAGCCGGCCAAAGAATATGCGCCCCATGGAACCATCGTTCCGGGACAGCGCCAGCGGCGTATCGTATTCATATTCCTGCAGTTCGAGATTGGCGGGAACGACATCCAGCCCCGGGAAATTGGTTTTCCTGACCAGGGCGGATAGCGGCTTTCTCTGATCGTCGTAACGCAGGGCTTCGTAAAGCGACTCGTTATGATCGATCTCGGGCTGAAAGCCGTAGAGAGCAGAAAGAGAAGCCTGCGGATCGAGATCGATGGCCAGAACACGGTGTCCGGTCAGCGCCAGATGTTGCGCCAAATGAGCAGCGCTGGTGGTCTTGGCGGACCCGCCCTTGAAGTTGACCACCGACAGAACCTGCAGGTGCTCGCTGCCGCTTCGATGCGGGACATATCTGGCCGTGCGACTATGTCGGTTCAGGAAGTGGCGCATTTCCAGCATCTGCTCGGCAGTGTAGGAGCGCCGGCCGGACGGGGTCACCATCGGCTGCGGCCCCTTCCCTTCGAGAGACAGGTTCTTCAGGTAGCCGCTGGTCACCCCGAGATACTGAGCCACTTCGGCAAGCTGGAAAGAACGCAGGGTTTTGCGGGCATCCGGCGGAAACATCTCCAGCCGGTGCTCATGAAGCATGGCGGACAGGTCGTTGGCTTGCTGCGTCACCAGCAGGTCAACTTCATCGACTTCGTCCGGAATATCGGCTTTCAGATTCATCGAAATTTTCCGCACATGCACTTCAAAAGCCGTTACGGCTCTAAAACCGCATTTATGCCCGATTCTCTTGCAGCAGCAAGAAATTTAATATTAACGAATAGTTAACGCGTCCAGGGCGCGCATTGTTGACTGCAGTCAACTTTCCGGCCTCTGCACTCGCAAGGCACCATATTCCGATTCGTGGGCCTCCCTTTATCCCCGATACACAAAGCGACGAAGCAGGGCCTCTGGACCTTTCGGAGGCCCTGCATGCCGATTGACGCAGATCAACGCGCGTTGACCGACATCGCACTATTTATTTCCACAGCGCGTCGCCCAGGGCGTCGCCCATCCAGAACATTGCCTCGACACCGGAAGAAATGGGGGTGGGATGCGATTCCCGAAATGGCCAGGAGGCCTTTCGCTGATTTCAGGCCCAGTGGAAACGGCGAGCCCCAAGGGTCCGCTCAGCTTCTTCGGAGCCGAAATCCCCTCCTTCAGACCTGTCGTGACCGTCAAGGAAGGACAGAAGGTCGCCGCAGGAAGCATTCTCTTCCATGACCGGAAGCGTCCCTGGATCTCGGCTGTCTCGCCGGCGGCAGGCATTGTCTCCCGGCTCGATCCGGGTCCGCGCAGGAGCATCGCCGCGCTCGAAATCACTCCCGAGGGCGAGAACGCAATCAGCTTCGACCTCTCCACGAGCGACACCCGCGATGGGTTGATCGACCTGATGGTCAAGGCCGGTCTGTGGGCGTCGATAAAGGCGCGGCCCTTTGGCAAGGTTGCCGATCCGGCCGATGTCCCCGAAGCGCTTTTCGTTACCGCCACCGAGGCATTCGACGGTGCGCCGGATCCCGGTCCGGTCATCGCTTCCTATGAAGACGCATTCCGGCGCGGCCTTCGCGCGCTCCCCGTTCTGGGTGCCGGGCGAACCTGTCTTTGCCATGCAGAAGGGCTACCCGCGCCGGATGTGCCCGGCATTACAACAAGGGCGTTTTCGGGCGGACTGCCAGGCGACCACATCCATACACTGCACCCGGTAGCGCATGGGGGCATGGTATGGCAGATCGGATGGCAGGAAGTCATCGCGCTTGGTTATCTTCTGGAGACCAGCCGCATCTGGGGGCAGCGCATCGTCTCTGTGTCAGGCCCCGCGGCCACACGCCCCGGCCTTGTTGCCGCAACCCCGGGCGCCCGGCTCCACCATATCGCGGCCGACAGACTGGCCGATGCGCCCCTTCGGCTTCTGGCAGGCAGCGTCGAAACCGGGGTGGCCACACCGTTCCTCACACCCGGTATTCGTCAGATCACGGCACTTTTCCATCATGAGAAGCCCGCCCATACCCACGGTCTGAACAGGATGATCAAATCCCGGCGCCCGGCACTGATCCCCAACTTCTGGGACGAAACCGCAAGCCCGTCGGGAATCCTGCCAATACCGCTCCTGCGTGCTTTGGCTGCCGGGGATGCCGAAACTGCGCGCGATCTTGGCGTGCTGGGTCTTGTCGAAGAAGACATTGCCGCCCTGAACCACCGCCTTGGCGGTCGCGACAGAAACGGGGTGGATTACACAGTCCTGCTGCGCCAGACCCTCGACGAGTTGGAGACCATAGCATGAGGCACGGATTCGTTCGCGATAACCTGCCGGGGTTGGCCAGCCTCCTGGCTCCGGCGCTTATGCTGGCCTCGCAGGATTCATGGTTTGCAGCGCGCCTGCTTTTTTGCGCCGTTCTGGTTATCGGATGGCAATCCGCTTTTGCCCTCATGCGCGGGCAGGGGGTTACCGCTCACGGCCTCGTCGCGGCCGCACTGGTCGCAATTTACGTTCCGGCCTCCGCACCGTTCTGGCAACTGGCGATCGGCATCAGCTTCGGCTTTGTGCTGGGCGAGGCCGTATTCGGCGGGCGAGGGCGCAATTTCGTGCAGCCAGTCGTCCTGACGCTCGCCTTCCTCGCCTTCTCGTTCGCGGACCAGCCATGGCGCGAAGGCGCAAGCCTGCCGATAGTTGCCGTTCTGCCTGCTCTTGTCTTGCTTGTCGGCGCCGGGCAGGCGCGTCTGTCGGTGCTCATCGCCTTCGCAATCGCCGTCGCCGTGCTCGCATCCCTGATTTCGCCGGAGCTTCCTGCCGCGTTTTTCCAGAGCGGGACAATGCTCCTTGCACTGCTTTTCCTGACTGCCGATCCTGTTACCTCAGGCTCCACCACCGCGGGCCGGATTCTCTACGGTCTTCTTGCCGGAGTGCTTACAGCCCTTTTCAGCACCGGAGGACCAGCTTTCGGCGCCCTTGTCTTTGCAACCCTGCTGGCATCGATCTTCGCCCCCTTGCTCGACCATATGGTTGCTTCCGTCCATACCCGGTTGATGCGGCGTCGTGCCCGGAGGCTACGCCATGTCTAGAAAGAACCCGATCCGCCGTCTTCTGGAGCGTCCAAACAGCGACCCGGTGAAATCCATCGGCATGGCAGCCGTCGTTGCAGCCTGCTGCGCGCTGATCGTGTCGGTCACGGCAGTGGCACTTCGCCCGAAGATCGAGGACAATCGTCTCGCGGCGCGCGCCGGCCAGATGAGCGCCATGCTTGAAGGCGTACCGGGGATCGCCGAGTTGCTGGACGGAGGCGGTATCGAAACATTCGTCGTCGATCTCGACGCCGGCAGGATCTCGGATACGGATGCAGCCACATTCGATCAGAATGCAGCCGCCGCCGATCCCGACCGCAGCATCGCTCTCTCGCCGGCGACCGATCTTGCCGCCATATCGAGGCGGGAAAACGAAGCGCTGGTGTGGATGGTGCGCGACAAGGGCGAAGTGAAACTTCTGGTCCTGCCCGTCCGGGGTGCAGGTTACCAGTCCACCATTCGCGCCTATCTGGCGCTTGAAGGCGACCTCAATACGGTCGCAGCCTTCACTGTCTACGAGCAGGGCGAAACGCCGGGTCTCGGCTCCCGTGTCGCCGAAGCTGAATTTTCACGTGGCTGGGCCGGCAAGAAGATCGCGGAGGAGGGGTCAATCATGATCGACGCCTCGGCTGGCGCTTCCGGCCCGTACGAGGTCGAGATGATCTCGGGCGCTTCAGTCACCACCTACGGCACCGTGGACATGGTGCACTTCTGGCTGGGCGAGCACGGCTTCGGTCCATTCATCGAAAATCTGCGGGAAGGTACGGCATGGCCCTGAAACAGCTTTCCGATCCGCTGATCGACAAGAACCCCGTTGCCGTCCACATCCTCGGCATCTGTTCGGCGCTTGCGGTCACCACCTCCATGTCGACGGCGCTCACCATGTCGGTGGCGCTGACGGTCGTGGTGACGCTGGCCGCCGGGATCATTTCGGCGATCCGCGCCCATATTCCGAACCAGGTCCGCATCATCCTGCAACTCACCATCATCGCGACGCTGGTGATCGTGGCCGACCAGATGTTGCAGGCTTTCGCCTTCGAAATGAGCCAGCGGCTGACGGTCTTCGTTTCGCTGATCGCCACAAACTGCATCGTCCTTGGCCGCACCGAAGCCTACGCCATGCATAACCCTCCCGTTCCCGCCATGCTCGACGCCATGGGCAACGGGTTCGGCTACAGCCTCGTGCTGATGACCGTGGCCGCGATCCGCGAACTGTTCGGGGCAGGTTCGCTGTTCGGCATGCAGGTGCTCATCACGCAGGCCGATGGCGGATGGTTTGTGCCGCTGCGTCTCATGCTCCTCGCTCCGTCGGCCTTCATCATTCTCGGCCTTCTGATCTGGGCGCTTCGTGCATGGCGGCCTCGCCTCGTCGAGGCGCGTGAGTTCGCGCTGCGCGAGAGCAGGCCGGAGGCGCGGCCATGATGGACCTCTTTCAGCGCTCGATATTCGAGGAAAATCTCGCATTGTCCTTCTTCCTCGGCATGTGCACCTTCCTCGCCGTCTCGCGGCAGGTGAAGACCGCCATCGGCGTCGGCATCTCGCTGATCGTCGTGCAGGGCATCAGCGTGCCGATGAACCATCTCCTTTATGCCCATGTTCTTGGTCCGGGGGCGCTGGCATGGGCCGGGCTCGGCGACGTAGACCTCAATTTCCTGCGTCTCATCACCTTCCTCGGCATCGTCGCGGCGCTGGTGCAGGTGCTTGAAATGGTGCTGGAGCGCTATGCGCCGGCGCTGCATGTCGCCATGGGCATCTATCTGCCATTGCTGGCGATCAACTGCGCGATCATCGGCGGCAGCCTGTTCATGGTCGAACGCGACTATGATCTCGCGCAAAGCGCGGTCTACGGCCTCGGCACCGGCATCGGATGGGCGCTGGCAATCACGGCCTTCGCCGCCATCCGCGAGCGGCTTCGCTACGCGGATATTCCCGAAGGCCTCGAAGGGCTTGGCGCAGCCTTCATCGTCGCCGGCATCATGTCCATGGGCTTTTCCGCCTTCGCGGGGGTGAGCCTGCCATGACCGAGATCGCCGTCGCCTTTCTCTTCCTCACCGGCCTGACCGTCCTTCTCGCCGTTCTGCTGCAAAGCGTGCGGGCAAGGCTTCTGCCATCCTGGCCTGTCAGCCTTACGATTAACGGACATCGCAGGATCGAAGGGCTCAGCAACGAGAAGTTGCTGGACGTTCTCAATGCAGCCGGCGTCCCGGTGCCTTCCGGCTGTGCGGGGCAGGGCACCTGCGGGTTGTGTCGCGTCTCCGATGTAACGGGCACCCAGGGGCCTCTCGCCACCGAAGCCGCCCGCCTTTCCGCAGCCGACCTCCGTGCCGGCGTGCGGCTGGCCTGTCAGGTTACGGTGCGCGGCGACATGAAACTGAGCGTGCCCGCAGATGTGCTGGGTTCCGCCAGCTATTCCTGCACCGTCGCCTCGACCCGCAGCGTGACGCCACTCATTCGCGAGATCGTGCTGGCTCTGCCCGAAGGAGCGGATTTCAATTTCCGCGCCGGCAATTTCATTCAGGTGACCGCTCCGGCCTACCGGCGCGCCTATCGTGACATCGTCCAGCCCGAGACCTTCCGCGCCGAGTGGCAGCGGCTCGGCATTCTCGACCTCGTCGCCGCAGGTCCGGAACCTGTATCGCGTGCCTATTCAGTGGCCAGCCGTCCGCAGGACAAGGGCAACATTGTGCTGAATATCCGGCTTGCCACTCCGCCGCCCGGAAACCCGGATGCGCCGCCCGGGATCGTTTCATCATGGCTGTTCGGGCTCATGCCCGGCGAAGAGGTCGGCGTTGCGGGGCCCTATGGCGAGTTCAGGGTGCAGGATACGGACAAGGAGATGATCTTCATCGGTGGCGGTGTCGGCATGGCGCCGCTGCGGGCGATGATCCATGAACAACTCGGGCAGGTCGGGACCAGCCGCAAGATGAGCTTCTGGTATGGCGCGCGCGCCAGAGCGGAACTGTTCTACGCGCAGGAGTTCGAGGAGTTAGCGGCCCGCCACCCGAATTTCCGCTGGGTTCCTGCACTTTCGCAGCCAGCCAGGGGAGACGACTGGCAAGGTGCTGCCGGCTTCATCCATGATGTGGCGTTCCGCAACTATCTCCGTGACCATCCCGAGCCGGAGAACTGCGAATATTACCTGTGCGGTCCGCCCCTCATGATCCAGGCGGTCTATGCGATGCTCGACGATTGCGGCGTCGATCCGGAGGACATCCACAATGACGATTTCGGAATCTAGTCCCATGCGCATCACCAGGCGCAGCGCCCTTTTCGGCCTTGCGGCAATTGCCGGTCTCGGTCCGATGAAAGCGTTCGCCGCGGGTCGCGTCCGCCTTTCCGGACGGGCTTTTGGCACGACATGGCATGTCGTTGCGCGCGATCTGGCCGCTCCCGAGGCGCTCGCACCGCGGATAGGCGCACTCCTTGACGAAATCGATGCGCAGATGAGCCCGTTTCGCCCCGACAGCGCACTCACCCGCTTCAACATGACCGCGCCCCGGGTGAGGGTATCCGGTGACTTCGCCGAGGTTGCGCAAGCTGCACTCGACATGGCGCGCATCTCGGACGGAGCCTTCGACCCGACCGTCGGCCCTGCGGTCGCGCGTTATGGTTTCGGCCCGATCCGGGGGAGGGCAGGGGACTGGAGACAGATCGCCTGCGCAGATGGTCACCTGTTGCGGCAAGGCAGCGTGACGCTCGACCTCTGCGGCATCGCCAAAGGCTTCGCCGTGGACAGGCTTGCGGAACTTGTATCAACTCAAACATCTGATTTCATTGTTGAAATCGGAGGAGAAATCCGAACGAAGGGCGATTGGCCGGTGGGAATAGCCGACCCTGACAAGGGCGGCGTGCATAGCCGCATTCGTCTCGGCTCTTGCGCGGTGGCCACCTCGGGCGATGCCGTCAACCACTATGACATCGGCGGTCGCCGCTATTCCCACACCATCGACCCTGCGACCGGAAAACCTGTTGCGGACAACATCGCGTCGGTGTCCGTCATTGCGGAAAGCGCCATGCACGCCGACGCGCTGGCGACCGCTCTTCTGGTGATGGGAGAGGAGAGGGGGCTTGCCTTCGCCGACGAACAGGGTGTCGGCGCACTTTATCTGATCCGTGACCGCGGTTTGCTGCGAGCCAGCATGAATACCGCCTTCAAGTCGCACATGATCTGAGGAAACGACCATGCAGACGACATTCCTGACCTTCGCCGTTTTCACCCTGGCAATGCTGGGTCTTGGCCTCGGTCTGTTTTTCCAGCGAACGCCACTGAAGGGCTCGTGCGGCGGTCTCGCCTGCCGCAACGCCTGCCATGCCTGCCCGCGCAAACGCCATGAGGAAGACCGCACATGAGCGAGGCCATTGCCACGGTGGCGGATCACATGCAGACCGATCTGGTTACCCTGACCGCCGACATGGAAATTATCCGCGCGGTCACCATACTGCTCGACACCGGCGTGTCGGGCGCATGCGTTCTGGACGAGGAGGGCAACCTCGTCGGCGTTCTGTCGAAGCGCGATTGCCTGAAAGCCGCTCTCAACGCCGCCTACTACAAGGAATGGGGCGGCTCGGTTTCCGACCTCATGTCAACCGAACTGGAAACGCTTGAGGCGGAGCTCGATCTCGTCTCCGCCGCCCAGCGCTTCGTCGACAGCGCCTATCGCCGCTTTCCCGTCCTGAACGACGGCCGGCTGGTCGGGCAGATCAGCCGCACCGACGTCCTGCGCGCCCTGTCGAAACAGTGGCGCTGAACCGTCTCGCACAGCAAAGGAGAGACCCCGATGACTGACTTCAACCGCCGCCTGTTCCTCGCCGCGTCCGCATCCGCTCCGGTCGCACTGGCTCCCATCGCACTGGCCCCCATCGCACTGGCCACCGCAACGCCCGCTGCCGCCGCCATCGGCGATATCACCCTCAAGGCCGCGCTGGAAGGCCGCCAGTCGTCGCGGCGTTTCGCGCCGACCCCGGTCGCAGAGGACGCGCTGCTTCGGCTTTTGTGGGCCGCCAACGGCATCAACCGCCCCGACAGCGGCGGCCGCACCTCGCCCTCCTGGCGTTCCGCGAACGATACGATCATCTATGTCGCCACCGCCGAGGGCCTGTTTCGCCACGCACATGAAACAAATACGCTGGAGAAGATTGGCGATACCGATATCCGGGCCGAATCGAGCGACAGCGCTTTCGTCTCGCGCGCACCGGCTCTGCTGATCTTCGTTTCCGACGGTGAGGCGCTGCGCAAGGCCGCCGAGGGCGCGGACGAACAGGCTCTTGCCGTCGGTGCGCACGTCAATGCGGCAATCTGCGCCCAGAATGTCTATCTCGCCTGCGTTGCCGAAGGACTCGGCACCTGCCTGATCGGCGGCGCGGCCAACCGGGAGGCCATTGCAAAAGCGCTCGAACTGCCGGAAGGCTCGATCGTGACCTACATCCAGCCCGTAGGCACCGCCCGCTGAGGCCATCCCCGCCGTTTGCCTCCCGGCACTGCCGGAGCGGCTTTACAGCGAACCGTCCGCGCTATGAGGTCCATGCCTTGCAGATGAATTCGCAGGGCATGGCTTCTCAGAACCGTGGACACTTATCTGGTCTGGGCCATAGGGTTGCTGGGGATTCTTGCCTTACCGAACATCCCCGTTCTCCCGCATCAAAATATTCGTGAAAGCTGGGAGAGTTGATCGCGAAGTGGTGGCGCGCAAGCCAGAACAGCATTGCCGTGGTACAGGCCACCATTCGCGGTGAAATCGCTGACCCACCCGCCAGCTTCTTCTATCAGGAGAAGGCCGGCAAGCACGTCCCAACTGTTCAGGAACAGCTCGCAATAAGCATCTGTCCGGCCGCAGGCCACCTGTGCCAGACCGATAGCTGCCGAACCGCCTTGTAAAAAACCGTAACCAGCGCACAGAAGGCGGTTCACCAGTTCGGCATAATCGCTGACCGGCCGGTTGAGCGAATAGCCTGCATCGACGATTGCCTGGTTCGGACTCGCCGGATTGCGAACATGAAGACGATTGCCATTGAGGAAGGCGCCCAATCCCCGTTGCGCCGTAAACATTTCTTCCGAGACAGGGTCGTAAATGACACCGCATTGAGTTTCCCCATCGGCGTGAAAGGCAATCGAGATCGCGAAATGGGCTATGCCGCGCGCAAAATTCTGTGTCCCGTCGATTGGGTCGATCACCCAGAGACGCTGTGCGGCAATGCCGCCCGACTCTTCGGTCAGAATACCATCTTCGGGAAACATGGTGGTCAGGCGCTTTATCAGCAAGCGGTCTATCTCCAGATCCGCTTGCGTCACCAGATCGTGCGCTCCTTTTTCGGTGACGCGCAAGCCATCGCCCGAGCGAAAGTACCGGCGTGCTATTGCTCCCGCTTCCCTCGCGATTTCCTGAGCAAACTGATGGCGACGTGAAGTCTCCTCGCTCATTTCGTTTCCACCTACAGGGCACTGACAGTGACAAGACCTTCATCGGGAACTTCTTCCATGCGGTTGCGCAATGGCTTGCCGAAGACCGATGCCGACATCTCATATTCGTCGCCTGCCTGCGTCACGACACCGGAAGCGAAACTCATGACGGCCGCCCCGAAGAAATAAGCGTGCAGGTCGCCGGGCCGGCGATGCAGCTGATAACGGAAATGATGATGCTCCAGATTGGCTATGGAGTGAGACATGTGCTTCTCGCCGGAGAGAAATTCTTCTTCCCACAAGACAGCACCGCCACGATGGATACGGGAGGTGCCACGTATTTCGTGCGGCAGGTCGCCAACCAGCAATTCCGGGCCGATCGAGCAGGCACGCAATTTGGAATGCGCAAGATAGAGGTAGTTTCTGGCTTCGGTGACATGATCGGAATATTCGTTGCCGAGAGCATATCCGATGCGGAACGGCGTGCCGTCCGGGCCGATGATATAAAGGCCGACTATTTCTGCCTCTTCAGCCCCGGCCAGCGCGAAGGCCGGTAGCGGCAGCGCAGCGCCAGGCCGGACGATACAGGTGCCGACGCCCTTGAAAAACCATTCCGGTTGCACGCCCAACTCACCGGGAGCCGGCTTGCCACCGGTTATGCCCATTTTGAAAATTT
Source organism: Mesorhizobium sp. (assembly GCA_022833215.1). Classification (GTDB taxonomy): domain Bacteria; phylum Pseudomonadota; class Alphaproteobacteria; order Rhizobiales; family Rhizobiaceae; genus Mesorhizobium. Next base: position 90,196 of record JAIPUZ010000061.1, on the reverse strand, counting down.
TCATCGAATCCGACTCGTCTGCATCCTCGCCATGAGTCAGCTGATGCATTTTGTTGCGAGCCGAAGCGCTGCCGATATGGGTAAGGCCGGTGCCCGTTACCAGCATGCGTGCGGGCTCGGGATGGTCCACTGGCGGCAGGACACGGCCCGCGTTTAAAAGGGCATCGTAGTCGACAATTTCGTCGGTGGCCGCCTTTAGTGCTACTTCGCTAAGCGAAGTCTCGGTTGCGATGGCGCGATTGGCGAGCTCGAAAACGGACGTAACGCCAGCAAGCCGATGAAGATGGTCGCCGTCCCTGGTGACAACACCGACCGCACGCTTGTCAGCAGCATCAGTGTATTGAACGAGACGCATAGGTACCCCCATCTTGCTGTTTTCCGTCCGCGGAAGCCTCAAACCCAGCCTCCGTCGACGATGAATTGTTGTGACGAGCACATGCGGCTGTCGTCCGCACCGAGAAACAACGCCATACGTGCAATATCCGGCGCATAGAGACGGTCGGGCAGGCACTGGCGCTCCGTTATCTGACGCTCGCCCTCGGTATTGAGCCACAGACGCACCTGGCGCTCGGTCATGACCCAGCCGGGGATCATACAGTTGACCCGGATACGTTCGGGGCCCAGCTCACGGGCCAGAGCTCTGGTCATGCCAGTGATTGCCGCCTTGGACGTAACATAGGCCGGGCAGTCGCCATCGCCGACCATCCAGGTAATTGAGCCGAAATTGATTATGGAACCACCGCCGGCGGCCTTCATCAGTGGGCGCACCGCCTGGGCAGCAAAGAACTGATGCCGGACGTTCACGGCCATGCGGTCATCCCAGTAGTCAACGGTCACGTCCTCCATACGGTGACGGTCATCATTGCCCGCATTGTTGCACAGCACCCGGATCGGGCCGTTCCGCTCTGCTGCTTCGGCTATGGCGAAACGCAGGCTTTCAATGTCGCGCAGATCGCATGCCATGAAATGCGGTGCGGGATCGCCTTTATGGCGGATGCGTTCAACGAGCTTGCGTGACGGTTCTTCCATAATATCGACGAAAGCGACGCGACTGCCCTGCGCGCAAAAATGCTCGACCAGGCTTTCGCCAATGCCGCTGCCGCCACCTGTAATGAAGACACTGCGGTCCTTGAGGCTGGGATAGAGCGCCCCGTTTCCAATTTCACCGGTCATGATCAGCCTCAGTGGGAGTGGCGGGGGATGCCTGCGTCGCGCCGGCCTACCAGAAAGTCGAAGTCGCACCCTTCATCGGCCTGCAATACGCGCTCGATAAACAGGCTTTGATAACCGCCGCCCGGCGGTGGTGGCGGAGGCGACCACTCTTGCCGGCGTGCGGCGAGTTCCGCTTCATCGACCAGAAGTTCCAGCCGCCGGTTGGCGACATCCAACTCTATGATGTCGCCATTACGCACAAGCGCCAGGGTTCCGCCGCAGGCTGCCTCCGGTGCGACATGCAATATAACCGTGCCATAGGCGGTTCCACTCATGCGGGCATCGGAAATCCGGACCATGTCGGAAACGCCTTGTTTCAAAAGCTTGGCCGGGAGTGCCATATTGCCCACTTCGGCCATACCCGGATAACCGCGGGGCCCGCAGTTCTTGAGTACCATCACGCAATTGGCATCGATATCGAGGTCCGGGTCATCGATGCGGGCGTGATAGTCTTCGATGGTTTCGAAGACCACGGCGCGGCCGCGATGCTGCATCAGGTCCGGTGACGCTGCGGAAGGCTTGATGACCGCACCGTTTGGGGCGAGATTGCCACGCAATACGGCGATGCCGCCATTCTCCGTCAGCGGATTGCCAAGAGACCGGATAACCTCGGCGTTGTAATTCGGCGCATCTTTGATGATCTCACCAATAGTAGCGCCGGTGACGGTTTCGGCATCGCTGTTGAACAGTCCGGCCTCGTCGAGCGCGCGCATGACGGCGCGCAGGCCGCCGGCATAGTAGAAATCTTCCATCAGGAAACGACCCGAAGGCATCAGGTCGACGATTGTTGGGATATCGCGCCCGAGCCTGTCCCAATCGTCGAGGTTGAGATCGACGCCGATACGCCGTGCAATCGCGATCAGATGAATAACGGCATTTGTGGAGCCTCCGATCGCACCGTTCACCCGAATGGCATTCTCGAAAGCAGCACGTGTCAGGATGCGCGACATGGTTACATCCTGCCTGACCATTTCGACAATGCGTCGACCGGCAAGATGAGCGAGCACACCGCGCCGCGAATCCACCGCGGGAATGGCAGCGTTGTCCGGCAGGCCAATTCCAAGTGCTTCGATCACGCTTGCCATTGTTGAAGCAGTGCCCATCGTCATGCAGCTTCCGGCAGAGCGGCTTTGCCCCTGTTCGGCACCGATGAAATCCTCGACCGACATGCGGCCGGCTTTCACATCTTCATGAAATTTCCAGACGTGTGTACCCGAGCCGATGGTTTGGCCGCGGAAGTTTCCGTTCAGCATTGGTCCACCTGAAACGGCGATCGCCGGCAGGTTGCAGCTCGCTGCGCCCATCAACAATGCGGGAGTGGTCTTGTCGCAGCCGACCAGCAGGATGACGCCATCCATCGGATTGCTCCTGATCGACTCCTCGACATCCATGCTTGCGAGATTGCGGAAGAGCATGGCCGTTGGGCGCATGTTGGATTCGCCGAGCGACATCACCGGAAATTCGACCGGCATGCCTCCCGCTTCATAAACGCCACGCTTCACATGTTCTGCAAGATTGCGCAGATGCGCGTTACAAGGCGTCAATTCCGACCATGTGTTGCAGATACCGATCACCGGCCGGCCATCGAACAGATCATCCGGAATACCCTGATTTTTCATCCAGCTTCGATGCATGAATGCATTCTTGCCTGTTCCCCCGAACCAGGCGGCGGACCGCAGCTTCTTTTGCTCCGACATAGCTCTTCCCCGACGCTATTCCTGTATTCTGCTACGGGCCGCGATGGCCCTTCGAACGTCTTCTTCGGCCTGATCGAGCAGAGCCAGCAACGCCTGCCGCGCGCCTGTCGCATCGCGCCCTGAAATGCTCCCGGCCACATCCCGGTGCAACGGCATGGAATGGCGGTGGCCGTGCGGATTGTCATTGGAAAGCCGGAAGCTCATCAGGAGCGCGGTCTCGATCAAAGCGGCCAGCGAGCCAATCAACTCATTGCCGGTCATGCGCAGTATCATCTGGTGGAAAACGAGGTCGGGCTCGGCAAACCGTTCACCGTCATCGGCAACGCCTTCCATCTCGACCAGCACGGCTTCAAGCTGCGCGATCTGATCAGGCGTCGCACGCTCTGCCGCGAGTGCGCCAGCCATCGGCTCGATGGCGCGGCGCAGTTCGAACAATTCGCGCACGTCTGCCTCGCTTACCCGCGCGGAATAGCGCCAGGCCAGCACGTCGGGATCGAGAAAGTTCCAGTTCGAACGTGGACGAACCCTCATGCCGGTCTTGGTCCGAGACTCGATCAGGCCCTTGCCGGCGAGCACCTTGATCACCTCGCGCAGCACCGTGCGACTTACGCCATACGCAGCACTCCAGTCATCGGCATTCGGAAGAGGGTCTCCGGGCGCGAGTTCGCCCTGCACGATGCTCAGGCCAATTTGATTGAGCACCATTGCGTGCAGGCCCGCAGACGCCGAGCCGGAGGCGCGGGTCACGGCGAGTCGGTGGGCTTGCGCAGCCAGAGTGGAGCGAGGCTTCATGGAGGGAGTTGCATTCTTCATATTATTCATATAATAGCTTTTATAAGAAATGGGGAAGGACGTCAATACGCATGGCGGACATGAAACCAGGCTCCGGGTCGAAGGATGGACATGCGACAAAGCTTATCGAGCTTCGCGACGCGTTTGCCTCGGTAGCGATCGCTCCGGAGGTTGGCGGCTCCCTTTCCTGGTTCCGCTGGACGGCGGGAGACAAGGTGATCGACTGGCTGCGTCCGGCTGATGCCACCGCCCTGGTCGCCCGCGACCCGGCCGGCATGGCTTGCTTTCCGCTGGTGCCTTTTTCGAACCGCGTACGTGGCGGCCGGTTCGAATTCGAAGGACAGAGCGTCCAGTTGCCTGCGACGAAGCAGGACCCGCATTTCGAGCATGGGCACGGCTGGCGCCAGCCGTGGACCCTGGTCAGCTGTGAGGCTTCCAGCGCCACCCTGCGCTACCGGCATGAACCCGATCAATGGCCCTGGCGATATGAGGCCAGACAGGAAATCTCTTTGTCGGGCGGGACTTTGGAGGTCCGTCTTTCATTGCTCAATCTGGCCCAAACCCCCATGCCGTTCGGGTTTGGCTTCCATCCTTTTTTTCCAGCCGACGGCGCGCCCCGGATCGAGACAGAGGTGGCTGCAATGTGGGAGGTCGACGCCGAGGTGTTGCCCGTGCGGTTATTGCGGCGGGTCGACAGGGGGCAGCCGATAAATGTGGCTGGCTCAAACCTGGACAATGTATTTTCAGGATGGTCACGCCGCGCGCACCTTGTCTGGCCAGATCGAAGGCTGGAGATCGAGGCCGATGCGCCGCTGGATTTTCTCGTGATCTATACGCCTGCGGGCGAGTCCTATTTCTGCGCGGAGCCGGTCAGTAACGCTACCGACGCATTTAATTTCAGTCCTGAACAATGGGACGAAACCGGGCATCGCGTGCTCGAAGCGGGCGAAGGCTGTTCAGCGACCGTTCGCTTCACGCCGCACGCGATTGTGCAAGCGTCATGAACCTAAAGGGAGGGAAACTTTATGACAAAAAAACACCGTTTACTCTTATCGGGACTTACTGCAGTCAGCTTTGCAATGCTGTCCGGTTCAGGCGCTTTTGCGGCCGGAACTGTAGTTGTCTACAGCGCGATCAGTACAAAGCTGATGCAGGCGTTCGTCGATGCCTTCCAGAAGGATAATCCCGACATCAGCGTTCAGGTGATCAGCGGCGGCAGCGGCGAGTTGCTTACGCGTGTCAAGGCCGAGCGTAACAATCCTCTGGGCGATGTGCTGCTTGGGCCGGATGCCGATACGTTTGATTCTGATCTTTCCTTGTTTGAGAGCTACGAGTCGCCTGAAAGCTCTGCCTTCGATGCAGCAGCGCTACAGCCTGAGCACAAGTATGCGGGTTTTTCGACCAACTTCCAGGTGTTCATCGTAAACACCAAGATGATGTCTGCCGAGGAAACACCGAAAAGCTGGAAGGATCTGGCCAAGCCGGAGTACAAAGGCAAAATCCTTATGGCAAATCCGGCGCAATCGGGATCGGCATTCTCCCAGCTTCATCAGATCATCGCGCTGCATGGCTGGGACGTAATGGATGACATCATCGCCAACGCGACCTTCGTTTCCAGTTCCAAGCTGGCATTTCAGAACATCGCAAAAGGCGAAATCGCGCTTGGCCTCACCAGCGAATTCAACGTGCTGCAATCCAAAAATGACGGCTATCCCGTTGAGGCAGTCTACCCGGAGGACGGTACCGCTCTGGTGGTCGATGCCAGTGCCATCATTGCAGGCGGCCCAAACCCCGAGGAGGCGAGGAAGTTTATCGATTTCGTAAACTCCAGACCGGCGCATGAGATGCTGGTCAAGCTTGATGGCAGACGCTCGGCCCGCAAGGACGTTGCCCCGCCTGAAGGACTGGCCGACATCGGCACGATCAACGTGGTCAGCTACGACACGGTGTCAGCAGCCAGGGATAAGGATGCGGAGCTCGAGCGCTTCGACGAGACTTTCTCGCAAAAATAGCACTGCGTCCGGGAAATCCAGTCCGGCGGCATCACCCGCCGGACGTTTCTTTCAAAAGACAAGCGATGGGGTAACGACGGCATGTCCGGCGGTTTGAGTGTCAGAAAACTGAAGAAGATTTATTCCACCAACGGCGTTGACCTTACGGTTGTGTCCGATGTCGATCTCGACGTTGCGCCTGGTGAGTTCTTCACAATGCTCGGCCCGTCCGGCTGCGGCAAGACGACAACCTTGCGTATGATCGCGGGCCTCGAAACCGTGTCAGAAGGCAGCGTTGTCATCGCTGGCAAGGATGCGACGAGAACGCCGGCGCGGCTGCGTAATATCGGGATGGTTTTCCAGTCATACGCGCTGTTCCCCCATCTCTCCATCTATGAAAATGTTGCCTATGGCCTGCGCGTACGGCGACTTCCGGAAAACGAGATCGGCAGGAAGGTCGATGAGTGCCTTGACCTCCTGGCATTGACGCCACTTGCCCAGCGGCTGCCCGGGCAGCTGTCCGGCGGACAGCAACAACGTGTTTCCATTGCTCGCGCACTGGTTTACAGGCCGCCGGTGCTGTTGCTCGATGAGCCGCTTGCCAATCTGGACGCCAAGCTCCGGGTGCAGATGCGCGATGAAATACACCGTGTCCAGCGCTCGCTTGGCATTATGGTGCTCTACGTGACACACGATCAGGAAGAGGCGATGGCCGTTTCCGATCGGATCGCGATATTCGACAGGGGCAGGGTGGCGCAGATCGGGGCACCCGAAGAGATCTACGACCGTCCAGGCTCCCTGTTCGTCGCTGATTTTATCGGCAAGGCCAACTTCCTGCCGGTCTGCAACGATGGAGCCGGTACAGGCCAGTGTCTGTTGCACTGCGGGACAGCGCTACACCCCGGTCGCGTCGTGCCGCTCGCGCCACATGAGCGCGACACCTTGCCGGGTGGGGCTGACGGGCTTCTGATGGTGCGACCTGAGCGTCTTGCCCCGTCCGATGACGGTCCGTTACGTGGCCACGTCGAGCGCGTGCAGCACCTGGGGTCTCTGTCCCGCAGTTTCGTGTCAGTGGAGGGTGTGGACAATGAAGTGATCGTCGACCTGCCACGCAATGCACAACGCCTGCTGAAGGAAGGAGAAAACTGCCGTCTGGGCTTCCGCTCTGCGGACATCACTTTGTTCGGAGGGGCGGTATGAGCAGGGCTCTTCTGTTCTTTCGTGGCCGCGACCCTGTCGCTCTGCTGGTTGGGTTTTTTGCGATCCTGGTCGCTGCAGCGTTTCTTGCCTATCCGCTCATCAACGGACTTGTTCTGGCCTTCTTGCGCAGCGGTGATTCACTCTCGTTGGGCAATCTGACCCTGGCGAATTTCGAGCGCTTCTTCATCTCGACAAGCTACAAACGCGCTCTTTTCAATTCTATCCTTACCAGTGGTGGCGCGACGCTTCTGGCGGCTGCGCTGGGCGTGCCGTTGGCCTTCGCTGTCGCCCGCGTCGAGATCGCGTGGCGACCGCTTGTTCTTGCGTTATCCGTAATCCCTCTGATCGCACCGCCTTTCATAGGTGCATATGCCTGGGTGATGATACTGGGAAACAACGGCATCCTGACCCAGTTGATGGTTAACTATCTCGGTATCCGGCCACCGCCCATCTATGGGCCGTGGGGCGTCTCCATCGCGCTTGCGCTGAGCTATCTGCCCTATCTGTTTCTGGTGGTTCAGGGCGCGATCGCAACCGGGGATCCGATGGTAGAAGAAGCGGCGCGCATGACAGGCGCTTCCAATGCCCGGATCTTGCGCACCATCACATTGCCGCTTGCCGCACCGGCGATTGCCGCTGGAATGCTTATCGTATTCGTCAAGGCTCTCGGCGACTTTGGTGTGCCCTCGATCCTGGGTGGCGAGATGCAGGTCCTGCCTACACTGATCTATTATCAGATCCACGGCTTCTTCAATTTGAATGCCGGCGCCGCCATAGCCATCGTCAACGTTATGCTCACTGTGGCGGGACTGGGCTTGCTGGCTTTCGTCAACCGCAAGAACGTATCGACGCTGACCGGTTCGTCGCGCGGCGCTGTGCGCACCAACACGCTGGCTGCTCGTGTTGTCGCTAACGGTTTCATATGGATCGTCCTGTTCCTGGCGTTGCTGCCGCAGTTGATGGTGGCCCTCTATTCTTTTTCCCTGCGCTGGGGAGACACGTTGTTTCCGTCAAGTTACGGTTTCGACAACTACCGTGACGTCTGGGTCGAAGCGTTCACGACAATGGGCAACAGTGTGATCCTTTCGGGCGCCACCACCTTAATCTGCATCATTTTCGGCGCGGTGATGGCCTATGCCACAGTGCGGGGAAGGGTTGCGGCCAAGTGGGCCGTTGACCTCACGATAATGCTGCCTTTCGTGCTGCCAGGTCTGGTCGTCGGCGTCGCCTATCTGGCCGCCTTCAACGATCGGCCCTTGTTGCTCACCGGCACGGCGACCATACTTGTACTTGCCTATTTTACACGCCGTGTAGCGTTCGTATTCCGCTCTGCATCTGCTGCCGTCGTTCAGATTGACCCGAAAATCGAGGAAGCTTCCTCCGTTTGCGGAGCGTCGTGGCTGCATACCATGCGCAGGATCGTTATCCCTCTTCTTGCACCGGGATTGCTGGCGGCTGCCATCCTTGTTTTCGCTACGCTTATCGGCGAGATCAGCGCTACCGTCCTGCTCTATTCGGCGAACTGGAAGCCGATCTCGATCGCGATATACGAGCGGGTTCTGGGCAACGAACTTGCACGCGCCAGCGCACTTGGCACAATCTGTAACGTCGCCACGCTGGTGCTGATTGTTGCCGCCAGCCGTCTGGCCGGGCGTTCAATGTCGGAGATGTTCAAATGAACCTCCCGTTACAGCCTCGACCTGGCAGCAAACGGAATTTGATGAAATTCAAAAGCGTTTATGCCGCCGATCTGGGATTGGAGCCAGGTAGTTTTGCAACAATGCGATCACGCGGCGTGTGAAAGGCCAGAATATCGGCATTGTCGCCTCCGAACTGTTCGATTGCCACTGAATAACGAATGAGGGAGATCACTTGGATCAATCTTCGATCCATGCATCTCGACCTCTCATTTCTTCATATGCACTCTGAGATGGCCCTGCAGGCCCTCGAAAAGTGTCAGTTTTAGGAGAAGCCACTACCATGACGAGATATGACAATCTGATTGACAGGAAGAGGATGGCCTCGGAATGGAGACCCAACCTCAATCCATCGGATATCTCGGATGTGATCGGCGAGTATGCACAAGGCAGCGCGGCCGAGATGACCGCCGCAATTGCCGCAGCGAAAGCGGCGGCGCCGGACTGGTCAAGATCCGGAATTCTGGAAAGGCACGCCGTTCTTTCCACCGCGGCACATGAGATCCTGAACCGCAAGGAAGAAATCGGCGATCTTCTGGCCCGGGAGGAAGGCAAGACGAAGGCCGAAGGGATAGGCGAGACCGTCCGTGCAGCACAGATCTTCGATTTTTTTGCTGGCGAGGCGCTTCGGCTTGCGGGCGAGACACTTCCCTCGGTTCGTCCGGGCGTCGGGGTCGAAATCACGCGTGAACCTGTCGGTGTCGTGGGAATTATCACGCCCTGGAACTTCCCTATCGCGATCCCTGCCTGGAAGATCGCTCCAGCCCTCTGCTACGGGAACACAGTCGTCTTCAAGCCGGCCGATCTGGTTCCCGGCTGCGCATGGACCCTGGTCGACATCCTGCATCGTGCCGGCTTGCCAGACGGTGTGCTGAACCTCGTCATGGGGCGGGGCGGGGTCGTCGGGCAGGTCATGCTGGACAGCGACGAACTTGATGCGATCACGTTTACCGGATCGGCCGGAACCGGGCGGCGTGTGGCTGAAAGCTCTGTCGCAAGGGGACGGAAGTTCCAGCTCGAGATGGGGGGTAAAAATCCGCTCGTCGTTCTTGATGACGCAGACCTTGAGATCGCCGTCGATTGCGCGGTTCAGGGCGCATTCTTCTCGACCGGCCAGAGATGCACCGCATCTTCACGCCTGATCGTCACAGAGGGTATTCACGATGACTTTGTCTGCGCCGTGATCGAACGGATGGCTGCGCTTCGGATCGGCGACGCGCGGGACGATGGAATTGATATCGGCCCTGTTGTCGATCAGACACAGTTGCAACAGGACCTCGATTACATCGAAATCGGCCGGAAGGAGGGCGCCACGCTCGCTTACGGAGGTGAACGGCTGAGCCGCCCGAAAGACGGCTTCTACCTCCAGCCAGCGCTTTTCACCGATACGACAAACGCCATGCGCATTTCACGCGAAGAGATTTTTGGGCCGGTTGCCAGCGTCATCCGCGTCAGGGACTACGACGAGGCGCTGGCTGTGGCGAATGACACTGACTTTGGCTTGTCGGCGGGAATTTGCACCAGCAGTCTCAAATACGCGACGGACTTCAGGCGAAACGCCGAGGCGGGCATGGTGATGGTGAATCTGCCCACGGCAGGCGTCGATTTTCATGTGCCGTTCGGCGGTCGCAAGGGATCCAGCTTCGGCCCGCGTGAGCAGGGGCGCTACGCGGCAGAATTCTTCACCACGCTCAAGACGGCTTACACGCGGGCAGGCTGATGACCCAAGGCGATATCGTCGTCACACCGCTCGACACCCCGGTCTGCGCTCTCGGTGAAGGGCCGGTCTGGGTCGAAAGAGAGAACGCGGTATATTGGACGGACATTCATAACCGGCGGCTCTGGCGGCGCAACGGCACGGGTGAGATCGCAGGATGGGATATGCCGGAACGTCTGTGCAGCTTTGCCTTCCGTAACGACGGCAGCATGATAGCCGCCTTCGAGACCGGAATTGCCAGATACTGCCTTGAGACCTGCGACACCGAATGGATTGTACGGCCCTATCAACTGGGGGGCCGCATCCGGTTCAATGATGGCAAGCTCTCGCCAACGGGCTGGTTCTATGCGGGCTCGATGGACGAAGCCTGTGCAGAAGACCTGGGCGCCCTCTGGGCGGTGTCGCCGGAAGGGGAGGTACAAACGATCCTCGACGGCATATGCGTTTCCAACTCGCTGGCGTTCGCGCCTGACGGTCGTACAGCCTGGTTCGCGGATTCGATGAAACGGCGCGTGGACAGGTACTCGGTCGACATTGCGACCGGCCGGTTTCGGCAACGGGCGCTGCACCTCGATTGCAGCGGCATTCCCGGGATTCCGGACGGTTCCTGCCTTGATTCCAGGGGGCGGCTTTGGACGGCATTTTATGGGGGAGGCTGCGTGGTCTGCTCGACGCATGACGGAAAGGTGGCAATGGAGATCATGCTGCCCGTCTCTCAACCGACTTGCTGCACGGTTGGTGGCCAGCAGGGGCAGTCCCTTATCGTGACGACAGCGGCCGAGAACATGACCAAGAAGTCACTGGAAGCGGCACCTGCGAATGGGCGCCTGCTGGAAATCACCGGATGTATCCAGGCGCTTGATCCCGGGTTTTGATGGTGCGTTGTTTTCCCTGGAATGGAGGGATGCGCCAGGGGCCAGATTCACCATGGGAGCGCCACGAACCGAACATTCAGACCGACTATCGGTTCGGGTAGAAAATACAGGCAGCGACCGACCGGTTCGTTCTTTGCAGGTGGCCAGTCGGTTGCGGGGGTAAAAATCTGATCAGCCAATGCGGCACAGTTGAGCTGGATCAATGACCGGTTTTCCGGATCGGACAATTCTGTGAAAATACAGACGGTCCCGGTCCCGGTGGGGCAGGGCGCTTGCCGCAAAGGAGAAACAGCTTGAAAACGCAGGCTTTCGTTCCCCTCGTCACCCATCCTGAAGCGAATTCGGATGCGTTCGGCGCTCATGCCACCGCCGCTGCCGCCATTCTTGGCGCCGGCATCCATGCGCTGGCGGTAAATGCCAGCATTCCCAGGGTGTCGAATGCCCTGTCGCGAATGCTGCTCGACACTCCCGAACTGATCCGTCAGGCTGAAACCGCCAGCCGCGAACGCGGCAACCAGCTTCTGGCTCTTCTCAAGGAGAAGGCGACAGCAACCGGCATAGATTTTACCGGTGAAGCCGTGTCGGCTCCGTTGCCCCTGATGACCGAGGTGGCGGCCGATCATGCCCGCTACCACGATCTCAGCCTTGTGGGCTGGGAAGCGGGAAATTCCACTGCGCAGGCTACGGCGGAAGCCGTGGTCTTCGGCTCCGGCCGGCCGACGATCCTCTTGCCTGAACTGGTCGACGTCTCGTCATTCGACCATATCGCCATCGCCTGGGACGGCAGCCGGGTTGCGGCACGCGCCGTTGCGGATGCGCACTCGCTCCTGAAACGCGCCCATCGCGTTTCGGTGCTCACCGTGGTCGACGAGAAGCCGCTGAAGGAAAAGGCGCCCGAGGAGCGGCTGGCTTCGGCCCTACGCCAGCGCGGTGTCGACGCCGAGGCGGTAACGATCACGGGGCAGGACTGCCCGATTGCCCAGACGCTTCAGCAAACCGCCATCGAAAGAGGTTGCCAGTTGCTCGTCATGGGCGGTTACGGCCACTCGCGGTTGCGCGATTTCGTGCTCGGCGGCGCCACGCAGGGTGTGCTCTCCAGCCTGCTCATGCCCGTACTGCTTTCGCATTGACGAACCCAAATCTTCCCCCGGCGTGCCTTCACGCCGGGGGCTGGACGTTTCCATCATGGAAGCCGGTTCTTTGCCCGAAGCAGGTTCACCTGACGGTGGCCGCGTCGCATCGCGGTGAAGGCGGCGCCAACCGCGACGATCCATAGCGCCGCGGCCAGAACTTCGTTCCTCCCGCTCCACAGCGGCTCGATTGCGGAAAGCAAACCCGCCAGCGTGACGGCCGCCATCCGATGCTGCTTGGCCATGGGTCCACCGAAGTCGCCCGGTGTTCCGTTGCCACGGCCGAGCTCACGCACATAGGCCGTCAGCACGGCAAAGCATGCAGCCGCCCAGCCGAGCCCCGGCTGCCCGATGCCGTAGCCGATCCCGGCAAAGATCATGATATCGGCTGCACGATCGGGAAATTCGTTCCAGAAAGGCCCGTCGGCCTGCGCCTTGCCGCCCTCCACGGCAACCATGCCGTCGAAAAGGTTGCACAACAGACGAAGCTGGCAAAACAGCGCCGCCGCCAACAGCAGCAGGATGCGGGCGACTTCGTCCCTGCCGCCGGCGCACCAGAATGCGATGCCGGCAAATGCGGCCATGACCATGCTTGCCTGCGAGATCGCGTTCGGTGTGATCGACATCGCGGCCATATGCCTGGCTGTCGTTTGCGCCCAGCGTGTGTTGCGGCTTGCCAGCGGTCTGCGCTCGCCTGTTTCCATGTTCATCTGGCTCCTTGCCGGAAAATCGAACCGCTGTAGACCACCGCATAGCTGGTGGAGACGAACAGCGGCATGGCAATGGTGGGAAGTATTTCCGGGGTGCCTGCAAGCGCGTGAATGGCCAGCAGGATGCCGGTCGTGACAAGGCAGGCGAGAAGGGGAGGGACCCAAAAGCGCAAACCGCCGGAAAAGCGGCGCGACAGGGTGTCTATGATCGATTTCAGGCACAGCGTCAGCAGCGCCGAAACGGCACCCTGAACTATGCCCGAAAGAAGAGGGCGGGGCATGGGATGGACACGGTTGGCGAACACCGCCCAGCCGCCCATCGCAACGAACGCAAAGGCGACATGCACCCGCCCGCTGGCAGCGAGCGCCCGCAGCCTCGCCATCATGTCAGCGACCACCAGTATCGGGTGAGATGGAAGAAGATGGGTGCCGAAAACACCACCGAATCCAGCCTGTCGATGAGACCGCCGTGACCTTCGATCAGATGGCCCCAGTCCTTCACGCCCCGGTCGCGCTTGATCGCCGACATCACCAGACCGCCGAAGAAGCCCATCATCGCGATGACGAAGGCCATCAGGCCGGCCTGCAGCGGAGTGAAGGGCGTGATCCACCACAGGCCGGCGCCGATCAGCGTGGCGCTGGCGACACCGCCGACGAACCCTTCGACCGTCTTCGAGGGCGAGAGGTTGGGGGCGATCCTGATGCGGCCGAACAGCTTGCCCCAGACATATTGCAGCACGTCGCTGAGCTGAACGACAATGACGAGGAAGGCGATCAGAAGCACGTTGCGGCCTTCATAGCCGGGAATGGTCAGCGTCAGCAGGGCAGGGACATGCGAGGCGCAGAAGACGCAGATCATCAGCGCCCATTGCACCTCCGCGACCCGGACAAGAAAATTGCGGGTATCGCCCCGCACCACTGCGATGATGGGCATCAGCAGGAAGGCATAGACCGGGATGAACACCGAGAAGATGCCATAATCTTCCGTCCACAGCAGGAAATACTGAACGGGCAGCACGATGAAGAAGGCCGCGGCCAGCGCCCAGTGGTCGGCGCGGCGGGTGTTGGTGAGCGTTACGAATTCGCGCAGCGCCGCAAAGGAGCAGAAAGCGAACAGGAAAATCACACCGATGCGCCCGGCGATGAAGGAGATGGAGATGAGGATCGCCATGATCCACCACGCGTTGATGCGGGCATTCAGGTTCTCGATGGTCGCGTTCGAGCCATCCGGCGACAATCGCCACTGCAATATGCGCCCGACAAGCGAGGCGAGGACGAGAACCCCGCCGATGCCGGCCACCAGAAGCAGCATGTCATACCCGGTCGCGCTCATTCGCCGTTGCCCGCCTGCCTGGGGGAAAGTTCAAGCAGCGCCGCCTGCGCCCGCTCGATGAAAGCTTCCTTTTGCTCACCCGCCCGCAAGCGCATCGGCTCTCCGAACGTGACCGTACAGATCAGCGGAATCGGCACGAACTCGCCCTTCGGCATCACCCGGTTGAGATTGGCGATCCATACAGGCACGAAGTCGACATCCGGCCTGGCGCTTGCCAGATGGAACAGACCGGACTTGAAGGGCAGCAGGGGCAGGTCGGTCTGGTTGCGCGTGCCTTCGGGAAAGAAGATGAGCGAGGAATGTTCGTCCAGCGCCTCGGCCATGATGGTCACGGGATCGCCATCGCGTTCGTCACGCACCCGCTGGATGAGCACCGCATTGAACACATCCCGGCCGATAAAGCTGCGGAGCCCGGATTTCAGCCAGTAATCCGCCCCCGCCACAGGACGCACGCGCCGGCGCAGCCGTGGCGGCAACACCGCCCAGACGAGGATGAAATCCCCATGGCTGGCGTGGTTTGCGAAGTAGACGGATTGCCGGCGCGGCGGCCCGCTTTCATGCCAGATGGCCCGGACGGCGGTAATGGCACGGGCAAACAGCAGAACGATCGCTGCAACGAGGCTCGCCATCACAGCTTTCATTCAGGTTCCTGCATCAATTCGTCGGGTACTTCGCAAACCGCCTGTTTGTCCGGACACGGCTCCATCGATTCGTGTCGGGATTTCCAACGGTGCAGGACGCGGTTTCAAAGATCAAGCACGCCCTGCGGCCGGAGCCGCAAGGGAAACGCTTCCAGCAAGTCTGCGTCGGCATGGTTCCGACCGCCGGAATGCGGAGGAAGCGGGCTTTTCCGCGACACCTCAAGCGGACAGGAAGCGTTCCGCCAGGCGAGCCCACATGGCAGCCCCGGTGGTCAGGCTGTCGTCGTTGAAGTCATATTTCGAGCTGTGCAGGATCGCCGAGTTCTCCCCGTTGCCGAGGCGCAGGAAGCAGCCGGGCTTGTGTTCGAGGAAATAGGCGAAGTCCTCGCTGCCGGGGATCATCGGGCAGACGCCGACCTTGTCCTCGCCCACCAGTTCCCTGACCACCGCCGTGGCAAAATCCGTTTCCTCCTGCGAATTGACCACGACCGGATAACCGCGCTCGTAGTCGATGGAAACGCTGGCGCCATGCGCCGCGGCGATGGATGTCGAGATGTCGCGGACGCGGGTTTCCAGCAGGTCGCGCACCTCTGCGGAGAAGGAACGGATGCTGACTGCGATCTCCGCACTTTCGGGGATGACGTTCGACGCCGTGCCGCCATGGATGGTCCCGACTGTCACCACGGCCGTTTCCGTGGGATTCACATTGCGGGCCACGACCGTCTGAAGCGTCATGACCAGATTGGCCGCGACCACGATCGGATCGACCGTGAGATGGGGGCGCGAAGCGTGGCCGCCACGGCCGGTAATGGTGATGGTGGCTGTGTCGGCTGCCGCCATAAGCGGTCCCGCACGCATCAGGAAGGTTCCGGCCGGCGCGCCCGGATGGTTGTGCAGGCCGAAGATCGCATCGCAGGGGAAGCGCTCAAACAGTCCGTCGGCGATCATCGCCTGCGCGCCGCTGATCTTGCCCGCTTCCTCCGCCGGCTGGAAAACGAGGTTCACGGTGCCGTTGAAATGGCGGGTGCGCGCCAGATATTCGGCTGCGCCGAGCAGCATGGCGGTATGTCCGTCATGACCGCAGGCATGCATCTTGCCGTGGGCCTTACTGGCATAGGGCAGGCCGGTCGCCTCCTGAATGGGCAGGGCATCCATGTCGGCGCGGATCGCGATGCTGCGGCCGCCTTCGCCCTGCTTCAGCCGGCCGACCACGCCAAGCCCGCCGACATTGCGCGTCACCTCGTAGCCCCAGCGCTCCAGATGTTCCGCGACATAGGCGGCGGTCTCATGCTCTTCGAAGGAGAGTTCCGGATGCGCGTGCAGATGCCTGCGCGTCTCGATGAGCTCTCCCGCCCGGTCCTCGAAGTCCTGAATGCGGGCGAACTGGTTTGATGCTTGAGACATTGCGGATTTCTTCCCTGATCAGGCGGGTTGGTTCAGATGAAGCGGCTGAGGAAACTTCTGGTGCGTGGATGCTTCGGGTCGGTCAGCACTTCGGAAGGCGGCCCCTGCTCGACCACCACGCCGCCATCCATGAACACGACCCGATCGGCCGCCTCTTTGGCAAAACCGATCTCGTGCGTGACCACGATCATGGTGAGGCCCTCGTTCGCAAGATCGCGCATGGTCGCCAGAACCTCGCCCACCAGTTCGGGATCGAGCGCGGAGGTGGGTTCGTCGAACAGCATCAGGCGCGGGCGAATGGCCAGCGCGCGGGCAATCGCAACGCGCTGCTGCTGGCCGCCGGACAGTTGCCGCGGATAGGCACCGAACTTCTCGGCAAGCCCCACCCGCGCAAGAAGCTCGCGGGCATAGCGAGTGGCCTCGTCCCGGTTCTGCCTGTGAACGCCGATCGGAGCCTCGATGACATTCTGGAGCGCCGTCATGTGCGGGTAGAGGTTGAACTGCTGGAACACCATTCCGATCTTGCTGCGCTGGGCGGCAATCTCGCGGTTCGTCATCTTGTTGAGGCGGCCGTTCCTGAGGCGATAGCCGATCTGCTCGCCAGCCACTTCGATGAAGCCCTGATCGATGCTCTCGAGATGGTTGATACAGCGCAGGAAGGTCGATTTTCCCGACCCCGATGGACCGAGGATCACCACGACCTCGCCGGCTGCGACGTCGAGGTCGATGCCCTTGAGAACGTCCAGATCGCCGAACGCCTTGTAAACGTTGCGGGCCCGAACCAGAATGTTTTCAGACGTGCTCATCGGCTGCTCCCGCTGCAGTCGTGGAATTTGCCCTGGTGCGATCCGGAGCGCCCCGGTCGCCACGATTGTAGTAGCGCTCGATGGCGCCCTGTCCGACATTCAGGATCGAGGTGATGAACAGGTACCAGAGCACCGCGACCAGAAGCATCGGGATGATCTCGAACGTGCGATTGTAGATCGACTGAACGGAATAGAGCAGGTCGGCCATGGCGATGACGCTGACCAGCGACGTGGCCTTGATCATGCTGATCAGCTGATTGCCGGTCGGCGGAACGATGGACTTCATGGCCTGCGGAATGATGATGCGCCACAGGGCGCGCGCCCTGGTCATGCCGAATGCCTGCGCCGTCTCTGCCTGCCCCTTGTCAACCGACAGAAGACCGCCGCGTATGATCTCGGCCATGTAGGCAGCCTCGTTGAGGGCCAGACCGATGATGGCAGCCGTCAGCGGAGTGATGAGGTCGTTGGTGTTCCAGCTTGCGATCCCGATGGAAATGCGCGGGAACAAGGTGGACATGTTGTACCAGAAGATGAGCTGGACCAGCAGCGGCGTGCCGCGGAAGAACCAGATGAAGAGACCGGCGAGCGAAGACGCCAGCCGGTCGTTCGACATGCGCGCGATGGCGAGGATGAGGCCCAGCGCCACGCCGATGATCATCGCGACGACCGTCAGGCCCAGCGTCACCCAAAGTCCCTGCATGACCGTTGGGTCGAATAAATACTGGGCGACGACCGGCCAGCCGAAGTTGGGATTGATCGCCACGATATAGGCGAACCCAAGCGCGACGGCCAATGTGAAGACCCACAGGGCCAGCCGGGTGACGGGGAAGGGCACATGCGCGCGCTTTACATCGCGCAGCGCATCGTCGGTGTGGATCGAAGCGGTGCTGGACATGGACCTTTACTGCCCCTGATTGATGCCCGGGGCATCGGTCATGTTGTTTTCCAGGCCCCATTTCTTCATGATCTCGCCGTATGTGCCATTGTCGATCAGGATCTTGAAGGAATCGAGCAGCACACCGCCCAGCGGAGAGTCCTTCTTCACGACAGCACCCTGATAGATGTCCTTGAAGCCGTTGGCCTGTCCGATGCCGGACAGCTCAAGCTGGCCATTGGCCTGTTGCACGAAGTAGGTGAGGGGAGCCTGCGAGGAGAAGAACGCATCGGAGCGCTTCGAGCGAACGGCCAGAATGGAGCTCGGCTGATCCGTGAAGGACTGGACCTCCACAGCAGATTTCCCGTCGGCAACGCATTTTTCGGACTGTTCCTTGATGACCTTTTCCGCCGAGCCGCCGGCCATCACGGCGATCCGCTTGCCGCAGCTCGTGTCAAGCGAGGTGATGCCCGGGGGATTTCCTTTCTCGACGGCGAAAACGACGTATTCGCGCGCCCAGTCGATGAAGTCGTTCGCCTTCTGGCGATCCGGATAATCGCCGACCGGCCCCATCGAGAACTGATAGCGTCCGGAATTGATGCCGCTCAGCAAGGCAGGCAGGCCCGCAACGGACGCATGATCGATGGTCACGCCGAGGATCTCGCCAATGGCGTCGGAAATGTCCCTGGTCGCTCCGGTCAGCTCCGTTCCGGTGACGATCTCGTAGGGGGGGAACGAACCGTTGTTGACGGCCACCATCCTGCCTGCGTCGAGAATTTCCTGCGGCAGGCGGGCGCGCAGCTCTTCGTTGAGGGTCTGCTTCTGGATATCCTGCGACCAGGCAGCGCCGGCAGCGAACGTCATCGTCAGCGAGGCAAGAATGCAGATCGATTTTCTCATGGTATTCTCCTCCGTGATCTGGATGAGTTGTTTCAGGCTTTGACGGAAAGTTCTGCCTCAAAGGGAAAGAGCGATTGAGGCGTAAGACTGGACTGCAGGATGCCCTGCTCCCGCAGTTCGGTGACGAAATCGGCAATCATAGCGGAATTGACGCCAAGCCCGCTGGCGTTCCAGTCCGCCGGAAGATCGCGCGCGGAACGCAGCAGTTCCCCGAACATCCATGGCGTTGTTTCCGCATATTTGCGACGCCTCGATGTCCAGACCCGCTGGCTCTCGTCCACCAGTCGCGTCAGTTCGGCCGGCAACCAGGGATGCTGCTCGGCCAGCCTGGCCTTGACCGCCACTATATGCATGCCAGGCACGTAACCGACATCGTCGAAATAAGCCTTTTCCGCTTTCACAAAATCCGGCAGCAGCTGGCGAAAGCCGGAACCGTTCTCGAAATAACCGTCCGGCATGAAGGGCGTGAAGACGGCATCGAGTTCACCTTCGGCAAGCAGTTCCATCATGGGGCGCTCGCCCGGTGCGGCCTCGATGCGGCCAGGGCGGCCAAAGCCGTACAGACGGTCGGTGATCGGGTGGCTCGCCGTCAGGCGGCCGGCAAACCAGAATGCATCCTCCACACCGACGCCTTCACGGCGCAGCGCCGCACGCGTCCAGGTGTTGCCCGAGTCCCGCCAGCCTGTGACGCCTATGCGCTTTCCGGCGAGGTCCGACAAGCGCGTCATGGGGCTTTCTTCAGCCGTGATGATGCATCGGTGACGGAAGCCACGCATGATGAAGCAGGGGATGCCGATAACGGCGTCGTCGCCCGCAGCCATGGCAGAGGTGTAGCGGCTGAACGACACTTCGGCGGCATCGTAGATGTCGCTGGTGCCAAGATCCGGGATCAGCGTTCCCACCCTGTCCACCTGAAGGTCAATCCGCTCCGAACTGACTTCGCCGAGAACCAGTGGCGTCAGGTAATCCCAATCCCGGGTGGCGATTTTGACCGGAACCCGCATGCACTTCCTCTTTTACCCAAACGGTTTGACGAAGGCTCCGTAAATGTTTAAGCCGAACCTATCAAATGTTATTATGACATTAAACATTTAAAGTTGTCAGCGATGGCGAATACCTACGATGCTCAATGGTTTGCGGATCGCCTCGGCGACAGGACATCGCGCGGCATAGCGCTGGAAACGGGAGCGCTTATCCGCTCCGGCGCCCTGCCGGTCGGAACCAAGCTGCCTCCGGTTCGCGACCTTGCTTTCGCACTGGGGATAAGTCCGGCGACTGTCTCCATTGCCTGGTCCGACCTTCGCCGGCACAAGATTATCGGCGGACGAGGAAGAAACGGCGCGTGGGTCATGGGCAACCGTTTTGCGCCGCGGCCCACCCGGCTGGTGAGCGTCGGGAATTTCGGGCCGGGGGTGCTCAATCTGGCCATCGCCTCTCCCGACCTTGCGTTCCTGCCCGCCCTCGAAGGGGCACTGGCGCACGGGGCGAAAGCCGCGCAACTGAACAGTTACGAGCGCGAGCGCATCCTGCCCGAGCTCGAAGCGGTGGTGAGGTCCACATGGCCTTACGACCCCGGTGCCTTTCTGGTCACGAACGGCGGGTACAATGCCGTTTACACGCTGCTGCACGCCCTCGTCCCCCCCGGCGCGCCGGTTGCGATCGAAGACCCGACCGCCCTGCGTCTTCTGGACATTCTAGAGGATATCAACGTCCCGATCATACCCGTGGCGCGCGACAGGTTTGGTCCCGTTCCGGAGTCGCTGGCCGCTGCGATGAAATCGAAACCCGTGGCCTTTCTGTTTCAGCCCCGCGTCCATTCGGTCGATGGCACTTCGGTGACCACTGAAAGGCTGGAGGCGCTTGGCGATGTGCTTGAAGGCAGCGAAACGCTTGTCATCGAGGATGATGGCGTCGGAGACATTTCCGAAACGAAGCGGCATTCGCTGGGCAGACGCTTTCCCGATCGGGTCATCCACATCCTTTCCTACTCGAAAACGCTCGGACCGGACCTGAGGATGGCGGTCCTGTCGAGCTCGGCCAGCCTTGTCGAGCAGATCCAGTCCTATCGCAGCTTCAGCGCCGGCTGGACGAGCAGGGTGCTTCAGGGGGCAGTGTCCTGGCTGCTCCGGGACGCCGGAACGCATGCAACTGTCGGCGGGGCAAAAGCCGCCTATCGCGAACGCAGGCACGCCCTGGCAGCGTCCCTGTATAGACACGGAATAGAGTTCGAGACCGGCGACGGTTTGAGCGTGCTCATCCCCGTGATATCGGAAAGCTATGCACTGGTCACGCTTGCGGCACACGGAATCGCCGTTCATCCCGGCTCGAAATTCTCGCTGAAGCCCGCCAACACCATACGCGTGGCCACCAGCGTCATGCCTCTGGAGGAAACCGAACGCGTTGCCAGGGCCATAAAGGCGGCTTGCGCAGTTCCCAGATAGCGTCCGGCCACACGGTCGGACATAGCCAGCCCTTATGCCATTCGAAGATTATTTCGATTTCCTTGCAGACCCCGCCGCCTATCTTTCGCTGACCTTGCCCGAAGGGGCAGATCCACAAGCTCGCAAGCCAAGGCGGAAGACGAACCATGTATCGACCGAACACGTTGAAGCAGCGCATCGCGCGGGGCGAAAAGGTCTATGGAAGCTGGAGTGTGCTCGGCAGCCCCTTCGCAACGCAGGTAATCTGCGAGGCCGGTTTCGACTTCATCATCATCGACCATGAGCACGGCATAGGCGACCACATGTCGTTGGGCGTGCAGTTGCTGGCACTGGAATCTTCGCCAACGGTCGCATTGGTGCGCGTGCCCCGCATGGACGGGAACTATATGCGGCGGGTTCTCGACCTCGGCGCGGCCGGGCTCGTGACGCCGTCGGTCGAGACCGCCGACGAAGCGCGCCAAATCGTCGACTGGTGCCGCTACCCGCCCCATGGCAACCGGGGCGCAGCGCCCGGCACCATCCGCGCCTCGGGTTTCGGCATCAGGGCAAGGGACTATGCGGCCACCGCCAACGACAATGTGCTGCTGGCGGTGCAGATCGAAACGGTGGAAGGCGTGCGCAATGCCGCAGAGATAGCCGCTGTCGACGGCATCGACATGATCTTCATCGGACCCTACGATCTCTCCGCCTCGGCCGGGGTGATGGGCCAGATGTCGCATCCCGGCGTGGTGGAGATGATCGAAAGCGTCGAGCGGGCCGCGAAGGTCGCCGGTAAATCCCTCGGTTCGGTGCTGTGGCCCGGCAAGTCGCTCGGAGACATGTATGAGCGCGGCTACGCGCTTATCTCCAGCGGGTCCGACGCCAGCCGTTTGCACGATGCCTGCGTGGCCGACATCAGGCGCTTCCGGGAAGCGGTCGGCCTGCCTGTCGATCCCGATCAAGCGGACTGAGGGTGGCGCCATGTCCAGCATATCCGTCAACATGGTCCTGCGGGCCTATGACCAGTTCTGCCCGCTGATCCTCGGCAATGTGGCCACACCCGGCATCGATCTGATCATCGATCACCATGCCGACATCGGCAACGAATTTTCCGATGGCCGCGACGTCGGAGAAGTCTCGTTCAACCGCTATGTTATGGGTTATGCCAACGGCGACCGTGGCCTTGTCGGCTTGCCGGCATTCGTGCTGCGCGGTTTCAGGCACCGGAACTACATCGTGCGCCGCGATTCCGGCCTGACCCGGCTGTCCGATCTGCGCGGCAAGCGCATAGGCTGCAACTCATGGAGCGACAGCGGCACGCTGTGGGCCCGGCAGGCGTTGCGCGATTCCGGCGTCGATATGGGCGACGTCCAGTGGGTGATCGGTCATCTGGACGAAACTACGGGCCTCAAGCCGCGCACGCCGCAGGATGTCGTGCCGCCGCCCGGAACCGAATTCCTTTCCGATGACCGCAACCTGATGGCGGAGATGATGGCAGGCAGAATCGATGCCATCACCACCGCCTTCATGCCGGATATGGTGTTCGCGCCGAATGGCGCGGCACGACGGCTGGTTGTCGATTTCCGGTCGGCGGAGGCCGAGTTCCACAAGCGCACCGGCATCTATCCCGCATTCCACATCATGGCTTTCAGACGCGATTTCGCAGAGCGCCATCCGGCCGCGGTCGTTGCCGTCTACAACGCGCTGCGCGCCTCATGGCAGCAATGGTTCACCAAGGCGAAGAAATTCGGCGAGACATCGCCATGGGCGACCGCCGAGGTCGAAACCATGCTCGCTGATTTTGCCGAAGATACGCCGCCCTTCGGAAGCACGGGTCCGGCGACCCGGCGAATGCTGGCCGCGATGTGCCGCGAACAGTTCGAACAGGGACTGGTGGAATCGCCCGCCGATCCGGAGCAACTGTTCGCCGAGTTCGAGGCAATGCTCGCAGAATCTGCCTGATCCGGAATTCACAGAGGAGCCGTGCCATGGCTGTCATCAATCGTGTTGCCGAATTTACGCCGGAAATCGCCGGATGGCGTCAGCATCTGCATCGCAATCCCGAACTTCTGTTCGATCTCGCCGGCACTTCGGCCTTTGTCGCCGAAAAGCTGCGGGAATTCGGTTGCGATATCGTTGAGACAGGCATCGGACAGAGCGGCGTGGTCGCGGTCATACGCGGCCGCAGCGGCGGCTCCCGCCGTCGCATCGGCCTGCGCGCCGACATGGACGCCTTGCCTATCGAGGAGATCGGCGAGGCCGGTTATCGTTCTCAGGTGCCGGGCAAGATGCACGCCTGTGGACATGACGGCCACACCGCAATGTTGCTGGGTGCTGCCAGATATCTGGCCGAGACCCGCAATTTCGACGGCGAGGCCGTTCTGGTGTTCCAGCCGGCGGAAGAAGGCGCAGATGGCGCAAGGGCGATGCTGGACGACGGCCTGATGGAGCGCTTCGGCATCCAGGAAATATACGGCATGCACAACCTCCCCGGCATGGAGGTCGGCCGCTTTGCCGTGAGAGCGGGCCCTGTCATGGCTGCTGCCGATACGTTCCGCATCACCCTCAACGGCAAAGGCGCGCACGCGGCGATGCCGCATATGGGGCGGGACCCGATCGTCGCGGCCTGCCACCTCGTCACCGCCCTGCAATCGATCGTTTCCCGCGACGTGGATTCTCTGGAGCGCGCTGTGGTGTCGGTTGGACGCATCAGCGCCGGGGATGCCTTCAACGTCATTCCGCACAGCGCCGAGATACTCGGCACCGTGCGCACCTTCTCTGCACAGGTGCAGGACCTCGTGGAAAAGCGGCTCGGAGAGATCGCCTGCCAGATAGCGGCGGCTTTCGGCTCGCAAGCCGAGACGGCTTACAGTCGCGAAGTTCCCGCCATGATCAATCGGCCCGAGCAGGCTGCTCTTCTGGAGCGTGTCGCCAGCGGGATTGTCGGAGAAGACAACATCGTCACCGACATGCCTGCCATGATGGGCGCGGAAGACTTCGCCGAGATGCTCAACGCACGGCCGGGAGCCTATCTCTTCGTGGGCAACGGCGACAGCGCGGCGCTCCACCATCCCGCCTATGATTTCAGCGACGATGCGATCCCCTATGGCGTTTCTTTGTGGGCACGGCTGGTCGAAACAGCCATGCCGGCGGGAGGCGGCCGGCCGTAAACCGACTGCGCGAGGCTTTCAACGGCAGCCTCGCATGCGACGAAATCGCGGCCTTATCCTTCGTCCGTTCCCGAAAAATGAGAGCGGATGATGGACAGCGCCGCTTTTGCCGCTGCCGTCACGGGAGTTCCGGACGCATAGGCCGCGACCAGCCTCTGGCCGGGTGGCGCGTCGCGGATCGGCAGGCAGGCAACCGGCTTTCCATCCCGGCTCATATCGTTACGGGACCGGCTGAAGAGCATCGAGACACCCAGGCCGTTGGCCGCCATGCTGTGCACCATTTCGACAGATGCGGTTCTCAATATCACATTGGGGGACAAGCCCTGCTGCCAGAACGGCACCATCAGGAACTCGCGGCTCAGCGGCAGGTCGATGAGTATGAAGGGATGTTGCGCGAGTTCGGCAAGCGAGACGTCTGGCTGTCGCGCAAGAAGATGGTCTGCGGCCATCACCGCATGCGGCTGATACTCGACAAGCACTTCGCGCGAAATACTGGCAGGCAGGCCCACGTCATAGGTGAGCGCGAGATCGACGATGCCCTTTTCCAGCGATCTGGACAGTGCGTCCAGATCGCATTCGCGCAAATCCACCTGCAATTGCGGCATCTCCCGCAGAAGCCTTGCCAGCACCGGCGGCAGGCAGGAAGGCCCGATGGTGGCGAAATAGGCAAGGCTGAGCCGGGGCGACGGGCCCGCGCCGGAGACCGTGGCGAAATGCTCCATTCGATCCAGAACCAGCCGCGCCTCAGCCAGCTTTTCGACACCGAACCTCGTCAGCTCCAGTCCGAGAGCTTGCCGTCGCTCGAACAGCGGCTGCCCGAATTGCCCCTCCAGCTCGCGTATCGCGGTGGAGATGGATGGCTGGGATACATTGAGGCGCTCGGCCGCGCGCGTGGCCGATCCCGCCTGCGCCGCCGCTACGAAATAGTGAAGTTGCCGCAACGAAATCATTATAAGATTTTCCAATATCAGCTAATCGAAATCAATTCTTTTTCTTTTATGTCGAGGCTTTACGCTGAGGCGGATCACTTCGGAGGTCCCCATGGCCCAGCCCTTTCTCGACGATATCCGTATCCTTGATTTCACACGTGTTCTGGCTGGCCCGTTTTGCACGGCCCTGCTGGGCGACCTTGGCGCCGAGGTGATAAAGATCGAAGCGCCCGAGGGGGACGATTATCGGCACGTTCCCCCCATATCCGACGGCACGGGCGGCCTTTTCCTCCTGCTCAACCGGAACAAGAAAAGCCTGTCCATCGACCTTCGCTCAGACGAAGGGCGTCGCATCGTGCGCGAACTTGTCGGGCAATGCGATGTGCTGGTGGAGAATTTCCGCCCCGACGTCATGGAACGGATGGGCCTCGGATATCCGGAACTTTCGGCCATCAACCCGCGCCTCGTCTATGTTTCCATCTCGGGGTTCGGTCAGACAAGCTCGATGGGCAACCTTCCCGCTTACGACCTCATCATCCAGGCAATGACCGGCTTTCTCGACCTCAACGGCGACCCTGACGGGCCGCCGATGATGACCGGCGAGTCCGTTGCGGACCTGACGACCGGCCTGTTCGCATCATGGTCGGTGCTTGCAGCGCTGCTCGCCCGCGAACGCAGTGGGCGGGGACAATATGTGGATGTCGCCATGCATGACTGCCTGACCAGCTTCCTTCCAGCCGCGCTGGCACAGCATTTCTATGGCGAGGCGCCGCCCTCACGCGTCGGCAACCGCCACCCTCTGGGAGCTCCCTTCGGCGTCTTCCGGGCCCGTGACGGGCACTTCACCATCGCCGTCCTCAATCCGAAACAGTTCGCGCGCCTCGCCGAGGCTATGGGCAACCCCGACCTTTCACGAGACGAGCGGTTTTGCGACAACGGCCGGCGCAATGAAAATCACGAACAGCTCAAACAATATATCGAGGCATGGAGCGGCACGCGCAGCGTCGAGGAGGTCATTAACACCCTCCAGCACCACGACGTGCCCTGTTCACCGATCCTGACGGCAAGCCAGGCAATCGCGAGTCCTCAGGCCCGCCAACGCGGAGTGCTGCACGCAATCGACACGCCTGAAGGAACGCGCATCACCACCATGACCCAGCCGGTCAGGTTCTCGGGCATGGCGGTATCGCGCAGTTCGCCTCCTCCAAGGCTGGGCGCGGATGGACGGCAGGTGCTGTCGGAAGTGCTCGGCATGGATGCCGGGCAGATAGACATTCTGGTGCGCGATGGCGTGCTCGCAAACGAACGATAGGGGAAGGCGCATCATGCACGATTGTCTGTTGAACGACGACCAGCGAATGATCCGCGACAGCGCACGCGCTTTCGCGCGCGACGTTCTTGCTGCAGGAGCATCGGAACGCGACATCAACAAGGCATTTCCACGCGCCGAGATGGCCGCGCTTGGAGAACTCGGATTCCTCGGCATGCTCGTTCCCGAGGAATGGGGCGGGGTGGGAAGCGATCACGTAAGCTATGTGCTTGCAGTCGAGGAAATAACTGTGGCGGACGGCAGTATCGGCGCGATGATGGCGCTCCACAACGGCCTCGTCAGCACACCCATTCGCACGCACGGCACGCAGGATCAGAAGGAGCGCTTCCTGCGCCCGCTCGCACGCGGCACGATGAACGGCGCTTTTGGCCTCACTGAACCGGAAGCCGGTTCCAATGCCTTCGCCATCCGCACCAGAGCGATGAAATGTCCCGGCGGCTACCGGATTTCGGGGGCCAAGCAATTCATGTCGAACGGCAAGTCCGCAGATGTGGCGATCGTATTCGCCGCCACGGAAAGCGACGATCCACGCCGCCGTATCACTGCCTTTCTGGTGTCGACGGCGGCCGAAGGATATCGCGCCACGCGCGTCGAGGAAAAGCTCGGCCTCTCCGCTTCGGAAACCTGTCAGGTTCAGCTGGACGAGGTGTTCGTTGCCGACGAGGATGTTCTGGGCCAGCCCGGAGGCGGCTACGCGCTGGCCATGAGCACGCTGGAACTAGGCAGGCTGGGCATCGCGGCGCAATCCGTCGGTCTGGCGCGGGCGGCGTTCGAGCAGGCGCATGCCTATGCAAGGGACCGGCAGACCTTCGGCAAGCCGATCATCCAGCATCAGGCGGTCGGCTTCCGGCTGGCCGACATGTGCACCGAGGTGGAGGTGGCGCGCAGCTTCCTCCATCAGGTGGCGCGGCTGCGCGACGCCGGCGCACCATGCAAGAGCGAGGCCGCCATGGCGAAGCTTTTCGCATCGGAGCTTGCCGAAAAGGTAGCGTCCGAAGCCATCCAGATCCACGGCGGCTATGGCTATCTCAAGGATTTTCCCGTCGAGCGCATCTATCGCGACGCCCGAATCTGCCGGATCTACGAAGGAACGAGCGACATCCAGCGGATCATCATCGCCGGCGACCTGTCCAGATGAGTGTCCCGGCGCATGTCGCTTTTCAGGTGACCGCCGCGAGCGTGGCATCCACGACCTCGCCGGGGCGCGAGACGATCTCTTCGATGTCGGCCGGAGTGACGGTGTGGGGCGGCGCCAGCAGGATGTGGTCGCCCGCGCGGCCATCGACGCAGCCCGCCACATAAGGCAGAACCGACTTCAGTGCGCGGTGGAAGACATGCGTGGTCATGACTGGTTTCCGGTGGTGGGTGGACCTGATTTCGGGGTGGGGTCAGAGCCGGGGTTGGGGTCGCGGCTGCGGGCATTGGCCTCCACATAGGTGTCGGCGGCGTAGAGGCTTTCCTCCACGCGCGTCAGATGTTCGGCCGCCTTCACGCCGAGATGGCGCATCATGCCGGCAGCCAGCGCTTCGACCAGCGCCGTGGCCGCGACGATGGTGGGAAAGAAGGAGGGGCTTGCCGTCTCGAACAGCAGAACGTGCTCGGCCACGTCGGTCAGCGGGGTTACGCGGCTG
This sequence comes from Mesorhizobium sp., assembly GCA_022833215.1. Classification (GTDB taxonomy): domain Bacteria; phylum Pseudomonadota; class Alphaproteobacteria; order Rhizobiales; family Rhizobiaceae; genus Mesorhizobium. The sequence continues at coordinate 61,737 of JAIPUZ010000061.1, read as the reverse complement.
TCGGCCAGCGAGATCAGCCCCGCTTCCGAACGCTTCACCGCGCCGCCAACCAGCAGGGAGTCGCGCGAATAGGGGCTGAAGTTGATCGACAGCACCACGTCCTTCTCGCTGAGCGTGGCAAGCTCGGTGACCAGCGAGGAACCCGACGCCTCGCTCAGATGCACCTCATCACGGAACAGGCGCGAGATGTAGGTGAAGGTCAGCCCCGGCGCGCGGCAGGACAGGAAGGCCGCCACATAGATGCGCGGCGCTTCCGCCAGCCGGCGCACGGCCGCGTCGAAGGTCGCGGCATCGTTGACGAGGCCGAGGCGCGTCGTGTCCGCCGCCAGGGTGCCGGTCATGCGGCCAAGCAGGCTTTCCTCTCCCCCGCCCTCGACCAGCGCGGATGCCCCTCGCGCGTAAAGCCCCGGCGTGCCGCGATAGGAGGCGACGTATATTTCACGCAGCGACGACCAGTCGGGGAAGCCGAGCGCCCGCGCCAGCCGCACCAGCGTTGCCGGGGCCACACCTATCGACATGGCGATGTCGCGCATCGAGGATGTCACCACCACATCGGGGTGGTCGAGGATGAAGCGGGCACCGGCGGCAAGCTGCGCCGGCATGGCCGTTATCCGCTCGTGAATGGCAGCGGTCAGTTCACCCATCGGCATTGCCGTCGACTGCCCCCGGTCAATGATATCCCTTGCCATTTGCCGCTTGCTCCCCGTGATGTCGACGGCGGCAGCCACCACATTATGCCATGCCGCCGAGATCGCCGCAGTTGAGCCCCGCAAGCTGCCTGAAGCCCATGCGCAGGTCGCGGACGACCGGCGACGTGGCACAGGTCGTCGCGGTCAGGCGTTCGCCGGCTGGCCGAACACCGTCAGGCTCTGCTCGCGCATGAACTGCGGCAGGTACCAGCGCCCGAGACCGCCCTTGCCGGTCGTGCCCGAACCCTTCCAGCCACAGAAGGTCTGGATGCCCGGCCAAGCGCCCGTGGTCGCGCCGGTGGCGCGATTGGCGTAGAGCACGCCGGCCTGAATGGTGTCGAGAAAGGTGTCCAGCGTTGCCCTGCTGCGGGTGTAGATACCGCAGGTCAGGCCATAGGCATCGCGGTTGGCGTCGGCGATGGCGACATCGAGAGACGTGAATTCCTGCAAGGACAGGAACGGCAGGAACAGTTCCTCACGGTTGATGGGGTGATCGGCGTCGAGACCCGCGACCAGCGTTGGCTCGACGAACAGGCCGCGCGCCATCGCACCTTCGGCCAGACGCTTGCCGCCGGCCAGAACCTGCCCGGCGCGCGCGGCTTCCGCCGCAGCCTTCTCGAAGCGCGCCACTGCCTGTTCATTGATGACCGGCCCCATATAAACGTCTGCCCGGCGCGGATCGCCGATGACGATGCCAGACATCTGCACCAGCAGCTTTTCCACGAAGGCGGCGCGCACGGCGCTTGCGACATAGACCTTGGACAGCGCGCTGCACTTCTGGCCCTGAAGACCGAAAGCGGAGCGCATGACCCCGGCCGCCGCGACATCGAGATCGGCATCGGCCGCTACGAAGGTCGAGTTCTTGCCACCCATTTCGGCGAGAACCGGCTTGGCCGCGCGGCCCGAAGTGTAATGGCGCAGCAGTTCCATCCCGACGGCGTTGGAGCCGGTAAAGGCAATGCCATCGACATCCGGATGCCCGGCCAGCGCCCGGCCGACTTCCGCACCGCCATAGACGAGATTGAAGACGCCGGCCGGCAGACCGGCAGCGAGGAAGCATTCGGCCAGCAGGCGGCCCGTCAGCGCGCTCATCTCGTTGGGCTTGAACACAACCGCATTGCCGCCGAGAAGTGCGGCCGTGGACATGCCAATCGAAAGCGCCACCGGGAAATTGAACGGCGCGATGACGGCGAAGACGCCGTAAGGCCGCAGGCGCGACCAGCTGCGCTCCTGCGGCAGGGCCTTCTCGCCTTCTGCCTCATAGCCGTCATTGCGCTCCAGCTCGCCGCTGTAATAGCGGATCAGGTCTATTGCTTCCTCGACCTCGCCCACCGCTTCCATGCGCGACTTGCCGACTTCGACAAGGCAGGCGGCGGAGATCGAATACTTCCGCTGCTCCAGAATGTCGGCGGCACGGCGCAGCTTCGCAACACGCTCCTGCCAGGGCTGCCTCGCCCACTGCGCGGCCCCTGCCCGCGCCGCAGCCACCGCCTGCCCGATGATCGCAGCATCGCAAGCGGCGAAATTGCCAAGCACGACATCGCGGTCGATGGGCGAGGAGATGGAGAATGTCGAGGAACCCGCCTCATCCCTGCCGCCGATGGAGGCGGCATGTGTACGGCCCAGCGTTTCCGCTGCCAGCTTTTCAAGTTCGGCGTCGAGGCGCGCATGTACCCCGGAAAAATCCTCGCCCAGATTTGTGTAGGTAACACGCGGCAACGACATCAACACTCTATCTCCCTGCAATTGCCGGCAGCCGCCCGTCAGTCGGCACATATCGGAACACTTGTTTTTTCTTATACAATAAAAAACATATGTTCAATATGCGTTTCGATGGCGCCACCCATGCGGATGCACGCCATGCGGGCCGGGAACTGGTGTTGCCGGCCCGGTCAGGGTTTCAGATGCTGCATTGGAGGGCGATGCCGCCGCTCGGCTCTATCCCTGACGTTCGGGAATGCGCACGACGAGGCCGTCGAGCGCGTCGGTTACCCTGAGCTGGCAGGAGAGACGCGAATTGGCCGATGGTTCCCAGGCAAAATCCAGCATGTCGGTTTCCATGCCGTCAGCCTCACCGACCGATTCCATGAATTGCGGCTCGACATAGACGTGGCAGGTTGCGCAGGCGCAGGCCCCGCCGCACTCTGCCTCGATGCCGGGCACCCCTGCCCGCACGGCCGCTTCCATGACGGTGGACCCGTTTTCCGCGTCCAGCTCGAAGCGCTGGTTATCGTGGGTCACATAGGTGATGCGTGCCATGGGAATGATCTCTCGGGTCCTGTCTGGTGGCCGGCCCGGCTGCGTTCGCTGGCGAGGCCGGTTTGCCTTGGTTGGTAGGTTGCGGGTTAGCTATTCGATCCCCAGCGCGCGCAGGAAAAGCGAGGCAACCTCTTTCTCGATCCGCTCGTAGTCGGGTTCCTCGCCATCGCCCAGATGCATCATGTTGCGGACCTGCACCTCGAAATCCGCATAGTGCTGGGTAACCGCCCAGATATGCATCTGGAACAGCAGGGGGTCGACCGGCCGGACAAGTCCCTGATCGACCCAGGACTGGATCAGCCTGACGGCTTCCAGCGTCGAAGCCTGATAGGGCGCCCAGTGGCGGCCGAGTACCGGGGCGCCATTGGCGATCTCGGTGGTGAAAAGGCGCGAAGCTTTCGGGTTCCTGCGTCCGTATTCCAGCTTCTTGTGGACATAGGCGCGGATCACCTCTGCCGGGCTGTCGCCGGTGGAGGCCGTGAGAAACAGTTCCCGCCACTCATCGAGGATATAGACCAGTATATCCTCGTAAAGCTCTTCCTTGCTGGAAATGTAGTAGTGGAGCTGCGGCTTGGTCAGCCCGGCGCGCTGCGCAATCGCCTGTGTGGAAGCCCCTATAAGCCCCTTGCTGGCGAACTCGTCGATTGCCGCATCGCGGATGGCGGCAAGGATCGTGCGCCGGCGCTCAAGGACCTTGTCCCTGGCGCTGGACACCTGCGGTTCCGGATTTCCAGCCTTTTGCTGTGTCATTGCCTGTACACGAAGGCGATGGGCAGCCAGGCTGCCCATCGCTCCATTTTCCGTTTTTTCTGATTATGGGTTGAGCTGCTTCTTCAGGTCGAGCCCAACGCCCTTGTTGACGAAGGCATCCGTCGCGACCCTGGAAATATCGATCTTGCCGTCCTCGACAATGCCGGACTTGACCGCGAGATCGTAGAACTGCTTCACGCGCTCGAGCGAGATCGCGCCGATGCCCTTTTCCAGCGTATCGCCGCTGTCGATCATCTCCAGCTTCTTCAGCATCTCGATCTCGCCGTCCAGCGTCTCGGTGCTCATGTCGGGGTTGTCCTTCAGGATCAGCTCATAGGCCTTGCTGCGGTCGCCGTAGAGGAAATTGTTCCAGCCAATGATGCTCGCATCCACGAAGCGCTGAACGAGGTCCGGATTGTTATCGACCAGATCCAGGCGCGTTTCGATCGTGTTGGCATAGGTGCTGTAGCCGTAGTCTGCCAGCAGATAGGTGGTGACCTTCGCGCCTTCCTTCTGCGCGTAAAGCGGCTCGGCCGTGGCATAGGCCTGCTGCACCATCTTCGGATCGCTCAGGAACTGGGCGAGGCTGTAGCCATAGGGGCGGATCTGCTCGTCCCTGAACCCGAAATCGCTGACCAGCCAGCGCCAGAAACCGTACTGGGTGTCCTTGGCCATCAGCACCGAGGGTGCATTGGTCAGGTCCTGAAAGTCCTTGTAGGCGCCCTCATGCGCCATCAGCGCCTGCGGGTCCTTCTGGTAGAAGGAAGCGACGACGGTTGTCGGAATATCGTTGGCCGTGTTGTGGAACGACAAAAGCAGATTTCCCGTCAGCAGGAAATCCAGCCGCCCGGCAGCCAGCATCGGACGGTTGTTGACCTGCGGGCCGCCCATTTCGATGGTGACGTCGAGGCCGTACTTCTCATAAGTGCCATCGGCCACCGCCTGATAGAAGCCGCCATGGCCGGCCTGCGCCAGCCAGTTGGTGCCGAGCGTGACCTTGTCCAGCGCCATCGCAAATTGCGTGGACACCACAAGCGTTGCGGCGGTCATCGCCACTTTGAGCATGTTTGTCATCAGAACTGTACTCCCATTGGTTCTTCGGTTCAGTCTGTGGCGACCATGTCGGCCGTCCAGCCACGGGTCTTGCCGGGGTTCAGCAGGCCATAGGGATCGGCCAGCTTCTTGAATTCGATCTGGATGGTGTCGATCTGCTTCATGCCGCCATCCTCGATGGTAAAGGCGTGCGGATCGTAGATGTCGCAGCCGTCCTGTTCCTCCAGTTCGCGGATGACGCGGTAGGTGTCGTCGCGGTCCTTGTAGCGCACCAGCGGCAGGCCGAAGATCTGCACTTCGCCTTCCAGCCGCGCCATTTCATGGTGCATGTACTGGTCGTCGCCATAACGCTCCATCTGGCGCAGAACCACATCCGGATCGAAGGGACGCGGATAGGCGACCTGCAGATAGGTCCAGCCTTCCTCGGCCTTCAGCGCCTGCAAGGTGGTGTGGTTCCAGCCGCATTCGTAAGCGGGCTGCAATCCCTTTGCATGAAGCTCGTCCTGCGTCATGCCGAACGAAACCCGGCCGCCGAACGATGCCACCAACCCGGCAAAACGCGCCTGCTCTTCGGGTGCGATCATCGCGAACACCGCATCGCGGTCCGCCGGGAACAGCTCTCCGAACTTGGTGTAGAAGCGCGAGAAACGGCGATCCACCGTTGTCAGCAGATAGCAGTCCAACTTGTCTTCCAGCGCCTTGAGGCAGAAACGCAGCGTGGCGTCGTAGCTTTCGAATAGGGCCGCGGTATGGATCCAGTCGGTGGCCTTCGTCAGACCGATCTCCAGTTCCATGACGATGCCGTTGGTGCCGTAGGCGTGCTGCACCTTCTGGATGTCGTGGCCATGCAGTTCGATGATCTTCGGCTCCGGCTCCACCGTCATCACCTTCACCGAATAGATGTTGCCATCGTCGCGCAGCATGCCATGGCGCAGCGAACCGATGCCGCCCGAACCGCCGGTGAAGAAGCCGCCGATGGTGGCGATGCGGCGCGTCGACGGGTACATCAGAAGCTCCTGCCCCGTTTCGCGCACGGCATCGTCAAGCCGCGCGATGCGCGCGCCGGCCTGCACGCGCACACGACCCGGCTCGATCGACAGCACCTTGTCGATCTTGGTCATGTCGAGGATGATGCCGCCTTCCAGCGGCACACACTGGCCGTAATTGCCGGTGCCGCCACCGCGAATGGTGATCGGGATACGCAGCTTGGCGGCTGCTGCCGCCACCCGGCGCACCTCGTCCTGATCTGCGGGGATAACCACCAGATCGCCCACGAAATGGCCGATATCCTCGCTGAGGATCGGGCTGTACCAGAAATAGTCGCGCGAACGCAGTTCGACCTGCTTCGGATCGTCATAGACGCGGATGCCATCGATCTCGCTGCGGAAGGCGGCCCAGTCATAGGCGCGGGCGGGCTTTGTCGCGACGTTCATGCGTTTCTCCAATCGTGGTTTTGGGCCGGCAGCGGCGCACCGCGCCGATAGACGATGCGTTCGCTCCGGGGCCGGCTGATGAGGTCGCCCATATCGGTTGCGGCATGCCAGATGAAATCGGCCGGCATGCCCTTTGCGATGGGCATGGAAAGATCGCTCCCGCACCAGCGCGCGGGGAGCGAGGTTATGCTGTCCAGCCAAGCATCCGGTTCCAGATGCGCGACCGGAACCGCCAGCCGCAGCACGGACAGCGGGTCGTAGTCTCCATACGGATAGAAGGCATCGCCCACATTGTCTGAGGCGATCATCACGTCCATGCCGGCTGCGCGCGCCTCCTTCAGCGGAGCGAGGCCCCGCAGGCGCGGCGTGCGACCGGTCCCGCGATCCTGCAGATGAAGGTTGGTGGTCGGAAGGACCACCAGCCCCACGCCGGCACTCGCACCGGCATCGACGATCCGCTTCACCTCGTCCTGAGAGCGCAGCGATAGCGAGCAGGCATGGCCGCACAGCACGCGACCGGCCATGCCGAAGCGCGCAGTCGCATCGATGATCAGCGACAGTCCATCGGCTTCGGGCTCCAACCCCTCATCGACATGGAAGTCGAGCTTGAGGTCATGGTGCGCGGCGAGCGCGAACATGGTTCCGACCCTGGTTTCCAGATCGGCATTGCGATAGAAGAACGCTCCGAATACAGCCTCATCGCGCCTGACCTGCGCGGCGATTTCGGCCCCCGCATCCGGCAACAGGTCTCCGCGCAGCAGCGCAGCTATCTCCAGATCGACCCGGCCTTTCCACTCTTCGCGCAGTTCGCAAAGCACCGGCCATGCGGCAGGCATGTCCAAAGACACCCAGTCGACATGACTGCGCACAACGCCGACACCATGTGCGAAGGCCGCCTCCAGCGCGCGGCTGGCACGCAGGCGGATATCGGCAGCGGTCCAGTTCGGCCGGTCCTCCTCCATCAGCGCGATGGCATCGAAGAGGGATTCGATGGGAGCCGGAACGCCGGCTCTGATGCGCCCAATGGTGTGGGTCTTGTCGAGATGCACATGCGCATCGGCAAGCAAAGGCGTGACGAAGCCGCCCCCCGCCTCGACAACAGCGGACCCGGCGGGAACGACATCGGCGACGACGCCGTCCTTCACCACGATATCGTGGCGACCGGGAAGCCCGGCCACGCCCACGCCCGACAGGCGCAATGTCCCGTCCGGCGCGGCAGCGTGCGGAATGTCGTGCCCGTTGGTCACGCTCAGGTCTCCCGGCGGATTTCGCTTTCGTGCCAGCGGCCGAGCACGAGGCGCGACAGCCAGCTCGTCGCCAGGAAGATGACGATGCCGAGAACGGAAACGAGGAACAGGGCTGCGAACATGCGCGGTATCTCGTTACGGAAGCTCGATTCCAGAATGCGCGAGGCAAGACCGGTGTTCTGGCCTGCGGTTCCCGCCACGAACTCCGCCACGACGGCACCGATCAGCGCCAGTCCGCCGGCAATCTTCAGCGCTGCCATGAAATAAGGCAGGGCGCTGGGGGCCAGAAGGAAGCGCAGGCGCTGCACCGGGGTCGCCCGATAGAGCTTGAACAGGTCGCGCAGGTTATGATCGGCGCTGCGCAGGCCGATCACCGTGTTCGACAGGATCGGGAAGAAGGCCACGATCCACGCGCAGATGAGCAGCGCGGTGAACGTGTCGCGCACATAGATGAGGATCAGCGGCGCAATCGCGACGACGGGCGTGACCTGAAGGATCACCGCGAAGGGGAAGAAGCTCATCTCCACCGTGCGCGACAGGGCGAAGATCATGCCCAGCAGGACGCCGCCGGCAATGGCGCAGGCAAGCGAAAGCATGGTCAGCTTCACCGTGAACATCATCGAGTTCATCAGCGAGGACCAATCCTTCACCAGCGTTTGTGCGATCAGCGACGGCGCGGGGATGACGTAGTGCGGAACCTGATAATAGCGGACAAGCCCTTCCCACACGAGAAGTGCGATGACGATGGCCATGGTCGGCATGATGACCGCCTTGCGGCGCTCGACGCGCGCGCGGCGGTTCTGTTCGGAATTGAGTACCGGCGTCTCGGTTGTCATGGCGAGGCCCTCAATGGTCGATGTCGTCGCTGCCGAGCGTCTGGTTGAGCGCATCGGACACGATTTCACAGCTTTCGGTATATTCGCGGGTGGTGCGGAAATTGTCCGCACGCGGATAGGCTCCCGGAATGGCGATATCGGCCACGACGCGGCCGGGCCGTGCAGCCATGACCACGACGCGGTTGGACAGATAGACCGACTCATAAACGCTGTGGGTAACGAAGATCACGGTCAGCCCGTGCTCCTGCCACAGACGAAGCACGTCGTTGTTGAGCTTGAAGCGGGTCATCTCGTCGAGCGCTGCGAACGGCTCGTCCATGAGCAGCAGGCGAGGCTTGGTCACTATGGCGCGCGCAATCGAAACGCGCATCTTCATGCCGCCCGAAAGCTCACGCGGATAGGCGTTCGCGAACTTGCTCAGCCCGACCTGGGCCAGCACTTCCTCGACGCGGGGCGATGCTTGCGCGCGAGACATGCCGCCAAGGCGCAACGGCAGGAACACATTGTCGAAAACAGACGCCCAGGGCATGAGGGTCGGCTCCTGAAACACGAAGCCCACATCCTGCGGACCGCTGGCACTGTCCGGCGCATGGCCGTTCACGGTGATCGTGCCGGCGGACACCTCGGACAGGCCGGCAATCATGCGCAGCGCCGTGCTCTTGCCGCACCCCGACGGTCCAAGGAAGCTGACGAACTGTCCGTCTTCGATGGCGAGCGACATGTCGCGGACAGCCACCACACCGGTACCATATTGCTTGTAGACGTTCCTGATCTCGATCAGTGGCTGCGAAACGGTCGTAGCTGCTGCGCTCATTGCTTCTCCTCACCCCAAGCCGGGTTGTTATCGAGCCAGGACAAAGGAGCGCGTTCGATTTCCGCGAGCAGCTCGACCAGACGGTCGGCGGCATGGTCGATTGTCTGGCGGCCCTTTTCGGCAGTCGCAGCCGCGGCATTGCCGGCTGCGCCGAAGGGATTGATGTCGTGCATCTGCCAGCCGGGCTTCGCGCCCGACAGCGAGATATGGCGGTATTCGCTGGCGAAGGTCTCGGTGAGAGCCTCGAAATTCTGCGCCTTGCCCATCACCACGAGGTCGGGATGCAGGGCGAGCATGACCGAGGTCTCCATGTCGCCGGCATGAATGCCGTGCTGCATTTCATGATCGCCGTAGAGACCTTCCGGCAAACCCTGCCCGAACCAGTTGACCGAGAACACCATCATGCCGTGACGCGCGCGCAACTCGCGCGCGACAATGTCCATGATGCTGATCTGGCCGCCGTGACTGTTGAGCAGAACCAGCTTGCGCACGCCGCTGGCGGCAACGCACGCACCGATCTCGCACCACATGGAAATGAGCGTCTGCGCCGAAAAGGTCAGCGTGCCGGGATAGCGCGCGTGCTCGTTGCTCTTGCCGATCGGCTGCATCGGCAGGAACAGGGCCCTGCTTGCCTCAGGCAGGCGCTCGACGATGGCTGCGACCATTCCACTGACGATCGCCGAATCGACCGACAACGGCAGATGAGGCCCGTGCTGCTCTGTCGCGCCGACCGGAAGCACCGCGACGATGCTTCCACGATCGAGTCGGGAAAACTCCTCGCTCGTGTAATCCGACCAATATCTCTTCAAAACCCGAATTCCTCCCTCGTGCATCGACGCGGCCCGGCCACGCGCACACGGACATGGCTCCATGCATCGAACTGCGACGCACACCTCCAGAGCCGGCTCTCCACCCATGCCGCCGTCGGCTTCCTTCCCACCTCCGATGGGTCCGGCCGACGTCGTCAGCGGTACTACTAAACGATCTGATCAATCGGTCAAACTAATTGTTTAAATTTCTCCGGGAATATGCAACGAAATATCTCGCGGCCCGGTCGAGGGAGCGAAGCGCGCGGCTTGCGTGCCGGGCGGGCCGGATGAAAAGTGCCTTGACGCAGATCGCTGCGGCGAGGCCCGCCAGTGGAGGGCTTATGGTCGAGAGATGCATCATCGTCGGTGCCGGGCATGGCGGCTCGCAGGCCGCGATCAGCCTGCGTCAGGAAGGATATTCCGGCGAGATCGTGCTGGTCAGCGACGAAAGGGACCTGCCCTATCACCGGCCTCCGCTGTCGAAGTCCTACCTGAAAGCCCCTGATGCGGAAGGGCTGGTGCTGCGCACCGAGACCGTCTACCGCGACAATGCCGTGGAACTCGAACTTGGCGCCCGCGCCGAGCGAATCGACGCGGGCGCCAAGCGGCTGGTTCTGGCGGGCGGCCGCGAGCTGGAATTCACCGACCTCGTTCTGGCAACGGGCGCGCGGGCAAGGATGCCCGAGCTTTCCGGCCTGGAACTCGACGGCATCGTCACGCTGCGCACCATGGAGGATGCACGCCGCATCCGCGCGGCAATGCCCCGGGTTGGGAATGTGGTGATCGTCGGCGGCGGCTTCATCGGCATGGAAATGGCGCATAGCTGCATCGGTCTTGGCAAGTCTGTCACGCTCATCGAGGCCGCGCTGCGCGTGCTTGCCCGTTCGGTCGCGCCGGTCGTTTCCGCCCATGTCGAGCAGCGCAGCCGCTCTGCCGGCATCGAACTGATCACCGGTGCGCAGCTTGCCGCCATCCACGGCGAAAACGGGCGTGTTGTCGCCGTTTCCGCCGCGGACGGCCGCCGTTTCGATGCCGATATGGTCGTGATGGGGATTGGCGCGGTGCCCAATGTAGAGCTTGCCGCCAACGCTGGACTTGAAATCGCAAACGGCATCGTCGTCGATCCGAATCTGCGCAGCTCGGCAGCGAACATCCACGCCATCGGCGATTGCGTCAGCTTCGATCACCATCAGCTCAAAACGCGGGTGCGTCTGGAATCGGTGCAGAACGCAACCGACCATGCACGGCATGTCGCACTGGCTCTCACCGGCCGCCCGCGCCCCTACGCCGAGGTGGCCTGGTTCTGGTCCGATCAGGGCGACATGAAGCTCCAGACCGCCGGGCTGTCGGCCAGTGCGGACAAGTGCATCGTTTCGGGCGATCCCGAAACCAACGCCTTTTCCGTCTATCATTTCAGCGGCGAGAAGCTGGTCGCCGTCGATTCCATCAACCGGCCAGCCGACCATATGATCGCGCGGCGGCTTCTCGCAGCCGGCATCAGCCCCACGGCAGCGGATATCGCAGAGGGCCCCCAACGCCTCAAGCAATTGTCCAGCGCCGCCAAGGCGGGCTGATCTCTCCCATATCACGCGGCCTGACCAATGAGCCGCAGGCATATCATTCGGAGTTCTGTGAAAATGCTTCACTGCCTTATCATCGGCGCGGCCGGCATGCTCGGCGACGGGCTGGCAAAGCGCCTCGTGAAGGATGGCGAAATTGGTGGCCGCAAGGTCGGGCGGATGACTCTATTCGACATCGTCCCCGCGAATGTGCCCGCGACAGAAGAGGTGGCGGCAACGGTTGAGACAGGCGACATCTCGGCGCCGGAAACGGCGGCGCGTCTCATCGCATCCCGTCCCGACGTGATCTTCCATCTGGCGGCCATCGTATCGGGGGAGGCGGAGCGGGATTTCGAAAAGGGCTATCGCATCAATCTGGACGGCACCCGCCACCTGTTCGAGGCGATCCGCAAGGCCAGCGAGATCGACGGCTACTGCCCGCGGGTGGTGTTCACCTCGTCGCTGGCGGTGTTCGGCTCGCCCCTGCCCGATGTCATCGGCGACGACTACATCATCACCCCGCGTTCCAGCTACGGCACGCAGAAGGCAATCGGCGAGTTGCTGCTTGCCGACTACAGCCGGCGCGGTTTTCTCGACGGCATCGGCATCCGCCTGCCGACCATCTGCATTCGCCCCGGCAAACCGAACGCCGCCGCCTCCGGCTTCTTCTCCGGCATCTTGCGCGAACCGCTGGCGGGCCTGCCGGCAACCCTGCCGGTCGACACTTCCGTGCGGCACTGGTTCGCCAGCCCGCGCGCCGCGATCGGCTTCATGGCCCATGCCGCGGCCGTCAGCAGCGAGTTGCTTGCCGAACGCCGCAACATGACCATGCCCGGCGTCTCGGCAACCGTGGCCGACGAGATCGAGGCATTGCGCGCCATTGCCGGCGATGCGGCCGTCGCCCTTATCCGTCACGAGAAAGATCCCGCCGTCGAGGCGATCATCTCCACGTGGCCCCAGGCGTTCGACGCCAGCCAGGCACTCAGGCTTGGCTTCGCTGCGGACGAGTCGTTCGAAGCTATCGTGCACGCCTATCTTGAGGATTACGCACCGGCTGCGGAGCGCGCATCTTGACGACGAAAGCGCAGGAAACTTCCGCGGCCGGCCGACATTTCCTTCTGATCGGCCTCGGCGCGATGGGCTACGGCATGGGCCGTTCGCTGCTGCGCGCAGGGCTTTGCGTGGACGGATTCGACCTGAACGCGGACACGCAGGCACGCTTCCGCGCCGAAGCCGGGATTGACCGCCCGCTGGCGGAAGCAGCCGGCGAAGCAGACGGTGCAATCCTCGTCGTGGTCAACGCCGCGCAGACGCGCGAAGCCCTGTTCGGGACCAACGGCCTTGCCGAAAGGCTGAAGCCGGGCGCGGTGGTGATCAGTTGCGCCACCATCGACCCGCAGCAGGCCATCGCGTTCGAACAACAGCTTGCCGGAAAGGGCATCCTCTTTCTCGACGCCCCGATTTCCGGCGGCTCGGCGCGCGCCGCTCAGGGCAAGCTTTCGATCATGGCCTCCGGCAGCCCCGAAGCTTTTGCGAAAGCCGAACCCGCTCTGGATGCCATGGCCGAGACCCTGTTCCGGCTCGGCGACAGGGCCGGACCCGGCTCGGCGATGAAGAGCGTCAACCAGCTTCTGGCCGGAATCCACATTGCAGCCACGGCGGAAGCCTTTGCCTTCGGCATCGCGCAGGGGCTGGACGCGGACCAGATCATGCAGGTCATTCCCGCCTGCGCGGGCTCTTCATGGATGTTCCAGAACCGTGGCCCCTACATCGCCGATGGCGACTACCGGCCACATTCGGCGGTCGACATCTTCGTCAAGGATCTGGGCATCGTCACCGATGCGGCGGCCGGCGCGAAGCTGGACTTGCCGGTTTCGCAGGCCGCGCTCGAGCGCTACCGCGCGGCTTCCGCCGCAGGCATGGGGCGCGAGGGGGATGTGGCACTGGTCAAGCTCTACGCCGCCCAAAGCGGCATCGACCTGCCGCCGAAACGCTACGAGGACGGGTAACATGCTGCTGGGCTGCATAGGCGACGACTTCACCGGATCGTCCGATCTGGCCAATACGCTGGTCAAGAACGGCATGGCGACAACACAATATTGCGGCGTGCCGCGCGGAAAGGCCGACGCCGGCGTCGAAGCCGGCGTCGTGGCGCTGAAGACGCGCAGCATCGCCCCGGAGCAGGCTGTCGCACAATCGCTCGAGGCGCTGGAATGGCTGCGTGAACAGGGCTGCCGCCAGTTCTTCTTCAAATATTGCTCGACCTTCGATTCCACGCCGCAGGGCAACATCGGACCCGTGGCCGAAGCGCTGGTCAAGGCGCTGGGTGCGGAGAAGGTCATCGTGTGCCCGGCCTTTCCGGCGACCGGCCGCACCATCTATCAGGGCCATCTGTTCGTGGGCGACAGGCTGCTCAGCGAATCCGGGATGGAGGCGCATCCGCTCACCCCGATGACCGATCCCGACATTCGCCGCTGGCTTCAGCATCAGACGGCGCTGCCGGTCGGGCATGTCGGCTTTAGCGATGTGCGGCGCGGCGCGCAGGCCATTGGCGAAGCGCTCACGCGACAGCAGGCGCAGGGCAGCACGCTGGTGGTGGTGGATGCGGTGCAGGACGAAGACCTGATCGCAATCGGCGAAGCGGCAGCGGACCTTCCGCTCATCACCGGAGGTTCCGGCGTTGCACTCGGCCTGCCGGAGAACTTCCGCCGCAAGGGTCTGATCGGCAACCGCGACGTTCAGTGGAACGCGATCGAAGGACCGGGCGCCGTACTTTCCGGCTCGTGCTCGCGTGCCACGCGCGCGCAGGTTGCACACTACCGCGCCGGCCATCCTTCTCTGGAAATCAAGGCCGATGCCCTGATGGCCGGCGACATGACGACTGCCTCCGCTGCCGTGTGGCTCCAGCAGAACCTTGAGGGTGCGCCGCTGGTGTTTTCTTCCGCCGACCCGGAAGAAGTCGGCCACGCCCAGCAACGCTATGGAACCGAAGAGCTTGCGGGCCGCATCGAAGCCTTCTTTGCCGGTCTGGCGGCACAGGCGCGCGACCTCGGCGTGAGGCGACTGGTCTCCGCCGGTGGCGAAACATCCGGCGCGGTGGTGCAGGGCCTTGCCTGCGAAGCCTTGCAGGTCGGCCCGGAGATCGACCCCGGCGTGCCGATGCTGCGTCTTGGCGACGAGGATTTCGGGCTCGCCCTCAAGTCTGGTAATTTCGGCTCGGAGGATTTCTTCTCCAAAGCGCTGGCCATGCTAGAAGGGAGACAGGGGTGAGCGAAGAAGCGCGCCTGCGCGAAACGATCTGCACCATGGCGCGTTCGATCTTCGAGCGCGGGCTGACCGGCGGCGCATCCGGCAATATTTCCGCCCGCCTTTCCGATGGCCGCCTGCTCGTCACCCCCACAGGCTCATCGCTGGGCGCGCTCGATCCCGCCCGCCTTTCGCTGCTCGACACGCAGGGCCGCCTGACTTGCGGCGACGCGCCGACCAAGGAAATGCCGCTTCATTCGGCCTTCTACGAGACACGCGGCGCGAAGTCCGGCGCCATCGTGCATCTGCATTCCACCCATTCCGTTGCGCTTTCGATGCTGCCGGAAACCGATCCGGACAATGTGCTGCCGCCGCTGACACCCTATTCGATCATGCGGCTCGGCAAGGTGAAGCTGTTGCCCTATTTCCGGCCGGGCGACGCGGCCATTGGCGAGGCGATCCGTGGCCTTGCCGGCAAGCGCAGCGCCGTGCTTCTGGCCAATCACGGGCCGGTGGTCGCCGCCAAAGATCTGGAAGCAGCACTTTACGCCATGGAAGAGCTTGAGGAGACCGCGCGCCTTGCCCTGCTGACGCGTGGCATGTCGCCAAAAATGCTGACGCCCGCGCAGGTGCGGGACATCGTCGATCATTTCAATATCGAGTGGGAATAATCATGAGCCTGTCCTTTTCGGCCAATCTCGGCTTCCTGTGGACGGAACTGTCGCTGCCGGATGCCGTACATGCCGCAAAACGTGCCGGGTTTACGGCTGTGGAACTGCACTGGCCTTATGCGACAGATGCAATGGAGATGAAGCAGGCGCTGGCCGAAACCGGCCTGCCGGTGCTTGGGCTCAACACATCGCGCGGCAATCTGGAAAACGGCGATTTCGGACTGTCCGCCCTGCCGGGCCGCGAGCAGGATGCCCGCGAAGCCATCGATCAGGCGCTGGCCTATGCTGAGGAGATCGGCGCAAGCGCAGTCCACGTCATGGCCGGCAAGACCGATGCGCCGGAAGCGCGCGAAACCTTCATCGCCAACCTGCGCTATGCCGCCGACCAGGCAGCGCCCTCTGGCATCACGATCCTGATCGAGCCGATCAACCGGCACGACGCGCCGGGCTATTTCCTCAGCGACAACGCAACGGCTTCTGCGATCATCGCAGAAGCCGGCCGTGCCAATATCCGCATCATGTTCGACTGCTATCATGTCGGCCGCGCGGGAAAGCCGGTGCTGGAGGAATTCGAGGCCCACAAGGACAGGATCGGCCATGTCCAGTTCGCCGCCGTTCCGGACCGCGGCGAGCCGGATTCAGGCGAAATCGATTTCGCCTGCCTCCTGCCCAAGCTGGCCGAAGGCGGCTATCGCGGCCACTTCGGCGCGGAATACAGGCCGCGCAGCACAACAGAAGCCGGGCTTGGCTGGCTGGCGGCCTGGCGCTGAGGCTGCCCAGCTCATTTGAACGGGAGCCGTTGCACACCGGACACATGCGAAGCGGTACGGTGGTCCTGCGGCATCAGGCGCTGCGGCGGAAGCCCTCGCTGGCAACGAGAAGGCTGCGCGTATAGTCCTGCCCGACATTGCGGCTGGCGAGATCGGCAGCTGTCAGAAGCTCGACCTCGCGGCCATTCTGCATCACCATCAGCCGGTCGCACATATGAGTGACGACGGCGAGGTCGTGGCTGACCATGACGAAGGTGAGCTTGCGCGCCGTGCGCACCTCCTCCAGCAGGTTCAGCACCTCTGCCTGCACCGAGGCGTCGAGCGCCGAGGTCGGCTCGTCGAGCAGCAGGATCGACGGCTCAAGGATAAGCGCGCGCGCAATGGCCACGCGCTGGCGCTGGCCGCCGGAGAGCTGATGCGAGTAACGGAAGCGGAAGCCGGGCCCCAGTCCCACCTCGTCCAGCGCCCTAACGATGCGCCTTTCGGTATCGTCAAAACCATGAATCGCCAGCGGCTCCAGCAGCAGCCGGTCAACCGTCTGGCGCGGATGCAGCGATCCGTACGGATCCTGGAACACCATCTGCACCTGACGGTAGAATGCCTTGCTGCGCTTGCCGTCGAGCCGCTTGCCGTCGACCTCGATGGTTCCGCCGCTGACCGGTGCGAGCCCGGCGACGGCACGCAGCAGCGTCGATTTGCCGGAACCGGATTCGCCCACCAACCCGAAGGACTCGCCGGGCGCGACGGCGAGGCTCACATCGTCCAGCGCGACGAAGTCGTCGAAGGTGACGCGCAGACTGTCTATGGCGAGTGCCGGCCTCATAGCGCCCACTCCGGCTTGCGGTCGAGAACCGGGAGCGGATGGCGGTCGGCGCCGATGCGCGGCATGCAGTTGAGCAGGCCCTGCGTATAGGGATGCCTGGCATGCGCCAGTTCGCCGGCCTGCAGTTCTTCGACGATGCGGCCGGCATACATGACGATGACGCGGTCGCAGAAGGAGGAAACCAGCCTCAGGTCATGCGAGATGAAAATCAGGCCCATTCCACGCTCGGCAACCAGCCGGTTGAGAATGCCCAGCACCTCGAGCTGCACCGTCACGTCGAGCGCCGAGGTCGGCTCGTCGGCAATCAGCAGTTCGGGACCGGCCACCAGCATCATTGCGATCATGGCACGCTGGCCCATGCCGCCGGACACTTCATGCGGGTAAAGGCCAAAGACGCGTTCAGGATCGCGGATCTGCACCGCGGCCAGCATATCGAGAGCGCGCTTGCGCGCCTCTGTCCCCGAAACCTTCTCGTGCGTGTGCAAGGTCTCGACGATCTGGCGCCCGATGGTCATCACCGGGTTTAGCGAATATTTCGGGTCTTGCAGGATCATGGCGATGCGGTTGCCGCGCAGCGCCCGCCGCCCGGCTTTCGAGACCGCAAGCAGATCGATGCCGCTGAACTCCAGCTTCCTTGCGCTGATCTGGCCGTGCTCCGCGGTCAGCCCCATGATGGCACGGCCGGTCTGCGACTTGCCTGAACCGGACTCGCCGACGATGCCCAGCCGCTCGCGGCCGAGCGTGAACGAAACGCCGCGTACAGCCTCGACCACGCCGGCGCGGGTGGGGAAGGAAACCCGCAGGTCCTCGACTTCAAGAAGCGCACTCATTGGCCGCTTCCTTTGGGATCGAGCGCATCGCGCAACCCGTCGCCCAGCAGATTGAAGCCGAGGCTGACGATGAGGATGGCGAAGCCCGGCATGGCCGCCACCCACCACTGGTCGAGGATGAAGCGGCGGCCGGAAGCGATCATGGCGCCCCATTCGGGCAGCGGCGGCTGCGCCCCCAGCCCGAGGAAGCCGAGCCCGGCGGCGGTGAGGATGATGCCGGCCATGTCGAGCGTCACGCGCACGATGAGCGATGAGATGCACAAGGGCATGATATGGCGCAGCACGATGCGCCATGGCGAGGCGCCCATCAGCCGCACCGCTGAAATGTAGTCGGAATTGCGCACCGTCAGCGTCTCGGCCCGCGCGATGCGCGCATAAGGCGGCCACGAGGTGATGGCGATGGCGATGATGGCGTTGCCGATGCCGGGACCAAGGGCCGCCACGAATGCGAGCGCCAGCACCAGCTTCGGGAAGGCGAGGAAGATGTCGGTGATGCGCATCAGCACCGCATCCACCCAGCCGCCTGCATAGCCCGCGACCGTGCCGACCAGCAGGCCGATGGGGGCGGCGATGATCGCCACCAGCAGAACCACCTGCAAGGTCAGCCGCGAACCGTAGATCAGGCGCGAGAGGATGTCGCGGCCCTGATCGTCGGTGCCAAGCCAGTGTTCCGCTCCCGGCGCCAGCAGGCGCTTGCCGGCCAGATCGCCGACATAGGGCGAATGAGGCGCCAGCGCAGGCGCAAAGATCGCAACCAGCACCAGCGCCAGAATGATCAGCATGCCGAGGACGGCGAGCCTGTTTGCGGTGAAGCGCCGCCATGTGACATAGGCGCGGCCCAACCTTGCCTGAAGGCGCGACTGCGGCCTGTCGGTCAGGAGCCATTCGCGACGGGTCATAGCGGTCTCGCTCATCCTCGTCAGTTCCTCGTGCGGGGATCGAGCATGCGGTAGAGCACGTCGGACAGAAGGTTGATTGCGATGAACACCGAGCCGATGACGATGGTGCCGCCAAGCACCGCGTTCATGTCGGCGTTCTGCAGCGAGTTGGTGATGTAGAGCCCGAGGCCGGGCCATGCGAACACGGTCTCGGTCAGCACCGAGCCTTCGAGCAGACCGGCATAGGAAAGCGCGATCACCGTCACCAGCGGCACCGCCGCGTTGCGCAGGGCGTGGCCCCAGATGATGCGCGTTTCCGAAAGCCCCTTGGCGCGCGCGGCGACGATATATTCCTGGCTCAGCTCGTTCAGCATGAAGGAGCGCGTCATGCGGCTGATATAGGCCAGAGAAAAATAGCCGAGCAGCGACGCCGGCAGGATGATGTGCGAGAAGATATCCCGGAACGCGGCCCAGTCACGGTTGATGACCGCATCGATGAGATAGAAGCCGGTCACGGGCGTGAACGTATATTCGAACACGACATCGATGCGGCCGGGTCCGGAAGTCCAGCCGAGTTTTGCGTAAAACACCAGCAGCGCCAGCAGGCCGAGCCAGAAGATCGGCACGGAATAGCCGATCAGGCCGATGATACGCACGATCTGGTCGGCGAGGCTGCCACGCCGCACCGCTGCCAGAACGCCCAGCGGAATGCCGAAGGCCGCACCGATGATGGTGCCGACGGTGGCAAGTTCCATGGTTGCCGGAAACACCCGGCGGATGTCCGTCATAACCGGATTTGTGGTCAGAACGGACGTACCGAAATCACCGTGCAGGACACCTTTCACGTAAAGGATGAACTGCTGGTAATAAGGCAGGTTGAGGCCCATTTCCTGCCGTACGCGCTCCACCACATGAGCGGGCGCGCGGTCGCCGACGATGGCCAGCACAGGATCGATCGGCACGACGCGGCCGATGAAGAAGGTGACGGCCAGCAGGCCCAGATAGGTGGTGAAGACGATCACCACGAAACTGGCTACCGATTTGAGCAAGGCCCAGGCGCGCCGGTTGGCGCGCCTTGCCGGCATTGGCGTATCAGTTGTGCTCACCGGATTGACCCTGCCGGATCATTCCTTGGTGACAGGTGCGAGCGGGTTGGAATCGAAGCTTGGCCCGAGCCTGTAGCCTTTCACGTTGCCGCGCACGCCCGCAACCTCGATCTGCTGGTAGATCATGACGAACGGGCTCGAATCCAGCGCCTCCTGCTGAAGCTTCTGGTAGAGTTCGGCACGCTTGTCGTTGTCACGTTCCAGAAGCGCTGCCTTGACCTGCTCGGTCAGTTCCGGAATGTCCCAGGCATTGCGCCATGCCAGCGACTTCACCGCCGCGTCGTCGCCGTTGTCCGGGTTCGAGGTGAAGGCATCGGCGTTGGTGTTCGGATCCCAATAGTCCATGCCCCACTGACCGATATACAGGTCGTGGTTGCGGGCACGGTACTTGGTCAGCGTCTGCTTGCCGTCCCCGGGGATGATCTCGATCTTCACGCCGGCCTGCGCCGCCGTCTGCTGGAAGGATTCGGCGATGCCGGTCACAGGCTGGGTGTTGCGCACGTCGAAGGTGACGGAGAAACCGTCCTTCAGGCCAGCCTTCTCAAGCAGCTCCCTGGCCTTGGCCACGTCGAACTTGTAGGGGTTGGAATCGAGCGCACCGAGCACACCCTTGACCTGATAGGTCTGGTGAATCTCGCCGATGCCCTTGATCAGCGTGGCGCCGATGGCGTCGTAATCGACGAGGTACTTGAACGCTTCGCGCACTTCCGGCTTGGCCAATGCCTCGTTCTTCTGATTGAGGCTGATGTAGTAGACCGTGCCCTTCGGCGCATCCGTCGTGGTCAGGTCGGCGTTTTTCTGAACGGCATCATAGTCGCCGGGCTCCAGATTGCGGGCGACGTCCACGTCGCCGGCCTCCAGCATCAGCCGCTGCGTGGCGCTTTCCTTCACATGGCGGTAGATAACCCGGGCCAGAGCCGGCTTCTCGCCATAGTAATTGTCGTTGCGCTCAAGCACCAGAATCTCGTTGGCGCGCCAGTCGCGAATCTTGAACGGTCCGGAGCCGGCATAGTTGGTCTTCATCCACGCATAGCCGAAATCGGTATCGTACTTGTAGTCGTCGCTCGGCGTCGTGGCCTGCGCATGTTCCGTTACGAGCTTCTTGTCGAGGATCGCGCCGACGGTAGCGGTCAGGCAGTTGAGCACGAAGCTCGGCGCATAGGGCTTGTCGACGGTGAATACGAAGGTGGTGTCGTCCACCGCCCTGGCCTTTTCGGTGACGTTGTCGCCGGTGAGGCCGAACTGGGTGAGGATGAAGGCGGGGCTCTTGTCCAGCTTGACGACGCGCTCGAACGACCACGCCACATCCTCGGCCGTCAGCGGGTTGCCGGAAGCGAATTTGATGCCCGGCTTCAGCTTGAAGGTGTAGGTAAGGCCATCATCGGAAATTTCCCAGCTCTCTGCGACACCGGGCTTGACCTTGGTGGTGTCGTCGATGTCGAGGCGTACGAGCATGTCATAGGCATTGCCGATGAATTCGGCCGGGCTCAGCTCGAAGGATTCGGCGGGATCGAGCGTGATTGTGTCGTCGAATGCCCATGCCTGAACCAATGTATCGGCCGGCGTCGCCGCGAAGGCGGGCGCCATACCGCCCGAAACGAGCAGCAGCGACATCGCCGCTCCAGCGAGAAGCGGACGGAAACGCGTGTTGATTTTCCCCATTGTCATGTTCGACTCTCCGTTCCTGACGAACTTGCTGCCACGATCCGCCATAGCCGGCTTTTGCCCGCTGTAGCGACCGCCACCGGGGAAATACAATCCGTTCTTACAGGCAAAGACAATCCCCCTCCTGCAGGATCCTGTTGACCCACGGTCAGGAGCAAACGTCCGTTTTCTTCAATCGGCGGAACATCGCCGCACGACCGCGCCTCTCCGGAAACGGCAAAGCGGCGGCCACCCACCGGGTTGGCCGCCGCTTCGATCCGGGTTCCTACCCGCTATGCAGCATTGGCGGCAATGAGGTCATGCAGCCTTGCTCTTCAACCGCTCAGCGGCATCCGCATCCAGAAACTCGGCATTGACGCAGTCGCGCGATGTTCCGGTCTCCAGATAGCCGAAGGCCGTCCGGGCCGACTTCTCGCGGATGTCGACGAGGCTCGAAGGGCTGTAGAAGGCGGCATGCGGCGAGAGAATGAGCTTGTGACGGAAGGCCGAACCCGGCGCCATCCAAAGCTTCAGCAACGGGTGATCGGGGGAAAGCGGCTCCTGTTCCAGAACATCGAGCCCCGCGCCGGCCAGCCTGCCCGATTCAAGCGCTGTGGCGAGTGCCACCAGATCGACCACACCTCCGCGTGCGGTGTTGATGAGCAGCGCATCCTGCTTCATCGCCTCGAACTGCGGCGTCGAGATCAGATGCCGGGTTTGCGGCGTCAGCGGCGTATGCAGCGAAACGATGTCGGCCTGCCCAAGCAGGGCCTCGAGCGAATGGACACGTTCCAGCCCCACGGCCAGTTCGGTGCCGGTCGGCCTGAACGGATCGTAGAAGATGACCCGCATGCCCAGAGCCCTGGCGCGCAACGCCGCTGCCGTGCCGATGCGGCCGAGGCCGATGACGCCGAAAACCTGCGTCGACAATCTGCGTATCTGGGTGGGGTCCTGAAAACGCCAGCCTTTCACCGGATCGGCGTAGATCGCGTCGTTGTAGTGGACGATACCGCGCAGAAACGCCAGCGTCATGGCTATCGCGTGGTCGGCCACGTCCATGGTGCCGTAGTCGGGCGTGTTGCAGACGGCCACACCCCTGCGTCCGGCCGCCGCCAGATCGATATTGTCGAAACCGACACCCGCGCGCACCACGACGCGGCAGGAAGGCATGCGGTCGAGCACCGCGTCGTTCACCTCGATCTCATGATAACAGACCAGAGCCACGCTCGACTTCCAGACACCCTCGGGAATGCTGGCGAGGTTCTTGCTCTGCGAGGCATGGACGCGATAGAGCGCGCCGTAGATCGCCTGCTCCAGATCGGGATCGCCTTCGAACTGGACATCCGGCTGCAAGACGATGTTGGACATTTCATTCTCCTTGTTGGGCACAGCCGATGCCTCGCCGGCATCGGGTCGAACGGCAGTTCAGGTAACGATGCGGATCAGTTGATCAGGCCGGCAACGCGCGGCAGCCACAGCGAAATCGCCGGCACATAGGTGATGAGCGCCAGTGCCACGAGCTTGACGACATAGAAGGGCAGGAGCGCCTTCGATATCTGCAACATCGACTTGCCCGCAATGGACGAGATGACGAAGAGATTGGTGCCGACCGGAGGCGTGTTGAGGCCGATCATCAGATTGACGATGACGATGATGGCGAAGTGGATCGGGTCGATGCCGAACTGCACGGCGGTGGGCTGAAGGATCGGCACGAAGATCAGGATCGCCGGCACCGTGTCGACGAACGCGCCCACCACCAGCAGGAATATGTTCACGATCAGCAGGAACAGGAACGGATTGTCCGTCATCGACTGGAACAGCGCCCGCGTGGCGTTGGGAACGTTCTCCATGGCCAGATACCAGGCGAACAGATTGGACGTGGCCACGATGATCATGATGGTCGCCGTGGTCAGGGCGCTCTCGCGGAACACCTCGGCCAGCTTGCGCGGTCCGACGGAGCGGTATGCGATGACACACAGAAACAACGCATAGCCGCACAGGACCGCAGCCGCTTCCGTCGCGGTAAAAAAGCCGCCGCGCACCCCTCCGACGATCAGAAGTGGCGCCGCCAGCACCGGCAGCGCCGTCAGCGTGGCCATCGCCATCACTTGCAGGCCAAGCGCCTTGTCCTGCACGATCGGATGGTTGCGGCAGGCGTATGCGACATAGAGCATGAGCAACAAGGCGATCATCAGCGCCGGCACGATGCCGGCAAAGAACAGCGCACCGATGGAAAGCTTGGTCGGGATCGCATAGATCACCATGATCAGGCTTGGCGGCAGGATCGGCGCCATGATCGCGCCGGAAATCGTGAGCGCCGATGCGAATTCGACGCTGTAGCCGCGCGCCTTCATGGTCGGAAGCATCACCGAACCGAGGGCTGCGGTGTCGGCCGTTGCCGAGCCCGACACGCCGGCCATCATCAGGTTGGACAGGACGTTCACATGGGCGAGGCCGCCGCGGATGCGGCCTACCATCACGTCGGCGAACTCGATCAGGCGCTGGATGACACCGCCGGCCACCAGAATGTTGCCGGCCAGAATGAACAGCGGCAGCGCCAGCAATGCATAGCTGTTCATGCCCGAGAACATGCGTTGTGCGGCAATCGACGGATTGGCGATGCCGGACAGCCACAGACCCGCCAGCGACAGTAGCCCGATGCTGAATGCGATCGGGACGCCGATGACGAAAAGGATGACCAGAAGGATGATCAGGATGACAGCGGTCATTGCCGGCGTGGCTCCCTGGCGAACAGATCGATAAGTTGGGTGAGAAGCGCCAGCACCGACAGGGCGCCGGCAACCGGTATGGCCAGATAAAACCAGCCCATGGGCAGGCGCATGGCGGTGGAAGGCTGGCTCCAGCTGCGCATCGCGAGCTCGTAGCCTCCATAGCTGATGTAGCCGAGGAAGATGGCGGCAGCGACTATGGCGATGGTCCTGAGCAGCCTGACCATGACCGCAGACATGCTGGCCGGGATCAGATCGAGCCTGATATGCATGTCCTCCTCGATGGCGCGGTACATGCCAAAGAACGACAGCACGACCAGGAGAAGCTGTGAAAGCTCCTCCGGCCAGGGCAGCGCCGCATGGTAGATGTAGCGGGCGCCGACCTGCAGGAGCATCGCCGCCACGATGATGGCGAGCGACAAACCGAGAAGGGCGTCTACCACCCTCCTGAAGGCATTGGTTAGGATCATGGAATTGTCCCGCGGACTTGATCGATGAAGACCGGTATACGGCAGGCCGGGCCTATGGAAAACCGGCCCGCTGCAAGCGTCGACAGGCGGCCCTGGCCGCCTGTCGAGCGGCGCTATTCGACAAGAGCGCGCCGCTTGGCGCGGATGGCGTCGATCTCGTCATAGACCGCTTTCACGAAAGCCGGGTCCAGTTCCTTGTTGAGATAGTCCTGCATAGGCGCCTTGACCGCATCGCGGAAGGTGGCGGCTTCTTCCGGAGTCGGGAACGTAACTTCCATCCCCTTCTGCTTCAGAGCGTCGATGGTGACGACACGCGCCTGGTAGTTGCGCTCGCCATACTCGGTCGCCGCTGCCATCTGCGCGCCGGTCACGACGATCTCGCGCAGTTCGACCGGCAGGCTTTTGAAGAACTGCTCGCTGACGATCATGCTGTTGAGGCCAAGCTGGTGGTTGTCCAGCGTGAGATGCTTCTGCACTTCGAAGAAGGAGTAGTCATGGATGACGCCGATGGGGTTTTCCTGGCCGTCGACCACGCCGGTCTGGAGCGCGCCATAGAGCTCCTCCCACGGCACGGGGGTGGGCGAGCCACCCATGGCTTCAACCATGGCCAGCGACATCGGGCTCGGCGGGACGCGAATGCGGATTCCGCTCATGTCGGCCGCAGAGCGGATCGGCTGCTTGTTGTTGGTGAAGTTGCGGAAGCCGTATGAGGAAGCCGCCAGCATCCGCAAACCGGTCTCGGCGGCCATGGCCTCGTTCGTCCTGATGAACAGATCGCTTGCCAGGAACTGCCGCGCCTCCTCGTCGTCGCCGAAGAGATACGGCGTCGCCAGGATCATCATCTGCTTGTAGAAGGAATCGAGCGTCTGTTCGTCCGCCTGAGCCAGCTGGATGGCGCCGGCCTGCGCCTGCTCCAGCCCGTCCTTGATCGAACCGAGCTGGCCCGCCGGCGAAATGATGACCTCGATCTGACCGCCGCTTGCACCCTCCACAAAGGCCTTGAACACCTCGTAGCCCTTGTTGAGCGGGCTTTCCGGCGCCTCGGAATGGCTTGCGCGGATAACATAGTCCGCAGCCATCGCCACGGAAGGCGCCGCCAGACCTATCGCGGTCATGGCCACGGCCAGAAACTTTCCAATGCCTTGTCTCATATTACAACTCCCATATCGACCATTCACAAACCCGAAGGTCAGCCCACCTCTGGACCGTTTCCGCGTGCTGCTGAACTGCGGAATCGTTCTATCTACTTGATTTTACACAACTCCGGATGAAACAAGCTGCGTATTCTTCCGGAATTGCGCCAAAGACGCCCAAACCTTCCCCGAGGAACCAATCCGGCCGGCGTCCTTCGCAAAATCCGCACCCATATGGCGCCCGATTTTTCGCAAGGATCCGCAATCCACCGGCATGCAATTCCTTGCCGCCCGGCAGTTCGGTTCCGACCGTGTTACTTTTCTTATTTTCAGGCAATCTGGCTTAGTTTTAACGTTAAGTCAAAGGAAAAACATGCTCCTTTTCGACTTTTTGTATGAAGTTCCTCAAAACGACGATCCGTCGCGCCGGCAGCGACGGAAAGCCGGAGAGACTACGGTTGCCATGCACGGACAGCAATCACGCATACATCTCAAGCAGCTTCAGCCGGTTGCTCTATCGCCGAGCATCCATACCTCTCAGCGCCCGGCGAGATCGTTTGCAAATCGCCACGTCATCCTATATTATAGTACGACATTGTGTATGCACCTATACTCCGCGAATCTGGCATGATCGTCAAGATTTAATGAGCCTAGATCGAGCTTACGATCGATCCCGAACAGCAACATTACGATGTCATCCTTCATTATGGAATGAATTGCAGCTTACTGCGTCCGAACCGCGAGCCCTGAAGAAATGAAACCGGAGATGCCGGCAATGACCGACGCTACACACCATGTTCCCGCACCCGAGGCGCGCATCCAGTCCGTTGCCCGCGCCAAGGCGCTGATGGATGCGATGGCAGGTGGCGGATGGGTGTCTCTGCGGGATCTCGCCATACGCACAGGGCTCATAAAGACAACGGCGTTCAACCTCATCAACGCCCTTGTCGAAACGGGCCTGGCCGAGCACGACGCCGCGACCGGTTCCTACCGGCTTGGGATCCAGCACATCGTTTATGGACGCGCCGTCGAAAGGCGGCTGGACATCGTCTCCATCGCCCGCCCGCATCTCGCCGCACTCTGCGCGGAGACACGGGAAACCATCAATCTCGCCCTTCCCTGCCCTTTGGACGCGCTTATCGCCGAAAGCCTCGAAGGGAGTCACAATCTGCGAGTCTCTTCCTATTCGGGCACCCGGGCTTCCTATCATTCCACGGCCTGCGGACGCGCCCTGCTGGCCCATCAGCCCGAGCATTTCCGGCGATTCATCTATCAGGCCGTGCCACTTCGCAAGCTGACGCCCAGCACGATCACGGACCCCGAGCAGCTCGAAGCCGTGCTGGAACGCTGCCGGGCCGAAGGCTGGACCACAGAATTTGAGGAAAACGAGCCTGGCAGCGCCTGCATCGCGGCCCCGATCCTCGGCTCCGGCGGCGATGTCGTAGCCTCCGTCAGCATCGCCGGGCCAGCCGCTCGTTTCGACGAACCGGCAGTAGCGCGACTCTCCCGCCTCCTTGTCGCCAATCTCGCTGGCATCAGCCACGCACTGCAGGGCCACGGCTGACGACAAACCGGCCGTAAAAAGCCAGCGCGGCGGATATGCCGTAAAGCACCAACAATCCCATTTTATATTATAATATGGAATTCCTGGCTGAACTGGATGAGGATCAGCGTTATCGGGAGTTTCATTCTGATTTATCGTAAAATTCTGCTTGATATTCGTCCCATTTGGGTATTCTATCGCCTCAAGCATCGACTATCGTTTTATAATGCAGGACGATACGGGTGGTGCAGCTGACCCTCAGTTCAGGAAATCCCGTTTCGTGAAATTTCAGCCGGCAAAGCACGCCCGCAAAGGTGAGGTCAGGCCGGCACAGACTTCAGTCCACGGCTCTTCGGCCGCCCTTCTCAATCTCATCGGGAGCAGAACATGACCGCTTCAGGCAATACCGGAGCCGGCGAAACCGGAACATCGCAGTTGCTGTCCTTCGACGGTTCCGCCGAAGCGATCAGACGAAACTCTCAATGGATGGCCGGTGGCGTAAACAGCAACTTCCGCCTCAACATCTCTCCCACCCCATTGGTGATCGAGCGCGGCGAAGGTCCCTATCTGTACGACATCGATGGCAACAGGCTGATCGACTACTATCTGGGCATGGGCCCGATGATTCTGGGGCACAATCCCGCCGCACTGACGGAAGCTGCAAAGGCACAGATCGAGCACGGTATTCTGTTCGGCGGCCAGACGCAGATCGAAGCCGAGGCAGCGCGTCTTGTCTGCGAAATGGTGCCGTCGGCCGAGCGTATGCGCTTCGGCGGTTCCGGCTCCGAGGTGGACCAGGCGGCGATCCGCCTTGCGCGCGCCGCTACGGGGCGCAGGAAGATCATCAAGTTCGAGGGCCACTATCATGGCTGGTTCGACAATGTGCTGTGGTCGACCGCGCCGGCGCCGGAAGCGGCAGGTCCCCGCGAAGCGCCGGTCCCGGTGGCGGGAAGCAAGGGCCAGCTTACCGACACATCGGACACGCTCGTCGTATTGCCATGGAATGATCTCGATCTCCTGGATGCCCGTCTCGCCAAGGGAGATATCGCCGCTGTCATCATGGAAGCCGCCATGTGCAATGCAGGCGCCGTCCACCCCCTTCCCGGTTACCTCGAAGGGGTACGCGAGGCCTGCACCCGGCACGGCACGATCCTGATCTTCGACGAGGTCATCACCGGCTTCCGCCTGGCGCCGGGTGGCGCGCAGGAACTGTTCGGCGTCACCCCCGACATCTCCACTTTCGGCAAGGCAATCGCCAATGGCTTCCCGGTTGCAGCCATCGTCGGCCGGGCCGATCTGCTCGACCTGTTCTCGACCGGCGGCGTGGTGCATGGCGGCACCTACAACGCGCAGCCCATCGCCATGGCGGCTACCGTTGCAACCCTGAAGTCTCTCCAGCCGAAACTCTATGAAGAAATAGGGGTAACCGGCACGAAACTGATGGATGGCATGCGCGCGATTTTCGAGCGGCACGGCGTCAAAGCCTTCGTCGAAGGCTTCCCGCAAATATTCCATGTCGCCTTCGGCCTCGACCAGCCGGCTCGGGACTATCGCGATCTGGCGCGCATGAACAGGCAGGCCTATGTCGCCTTCACCACCGCGTTGCTGCATCGTGGCGTGCGCGCGCTCGAGCGTGGCGCATGGTTCATGTCCATCGCGCATGACGATGCCGTGATCGAGCGAACCCTGGAAGCTGTCGACGGCGCCGTCAGCCAGATCAAGGCCGATGGCGCGATCTGAACGGCATTGGCGAACGCAGCTTCAGGACCGGGTGGAAGCACCCGGTTCCAGCCGTACGGGCAGGATGATTTCGTGCGAGCTGAAAGTTCCTGCCTGAAGACGCGCGATCAGTTCCGCCGCGGCACGCTCGCCCAGTGCGTGGGCGGCGGAGCGAACCGTCGTCAGCACCGGATCGACATAACGCCAGAAATCGAAGGCGTTGAAACCGGTGATCTGGATATCGTCCGGCACCTTCAGCCCGAAGGCGAGACACGCCTTCATCGCGCCGACCGCCATTTGGTCGTTGCCGCCCAGGACGGCGTCGGGAGCCTTGCGGCTGCGCAGGGCCGCCAGCGTTTCGGCATAGTTGACGTCGAAGCTTTCGTCGGCGCAGCGGATCACCTCGAGCGGCGGCAGGCCGGCCTCGTTCAGCACGGATGCGACACCCTCCATGCGCGCCCGCATCGCCGGCCATTCGGTCTGCGGCATCAGCATCCAGCAGGTGCGCGCGCCTCCCGCGATCAGATGCCGCGCAATCTGGCGTCCGCCGTCGAAATCGTCCTGCCGGATGATCGTGCAATCGTCATGGGCGGGGCGCTTGTGCTCCTGCAGCAATACGAATGGCACGCGCAGCGTGGCCAGCTCGCTCACGAACCACTTGCGCTGCACCTCGTCGCCGGACAGGATCGCAACCATGCCATCGGCCTCGATGTCCTGGAACAGGCCGGACGTGCGGAAATCCGACGGCTTGATGCCGCGCAGGATCAGGCTGTAGGCGTGCGCAGTGAGATAGTTGGTCAGACCCGTCACCTGCGCGGTGATGAAGGGATCGGAAAGGAAGTCCGGGTCCTCCACGACGATCAGCATGCCGATCGTCCACTGCTGTGAAAGCCGCAGCCGTCTTGCAGCCACAGAGGGACGATAGCCCAGCCGCTCGACAACCTCGCGCACATTCTGCGCTGTCGACTCCGCCACGCGACCCCGGCCGTTGAGGACGTTCGACACGGTCATCGCCGACACGCCCGCCTCGCGCGCCACATCCTTGATCGTTACCGGCTTGTCCGACATCTGCGTCTCTGGGTTGTTTTTTCTGGTTTGACCGAAAATTCGCCCCGTCTGCAAGAGAGCGCGCTCACTTTTCCCGAAGCTGCGCCAGACGATCGCCGTTGCAGGGCCTGAACGGCCATCGGGCCGCCGGACGTTATGCACGATCCGGCGGCCCGCTCATTCAGGAGATATACCTGCAAGCCGGCTATATATCCGCCTTCACATTCTGCTTCTGGGTGCCCAGCCCCTCGATGCCAAGCTCGACCACGTCGCCGGCCTTGAGATAGCGCGGCGGCTTCATTCCCATGCCCACACCCGGGGGCGTTCCGGTAGAAATGATATCGCCGGGCATCAGGCTCATGAACTGGCTGAGATAGGAAACCAGATAGGCGACGCCGTAGACCATGGTCTTCGTCGAGCCGTTCTGCATGGTCTCGCCGTTGACCCGGAGCCACATGCCGAGGTTCTGCGGGTCCGCCACCTCATCCTTTGTCACCAGCCACGGGCCGACCGGGCCGAACGTGTCGCAGCTTTTGCCCTTGGTCCACTGGCCCTGCCGCTCGATCTGGAAAGCTCGCTCGGAAACGTCATGGGCCACGCAATAGCCGGCGACATGATCGAGGGCATCGGCCTCGCGGACATATTTGGCCCTCTTGCCTATGACCACGCCAAGCTCGACTTCCCAATCGGTCTTTTCAGACCCTCGCGGGATCAGCAGGTCGTCATCCGGCCCGACGATCGCGGACGAAGCCTTCATGAAAACGACCGGCTCGGAGGGAACGGCCATGCCGGACTCAGCCGCATGGTCAGCATAGTTGAGGCCGATGCAGATGAATTTGCCGACATTGGCAACGCACGGCCCGATGCGCGGCGTTCCGGCAACGACCGGAAGCGCCTTTACATCCAGCCTGGCGAGCGCGGCAAGCGACGCCGGATCGAGCGCCTCCCCGCCCAGATCGGCCACATGGGCCGAGAGATCGCGAATGACGCCATCATCGTCCAGCAAGCCGGGCTTCTCCGCCCCCGCTTCTCCGTAGCGCAACAGTTTCATGGTTATCCTCTCCATTTTGCCCGAGCCGGGCACTTTTCGTCATTTTCGCCGGCGCGTCACCGCTCAGGTGGTCTGCTCCAGAACCGCAGTCAGGAACTTCCTGAGCCGTTCGCTCTTCGGCCGGGTGAATATCTCCTCCGGTGGCCCGACCTCGACCACGACACCGCCATCCATGAAGACGACCCTGTCGGCGAATTCCCGAGCAAAGCGCATTTCATGCGTGACAAGCAACATCGTCATGCCCTGCCGCGCCAGATCACGCACAACATCCAGCACTTCGCCCACGAGTTCGGGGTCCAGAGCCGAGGTGATCTCGTCCAGAAGCAGCAGCCGGGGCTGCATGGCAAGACAGCGCGCAATGGCCACGCGTTGCTTCTGTCCGCCGGAAAGCTGGCGTGGATAGGAATCGGCCTTCTCAAGCATACCCACCTTTTCCAGGAGGCGGCGTGCTTCGGCCTCGGCCTGCTCGCGCCTGATCCTGCGCACATGCACGGGCGCTTCCATCACATTGGCGAGCGCCGTCATGTGCGGGAACAGGTTGAATTGCTGGAACACCATTCCCATTCGGGTGCGCAACTGGTTGATGTCGGTGCGCGCATCGATGCGCTGGCCTTCGAAGATCACCCCACCGCCTGTGGGTGTCTCGAGCCGGTTGAGGCAGCGCAGCAACGTGCTCTTGCCCGAGCCGCTCGGTCCGATAATGGCAATGCTCTCGCCCTCGTCCACCTCGAGGTCGACGCCGCGCAAAACCCTGAGCTGGCCGAAGGCCATCTCGAGCCCTTCCAGCTGCAATATCGTCCTGCTCATCGGGATGCCTTACGCTTTTCAAGAGCCTTCGCAAATCCGGACAGGGGAAGGCAGATCGCCAGATAGAGGATTGCCGCCATCGAATAGATGGCCATGCTGCGATACGACTGGCTTGAGGCATCGTAGGACCGGTACATGATCTCCGGAACCGAGATGGTCAGGGCCAGCGACGTATCCTTGATCATCGAAATGACGAAGTTGGTGAACGGTGGCAGGATGATCACGGCAGCCTGCGGCAGGATAATGCGGCGCATTGCCAGCGGGGTCGACATGCCAAGGCTGCGGGCGGCCTCGAACTGACCGGTGTCCACTGCCTCTATTCCGGCCCTGAAGATTTCCGCCGCATAGGCCCCGCCCACAAGCGACAGGGTGATGGAGGCCGCCGTGAACGGGTCCAGCCGCAAACCGAAGGACGTCAGCCCGAAATAGATGATGAAAAGCTGCAGCAATGCCGGGGTGGCACGGATCAGCTCGATATAGATGGTGGCCACCACGCGCAGCAGGCGCAGATTGGCGAGCTTGGCGAAGGTGGTGAGGAGACCCAACGCCACGCTGCCCAGCAACGCGACGATCGTCAGCTGGAGCGTGATCGTCGCGCCCTTCGCCACGTAGGGAAAGTAGGTCTGCAAAAGCTGGAGGTAGTCGTTCATCGATTTCCAATCCGCGGCACGGCGGCCCCGACGCCGGAGCGCCGGGGCACGATTCCCAACCCCGGGACACTTCCGCTTTCTCCGAAACGCGAAAATGCTGGAGGTCTTCGTTTCAGCGCAGGTCCGGACGCCAGACCGCGCAGCACCTTGCTGGAATTGCCCTAGAACTTGCCGGTCAGGTAGGACGGGTTGCTGAGGCCGTATTTTTCCATAATCTGCTTGTCCACGCCGGCAGCCTTGATCTTGTCCGTCGCTGCGTCAAAAGCCTGGATCAGGCTGGCGGTGCCGTTCCTGGAGAAGACGTAGTAATTGCCGGGCAGGGTTTCGCTGCCGAGATATTCCGGCGCCAGATATTCGACCACTCTGAAATCGTAATCCGGATTTTGCTGGGCAGCATAGTCGAAGGTGTATCCCCACCACACGGCTGCATCGAGACGCCCGGCCTTGAGGTCCATCAGCATGGGATCGGCCGCATCGTATTTGCGGATGTCGGAAATGCCGTAACGCTTCTGAAGCTCGGCAGCCTCGATCTCCTGCGCGGAGCCACGCACCGTGCCGATCACCTTGTCCTTGAGGTCCTCCACCGTGGCGACACCGCCTTCTGCGCGGGTAAGCAGCACGTCGATGCCGTACCAGTAGGGCACGGAGGCGTATGCCATTACCTTTTCACGCTCGGCAGTGCGGTAGAGGCCGGAGATGACGTCGATGCGGCCCGAATCCAGAGCCGGGGCGAGTGCCGAATGGACCAGCACGACCGGGTCGACCTCGACGCCGATTTCTTCCGCCACCGCCTTGGTGAAATCGGCGGCAATGCCCTTCCATTCTCCCGTGCCGATGTCGATCCAGGTTTCCGGCGGAATGCTGAACGTGCCGACGCGGATATAGCCGCGCTTCCTGATCTCGGCCAGAAGATCGCCTTCCTCCGCGAAAGCGAAGCCGGTGCCGGCAGCCAGCCCGGCGCCCGCCGAAGCGGCCGCCAGACCGAAAGTTGCACCGGCACGGAAAAACCCGCGCCGCGTCATCCCATTGCTCATTTCAAATCTCCATTGTCGTTCTTATAGTTAAGCAGCTTCCTGC
Organism: Mesorhizobium sp.; assembly: GCA_022833215.1. Taxonomy (GTDB): domain Bacteria; phylum Pseudomonadota; class Alphaproteobacteria; order Rhizobiales; family Rhizobiaceae; genus Mesorhizobium. The sequence continues at coordinate 28,094 of JAIPUZ010000061.1, read as the reverse complement.
TCGCTGCCGCATCGGCAGATGCCCCTCGAGGGCGGACCCTCCGGCAATCACGCCAGCGAGTTCACGACCTTCTCGGTAATCTCGATGGTGCGATCGATGTCGGCATCGGTATGGGCCAGCGAAATCGAACCCTGCTTGGTCACGACCGGGAAGTGGAACACACCATTCTCGATCAGCGCGCGGCGATAGGTAATGTCGCGCTCCATGTCGTTGTTCATCACCACATCGCGCCAATTCACCGGTGCATGATCCATGAAGTAGACGGCAAAGGCAGAGCCCTGACGCACGATGGTGGTGGGATAGTTACGCTTCTCAAAGATGCTCTTCAGGCCCGCCTCCAGCCGCGCGCCCAGACGCTCAAGCTCGCCATAAACTTCCTTTTCCCGCGTCTTGAGGCGGGTGAGGCAAGCCTTGGCCGCCGCAACATTGACCGGATGGCCGTTGTAGGTTCCGGCAACCGAAACCCGCTTCTTCGGATCGGGATGCGCGCACAGGCCCATGATCTCGCGTCGGCCACCGACGACGCCCATCGGATAGCCATTCGCCACTGCCTTGCCGAAGGTACACAGATCAGGCGTTACGCCCGACAGGGCCTGATAACCGCCCAGCGCATGGCGGAAGCCCGTCTTGACCTCATCGAAGATCAGCACGGTGCCATACTTGTCGCAGAGCGCGCGCAGGCCCTCCAGATAGCCCGGCAACGGCTTGACGATGCCGATGTTCTGAAGGATCGGCTCCAGAATGATCGCCGCCACGTCGCCTTTGGCCAGAACCTTTTCGGCGGCCGCGAGATCGTTGAACTCGATGGCGCGCACGGTCTGGTCGATCACCCTGGGCACGCCTGCGGTGGTCACCGAAAGCGGATACTCCTCGCCGTCCTTGTGGTTTTCCACGAACGGACGCGGATCCATGAGATTGTAGCTGACATAGTCGAAGCAGCCATTGTAGCCGCCCTGCATGACAACCACGACGTCACGGCCCGTATGAGCGCGGGCGAGCCGCAGCGCATAGCCGACGGCCTCAGAGCCCGTGCTGGTGAGCTGAAGCTGCTCGATGCCGGGAACGCACTCGACGAGCATCTCGGCGATCTCGGCTTCCCACGGCATGGTGCCTGCGCCGATCAGGGAGGCGCCGGAGCGGATGGCGGCGATTACAGCCTCATCGACCTCGGCGTCGCCATGGCCGAACAGGTAGGGCGCGAAGCCGGCATGATAATCGATATATTCCTTGCCGTCTGCGTCGTAGAGGTACGCCCCACTGGCGCGCACAAACAGTTTCGCCGGATCGATCGCGCGGTTGAGCGACATCGTTCCCCCGGCAATGAACTGCCGCTGCCGCTCCACGGTGCTGTATAAATCTGTTGACATAGTTCCACTTTCGCTGATGTGCGGCGCAGCCTTCGCCATCCGCAAAAAAGCGCGGCTCGGCCCGTCCAATTGCTCCTCTTGTTCAGCCATATTGCTATAGTTTAACGTTAAGTCAACGGCAAATTTGTCGATTTTGACATGATCCGCACTGTCAGACATTACGCAACCGCGCAGGCTCGGCGCTCACGTTCCCGGCGTGCTGCCATGTGTGCGCGCAACCGCAGCCGGGAAAAGCGCCGCGCAATCGCCGCCGGTAAAATCGCCGGAAACCAGCCGGGGTTCCGATCTGAGCAGTTTACCGCAAAGGTACGGTGCGATTTTGCGTGCGGAATCGCGTTAGAGTGGGGAAACAGATGCCCTGGCGATTCGGAGCAAACCGGAAATGTTCCGGTTTTCTTTCCGGCGGGGAAAACGGGACAGGAAATGAACGCGCATATCCATATCGCTGCTGCCGCGTTGATGCGTGATGACGGAGCCACGCTGCTCGTCAGGAAGCGCGGCACCTCCGCTTTCATGCAGCCGGGTGGAAAGATCGACACAGGCGAAACGCCGCTCGCCGCGCTCTGCCGTGAGCTTTCGGAAGAGCTCGGCATGACGGTCGCGCCTGAGCAGGCCGAGTATCTTGGCCGTTTTTCCGCACCTGCGGCGAACGAGGAAGGCTGCATCGTGGTCGCCGAGATATTTCGCCTGACGACGGATGTGGCGATCAGCGCGCGCTCCGAGATCGAGGAAGTGCGATGGGTCCATTCCTCGCAGGGGCGCGATCTTGAACTGGCGCCCCTGACCCGTGACCATGTGCTTCCTGCGATCTGGGGCCGTTCGCAACACCAATAAAGCCGGACCTCCGGACAGAGCCGGGCGACAATCCGGGCTCAGTCGTGCTCGTGATCGCCGCCGGCTTCATCCTCGCTTTTGCCCTTGCGCCAGTAGGACACCACAAGCTGCTCGGCCTTGCCCAGCCCTTTGTCCTTGCGAAGATAGGTCCGGATCGCCCTGAAAGCCTCGAACTCACAGGCCGCCCAGGCATAGACCTTGCTGTCGTCTTGCGGGAAGGCAACTTCACGTACGGCGTCCTGAAGCAATGTCGTCGTGCCGGCGGCGGATCCGTCGCGATGCAGCCAGCGGACAGAAACGCCAGCCGGCATGCGCAGTTCCTGCTCCTCGGCGGCGTCTGCCACCTCGATAAGGGCCACGCCGCGCGCCGTTTCCGGCAACGCCTCCAGCATGCGCCCGATAGCCGGAAGCGCGGTCTCGTCGCCGGCAAACAGATACCAGTCGGCGGGCTTCAATCCGCCGCCGCCCGGCCCCACGACACCGACATGTTCGCCCACGCGGGCGCGCGCCGCCCATGCCGAGCCCGGCCCCGCATCAGCATGGAGGACGAAATCGATATCCATGGTGCTGGCTGCCGGATCGAGCGAGCGAACCGTGTATTTACGCAGTTGCGGCCGATGCCGGCCATCGGGCCAGCGTACCAGCCCGTTGCTGCCCACGCCCGGCCATTGCGGGGCAACAGCATCGGGGTGCTGGATGATGACGCGCAGGTGCAGCGCCTGCAAGGTGTCGAACCGCGCAAGGTTGCTGCCGGCGAGCGTGATGCGGCGCATGTGCGGGGTGACATCGCGCACGGCCACAACCTCCAGAACATCGAAATTAGGCGGCGCCGCAAGCTCCGTGCCATCCCCCGTCCATGCGATTTCAAGCGTCTCGTCGCCGGCAAATTCGATGAGATGCGAGGCGATGCCCATCTTGATGAAGTAGAGCGATTGCAGGTCGGCTGCCTCGGCTCGCACGACGAGACTGCGCTCCTCCTGCCAGAAGCTGCTGGTCGAGGTCTCCATGGCCACGACGTAGGTGTTGTCCCTGCGCGTGATCTCGGCTCCATGCTCCCTGAGGTGCTCGCACACCAGGCCGATCAGAGCCTCGGGATCGTCCAGTTCGATGCGCGCCTCGGCGACAAATCCGCTCATGAAAACTCCTCGGTGGAAACGATGCTACCTGCGCGCAGGCTGTTCGCCATTGCCGTCATCCAGGCTGATCCAGTAAGTACCTGCGATCGGCAGGGCCGAAAAGCGCCGGTTGATCTCGTCCAGTGTGCTGGCGGGGTCGACATCATGGAACAGTTCGGGATGTATCCAGCGCGCGAATGCGTCGATGACGACGATGTTCAGCGCCCCCGTCAACGGCATCCAGATACCATGCGCACGCGCCTCCGCTATCGCTTGCAGGTCCCTGACGACGGGCCGCTGCGTAACGGCCTGAAGCGACGTAAGCGCCTGCTCACGTGCGCGGCCGGTACCCAGAACAAGCCCGCCGGCCGCTTCCAGATAGGCGCCGCCGGTGCCGATGTAGACTTCTGGATCGGCGTTCAGCACATATTCCGCGCTGAGTTCCCCGATGGTCGCGGGTATCACCTCCGACCCGATATTGCGGCCGCCAGCGAACTCGATGAGATCGCCGATGCCGACGCCCTTTCCTGTCGAGGCGCAGCAGCCGCCTTTGCCTGCATGTGCTTCCAGCAGCACGCGCGGCCGTTTTGCGGGATCTGTCCCGGCAAGCCGCGACCGGATCTTTTCGACATGGTCCTCGTAGAAGGCGACGAAGCCTGCCGCCCTCTCCCGGTTTCCCGTGAGTTCCGCCAGAAGCTTCAACCCCTCCAGCGGATCGGCCGCACGTATCTGCGGCGTGATATCGACGATGGCAGCCGCGATGCCGGCGGCTTGCAGCTTGTCGATGACCGAAATGTCGTTGGCATAATAGGGATGCAGCAGCACCAGATCCGGCTCCAGCGCGATGACGCGCTCGACAGGGAAGCCGCCGGCCCACGTCCCCTTCAGCACGGCAATGCCGTCTATGCCCGGATCGGCGGCGCGGAAGGCGGCCATGGTGTCGGCATCTATCCGCGCCGGATTCCATGCGACCACCCTGGCGACGGGCTGCGGATCGATCAGGGCCAGCCCGATCATGTCCGAGCCTTCCGAGAGCACGATACGCTGCGCCGGCTCCGCCAGCGTAACCGTTCGGCCAGCCTGATCGGTGACGCTGATTTGCGCGGCCGCGAGCGGAGCCGACGTCAGCACCGCCACCGCCACGGCAAACAGCCAGCGAAGGCCGGCGCGTGCCGTCACCAGCGATACCTCATGGTCGCCAACGCCGAGCGGCCTTCACCGTAGACGCAAGAACCGTAGCCATTGCAGGCTGCGACATATTTCTTGTCGAACAGGTTGTTGATCTTCACGTCCAGACGAAGCCCTTCGAAGCTGGGATTCTTCTTGCCGAAGTCATAGCCGAAGGCAAGATCGACCAGCGTGTATCCCGGCACCTTCGAGGGCAGCCCCGCTATCCAGTCATTGTTGTCCGTGCCGAAGGACGAGCCGACATGGCGAACGCCGCCGCCGAGATTGAGCCCTTCCAGCGTGCCGCTGCCGAAGGTGTAGGATGCCCACAGCGAGGCGATGTGCTCTGCCACGCCGACGGGACGCTTGCCTATAAGCGCGGCATTGTCGCTTTCGGTGATCTCGACATCGGTAAAGCTGTAGGCGGCGATGAGGTCCAGCCCGTCCAGAATGCTGGCCCGCGCCTCCGCCTCGAAGCCCTTCGACACCACCTCGCCATTTTGCGTAATGCACTCGCCTCTCGGCGCGCTAGGACAGGTATGGCCCGGCGTGCTGTCCGCCGCCATCACGTTGTTCTTGGTGATGTGAAAGGCCGACAGGGTGAGCGAGGCGTCATAGCCCGGCGGCTCATATTTCAGCCCTGCCTCGAACTGCCTTCCCTTCATCGGCTTCAGGGCGTTCTGATGATAGTCCATGCCGAGCGCCGGCTCGAAAGAGGTCGAATAGCTGACATAAGGCGCCAGACCGTTGTCGAACAGGTGCACCAGCCCGATGCGGCCGGTGAAGGCGTTGCTGTCAGCCTCGGACCTGCCGCCATTGGCGCCCGAGACCATATTGGTGATCTGCGACTTCGATTTTGCCCAGTCATGGCGGCCGCTCAGCCACAGACGCCAGTTGTCGTAGGAAATCTGGTCCTGCACATAAAGGCCGATCTGGTCGAGCGGCTCCTTGCGGTCGAAGGTGAGCGTGACGGGCGTGATCGGAATTCCGTAGACCGGGTTGGTCCAGTCGATCGTTCCCGCAGGGCCCTGACCATAGTTGAACTTGTTGCGGTAGCGCTGATAGTCCAGCCCGGCGAGCAGCGTGTGGTCGAGGGCGCCGGTTGCGAATTTCGCCTGAACCTGATTGTCGACCGAGAAGCTGCGGTCCTCATGCACCGCATAGGATGCACTGCGGTTGATCGTCTTGCCGTCGGCCGCCAGACTCACATAGTTCACGCTCTTGATGTCGTCTTCCATATAGGCGTAGCGCAGGTTCTGGCGTACCGTCCAGGTCTCGTCGAAGCTGTGCTCGAACTGGTAGCCTATATAGGCCTGCGTACGCTCGAACCGGTTGTAGTTGGGATCTCCCTGAAAGAAGTTACGCGGAATCTGCCCATACGGGCCCGGCAGCACGGTACCCACCGGCGGCAGGAATGCCGCGTCCGAAGTGCGGGGATCGTGCTGATACAGAGCGTGAACGGTCAGCGTGGTGTCCGCATCGGGCGCCCATGTCAGCGACGGTGCGATCAGCACCCGCTCGTCGTCCTGAAAGTCGATCTGCGTTTCGCCAATCCGTCCCATCCCGGTCAGGCGGTAGAGCAGCGTGGCGTCCTCGTTGACAGGACCTGTGAGATCGAAGCCGCCCTCGACCCTGCCGTAGCTGCCGACCGACGTGAACGCCTCATTGCTGGCGACAGCCGATGGCTGCTTCGAAACCATGTTGACGAAGCCGCCCGGTGTGGCCTGCCCATAGAGGACGGAGGAGGGACCACGAAAAGTTTCCACCCGCTCCAGCAGATAGGGATCGACCTGGATCGAGGTACGCGGGCCGTGATGCCATTTCAGGCCGTCGAGATAGGTGGCATAGGTCGCTGCGGCGGAAAAGCCGCCGAAGCCGCGAATGAACACTGGGTCGAAACGCTTGCTTTGCAGACCCGCGGTTCCCGTCAGGACGCCCGGCGTGTAACGCAGCGATTCCGAAACCGTGGTCGCGCTCTGGCGGTCCATCTGTTCGCGCGACACGACCGAAATCGACTGCGGCGTCTCGATCAGGGCGGCATCTGTCTTGGAAGCGGTGGCCGAGCGGCGCGCCACGATGCCATCGACCGGACCCCAGGCGGTTTCGGCCTGCCCCTCGACATTGACCGTGTCCAGAACCACGGAGCCATCGGGGTTCGTGCCGCCGCCCGCAGTTACAGCGGCAGGATCGTGAATGGTCACCGTATTGGCACCGGTGAAGGCATAGCGCAGGCCGGATGTCGCGAGCACCCGCGCCAGTGCCTGTTCGGTCGTCATCGTGCCACGCACGGCCGGGGCGGTGGCACCGGAGGCGATAGCCGTCCGGTAAGCGATCTGCACCCCGCTCTGTCCGGCAAGCGTCCGCAGCGCGCGCCCGAGCGGCTGGCCGGGAATATCGAAATCATGTGTACCTGCCGTCTGCGCCGCCGCCGGCGTAATCGTCATAACCGGAGGCACTGCGACCACGCACAGCGCCGTACCGACCAGAAGACTGCGCAGGAACCTGCCGCGCGCCGCCTGGAAATCCCTCTTCCCTGCCCCGTCATTCATGATCGAAACCCAAACCCTTCATTTTCAAGGAAAGCCGTTCGGCTCTGCCGAAGGGTTTGGGTAGTTCCTTGCCTGAACCCTTCACACCCATGACGGGCGAAGAGACGTTTTGCCTAAAGACGAAATTGCGATTTCCCGAAAAATTTCACGATCAGGCGATCAGCACCATGACGCCGGGAATACGCCGGACGCTGAGGCCTTGCGTGCGGGCCAGTGCCTGCACGGCGGCATATACCTCGCTGGTGGAGAAGACCGCGCTGACCGGCACGCTGCCGTCGATACCTGGCCGCACGACGATCCGTTCGGGAAGATAGCGCGCCAGCTCGGCGACCGCACTTGCGAAAGGCCGCCCCTCGAAGATCACGTGACCGGATCGCCACGCAAGCACGGTTTCCGTGTCGACCGCCACCACCGGCTGCGGCACGCCGCCCTCGGCATAGGCAGTCTGCTCGCTGGCGCCGAGTTCGACGCGGCGGATGGCTGTTTGCGCCGGATCTTCCGGCGCTGCCGGTCCCGCCACCAGCACACGCCCCTCGCTGACGGTGACGGTCGCCATGCCGTCAAGGGAGCTGACGGTGAAGGTGGTGCCCAGAGCATCGCTGTTGCCACCCAGCGCAGCGACCCGAAACAGCGATCCTTCGTCCCCGCGGACCCGGAATTCCGCCTCGCCCCGGAGCAGCCGCACCAGCCGCATCTGTGGCCGGAAATCCACGGCTATCGCGCTGTCGGTATTGAGAACGGCGGCGGACCCGTCCGGCAGGTTCACCTCGGCCCGATCACCCACGCCGGTGGCGAAGTCGGCATTCCACCAAAGATCGATCCGGGGCAATGCCACTGCGGCAAGGGCCGCCGTTGCCGCCGCCCCGCCCCGCGCAAGGACAGCACGCCGGCTCACGGCCACCCGGCGCGACGGCCCGAAAGGCAGGGCGTGTGCCCTTTGCTCTTCCAGCCCCTGCAATTGCTGCCAGAAGGCGCGCTCGCGCTCGAAGGCCAGCCGATGCTGCGGCGAACGCTCCCGCCAGGCCTTGAAGCGGTTCAGCTCCGCATCGCTGACATTGCCGGAGGTGAGCCGCACGATCCAGTCGCGGGCATCGAGAGCGGCCCCCCGGTCGTCATCAGCGCTTTTGTCTGGCTCGTCCATGTACCGATAGCGAAGGTTGCCGGATCCAAACGTACTGACCGTACGCTTCTATCCAGGTTGACGCGCAAGGATAGGCTTTGCCTAAACAGATTTGCAAAAAATTCAGTCGGCGAGATCGTCGCGCAACCGTGCCAGCCGCTCCAGCGCGCGGCGCACATGATAGTACACCGCCTCGTCGGTCATTCCCATCTGCTCGGCGATGCGCCGGTGAGGGATGCCGTCGATGCGGTTCATCAGGAATATGCGGCGCGTCTTTTCCGGCAGTTCGTCCAGGGCGGCGCGCACGGCATCGAGATTTTCACGGCCGATCACCATGCGTTCGGGCGACATCTCATCGACACCTTCCCAGAGAAGACCGGAAATCTCCCGATCGATCTCGGACCGCCGGCGCTCCTTGCGCAGATGATCGCTGACGGTGTTGCGCGCCACCTGCGTAACAAAGCCGGCAGGGTTGTCTATTTCGGCGACGCTGCGTGCCTTGTCGAGCTTCAGCCAGGTGTCCTGAACGAGGTCTTCCGCCGTTGCCGGGCACCGCGCGCGCGACAGCGCCGTCGCTTCGAGACGCGGCCGCATCTTCATGAAGGCGGCCATCAATCGCTTGAGGTCGAGCTTATCCACGCCAGCCTTGCCAAAGAAACAAAGGATGATTGCCAGCCCTAGCCGAGCCGGCAAACAGGCGCAACGGCAGCATGCGGCATGATCCGAAAGCCTGTCGCGAAATCTTTCCTGAAATTATCATGTTTACTGTTTGATTTTCCTTGGCTCGCGACCGGCTACAGCCCACTTTCCGGCTTTTGTGCCCGCATGGTGCGCCGTGCCTTTTCCGGGCCCCGTTGCCGAATGGCAACAGCGCGACAGGTCGCGGTGATGCCGTGGGGACTACAATTCTGCCGGTCTGGCAGCGCTGAGAATGAAGCGGCGGTAGACGCGCGTACGCAGGCGGTTGCGCAAACTGGCGGTCCGTCGCTGGGCCTTCGCGATGCCGTCATGGGAAATATAGCGGATGTCTGCGAAACCGGCTTCCTTCAGCATCGGGGCTAGCCTCCCATAGGTGAGACCGTCTCCGAAAGGCAGTGCACGCATGATCTGCTCATGTTTGTCGCTCATAGCGCCGTCATAATAGGGATCGGCTCCCTGCATGCGGTCGATCAGCGAGACCAGCCATGCGAACAGGCACCCGGTCGGGCTCGGCGCTGTCCAGTCGCCGTCATAGACCAGCAGACGACCGCCGGGCTTCAGCAGCCGCAGCCATTCGCGGAATGTTTCCTGCGGGGCTGTCAGCGTCCACACCAGATGGCGGCAGACGATGGCGTCATAGGCTGCATCCGGCTCCATGGTGTTCTCGGCATCGGCAAGGATGAAGCGCAGGCGTTCCTTGCCCGCGTGCTTGGCGCGCGCCACTTCGAGCATCGCCTCCGAGAAGTCGAGCGCGGTGACGTCGTGTCCGAGATCGTGGATCAGCCGCGTGACTTCGCCGGTACCGCAGGCAAGCTCGAGAACCCGGAGCGGCTTTGCGCCCAGAGCGTCGCGTATCGGCTGCTGCCATGCACGCGCCTCCGGCCCCGGTGCGATGAAATGGCCGAAGGCGAGATCGAAGGTCTGCGAGCGTTTCGACCAGTAGGAACGTATTTCTTCCTTCAGGTCGAAATTGTCGCCGTGAAGCGATGGCGCAGTCATTTCCCGTATCCGTTGCGCTCCAGGATTTCGACAAAACGCTTCTTCGCGCGCGGAGGCACATCATCTGCCGGGAACGAGGCCGGCAGATCGGAATCGCCGACGCGGATGACCATCACCATGCCCATGCCGTAGTGCGGCGAGCATTTGATTCCGTAGAAGCCTTGCTTGTCCAGTGTGACCTCGATCTCCTCATTGATCTTGCCGAGAAAGCCCTCATACCCTTCCGGCACCATGCCCACGACCGTCGCGGCATTGTGACCGCTGGTGGTCTTGATGAACTTCACCGTGTCGCCAGGCGCAATCTGGAGGAAATCCGGCTCATAGACCATGGGGCCGGTTGCGTTGCGGTTGAGCATCTTCACCTCATGCATTTCGGCGAAGGCGGGTGCGCAGACGACAAGCGAGGCAAGCATCAGGGCGGAAACGAGACGCATGGAATACCTTTCAGCGTAGGTGGTCGAGGCGGAAAATCCGGGTGCCGTCGGCGGGATCGACGACAATGCTGGCGCGCACGCCGAACACTTCGGCGATGCGTTCGACGCTCAGCACCTCCTCCGGCGAGCCCAGCGCCACCAGCCGGCCGCCGGCCATGACGCCGACCCGGTCGCATGTGAGCGCCTGATTGAGATCGTGCAACGCGATGATCGACGTCACCGGCAAGGCGGCCACAAGGTCCAGCATGGAAAGCTGATGGCGCACGTCGAGATGGTTGGTGGGCTCGTCGAGCAGCAGGATGCGCGGCCGCTGGGCGAGCGCGCGTGCCAGATGCACACGTTGCTTCTCGCCGCCGGAAAGCGTTGCCCAGAAGCGGCTTTCGAAACCGCGCAGGTCGGCGTCGGCCAGCGCCCCGGCAACGATGCGGTCGTCCTCGTCCGACCATGGTTGCAGGGGCGTCAGCCATGGCGTGCGGCCAAGCTCCACCGCATCGCGCACGGTGATCGCTTCGCCGGTATCGGCCTGCTGTTCGAGATAGGCGATCTTCTGCGCCGCCAGCCGGCGCGGCAGGCCGGAAAGCGGCCGCCCCTCCACGGCGACCTCGCCGCTTGTCGGCTTCAATATGCCGGCAAGCAGGCGCAGCAGGGTCGACTTGCCCGAGCCGTTGGGACCGACCAGCCCGAGCGTCTCGCCCTCACGAACGGCAAGATCCACGCCCTGCACGATGGGGAGCCGGCGCACGCCCCAGCCGAGATTCCGTGCCTGCAGGATCATGGCCGGCGACGTCCCCTGAGCAGGATCAGAGCGAAGGCCGGCGCACCGACCAAAGCGGTGATGACGCCGATGGGCAGCACCTGTCCGGGGATCATGGTGCGCGACAACACGTCGGCGGCGATCAGGAAAGCGGCCCCGGTCAGCGCCGTCGCCGGCACCAGCCGTCCATGCCGAACGCCGACCACGAAACGCGCCGCATGCGGGATGACCAGCCCGACGAAGCCGATGGAGCCGACGATGGAGACCATGACGGCGGTGACAAGCGCGGTGAGCCCGATCAGCACGATTTGCACCCTGCGCACGGGAATGCCGAGCGAAGCGGCAGATTCGGCCCCGAAGGCGAAGGCATCGAGGGCGCGCGCGCACCACACGCAGGCAATCAGCCCGGTCAGGGCGATGGGTACGGCCAGCGTTACATCCGGCCAGCGCACGCCGCTCAGATTGCCGAGCAGCCAGAACATGATGCCGCGCGCCTGTTCGGCATTGGCCGACTTGGTGATGATGAAGGAGGTGAGCGCGTTGAAAAGCTGCGAACCGGCGATGCCCGCCAGTATGATCTGCCCTGTGCCGCGCGCCGAAACGCCGCCGCCGGCCGCCCTTGCCAGCAGCGCGACCAGCAGGAAGGCGGTGAGCGCGCCGGCGAAGGCCCCGAGCGACATGGATACGGCCCCGCCGCCGATGCCGGCAATCGTCACGGTGACCGCGCCGGTCGATGCGCCGGCGGAAATGCCGAGCAGATAGGGATCGGCCAGCGCATTGCGCAGCAGCGATTGCAGCACGAGGCCGGAAAGCGCCAGCCCCGCCCCGCAGGATGCGGCCACCAGCGCACGCGGCAGGCGATAGTTCCAGATGATGCCCATGTCGATGGGGTCGAGCGGATAGGCAGCACCCAGAACCTTGTTGGCCAGCGTCTGCACCACGATGGAGAGCGGAATGGGCGTCTCCCCGATGCAGGTGCCGGCAAAGACGGTCGCCGCCATGGCGGCGAGCCCCACGGGCCAGCGCCACCACAGGCGCGCTACGGAAGGCCGGCCTGCGGTGGCAATGGTCACTTGGCGATGCCCTGATCGACCAGCGCGTCCGCCAGCACCTCGATGCCGGAAACGGTGCGCATGGTGGCGTCCATGGCATGGGCATCCATCACCACGATGCGGTTGTTCTTCACCGCGTCCATCTGGCTGGCGACGGGATCGCTCTTCAGGAATTCAAGCTTCTTCTCGAAGTCATCGGCGGGGAAGCGGCGGCGATCCATTTTGGCGATCACGATCAGCGTCGGGTTGGCCTTGGCGATGGTTTCCCAGCCCACGACCGGCCATTCCTCATCCGATTCCACGATGTTGCGAATGCCGAGCTTGTCGAGCATGTAGGCCGGCCCGCCCTTGCGGCCCGCGACATAGGGGTCGATGTTCATGTCGGCGCTGGAGAACCAGAACACCGCCGAAACGTCCTTGAGATCGAGGGCTTTTGCGCGCTCGACCGCGTCCTGCTCGCGCTTCACCAGATCGGCGACGACTTCCTCGCCCTTGTCCTGCACGTCGAAGATTTCGGCAAGCTCGCGCACGCCCTGATGGATGGTCTCGGTCGAGAAGGCAGCGGTGCGGGTGCCATCGACACCGACCGAATTGTCCTTGGCCACGCAATCGGCGGGCATCACATAGGTCGGGATGCCAACCTCGTGGAACTGCTCGCGCGTGGCGACGATGCCTTCCGGCCCGACATGCCAGATGAACTGCACGGCTACGAGGCCCGGCTTCCTGGCCACCACGCTCTCGAAGCTCGGATCGTTGTCGGCCAGCCGCTCGATTTTGTCGTTGATCGACTTGTGCTCCGGCAACACATCGGTGAACCAGACGGAGGTGCCGGTCACCTTGTCGCCGAGGCCAAGCGCATAGAGCGCCTCGGTGGCCGCCTGTCCGACGGTTACGCTCGTTGCAGGAGCCTTGTCGAAGGTGATCGTCTCGCCGCAGTTTTCCAGCGTGAGCGGGTATCTTGTAGGTTCAGCGGACGCATGGGCCGTGAGCAGCGCAAGGCTGGCGGCGGCAAGTGCCAGACGCGGGAAGGTCATGACGCGAAGTTCTCCGATCGGTTTGCGGCAGGGACCGGAGGCTTCGGGCGGGGAACGCAATGGAAAGCCGCGCATTCGCAAGGATACGCAATACAGCCCGTTCAGGCAGGGACGGCTTCATCGACAACCTCTCCCGGGCAACCCCGCCCGGCACATTCAGTTCCAGTTGTCGGCAGGTCTCCTGACTGACGGATCGATGCCCATCCCCACCTTCCCGGACCTGGGCCCAGTGGCATTTTCGGGGAGTGGACTCACCGCCTACAGTTGCGGGGGCAGTTTCGTTTCGCAGGTTCCTGAAAAAGCCTGCGGCGAATTCCCTTTTCGTTCCTTTCGGAAACCGACACCCGTTCGTATCGCATCCTGCTGCGGCATTTCAAGCCGGACAAGCCGCTGTCCCCAACAGCGCGGCCGGCTTCGTAAGTCGGCCAGCGCCTGCTCCAGATCCGCGATCAGGTCCCCGAGTGTGAGGCGTTTCATAGTTCTGACGTCCCGGCTGGCGGATGATCCTCCCAGTTTCTTCGGCTCCCGCCAAAGAGCGCCCCGGAAAGAGCAGAGGTGACACATGCGCATCAGCGTCAGGCCCGCCAAGAGAGACGGCATGTCGAAACGGATTTTCGAGAGCGAACTGACCAGTGAGGATCTGGATGGTGAAAATGGCAAGGAAGTGATCATCTCGGTCACGGCCGGGCCGATCTACCGCAAGGCACGCTATGAGGACCGGTCGCAATACCGGTACGACATCGTGCTGAGCGCAAAGGAAGTGGCTGCCATTGCCGGAGCCGTGAACCGCCCCGCCAGCAGGCAGGAGCAGTGAGGCCGGGCACCGCTGCCGCAAATCCGGCCCGCAGAGCATGAGTGCCGCTCGCGCCGGAAACATTCAGCCACGCGACGGCTTGTCTGCATATGTCATTGTCTGGCAAAGTAACCTTGCGTCAGGGAAGACACCGCCTTCATGGACAGAACGAGTTTCTTTGCCGACAAGATCGTATGGCTGGACGCGCACCGGCCCGCTTCCAGACGCGCGAGCGTGACGAAACAGGGCGCCGCCGTGGCGGCTGCCGGCGCATGCGACCAGAGCTTTTCCGACCGCGACCTGTTCGAGCTCCTGTTCCACAATTGCACCGCCGAAAGGATGCCGGCCGGCAGACACCTGTTCCTGCAGGAAGACCGTTCCGATCGCGTGTTTGGCCTTATCGACGGTTCGGTCGAGATTTCCATCTATTCCATCGACGGCCAGAAGCTGGTCGCCAACGTGCAAACGGCGCCGAACATCATCGGCGAGATCGGCGCGCTCGACGGCGGCCTGCGCACGGCGACGGCGATCTGCCGCACCGACTGCATGATCGTTTCGCTGGAAAGGCAGCAATTGCTGCGCCGGATCGAGGACAGCCCCCTGCTGGCGCGCTCGATGCTTCGCCTCGTGTGCCGGCGCGTGCGCTGGGTGAGTGAATCGCTGGGCGACCAGGCTTTTCTGAACATAGAGGCCCGGCTGGCCAAGCGGCTGCTGCTGCTCGACCATATCCTTGCCGACCCCGCCGGCTGGATCGCCATCTCGCAGAGCGAGATCGGCGAGTTCCTCGGCGCGACGCGCGAGTCGGTCAACAAGCTCCTCAACGGCTGGCGAAGCCGCTCGCTCATCGACGTGCGGCGCGGCCATATCAAGGTCACCAATGCGCGCGTCCTGCGCAAACTCGCCGCCGACGGCGATGATGTCTTTTGAAGATCAGTCCAGTCTCGACAGCATGTAGCGCAGGGCGGACCGGCTCGGCAGGAAGAAATAGCCTCCGCCGCGCGTGGTGACGAAGGAGGGCATGCCGCTGAGCGCAATCGCCCCTTCCCATGTCGGGATGGCGAAGCGCCCGGCCGGATCGCCGGCCTCGTCCACCATCTGGTTGCCGATCAGCGGGTCCTTCTCGCCGCGCAGCCCGTGGAAATTGCCGGCGGCCATCCAGGTCTGCTGGATGAACTCGTACTGGCGCTCGATCGAGGCGTTGACGCACATGAACAGCAGGCCCTTCTCGGGTTCTCCGTCGCCGGCCACCGCCGAATAGGTACGCCCGACGCGCAGGATGCGGTGACGCCTGGTGATGCGTATCTGCGTGTCGAGATCGGTGTTGAGCGAGGCGCGTGGATTGGAGCGGCGCACATGCGCGCCAAGCGGGCACCGCAGGCCCTGCGGGTCTTCCGCGCCGAAGGTGAAATCGTTGTCGGGCGTGCGCCCCGCCGGCCTTTCCGGGTTCCGGATCAGGGATGAGCCGTCCTTCCAGCGGCCGACGATACGGGCCGCCACCCAGTCCGGCGTCACCGGCCTGCCGGTCAACTCCGAGACCTCTTGCGCGGCACTCCCACAATAGTCGTTGAAGCGCTCGACATGCTGCCATAGCTGGCGCACGACCATGAAGGAGCCGTTGCGCCCGAAATCGTGCAGCGCCGTCTTGGCAGCCGTGATGCCGCCATCCATGTCGATGGCCCGCAATATGCCTTGCGGGTCAGCCCTGCGCGGCACGCTCGGGCTCGGCGGATAGAAGCCGTGCTCGTCCCGGTAGCCGAACAGGAACTCGCCGGCGTTGACGAGGTGCATGGAATTTACCTGCGCGGAAGCCTCACGTCCTGTCCCGCGGATGACCGGCTGGGAAATCCCGTCCGCAAAACCGAACTGGTCATGCGCCTTGCGCTTGCAGTCCTCGCGCGCTCCAGCGCGAATGATGGTGAGGTCGAGACGGTGCACGACGGGGATGCCCGTATCCCGCGATGCGGCCTCCAGCATCGCCACCATCTCCTCCAGAACCGCCGGGCTCTCGGCATAGCAATTGACGATGACATCGACCGGATTGCGCTCCGTGCCCCACAGCCAGTCGCACGGATCGTTCGGCCCACCATCGTCGAGCACGCGGCTGCGATAGGGGCTCGACATGCCCTGCCGGAAGGCGAGAGGAAAGCTTTCCAGCGGATCGCCGCCGCCGGTTTCGTCCAACCCCAGACGCCGGAGACCATCTGGCCCGAACAGCGCGATCATGGCGCTGTGGGCCGGCGGAGCATCGCCGAAGGACAGTTTCGCCGCGATGCGGCCGAGCCATTCCCGCCGCCGGGCGACATCCGTGTCCGGCGGGATGTGGAACGCCAGCATCCGGCCGTGCGACAGGCGGCCCATCGGCCCGAAGACGATCGACTGGATCTCGCCCTGCTCCAGCATCTCCTCCGGCACAGCGTCCGGCAGCAGCAGACGTTGCAGCCGGTTGAGCCGGGTCCAGGGCTGGCGTTCAGTGGAGGAGAACAGGCTGATCCAGTCGCGCGCCTCGCTCAGCCGTGCCGAGCACAGGCCCTGCCGGATCAGCGCATTCTTGCGGATATGGGTGGTCGAGAGATGCGGATAGGCGCTGTACCAGAAGCCGGTCGGCACCTGCTGGGTGCGCGCCCAGCGCTTGAAGCGGTCGCCGTCGCGCGCGCCGTGGAAGAACAGGAAGCGCGTCGGCGGAAAGCCTTCCGTGTTGCTCCACACGCCGGTCAGGCCCCTGGAAGCCTTGGTGATGAAGTCCTCGAGGTAGCTTTCCCAGCTGCCGCCGTAATTGCTGAAGAACACCAGCCGGTCGGTATCCGGAACGCAGACCCAGCGGGCGAAATGGATGGTGCCGATGCTGGACAGGAAGCCGGGGCGGAAGATGTGGGTTGCGGCGATCGAGATCACATAGAAGGTGAAACGCAGAAGCACGCGCCGGAACACCCCCGGCTTGAGCGTGGACACCGCCGTCATGTGGTTTTGCAACCCGCGATCCTCGCGCTGCTGCAATTCGACCAGCCGGTCCAGCGAAATGGACTCGGTGGAAGGTAGCGATGCTTCCTCGATGCGGCGCAGCTGGATGAGCATGATGCCGATGGCGAAGGACAGCGTCGTCAGTATGCCGAGACCCGACAGCACGAAGGCGGTGCCGACGCGCAGCAGGAAATGCGGCCAGCCCGCCGTCGGATAGAAAAGCAGGTAATAGGTCAGCGCCCAGCACAGCGCATAGACGGTGCCGACCGTCAGAAACACCGGTCTTGCCAGAAGCGTGCGGCGGAAGGCGCTCCACGCGCCCTTGGGCGCATCGTCCATCAGGTTGGGAGCGGAGACGAATGCCCACCGGAACGACGGGTCGCGCCGCAGCCTTTCGCGCACCGCCTGCAAGACGCCGGCGGCATCGTTGCCGGGCTGCGCGGAAAGCGCCTCCACCATGCGCATCGCCGTCTTGGCCAGCCGGTCTTCGCTGAGAATGCGCCGGACGCTGTGGCCCGGCGTGCCGCTGAACACCAGGCCGTTCAGGCTGCCGAAGGTGGGCGACACATCCGGCGCATGCCGCTCCATGAACGCCGCCAGATCGTTGCCGACCGGATCGGCCGAGGCTTCCGCGAAGATCGGCCCGATCCGGTCGCCCAGTGCCTTCGCGAACGCGGCAAGGACGGCATGCCTGCCCCCGTCTCCCGACATTTCGAGCAGGAGGTGGTGCGCCGACGCTCCCTTCTCGTCCGTGCCGGTCTCGATGACCGACATCGAGGCGAAATGGATGGTGCCGGCGGCATCCAGCGCCTTGCGCACCCCGGCGCTCGACGGATTGCCCAGCGCGTCCAGTCGCGCCTCGACCGTTTCCCTCGGCATACCGGGTTTGACAGGAACCATCACCGTGACCATCGATTGCAGGCCGGCCGGCTCGAACTGGACCATCAGCCGGTCGGGATAGGGGCCGAGCCGCACGAGCCTGCCCTTGCTGCCGCTGGCCCGGCGCAAGCCCTGCCGGGAAAACAGGGCGCGGAAGCATTCGGCCGTCTGCACGCGCGCCAGCGCAGCACCGATGCATTTGTGGATGCCGTGGCCGAAAACGAGCGTTTCGCGGTCCGCCCGCTCCGGCTTGAAGCGCCACGGCTCCTCCACCGCACGCGTGTCGAACATGGCCGAGCGCGTTGCCGGCCAGATGACCGTGTCGGCCCTGATCGTGCAGGGCTTGCCCGTACCGCCCCCGATCTGGCGCTCCTCCCGCGCATAGCGCCAGGGGCTTATCCAGATCGGCTTGAAGCGCATGGCTTCCCCGATAGCCCGGTCGAGCCGGACATCGTCACCGGCCGAAACCGCCGCCGCCACCTCATCGAAGATCTCGCGGCGCGACAGCACCACGTCGAGGCAGTTTCCGCCGCCCAGCAGCGTCGTCGGCCCGAAGCCGGTGATCATGCCCATCATGATTGCATGGACGTCGCCCCGCCCGATGCGGCCGTCCAGCATCGCGCCGACGAGCCGGTCGAGCGGCCGGTCCCGCAACGCACCGCCGCCCAGAACCTTGTCGATGGAGCGGTCGATGGCGGCGCGCATGTTGCGAGAGGCGGCGATGGCCAGTTCCCGCACCGTTCGATTGGCCGTTGGGTCGCCGAAGAACAGCGTGCTGAGCGCGATGTTCCAGTCCGCGAACTCGCCCTCGTCATCCACCTCGATGCCGTAATAGTCGCGGCAGATCGCCGAGGACACGACTCGGAACAGGTCCCGCGCCGCGTTGAGCCGGGTGTCCGCCGCTGCCACGATTTCACCGGCGCACCTTGCCGCGATGGGCCGCACGCGCTCCTCCACCTCGCCGGGCGGGAAGGCCCCGAGCACCACCGACTTCAGGCGCCGGTACTCCTCCCCGTCGGCCATGCCGAGGATGAAGTTGCTCCCGCCAGCGAACTCGATCATCTCCGGCGCGTAGGGCGTTTCGAAATCGGCCTGCCGCTCCAGCACCTCGCGCACATCGGCATTGCGCGTCAAAAGCATGAAGCGGCCGCAGCGCGCGCGCGGCAGGAACCTCCTGAAAAGGCCGAGCCACCAGTCGGGATGCTCGAACAGATAGCCGACCGCCCGCGCGGCCAGCCCTTTCGCACGCATGCGCTCGATGTCGAAAGGCGGCACCTCGGCGTCGAGGGGAAGGCCCGCCTGCGCCTTCGCCAGACCCTCGAAGTATTTCGGACTGCACCTGAACACCATGGACGGCCCCTTCGACCTGTTGTTCCAGCAATCGACCTTTCGTCAAACCGGCTCTGTGAAACGCCTCACACAACGAAATACAGCAGCGCGCCGGCAGGCGGAATCATGCGCCCGCAAGCTCGAAATTCTCGATCATGCCCCGGTTGACCGCCTTGTCGCGGAACGGAATCCATTCGATCCACTTGCGTTCGAAATCCGGATGGCGGGTTTTGAAGGCGCGCGCATCCTGCCGCGCCTCGTCGATACGTCCGAGGCGGGCCAGTGCGCCGATCTTGAGATAGCTCGCATAGAAATAGTTCGGTGCGAGCGACAGCGAGCGGTCGGCCGCCTCGATCGCGGCCGACCAGTTGCCGGCGATGGTGTGGGCGGCGGCGAGTTCGCCCAGATTGTGGAACAGATAGGTCTCGAAGGGGCTGAGCCTGATCGCCTCGGTCAGGTGCCGGATGGCTTCGCCCGGTTCGAGCAGCAATGCGCGGGCGCTGCCCAAACCCGTATGCGCCAGCGAGAAGCTGGGATTGATATCGATGGCCTGTCGGCACAGGTCGATGGCCGATTGCGGCCGTGCCTCGAGAATTTCCACGAAGCCGAGATAGCAATAGGGACGCGCGTCGAGACTGTCCATCAGGAGGGAACGCCGCGCATAGCCGGCGACAATCCTGAGCTCGTCGCGGTCGGCGAAATTCAGCCAGGCCTTCCACAGATGCCACCATGCCAGTTCGTTGAGCACGGCGCTCGAATTGGGATCCTCGTCATAGGCCTGCCGGAAATATTCGAAGGCTCGCGCCGTGTCGTCAGGGGAGCGCCGCTGCATATGCCAGCGCCCACGTCGCACAAGCTGCCAGGTCGACAGCGATTCCGGCGGGACCTGGAACGTGCGGACCTGCTCGACCCTGTCGACCTCGCGCTCCAGTCGCGAGACGATCTCGCCGCCCAGTTCCCTTTGCAGGCGCTGCACCTCCACAAGGCCGCGCTCATAGCGTCCGGCCCAGACGACGCGCGAGGTGGAACTGTCGGCCAGCGATGCGTTGAGGGTGATCCTCTCCGCGTCCCCCGACACCGAGCCGGAGACGATGTAGCGCGCGCCGAGCAGGTGGCCGGTGGCGGCGGTGGTAAGCGCAGGATCGCGGAACTGGAAGCTGGAATCCCTGGCGATGACCGGGACAGAGCGCGTGTTGGCAACGCCCAGCAATATGTCGTCGGCTATCCCGTCGCACAGATAGGCCAGCATCGCATCGCCCGTGAGGTTCTGAAAGGGAAGCACGGCAAGGGCCGGCAGCTCGTCGGCGCTGCCGGAAATGGGTTGCGCCTCGCGCCCGGCGCGCAATCCCATCAGCGCGGCCGGCTTGACATTGCCGCCATTCGGGTCGGATACGAAAACCCGCACCGGCATGGCGATGTTCTTGAGCTGAAACGGCCCGAGATCGGTGAAATGAAGATCGAATTGCCGGTTGAGCTGGGAATACGCGGTTTCGGCGAGCGCCACGCCGCCATGCGGTGAAAACTCCTGTACCCGGGCCGCGATATTGACCGTATCGCCGAAAACGCCGTCCTCGCGGATCATGACCGATCCCGCGCTGATGCCGGTGCGGAATGGCATGGCCCTGTCCGGCCCCGCTGCCGCATTCGCTTCGCCGATCTCCTCCTGGAAACGCAACACCGCGCCCAAAGCCACGATGGGATTTCCGAACACGGCCATGACCGAGTCTCCGGCTGCGCCGAAGACATTGCCGCCCGCCCGCTCGACCGTCCCCACGATCAGGTTGCGGCGCTCGTCGAACAGGCGCAACGCTGCCTCGTCGTCGATATGCATCAGCCTGGAGAAGCCGACGGCATCGGCCGAAACAACTGTCGCGATCTGACGCGGCTGGCGATTTTCACGCATGGACAAAGCCGTCCCCAGGGCCGTCCTCAATTTCAGGTTCTGAATGTGACCGAAGATGTCCTCCGGAGCAATATCCTGCTGAAAGGCCAACAGGGGTCGCGTGCGGCTGAAAACTGAAGCACGACCTTGTGCAATACGGCATTTTGCCGTATGTTATGAAAAAAGGAAAAGGCCATGCCCAAGCCCGCTGTCGAAAACGAAACCGCCCGGCTGGAAGCGCGCATCCCGGTTCAGGTCTATGACCAGATGCAGCGCGCGGCGCGTCTGCGCGGCATGACGCTGACGGGCTATCTGATCGCCACCGCAGGCGAGGATGCCCGGCGCGTTGTCGAGGATGCCGAGATCATGCGCCTCGCGCGCGCGGATCAGATCCGTTTTGCCGAGGCGCTTATCAATCCGCCGGCGCCGAATGAGCGGCTGGCACGCGCCGCGAAGCGACATGCAGAACTGATCGGGCGCCGGTGAGCGCCCGCTTCATCATCGAACCGCTGGAGAACGGCCACCGGCGAGCGGATTTTGCCTGCGGCAACGAGCGGATCGACGCCTATTTCCGGACGGTCGTATCGCAGGATGTGAAGCGCAAATATGCGACCTGCTTCGTAGCCAGAGAGGTCGCAACGGACCGGGTTGCCGGCTTCTACACACTCTCTTCCAGCAACGTGCCGCTGAACGAGGTGCCCGAACCGCTGGCGAAGAAGCTGCCGCGCTACCCTTCCGTGCCCGCCGTGCTCATCGGCTGGCTCGGCCGGCATGTCGACTATGCCGGCCAGGGCCTTGGAGCAGCTTTGTTGTTCGACGCAATCCGAACGGTGGCGACCTCGCCCATCGGAGCGCACGCCATCTTCGCGGATGCGATCGACGATGACGCGGCAGCCTTCTATGCGGCCTTCGGTTTCGCGGCCCTGCTCGAACGCAAACGCACCCTTTATCTGCCGGTGGCGACGGCGCTGAGCCTGTTGCCGGCGTGAGGAAGATCACGCCGGACTGTGCCACCCGGCATGCGGGATTCCCCGTAGGCATGCGGGCATCGGCAGGGATTTACAATGCCCCTTGTCCGGCATCATTCCCTTCAGCCTCCGCCTTCCGGGCCTTCACAGCCATCGCGACGAGTTCGCGGTGGATGTCGGCATCGGTGGTAAGCGGTTGGTCGAAGAAGATGCGCAGCACCTGATCTCCCGCGACGAGGTCGAAGCCATCGGCGTCGATACCCGTCATCACCCAGCCGTTCTCCAGACCGGCCTTGCCGTAGTGGCGGGCAATGCGCGAAACGGCATCGGCATGGTCGCGGTTCATATGCTCGACCGCTCCCGCCTCGCTTGCGGCGATTGCGTCCGGGTCCGGGGCCGCAGTGAGCAGGTCTGCGGCCGTCAGCGCATAGGCCTTGCCAAAGCCGCCGTTCAGGCTGGCCTTTTGCGGCTCCAGCCGGAAGAAGGAGAAATCCCCGAAGCCGGCATAGAGCTTCGATTTGGGATTGCGCGACAGGAAGCGCCTTGCAATGCGCTCGTGGCGAACATCGTCGCGGGCGATCTTTTCGGCGAGGCATGAGATGGTGATACGCGCATGCGCCAGCGCATCCCCCTTTCCCGCCTCGCCAAGCAGGAGCGCGCAGCGTGGATCGCCCTCGATGCAGGGCGTGTGGGTAGACAGCGCCGAGACCAGGATCAGCGGCGCGCCGTCATGATCTGTCGCTACCGCCACTCGGCTTGCGAAGGGCGCGCCCGTCCCAGGCTCCAGAGCCGCCAGAGCGCCATGGCGAGCACTGCGCAGCAATGTCTTCGCCAGCCGGATCGCCTCGGCGTCCGTCTTCAGCAACACGTCCTTCTTCTTCTCCTGCATGATGTTCTCCAATGAAAGAACTCAAGGACAAAAAGCGCTTGTTCTGCGCGGCTTTCCCTGGGTTCGGGTAGGTTTTGATCGGCATTTCGGCCGATCGGCTAAATCCTCTGCGTTCGCAGGGCAGGTTTCGCTGCCCTGCGGCTCTGAACCATTCTCCAATCCGTGACCCTGATGCCGGTGGTCTTTGCGGCTTCGGTCACATAGTGGCGTTCGGCTCCCGGCTTCCCATTCTCCTTTAAGAGCGCAGCCCGGACCTGCCGGGATCGCTAACCCATCATCAGGACAGCCGGGATATCGTCGACGAAGCGCCTTCCTCGCTGCTCGCGTCGCGCCGCTCGTAAGGGCGCTGATCGCGCAGGATCTGGAAGGCGATCGTCAAAAGCTTGCGCGCGATCGCGACACGCGCCTTGTTCGTTCCTCTGAACTTCAGATGCTCGTACTGGGTCCGAAGCTGCGGGTCCGTGGCCACGGCCGGCGCGACCGCCTCGACGAAGGCCCAGCGCAGCCACTTGTTGCCCTGCTTTATGATCTTGCCGTGATAGGTCTTGCCACCGCTCGAATAGGTCGAGGGGACGAGGCCGGCATAGGCGGCCAGCTTCTTCGGGCTGCGGAACCGGGCGATCTCGTCGATCTCCGCGTCGATCAGCCGGGCGAAGAACTCACCGATGCCGGGAACGGTCTTCAAAAGCCGCACATTGGCATTGGTCTTCGTCATCGCCCGGATCGTGGCTTCCGACTGCTTGATCCGCCCGTCGATGTCGCCGATGAACTCAAGTCCACGATCGATCTGGATGCGGTCGATCTCCGACACGCTGAGCGCGGCGAGTTGCTGGCGACCGGCCTTGCCGAACAGGTCGCCCAGCTTCCTCAACTGCGCCGTCTGTTCCGGATAGCGATCGAACACCGTCACGATCCGGTTCTTCACCATCGTGCGAAGCCGCACGTAGAACATCCGCTCGCGCAGTGCGATGCGAAGCTCGCGCGCCGTCTCTCGAGGTGCCCACGCCTCCGGCACCAGGTCGGCCCGAAGAAGATGCGCCAGAACCGTCGCGTCGATCTTGTCCGTCTTGATCCTGGCGTCGGCGATCGCCTTCACCTTCAAGGGATGCGCCAGAACGACGTCGTCGCAGATATCGTCGAGCCAGTCGTACATCACCATCCAGTTGCGGGTGGCTTCCACAACCGCATGACTGTTCTCCCGATACCGCTCCAGGAACGAGCCCAGAGACTGGCGGTCGTTCTTCACCCGCCCGGACCGAAGCGTCTTCCCCGCAGAATCCTGAACAACCAGGTGGCTGTAGCTTTTGTGGTAATCGACGCCAATGTGATAATCATAGGGTGCAGTCACGCTTTGCTCTCCTTCCGTGAGTTCTTCCAAACCCGGGAAAGGTAAGCCAAACGGCGCAAGGCGTGACTGTCCCAAGATCAGCTGCATCTCAGCGATCCGTTCTCTCAATGGCGGGGAACTCTTTCATGACACCTCCTTTGCCTGTGTGGGTTGTTGGTCAGCTGTCGCGCGTTCCTGGTGGTCAGGCCGTGCGTGCAAGCGGTTCGGGAACGCCGAGATCGACGATGCGCCGCTTCCCCAGCGCCGCGGGATCGCGATGCGCAATCACCAGCAGCGCGGTATCCGGCAGGTTGCGCCGCAGCGTTTCGAGCAATTCCGCCTCGGCCCGGAGGTCGAGAGCACTGGTCGCCTCGTCGAGCACCGCCCATTGCGGCCGGTGGACGAGCAGCCGGGCCAGGGCAAGCCGCTGCATCTCGCCGCCCGAAAGCCCCTGCGTCGTGTCATCGTGCCGCCGGTCGAGGCCGGCATGGAACAGCGCTTCCTCCAGTGCCGTCCGTTCAAAGGCATCGACGGGTTCGGGATAGGCGACCGCCTCAAGCAGTGTCGCGGCGGGCAGGAACGGCTTTTGCGGGAGGAACATCCAGCGCCCCTGACCTCTGGCAATCTCGCCCTCACGATGCGGCCAAAACCCGGCCAGCGCCTTGATGAGCGTCGTCTTGCCGATGCCAGAAGCCCCGTGCAGCCACACCGTCTCGCCGGGGGATATCTCCAGCCTGCCTATCCGCAGGAGATGCCGGCCTTCGGGCGTACGCACGCAAACGTTGCGCAACCGCGTGACATTGTCCGTGGCCGGTGCTGGCGGATGTGGCGCCGCCACATCCGCAGCGGCCTGCAGGAAGCCGTCGAGGCGGGTCGAGGTCGAAACCAGATCGGCAAGGCTGCGATAGGAGAAGATGAACCACGACAGCGTGGTGACCACATTCGAAAAGGCCATGGAGAGCTGCATCAGCCCTCCAAAGGCCACATGGCCGGCAAAATAACCCGGCAGAGCCACGAACAGCGGTATGCGCAGCACGGTATGCTGGAACGGGAAGGTGAAGCTGCCGAGGATCAGTTCACGCCGGATGAGACGATGCCAGTTGTCGGCCACCGCCGCGAACCTGCTGCGGAAAGTGCGCTTCTCGGCCTGCTCGCCCTCGGTCAGCGCAACCTCGTCGAAGGCGGTACGCCAGCGGGCCATGGCGTAGCGGAAATCGGCCTCGCGATGCTGCTGCTCCACATAGAGCCGCTTGAGCGGGTGGCCGAGCAGATGCGTCATGCCGCTCGACAGCGCCACATAGAGGAAGGCCGCCCACACCATGTAGTGCGGTATCGCCATGTCGAGCCCCATGAAGGCGAGCGACAGCGGAAAGTCCGAGAGCTTCCACAGGATCGCGACATAGGAGAACAGCCCTACCACGCGGCTGATGAGGTCCAGCGCCTCGCCAAGCAACCCCTTGACGAACAGCCGGCAATCCTCGGCGATGCGCTGGTCGGGATTGTCGATGCCATGGCCGGCCTGCGCCAGATGCCAGTAAGCCTTGCCCGCCGTCCACATGTCGATGGCCCTGTCGGTCAGGCTGCTGCGCCAACGCAGCTCCAGCGTCTTGCGCAGATATTCGGCGGTCAGATGGCGCACCGAGTTGAGCGCGACGATGATGGCGAATACGCCGATCTGCAACAGCGCGCCCGCTCCGTCCATCTTCTCGATGGCCGAGTAGAAGGCCCCTGTCCACTCGACAAGCCGGATCGTGGCATAGACGCCGCCCAGATTGAGGGCAACCACCAGGGCGAACAGCGCAAGATTGGTCTTGCCCCCGGGAGCCAGGACAAGAACAGAGATCAGCCGGCGGAACTGGGAACAAAGAGCACGCAAACCAGAGATCCAGTGCGGTTCGGGCGTTGGAAAGCATCGTTCGGAAGACAGACGGGAGCCGGACAATGCCTGCCCGGCTCCCGCGATCCATGCGTAAGGCTCAGAACTTGTAGCTCAGACCGAACCGCAGATCGTGCGAGCTGTCGATCCCGACCTTGCGGTCGAGCCCGGCAGCGGAGAAGTCGGCGCTGCCATATTCCGAATAGCGGTATTCCGCCCTGACAATCGCCTTGTTGGTGACGGCATGCTCGATGCCGGTTCCGATGGTGAAACCGGTATAGGTCTTCGAGCCGCTTACCGGATCCTGCTGAGGTGTCAGAGCGCCTCTGAAAAAGGAGGTTTGGTGATCATAATCAGCCACAGAAACGCCGGCCGCGACATAGGGCAGGTAGCGCCCATACGCATAACCCAGACGGCCCCTCAATGCTCCCGACCAGTTATGCTTCGACTTCACTGTCGCTTCCAGATATTTCGCGGGGTGGGTCCGGTAAATCCTGAAGGTGTCGGGACCGGCTGAACTGTCGGCGATATTGATGTCGGCATCGATACCGGCCACGAATCCATTGCCGAAATCATGATTGTAGCCGGCATAGACGCCGCCCAGGAAACCTTCGAGGCGCTGTCTGTAAGATACCGCATAAGGCACGCCCTCTGCCTCTACGGCATAGGCGTTGTCGTTGCGCGACCAGTTATGTCCAGCGCTGACACCTGCGTAGAAGCCACTCCAGTCATAGGCCACCGGGGCAAGCGCCCCACCCTTCTGGGCCGCAATCGCCGCCATCAGGCCGGCATCGGGGTCGGCGGGCTTCGAAGACGTTCCGGGAACGCCAATTTTGGTGCTGAAGCCGGCGATGAAGGTCCGCCCCTTGCCTGCAAGCTGCACGCCGTCGCCGCTCAGCGGAACGGCGTAGACCTTGTTGCCCACGTTCTCGACCGAGAAGAACAGCCGGCTCGCTTCATTGAAGTCGTAGGAGCCGTAGATGTCGAACAGCGTGTGCGAGGGAACGTCGGTAAGGGTCGCTTCCGGACCGGTGAAGCTGATGGTCGCATAGGTGCCCTTGCCGACATAGCGAGCCTTGGCCCCGAGGGCGAGCTTCTCCTCGAAGAAGCGCATGCCCACATCGACCATGCCGTAGTCTTCCGGCAGGATGTCGATGTCGGCATTGCCGCCGCCGCCGACCATGCCGCCCGCAGGGGTCGTGGTCCTGGCGTTGGTGTAGGAGAAGTTGGCGTAGGCGAAGCCGGCGTCATAGCCGCCTTCGATCTCGACGCCGCGCATGCGGGTGATGCCGGGCACGTTGATCCACATTGCGGTGTCGTACCAGCACTCGGCAGCACCCGCGCAGCGCTCCATACTGATGGTGCCGTTGGTGATGTAGTTCCTGATGCGGTTGTCGAAGTAGCCGACCTTCAGGCGCGCGGCATCCTTTTCGAAGAACAGGTCGTTCTTGGCGATGTTGAAGCCCAGATCCCAGCCCTTGCTGGTTTCGGGCTCGAGATTCATGTTGTTGTAGATGCCGCTGCCGAGCTGGGCACCGATACCGACCAGACCCCAGAAGGACTCCTGCGCGGTGGGCGGACGATAGGTGTGGGAATAGGTCGTGTAGAGCTGAAGCCAGTTGGTGGGGTTGGCGGCCAGCGTGAACTTCGGATTGACCTTGCCGCCATCGCGCGAAACATGCTCGGCCGGGCAGTTTTCCGGGCCCACGGGGCATTCGGCGAAGCCACCCGCGCCCGTTCCCTGCGTCCTTGCCTGCCGCGTGCCGGAAAGGTGCCAGTGGTCGTAGCGCAGCCCGGTGATGAAGTCGAACATACCGTAGGAGAGCGTTGCGTCGGTAAAGGCACTGGCCTTGGCGAGCTTGCCTGGCTGGTTCACGCCGCGTCGTTCCGAAACGCGATAATCATCCATGTGATAGGATGCGCCATAGTCAACCTTCAGGCCAAGGCCGTTTGACAGGTCGAAGGTGCTGGTGTTGGTGATGTCGCCGCCGAAGGAGATGGCATCGGTTTCACGACCCGCATAGCTGCCGCCGCCGGCGCCGGGGTCGTAGAGCATGTTGGCCTTGTTG
>JAIPUZ010000060.1 GCA_022833215.1 Mesorhizobium sp. | reverse complement strand
GCGATATCCGCGCCATCTGGCGCTCGCTCAACAGAAACAAATCAACCATCATGGCCTCCTTCAGCAGAGACCGTGAATCACATCTCAAACCAAATTAATAGGTCCTGAGCCTAGAGCCGTTCCGTTGATCTGGCAGATAAACAGCCTCGAGATGCTGAAGCGAGCCATGTACGGTCGCGCCGGGCCAGAATTCATGAGGGCGGGAATGCTATCGCTGAATCACATAAAGTGAGGCTGAATGCAATTCAATGGAAAGCGACAAATGTCATTCAGTTGCGGATATAGGTCGAAAGTCGATTGAGACGCGCTTCGGTCTCGCGCAAGGCTTCGAGCGCTTTCACCTCGGGTCGTCCGGCCAGCATGCTGGCCAAAACTTCCCCCAGAGCGAAAGCCGGGGTCATGGTGTGGAAGAAGCTCAGGCTGTCAGTCGGGCAAAAGATCACGGAGTTCGCGAGGTCCCGGATCGGTGCAATTTCGCTGTCCGTGATTGCAACGATCTTCATGTCCCGGGATCTGGCATATTTGCAGATCTCCAGCGAGATTGCCGCATAGGGGTTTATCGTCAGCACGAAAAGGACATCGTCCGGCCGGGACCAGGTCAGAGGGTCGGAACCCGTACCTCCCGCGCCATCGACGAGAACGGAGCGATCTCCCAGCAGTGAGCACATATAGTTGAACTGCCACATCACCGGATGGCAGGATCGCTGGCCAAGGCAGTAGATCCGGCGGGCCTTTGCCAGCATGTCGGCGGCGGCGCTCAGGGAAGCGAGGACATCGGGATGGCTCAGCCCTTCGATCTGATGGGATAGTCTGGCGAACATTCGGGCCGCGAGCGCCATCTCGCCCTCGAGCGCCTGGTCGCGAATATGCTGGCGGGCCTTTTCCGCGAAGCCGCTGCTGCGATCACGGATCGCCTCGTGGTACTGGTGCCGGATCTCGTCGTAGCCGGACAGCCCCAGAAACTGTGCAAGGCGCGTCATGGTGGCAGGCTGCACGCCTGCCTTGCGTGCCTGATCCCGCATCGAGAGAAGCGCTACATCCTGCGGGTTATCAAGGATGTAGCGTGCCGCCATCTGGAGCTGCCGCGACATCTTGTTGAAGCGCGCCACGATTTCAGTTTGAACGGGATAGCTGTCCATGCGCAAATGCTCTCTGGCTCTAAGTGGCTGCGGCTGCCAGCGCTGATTTAAGTGCATCTCCTCTGTGCCTGTCCGCAGGCGACAGGGTCAAGCCTCTCGCCTTTCAATTCGCGCCCAGCACCTGCTCAAGCGTGAGTCCGATACGATCGACGATTTCCTCGACGTCCTCCTCGCTCACCACATAGGGCGGGGCCAGAAGGATGTGATCGCCTGATGTGCCGTCGATCGTTCCCGATCCCGGATAGATCATCAGGCCGTTTGACATGGCTGCGGCCTTCAGCCGGCCCGCAAGGCCCAGGCCTGGATCAAACGGTGCCTTACTTGAGCGGTCACGAACCAGTTCCAGCCCGATGAACAGCCCGCGGCCGCGAATATCGCCCAGGTAGGAAGAATTGCCAAATCTGCCCCGCAGAAGGTCCAGCATCTGGGTTCCGCGCGCCTGAACGTTCCGGAGCAGATTTTCCTCGGCGATGACCTCTTGCACGGCGAGGGCGGCCGCCGCGGCCATCGGATGGCCCATATAGGTGTGGCCGTGCACGAAAGCCCCCGACCCATGCAGGAATGCGTCGTGTACCTTCTGCGAGACCAGTACGGCGCTGACCGGCTGATAACCGCCGCCCAGGCCCTTTGCGATCACCTGGATGTCGCCTGACACTCCCTCCTGTTCGCAGGCATGCAATGTGCCGGTGCGACCCATGCCACACATGATCTCATCCAGGATCAGCAGCACCCCGTAGCGGTCGCAAATCTCGCGGATGTGACGAAAATAGCCGGCCGGCGGTGGCACAACCCCCGCCGTGGCGCCCACAACCGTCTCAGCCACAAATGCCATGACGCGATCCGGCCCAAGTGCAAGGATCTTGTCTTCGAGTTGCTGCGCGGCCCGTGCAGCATAGTCGGCTTCGCTTTCACCCTCATGCTGGTACCGATAGGCGAAACAGGGATCGATATGATGGGTTTCGATCAGGAGGGGGTCGTGAACCTTGCGTCGGCCCATATTGCCGCCGGTGGCTAAGGCGCCCAGGGTGTTGCCGTGATAGCTTTGCCTGCGCGCGATGATGTGTCGACGCTGCGGCTCGCCGCGCTCGACATGATACTGGCGCGCCATTTTCAATGCGGCCTCGACGGCCTCGGAACCGCCATTCAGCACCATGACATGGCTGAAGCCCGCCGGCGCATCCTGAATCAGGCGTGTGGCGAGAGCCTCGGTCGCCTCGGTGGTGAAGAAGCCGGTGTGCATGTAGGCGACCCGGTCAAGCTGCTCCATCAGCGCCTCACGCAGCCGCGGGTGGCCGTGGCCGAGGCAGGAGACGGCAGCGCCGCCGCAGGCATCAATGTAACGCTTTCCATCGGCGTCGTGGACATAGATGCCTTCAGCTTTGATCGCGCGCGGCAAGGCAGTGCTAAGAGATCGGTGGAGAATCTGGCTCATGATGATTGCACGCGGCCCGGCAGTCCCGTCTGAGGGTCATAATTCCGAACCAGAATGCGTTTTTCCTCGATTTTTGGAAACGGGTGTTGCATATACTGTTAAAACAATTCATTTGAATCGCAACTGTAAAAAATAACACCGGGCGCAAATTGTTCCGGGTGCGGACGCAGGGGGGGGCGCGATGCCCAGACCGTTCAAGATCGCCGTAGCGCGGCTGTGGCACGAGGCGCATAGCTTCACCCCGGTGCAGACCCGGCTTGCCGACTTCCAGCGCAAGGAATGGCAGAGCGGGCCGGCTGCGGCCGATTTCTACCGTGGTACCAATACCGAGATTGGCGCTGTGGTCGATCTGATGGAGAGCGAGACCGATATCGAGGTGTTTTTCTCGCTATGCACCGCTGCGCCTCCCGGTGGCCTGGTGCCGCAGGGGGATATGCAGCAGATCCACGATGCGATTCTTTCCGGGCTGCAGGGCGATATATGGGACGGCGTCTACATTTCGCTGCACGGCGCCTCCTTGTCGACCGATGCGTTGTCTCCGGATACCGATTTGCTAAGGCGCATCAGGGCTCTGGTCGGGCCTGAAGTGCCGATCGCCGTCAGCTTCGACATGCACGCCTGTATCAATCCCGAACTTGCCGATCTGGTGCAGATCCTGTCGGGCTATCACAGCTACCCGCACACGGACATGCGCGATACCGGCCATCGGGCCATGGGCATGCTGCTCCGGAGCTTGCGCTCCGGCGTGCCGGCGCGTTTGCATCTGCGCCCCGTGCCGATGCTGCCGCTCAGCCACATGATGCGCACCGAATCGGGGCCCATGGCGGAACTCACGGAATTCGCCAGAGAGGCCACCAGGCAACCCGGCATCGAAGACGTCACCTTCTTTGCGTCTTTTACCTATGCGGACACGCCTTTCGCCACTGCGATGGTGGCTGTGACCGCGCTGGAGGGGCACGATCCGGCGCGCCGTCTCGATGCGCTGGCCGCGGCCTATCTGGAGCGTCGCTCACGGTTCCGCGCCACTTTCATCCGCTGTGCCGAGGGGCTGGCTCGCGCTGAGGCACTGCTGGCCGACGGCGTCGGAGAGGGGCCGGTCGCTTTGATCGATACCGCCGACAATCCGCTTTCTGGCGGTGTCGGCGACACCACGGGATTGCTGCGCGACTGGCTGGATCTGGCAGCACATCGTCGTACCGTATTTTGCTTTTTCCACGATCCGGAATTGGTGGCGCGCTGTCATGCCCTGGGCGAAGGCCATGTGATCGATGCCCAGCTCGGCGGGCGGGTCCTGCCCGAACACGGGGCTCCGGTGCCGCTGCGCGCGCGCATCTTGCGGCTGACCGATGGGCGCTTCCGAAATCGCGGCCCGATGGAAAATGGCATCGCTGTCGACATTGGCCGCACCGCGGTCCTGGAAGCGGGCAATCTCAGGGTCGTGATCGCCGAGACCTGCCAAAGCGCCAACGACCCTGCCTGGTGCGATCTGCATGGCATCGATCTGTCGGAGGTCGAGCTGTTTCTGGTCAAGGCGAAGAACCATTTTCGTGCGGGCTTCGCGCCGCTGTGCCGGGCGATGATCGACATCGAGGCCCCCGGCCCGGCGCCGGCTGACCTGCGGCTGGTGCCCTTCAGGCATGTCCCCCGCGTGCTGATTGCACAGGAATGAGGCTGGGATTCCTGCCTTCTGGGGGTAAATTTAAAACATTTGTTTCAAATATGTTGACTTTGAAATGAATTCGCAAAATTCTGTCCGGACAGCAAGAGGCCCAGGAGGGTTGATGAGCGACACCTTGCCACTCACCGTTCACGATCTGCACAAGAGCTACGGCTCCAACGAAGTGCTCAGGGGCATTTCGATGCAGGCCAGCCGTGGCGATGTCATCTCGATTATCGGCGCATCGGGTTCGGGCAAGAGCACCTTCCTGCGCTGCCTGAATGTGCTGGAAACCTATCAGAAGGGCGAGGTTCGATTTTTCGGCGAGAGGATCGAAATCTCCAAAAGGGGAAAGCCCGCCGGCCGCCAGATTGACCGGATCCGCTCGCGAATGGGCATGGTGTTTCAGTCGTTCAACCTCTGGAGCCATCTGACGATCCTTCAAAATGTCGTTTTGGGCCAGGTCTCGGTTCTGGGGCGCGGCAAGGCGGAGGCCCGGGAAAAGGCTGAGGCCCTGCTGGAGCGCGTCGGCATCTACGAACGTCGCGACTACTATCCAATTCAGCTTTCGGGCGGGCAGCAACAGCGCGCGGCGATCGCCCGGGCCCTGGCCATGGATCCCGACGTTTTGCTTTTTGACGAGCCTACCTCGGCGCTTGACCCCGAGTTGGTGGGCGAAGTGCTTCGCGTGATGCGCTCCCTGGCCGAGGAACGCCGCACCATGATCATCGTCACCCATGAGATGCGCTTCGCCCGCGAGGTCTCGACGAAGGCGATGTATTTCCATCGGGGCCTCGTCGAGGAGGAAGGTCCGCCCGCACAGGTCTTCGATGCGCCGAACTCGGAGCGCTGTCGTCTTTTCGTCAGGCAGAACTTCGATCACTGATAATCAACTGGGAGCAGTACATATGAAGAACAGTTTCAAAATCCTCGCGGTAGCGATCGCAGCCGCGCTTGCAGCAGGCTCGGCGCATGCCGAAACCCTGCGCATCGCGACGGAAGGCACCTATCCACCCTTCAACTTTGTCGATGCCTCCGGTCAGGTCCAGGGCTTCGACATAGATGTTGCGAATGCGCTCTGCGCCGAAATGAAGGTCGAATGCAAGATCGAGACCTTCTCCTGGGACGGGATGATTCCCGGTCTCAACGCGGGCAAGTTCGACGCCATTGTCGCCTCCATGTCGATCACGGAAAAGCGCAAGGAAGCAGAGAACTTCACCCAGCCTTACTACCAGGCGGGCGCAGTTATCGCTGCGCCCAGGAGCGTGGAACTGGAGACCACTCCGGAAGGTCTGGCCGGCAAGGTGATCGGCGTTCAGCGCGCCTCGAGTTATGGCCAGTTGCTGAAGGCGAAATTCCCCGAGACCAAGATCCGCGAATACGACAAGAACGAGGAGCACAACCTCGATCTCGCGGCCGGGCGCATTGATGGTGTGATGGCGCAGCGCCTGTTCATGCAGCAGTGGCTTGACAGCGAGGAAGGTGCGGATTTCGAAGCCAAGGGTAAAGCCTTCTTCGATACCGAATATCTCGGACCGGGCGCGGGCATTGCAATCCGCAAAAGCGACACCGAGCTGCTCGCCCGTTTCGACGCGGCTTTGAGCACGATCATGAGCAACGGCGTCTATGACGAGATCAACGACCGGTACTTCAAGTTCAGCCTGAAGCCTGGTCAGCAACAATAAGTCCCTGGTGCACGTCCGCCCCCGGCGGGCGCGACGTGCACCGGCATCACCAACGGGGCCGGGGCCCCGCCGCAAGGAATTCGCATGATCGACCTGCACGGCTTTGGCGGCCTCCTGGCCGAAGGCACATGGATGACGATCCGCGTCACGCTGATTGCCGCAGCGGCGGGGGTAAGCCTCGGCATCGGGGTGGCTTTGATGAAGCTTTCGGCTTCGCGGCTGCTGCGGTTTCTGGGAGAGGTCTACACCACCGGGCTGCGCGGCGTGCCTGTGCTTCTGGTCATCCTGCTCTTCTACTTCGGCGCGATCGCTGCGGTGAATTCGGTGGCTCGCACCCTGGGCTACACCGAGTTCATCGATGTCAGCGCCTTCGCGGCTGGCTGCATCGCGTTGTCGCTGGCCTTCGGAGCCTATGCGGCCGAGGTTTTCCGCGGCGCCTTCCAGGCGGTCCCGAAAGGCCAGATCGAGGCCGCCCGCGCCATCGGTCTGTCGCGTCTCAAAACCTTCGTCAAGATCACCCTGCCGCAGGTCTGGCGCCTGGCCTTGCCCGGCCTTGGCAATATCTTTCTCGTGATCATGAAAGAGACCGCGCTGATTTCTGTGGTCGGCCTTGATGAGCTGATGCGCAAGACCCAGTTCGCCGTCGACTATACCAAGAAGCCCTTCACCTTCTACCTTGTCGCGGCCTTCATCTATCTGGGCCTGACCATTGTCGCCATGGGCGTGACCGCGCTTCTTGAATCAAGGGCGAACCGCGGTTTTGCAATCGACAGGAGGCAGGCATGAACTTTCAGGTCATGATTGAATCCATCCCCGCGCTTCTGGGCGGGGTCGTGTTGACATTGCAACTGGTCGCGGTCGCTTCGCTGGTCGGCTTTGTCCTGGCGCTCGGTGTCACGGGCCTGCGCCTGTCCGGCAAGCCCTGGCTGGTCGCCCCTGCCTATGCCTATGTGTTCTTCCTGCGCGGCACGCCGCTGCTGATCCAGATCTATCTGGTCTATTACGGTTTGTCGCAATTCCCCGAGCTGCGCAAAAGTGTGCTCTGGCCTTTCCTGCGCGAGCCGTGGTGGTGCGCGTTGATCGCCTTCTCGCTCAACACCTCGGCCTACGTTTCCGAGGTCATGCGCGGGGCAATCACGGCCGTACCACGAGGCCAGATCGAGGCGGCGAAAGCAGTCGGCATGTCGGCAGTGATGCGATTGCGCAAGGTCGTCTTTCCGCAAGCGGTGCAGATCGGCCTGCCAGCCTATTCCAATGAAATCATCCTGATGGTGAAAGCGTCTTCCCTTGCCTCGACGGTGACGCTGCTGGATCTGACCGGGGTGGCGCGCTCGCTTGCATCCGAGACCTACATGCCGGTCGAGGTGCTGGGCCTTGCCGGTATCATCTATCTGATCATCAACTTCATCCTGACCCGAATTCTGCGCGGCATCGAGTGGCTTGTCACGCCGCGGCTGCAATCGGAAGCGGGACGTATTGCGAAGGCCTGACGTGACCCTGACCCGCGACGACTGGCATGCCCGCGCGAAAACCATCGCGCCCGAAACCCGTGTTTACTACGCCGGCGCCCCCCGGGCTTCGGCCAGCGGCGAAACCTTCGCCAGCGTGAACCCCGCGACCGGCGCAGTCATCGCCCGGTTGCCCGCCTGCGGTGCCGAGGACGTGAACCGCGCCGTTGCCGCCGCACTTGCGTCCTTTGAGACGGGTGTCTGGGCCAACCGCGCACCGGGAGAGCGCAAGGCCGTGCTGCTGGCGTGGGCGGATCTGATCGAACGTGATCGCGATCACCTCGCCCTGCTCGAAAGCCTCGACACCGGCAAGCCGATCAGCGACACGCTCGCGATCGATGTCGGATCGTCGCTGAAATCGATGCGCTGGTTTGCCGAGGCGATCGACAAGATCTATGACGAGGTCGCCCCGACCCCCGGCACGGCGCTTGCAATGATCAGACGTCGGGCTTTGGGGGTGATCGCAGCGATTGTGCCGTGGAATTTCCCACTCAACATGGCGCTCATCAAGATCATGCCGGCCCTGGCGGCGGGCAATTCGGTGATCCTGAAACCTTCCGAACTCACGTCGCTGAGCGCGCTGCACATCGCGGCTTTGGCACATGAGGCGGGGCTGCCGGGTGGCGTCTTCTCGGTCCTGACCGGGACCGGCCCGGAAACCGGACGGGCGTTGGCACTGCACATGGATGTGGCGGGGCTGTCCTTCACCGGTTCGACCGCGGTGGGCAAGCTTCTGCTGGGCTATGCGGCAGAATCGAACCTCAAGCGCGTCAATCTGGAATGCGGCGGAAAATCCGCCAATATCATCTTCGCCGACGTTGCTGATCCGGCCAGGGCCGCAAAGGCGGCGGCCAATGGCATTTTCCAGAACATGGGCCAGATCTGCAATGCGGGCTCGCGCCTTCTGGTCGATGCACGCATCCATGACGAATTCCTCGAACTCGTCACACGGGAGGCCGCCGGGCGCAGCCCGGGCGATCCGCTTGACCCCCAAACCCGCTACGGCACCATGATTTCCGCCTCCCATGCCGAGCGCGTCCGGGGCTATATCCGATCGGGGCTGGCTGAGGGAGCAAATCTGGTTACGGGCGGCGAGGGAGAGGCTGGCGCGGCTGTGGTTCCCCCGACGATCCTGTCCGGCGTTTCCAACGGGATGAAGGTAGCGCGCGAGGAGATTTTCGGTCCCGTGCTTTCGGTCATCCGTTTCGAAACCGAGGACGAGGCGATCCGCATTGCCAATGACAGCCCCTACGGCCTCGCCTCGGCGCTCTGGACGGCCAATGTTCCCCGCGCCTTGCGACTGGAACAGCGGCTTCAGACAGGTGTCGTGTGGATCAATGCGCTTCGCACGGGCGACATCACTGTGCCATTCGGCGGCATGAAGCAATCCGGCCTTGGGCGGGACAAATCCATCCATTGCTTCGATGAGGTCACGGCGATGAAGTCGGTCTGGCTCGATCTCGGGGAATGACGATGACGTCGCCGCGCATCCTTCTCGCGTCGCTGCTGCACGAGACCAATAGTTTCAACAAGGTCCTGACCCCGGTCGACAGTTTCCAGGGACGTTACCTGTTGCTCGAAGATGGCGCCGCGCGATCGAGGCTGGCCGGTTCGGGCACGGAAATCGGCGGATTCCTGGCAGCGGCCAGGGCCCGGGACTGGGACAGCGAAATTGCCGTTGCCGCCGCGGCGGGCCCCTCTGGCCCGATGGTCGAATCCGTGTTTCAGGATTTGAAGTCGCGGCTGCTCGATGCCGCCCGCAAGCGGCCGGACGGTGTACTGCTGGCGCTGCACGGCGCCATGACGACCGAAGCCAGCCCGGACCCCGAAGGCGATATCGCATCGGAACTGCGCGCCATCATTGGTCCCGATGTGCCGCTGCTTGTAACGCTGGACATGCATGCCAATCTCAGCCCCCGGCTTGTCGGTGCGGCTGATGGTATCTGCATTTACGAGACCTATCCTCATATCGACCAGGCCGAGACCGGCCAGCGTGCCGCTGCCGCGCTGGCGCGGCTGCTCGCACTGCCGAAATGCGGCAAGCGCCTCACCCGCGCGCTGATGCTGCGCCTGCCGATGCTGGATGCGGCCGATCACGGCCGAACCACGCCTCCCGGTCCGATGAACCCCATCCTTGCGCGGCTCGATGCCTTGCGTCGCGATTTCAGAATGGTGAGCGGCGGCATTTCCATCGGTTTCCCCTGGGCCGACACCGCCCATGCTGGCCCTGCCGTCGTCCTCTACGCCGAGCGCGCATGCACTGTCGACCTCGTGCGGCCTGCGCAGGAACTGGCAGGCCTTCTGTGGCAAAGCCGCGCGGAAACCCAGCTCGATTTCGCCGATCCCGCCCAGGTCATGGCCGAGGCCCGGGAGACGGCGGATAAGCCGCTGGTGCTGGCCGATTTCGCCGATAACCCGGCGGGAGGCGCCTATGGAGATTCCACAAATCTGCTGCGCGCGATGGTCGAGGCCGATCTGCCCGACGCCGCCTTTGCCAGCGTCTGCGATCCCGACGCCGTCGCCCGCGCGACGGCCGCCGGCGCCGGCGCGGTACTGGAGCTCGAATTCGGTGGCAGGCATGCGCCCGGGATCTGCCCCCCATTGCGGTTGCAGGTGCAGGTCATGCGGCTGCATGAAGGCAAGATTCCGTTTGACGGCCCCTATCTGCGTGGCGTGACCGTTGATATGGGGCCCATGGCAGTGCTGCGTCATCGCGGTATCAATATCGTCGTTGCAAGCCGCGCTCTTGCCATAACCGATCTGCAACAGTTCCGCGCCGTCGGGATCGAACCGGCGGCAAAACGGGTGCTTGCCCTGAAAAGCCGCAACCATCACCGTGCCGCCTTCGGTCCGCTCGCCCGCAAAGTGCTGCTGGTCGACGCCGGCGGTATTGCAAGCATGAAGCTTGCAAAGGTTCCTTACAGGAACCTGCCACGCCCGATCTGGCCGCTCGATCCCGAAGCCGCACCCTCATTCATCCGCATTCAGGAGTTTCCACACGATGACTGACCATGCATACCTGCCCAATGCCTCTGCGGAAACGCTGCGCATCAAGGCACTCGATCTTGCCCATCACATGCATCCCTTTGCCGACCACCAGGAGCTGGTGGCCGAGGGCGGCACCCGCGTCATCACCCGCGCCGAGGGCTGCTATCTCTATGACAGCGAAGGCGAAAAACTGCTCGACGGCATGGGCGGGCTGTGGTGCGTGAACATCGGCTATGGTCGCAAGGAACTCGCAGACGTCGCAGCAAGACAAATGGCCGAGCTGCCCTACTACAACACCTTCTTCAAAACCACGATGCCGTCGACCGTCGAACTGGCTGCAGAGATTGCTTCGGTCGCCCCGAACGGGCTGGACCGGGTTTTTTTCGCCAATTCCGGCTCCGAGGCCAACGACACCAACATCCGCCTGGCAAGGCTTTACTGGATCCGCGCCGGCAAACCGTCGAAGAAGGCGATCATCTCGCGGACATACGCCTATCATGGCACTTCGATCGGCTCGGGCTCTCTGACGGGTCTGCCTTCGATGCATGACATTCCCGGCCAGCCGATGGCCGATGTTCATCACGCTCCTGCTCCATTCTGGTGGAGCGAAGGCCGTGGCCAGACCCCCGAAGAGCACTGCGCCGCGGCTCTCGCCGGCCTTAGGGCCACAATCGAAAAGGTCGGCGCGGAGAACATAGCCGCCTTTATCGGCGAACCCGTGCAGGGGGCGGGCGGTGTCATCACGCCGCCGGAAGGCTACTGGGCCGCCGTGCAGGAAATCTGCCGCAGCAATGAAATCCTTTTGATTGCCGACGAGGTTATCTGCGGTTTTGGCCGCACCGGCCAGTGGTTTGGCTCGCAGACTTTCGACATAAAGCCCGACATCATCACCATTGCCAAGGGCATGTCCTCGGGCTACATGCCGATCTCGGCCTCGGTCTTCGGCGATCGTGTTGCTTCGGTGCTGATGGACCAGCCCGGCCGCATGAACCACGGCTACACCTATTCGGGCCATCCGGTTGCCGCTGCGGTCGCGCTTGAGAATATCCGTATCCTCAAGCGCGAGCGTATCGTCGAGCGTGTGGGCGAGGACACCGGCCCCTATTTCCAGGCCAGGCTGCGCGAGCTTCTGGAGCATCCGCTGGTCGGCGAAGTGCGGGGCGTCGGGCTGATGGCGGCGGTAGAACTGACCCGCGACAAGGAGGGCCGTACGCCGATCAGCCCGGTCTCGAGCCTTGCCACTCCGGTGCGAAACCTGTGCTTCCAGACTGGATTGACCACCCGCGCAGTGCGTGACTGTCTCGTGTTCTCACCGCCGCTTGTCATCTCCCATCAGGAGATCGACTGGCTGGCAGACCGTCTGCGCAAGAACCTCGACACTTTTGTCTGATCGTCTGGCGGCTCCGGCAACGGTTTTGCCGGGGCCGCAAACAATTCGTGCCGGACCGGGGGCTGGTTGGTGGCCGTGTCGGGGCGAAAGGGTTCGGTCGCAAACGCTTCGGTAAGTGTGGCCAAGGCTGTCGACAAGTGGCGGGCCTATCGAGACCTTTGTGAGGGAAAGCCCCTTTTTGACGTCACAGGCCGGATGGCATGACCATGCGTGCGGTTGATGTCGGTAAGCGTGCAGGAAGCCGCGCTGACGTGTGCGCCTCCTGCGGGCTACACACGGTTGATGGCGGTTGCATTTCTCCTGACGATCTACCTATATTTGCATCGGGGGGATGGCGATGGACTGGTACGGGCACAGCGGCAGCCAGCCTGACAAGGGCGACTGGCAGAGCCTGAAATCGCACCTTGCCGGGGTCGCGGCACTGGCGGAACGGATGGCCAGCCCCTTCGGGCTCGAGCGCGCCGCCCATGCGGCAGGACTTTTTCACGATCTCGGAAAATATTCCGCGGCCTTCCAGAAGAGGCTGGAAGGTTCCGGCGTCGCGGTCGAACACTCGACCGCCGGCGCGCAGGTCCTGAAATCCATCGCCACAGGCGAAAACGCCATCATGGCCGATTTTCTGGCCTACGCCATTCTTGGCCATCACGCCGGTCTGCCGGACCGGCAGGGAGATGGCGAGGGCACGCTCGATCAGCGCATGCAGGCGCAACTGACCATCGAGGACGACTGGCGACGGGAGATTTCGGCGGAACTGCCGGACCTGATGCCGCAGATGATGCGCATGCTGCCTGCCGATCGCGTGGAACGCGCCTTCGCCATGTCGTTCATGGGGCG
Organism: Mesorhizobium sp.; assembly: GCA_022833215.1. Taxonomy (GTDB): domain Bacteria; phylum Pseudomonadota; class Alphaproteobacteria; order Rhizobiales; family Rhizobiaceae; genus Mesorhizobium. The sequence goes on along the minus strand of JAIPUZ010000060.1, from coordinate 116,273 downwards.
CATGATCTTTTCCTGCCTGGTCGACGCCGATTTTCGCGATACGGAGAAGTTTTATATTTCGCTTGGGGAACGGCAGGCAGATCGCGAGTGGCCTGCGCTTCAGGACCTGATCGTCGGATTTCTCGCCCGGTTCGACGCACATATGGCCGGATTCGGGCCTCCTTCGGGTGAGCTTGGGCAGGTGCGGGCACGCGTGCTTTCGCATGTGCGGCAAGGCGCGTCCGGCAAGCCCGGCCTGTTCACGCTGACGGTGCCGACCGGCGGCGGCAAGACGCTGGCGTCGCTCGGCTTCGCGCTCGACCACGCGAGACGATACGGCCATCGGCGCATCATACTGGCAATTCCCTTCACCTCGATCATCGAGCAAACGGCGCAGGTTCTGCGCGATGTGCTGGGGGCGGAGCATGTTCTGGAGCACCATTCCTCCATCGATCCGGAGGCGAAAGGCGAACGCTGGCAGCAGCGCGACAAGCTCAAGCTGGCGATGGAAGACTGGGCCGCGCCCGTCGTCGTGACGACCAATGTGCAACTGTTCGAAAGCCTGTTTGCCGCGCGGCCATCGCGGGCCCGCAAGCTCCACAACATCGCCAACTCGATCCTCATTCTGGACGAGGCGCAGACGCTGCCCCGGCATTACCTGAAGCCCGTGATGCGGGTTCTGGATGAGCTGGCGCGCAATTACGGTTGCACGATCGTGCTGTGCACGGCCACCCAGCCTGCGCTTGCAAAGCGCCCCGATTTCAGGGACGGACTGCCGCTGGAAGGGCGCGAGCTGGCGCCGGACCCGGCGGGGCTGGCGGCAAAGCTGGCGCGCACCCACATCCGCCATGGCGGCGACATGGGCAATGATGAGCTTGTGGACGCGCTCGAACGTCACCCGCAGGCTCTGGTCATCGTCAACAGCCGCCGCCATGCGCTCGACCTGTTCCGGCAGGCGCAATCGGCCGGGCTCGGTGGTCCGGTTCACCTCACCACACGGCAATATGCAGCGCACCGTCGCCGCATTCTGGCCGATGTGCGCAGGCGTCTGGCCAGCGGGCAACCATGCCGGCTCATTGCCACCAGCCTGATCGAAGCCGGTGTCGATGTGGATTTTCCTGTCGGATTTCGCGCCGAAGCGGGGCTCGACCAGATCATCCAGGCGGCCGGGCGCGTCAACCGCGAGGGCAGGCGCGCGTGGGAAGACAGCATCGTCACCGTATTCCGTGCGCCCGATTACAAGCCGCCGCACGAGATTGCCGGGCTGATCGGCGACATGAAGCGCATCATCTGCAAGCATGAGGACCTGACCGCGCCAGCTGCGATCGAGGAATATTTCGGCGAAGTTTACTGGCGCGTCGGCGACAAGGGGCTGGATGAAAAAGGCATACTGGAGCGGCTGAGTTTCAACGCTCACGGCACGGATTTCCGATACCGCAGCGTCGCCCGCGATTTCCGCATGATCGAGAGCGGGCTGGAACCGGTGATCGTCGCCATCGACGACGATGCCAGAGCGGCGGTCGAGAAGCTTGGCGTTGAAGACATTTCTTCAGGCAGGCTGGCGCGCGACCTGCAATCCCATGTGGTCCTGGTGCCGCCAAAGGCGCGCGACCTTCTTATTCATTGTAAAAGTGAGCACGGCCATGGACACGTCGCATTTGTCGAGCCGAAGCTGCGCGGCGACCAGTTCGCCGTTCTGATGAATGACAGCCTTTACCACCCGGATGTCGGCCTGATCTGGGAGGATGCGGAGTATCTGTCGCTGGAAGGATCGATCCTGTGACGGGCAGCATGAAGGTTGTTTACAAAATCATCTGGCCAAATGGTAAAATCTATGTCGGCAGCGATGTGACTGACAATATTGCCTATTTCGGCTCTCCTTCGCATCTTGCCCGGGCCGCGATAAGCCGGGATTTCCCCGATCGTGCACAGCGAAGACTTATGACGATTACGCGGGAAATCCTGTGGGAGTCCGAGGCTGCGACTGATGCCGATGCCAGGCGGGAAGAAATACGGTGTATCCGCGCGTTGCAGGCGAACGATCCGGACATTGGTTACAACAGGTTTCCGGCGTTCGGAACACCGGGGCGCGCATCCCAATTTGAATGCGTGTGAGGGGGCAGAAGAATTGAGCTATGGAATTCGTCTGAAGGTTTCCGGCGATTACGGCCTGTTCACAAGGCCGGAAATGAAGGTGGAGCGCGTCACCTACGATGTGATGACGCCCTCGGCGGCGCGGGGCATACTCGAAGCGATCCACTGGAAGCCCGCGATCCGCTGGATCGTCGACGCCATCCTTGTGCTGGAGCCTATCCGCTACCAGTCGATCCGCCGCAACGAAGTGGGCCACAAGGCACCGGCCGGCAAGATCAGATCGGCGATGAAGCGCGGCGATCTGGCGGGCCTCGGCCTGCTGGTGGACGACGACCGGCAGCAGCGCGCTTCCACCGTCCTGGTCAATCCGGCCTATGTGATCGAGGCGCATTTCGAGATGACCGGCAAGGCCGGGCCGGACGACAATGAAGGCAAGCATCTCGACATTTTCAACCGCCGCGCCGCGCGCGGGCAATGCTTTCATCAGCCTTGTCTCGGAACGCGGGAATTCGCAGCCCGCTTCGAACTGCTCGATCCGGCATCGCCGCTGCCGGCTGCCATCGAAGACAGCCGCGATCTCGGCTTCATGCTGTTCGACATCGACCATGGCGCGAAGGGCCGCCCGTCCATGTTCTTCAGGGCAAGGATGGAAAACGGCGTGGTGAGGGTGCCGCATCCGGCCTCGGCGGAGGTGCGCCGATGACCATCCTTTCCTCGCTGGCCCGCGCCTATGAGCGGCTGCCGGATGCGCCGCCTTATGGGTTCTCTTCGGAAAAGATCGGCTTCATCATCTCGCTGAATGAGGATGGCACTGTCGCCAATGTCATCGACTGGCGCGAGGGCGAGGGCAAGAAGGCCCGGCCAAGGTTGATGGCCGTGCCGCAGGCGGTGAAGCGCACGGCGGGAATTTCCCCCAACTTCCTGTGGGACAAGACATCCTATGTTCTGGGCGTGACCGCGGGCGAGGGGAAGCGCACCGCCGAAGAACACCGCGCCTTTGTCGAACGGCATCTGGAGGCGATTGGCGATACTGCGGATGCCGGGTTGCGCGCGCTGCGCGCATTTCTGGAAAGCTGGCAGCCGGACAGTTTCATCGCACCCCTCTGGCCAGAGGAAATGAAGGACCAGAATGTGGTCTTCGCGCTGGAGAGCGAACGCCGTGGCGGCACATATCTGCATGATCGCCCGGCCGCGCGCGCTCTGTGGGCGCGGCTGGCGGAGGCAGGCGACGATGCGGGTGGCGAGGTCTGCCTCGTCAGCGGCGATGAACGTGCGATTGCACGTCTGCATCCCTCGATCAAAGGGGTTTGGGGGGCGCAATCCTCCGGTGCGGCGCTGGTGTCCTTCAACCTCGATGCGTTCACCTCCTACGGCCACGAACAGGGCGACAACGCGCCTGTCTCGACCGCGGCGGCCTTTGCCTACACCACCGCCCTCAACCGCTTTCTGGAAAGGGACAGCGGGCACCGGATGCAGATCGGCGATGCCTCGACCGTGTTCTGGGCGGATGCGGCCGACCTCGATGCGGCCCGGCTCTCGGAAGCCTTGTTCGCCAGTTTTTATGATGGCGACGACACGGCTGCGAAGGAAGATGAGGAAAAAGCGGTTCGCGAGCGCGTGAGCGTGCAACTGGGCCGCATCCGCCAGGGTCTGCCGCTTTCGCAGATCGATCCTGCCCTGACGAAAGATGTGCGCTTCTACATATTGGGGCTGGCGCCCAATGCGGCGCGCATTTCGGTGCGCTTCTTCTATGCCGACAGTTTCGGCGCGCTGGTGACGAATTACCAGAGGTTCATCGAAGACATGCGCATCGAGCCGCCGCCCCGTGAAGGGTATCCGGCGATCTGGCGCTACCTTCAGGAAACCGCGGTTCTTGGCAAGCGGGAGAACGTTCCGCCCAATCTGGCCGGTGAGTGGATGCGGGCCATTCTTTCCGGGAACCGCTTTCCGCTCACGCTGCTTTCAGCCGTTCTGACACGTATTCGCGCCGACGGGCGCATCGATGCGCTGCGGGCATCGATGCTTCGCGGCCTGCTCATTCGCAATTTCAACAGGGAGGTACCGGTGGCATTCGACCCGGCGAACGAAAACAAGGGCTATCTGCTCGGACGGCTGTTCGCAGTCTATGAGCAGATTCAGGTCGCCGCGCTTGGCCGGAACCTGAATGCAGGCATCAGGGACAAATATTACGGCTCCGCCTCGGCGCAGCCGCGCAAGGTGTTCGCGCTGCTGGACAGCGGGGCGGCCAATCATCTTTCCAAGATAGGCAAGCAGCGCCCCGGCCAACGCGTCAATCTGGAAAAGCAGGTCGCGGCCATCATGGCCCTGATGTCGCCCGGCGCCGACCCTTTCCCCACGACGCTTGGCGCTGATGAGCAGGCGCTCTTCGGGCTCGGCTACTACCACCAGCGCAATGAATTTTTCAACAGGACGGATGCTGCCGTCGCTTCCGGAGAAGACGCATGACCGCAATTGCCAATCGTTATGACTTTGCCCTTGTGTTCGAGGTGGTGAACGGCAATCCGAACGGCGACCCCGATGCCGGCAATCTGCCGCGTCTCGACCCCGAAACCAACAACGGTCTGGTCACCGATGTCAGCCTGAAGCGCAAGATCAGGAATTATGTCGAGCTGGCGCGCGAAGGCGTCGACGGGTTCCACATCTATGTGCAGGAAGGCGCGATCCTCAACGAAAAGCACCGCCAGGCTTACAAGGCGCTGCGTCCGGACGATGCGAAAGCGGCAAAGGATCCGAAGCTGAATCCGCGCGACGATGCCGAGGCGAAGGAGCTCACAGCGTTCATGTGCCGGAACTTCTTCGACGTGCGCACCTTTGGCGCGGTGATGTCCACCGGCATCAATGCGGGGCAGGTAAAGGGCCCGGTGCAGCTCGGTTTCGCCCGATCGGTGGAGCCGATCTGGCCGCTGGAAATCTCCATCACCCGCATGGCCGCCACCAACGAAGCGGAAAAGAAGAAGAGCGCCGAGGGCGATGATGGCGACGGGCGCAGCGACAACCGCACCATGGGCCGCAAGCACATCGTGCCCTATGGGCTCTATGTCGCCCATGGCTTCATTTCGGCCAAGTTCGCGCAACGCACCGGCTTTTCTCAAAGCGACCTCGACCTGCTGTTCGAAGCGCTGACCACCATGTTCGAGCATGACCGTTCGGCGGCGCGCGGTGAAATGGCGACGCGCAAGCTGGTTGTGTTCAGGCATGAGAATGAGCTGGGCAACGCGCCGGCGCACAAGCTGTTCGAACGCGTACGCATCGGGCGCAATATTGACGGTGAGTTCCGCGAGATTGACAGACGTCTCGACAACCAGCCGCCGGCGCGCTCCTTCTCCGACTATGTGGTCGAGATCGACCGTGACAATCTTCCAGCCGGCGTCGAAATCATCGAACTGCTGTAGCCGGGCATCGGGCGGGGAGGGCGGTGCGATGACATCGGAAACGGAGCCGCTGCCACTCTCCGCTCTCCAGCACGCCGTTTACTGTTTGCGGCAGGCCGCGCTGATCCATATCGAGCGCATGTGGGCCGACAACCGCTTCACCGCCGAAGGGCATGTCATGCATGCCGTGGCGGACAAGGGCGGAGGCCGGAAGGTGCGGGGCACGCGCCGTGTCATGTCGCTTCCGCTGGCCTCGCGCAGGCTGAATATAAGCGGGGTCGCGGATGTGGTTGAGTTCATCCCGTCTTCAGCTGGCGAGGTTCCGTTTCCTGTCGAGTACAAGCGCGGGAAGCCGAAGCTGCATCGCGCGGACGAGGTGCAATTGTGCGCGCAGGCGCTGTGCCTGGAGGAAATGACCGGCATGAGCGTGCCGGAAGGTGCGCTGTTCTATGGTGAAACGCGCCGGCGGGTGATCGTGCCTTTCGATGAGGAGTTGCGACGGCTGACACGGGACACCGTCGCCGCTCTGGCAAGCGTGTTCGCAAACGGTGAAACCCCGCCGCCGACTCCGCATCGCAGCAGATGCCGTGCCTGTTCGCTTCTCTCCCTGTGCCGGCCGGACACGGTTGCAAGGCCCGTGCGGGCATGGCGCCGCCGCATGGTGGAGGCCGGCAGCGTGGAGGAGCAGACGCCATGAAGAAGCTGCTCAATACCGTTTACGTCACCACCGAAGGGGCGGCCCTGCGCAAGGATGGCGAAAATCTGGTGGCCGAAGTGGAGGGCGCGGAGCGCAGCCGCGTGCCGCTGCATATGCTTTCAGGCGTTGTGGCGTTTGGGGCCATTCTCGTGTCGCCGGCGCTGATCGCCGCTCTCGCGGGCGCGGGGATCACCCTTACCCTCCTTGACCGCAACGGCCGCTTTCAGGCGCGCGTCGATGGGCCGACCACCGGAAATGTGCTGCTGCGCCGCGCCCAATACCGGGCCTGCGAGGCACCGGAAGACATCGTGCGCTCCTTTCTGGTCGGCAAGATCGCCAATCAGCGTGCGGTGCTGATGCGGGCATTGCGCGATTATGGCGAAGACTACGATGCCGCGGTGCGCCAGTCGATCGAGGCGGTCACCCGGCGTCTTGCGCAGATCATGCGGCGGGTGGAACTGGCCGACGAGCCGCTGGAGCGGTTGCGCGGTTGCGAAGGCGAGGCCGCCAATCTCTATTTTTCCGTCTTCGATCACCTCATCCGCTCGCCGGATGCCGAACTGCGCTGGCGCGGACGTTCGCGCCGGCCGCCGCTCGACCCGGTCAATGCGCTGCTTTCATTTCTCTATACGCTGCTGACCCATGATTGCCGTTCGGCGCTGGAGACGGTGGGGCTGGATCCCGCCGCCGGCTTTCTTCACCGCGACAGGCCCGGACGGCCCAGCCTCGCGCTGGATCTTATGGAGGAGTTGCGGCCGGTCATTGCCGACCGCCTGGCGCTGTCGCTCATCAATCGCCGCCAGTTGCGGGCCGGCGATTTTCAGGCGATGGACGGCGGCGCGGTGATCCTGCACGACGAGGCGCGGCGCCTGGTGCTGACGACATGGCAGGAGCGCAAACGCGAGGAGCGCATGCACCCGTTTCTGGGCGAAAAGGCGCCGCTGGGCCTGGTGCCGCATCTGCAGGCCCAGATGCTTTCGCGCCATCTGCGCGGCGACATCGACGCCTATCCGCCGTGGTTCTGGAAATAGGAGACCGCATGCTGGTTCTGGTGACATATGATGTCAGCATCACACAGGGCAACGGTCCCGCACGGCTGCGGAGGGTCGCGAAAGCCTGCCGCGATTTCGGGCAAAGGGTGCAGTTTTCGGTTTTCGAGATCGAGGTCGACCCGGCCCAGTGGACGCGTCTGAAGGCGAGGCTGGAAAGTCTGATCGATCCCGAGACAGACAGCTTGCGCTTCTATCATCTTGGTGCAAACTGGCAGCGGCGCGTGGAACATGTGGGGGCAAAGCCCGCTGCCGATCTGAATGGACCGCTTATCGTCTGATCACTATTGGCGTGCGAACCTCAAGCGTGCGCCGAAAACCCGGCAAGTTCGCACCGGGCCCCGCTCTTTGAAATCGTTGATCAAAACAAGCGTCGCATTTTGGCTTGCCCCTGAATTTGCGGCCCCGCTACCCGGTTCGCACAGGCAGCGGGATTATTTGTTTATCACTCATGCCTTACAAGATCACCGTCGCTCCCCTCGCGGGAGCGTGGATCGAAACCAAAACGCGGGCTTGAAGTGTTCAACCGAGAGATGTCGCTCCCCTCGCGGGAGCGTGGATCGAAACCCGGAAGCCATAGTCATCGCCAAAGTAAACGGCGGGTCGCTCCCCTCGCGGGAGCGTGGATCGAAACGCAACTATACCGTTAGCGAAGGCGGAGAACGTAGTGTCGCTCCCCTCGCGGGAGCGTGGATCGAAACGTTTCCAGTTCGAAATGATGGAAACAGCGGAAATGTCGCTCCCCTCGCGGGAGCGTGGATCGAAACTCAATATCGCTGACTTATGGCCGCGACGAAGGAGGTCGCTCCCCTCGCGGGAGCGTGGATCGAAACAAACATCCTATGCTGATCGGTGAGCGGTCCACGATTGTCGCTCCCCTCGCGGGAGCGTGGATCGAAACATTCGGGACCGTCATCACCTTGACGGGATCAAGCGTCGCTCCCCTCGCGGGAGCGTGGATCGAAACTAACGCTTGTATTTCTTCTTATGTGCCTGATATTGTCGCTCCCCTCGCGGGAGCGTGGATCGAAACGAGTATATCGGAGTGCGCGCCGCCTCTCACGGCGCGTCGCTCCCCTCGCGGGAGCGTGGATCGAAACCTCGGTATGCAGAAGAGCAAGAAGGGCGAGTCGGGGTCGCTCCCCTCGCGGGAGCGTGGATCGAAACTGCTACATTGTCGATCAGGCACCCGGGTCGATGGTCGCTCCCCTCGCGGGAGCGTGGATCGAAACTTCGCGTCACCGTCCTGCGCATACAGGCCGATCCCGTCGCTCCCCTCGCGGGAGCGTGGATCGAAACTGCGAGAAGCAGAAGGAGCGATCCACCATGCTTTGTCGCTCCCCTCGCGGGAGCGTGGATCGAAACGGTTATGAGCCGCTCAACGCACGCTGGAATATCGTCGCTCCCCTCGCGGGAGCGTGGATCGAAACTTGGCCGACTTTGACCCGTATGCGGATCAGAAAAGTCGCTCCCCTCGCGGGAGCGTGGATCGAAACCGCACGGCACGCCTTGCAGGCGCGGTGGCCGGTATGTCGCTCCCCTCGCGGGAGCGTGGATCGAAACAGGCCATCGAGGTGCCGGTGTACGAAGAATGACCGTCGCTCCCCTCGCGGGAGCGTGGATCGAAACACCCTGCACATCAAAGAGACTGGCGCGCCGCCGGATGTCGCTCCCCTCGCGGGAGCGTGGATCGAAACCAGACCATCTCGTTGACCTGCCAAAGGTCGCGGTGTCGCTCCCCTCGCGGGAGCGTGGATCGAAACCTTGAAATACACCCCGAGCGACAGCGCTTTCTTGGTCGCTCCCCTCGCGGGAGCGTGGATCGAAACTTGGCCGAGGCTTCCCGCCGTCCGACCCCGACACCGTCGCTCCCCTCGCGGGAGCGTGGATCGAAACCTTGTCCCACACCCAGTGGTGCACATAGGTGAAAGTCGCTCCCCTCGCGGGAGCGTGGATCGAAACCTCCCGCCCCTTGTCCGGCGCGGTCGAAGTTTTGTCGCTCCCCTCGCGGGAGCGTGGATCGAAACCCCTGGCTGCTGGTTGCGAACGGCGTGCTCACCGAAGTCGCTCCCCTCGCGGGAGCGTGGATCGAAACACGTCAATCGCCATCATTCCGCCGCCTCAGCTTTGTCGCTCCCCTCGCGGGAGCGTGGATCGAAACGCCGCGATAGGACCGGTTGAGGATATCCATGGACGTCGCTCCCCTCGCGGGAGCGTGGATCGAAACACTGCCGAAGTCAGCAGATCGACCAGCACAGCGACGTCGCTCCCCTCGCGGGAGCGTGGATCGAAACGGATCTGACGTTGGTTTGTTGGAAGATCCGGATAGTCGCTCCCCTCGCGGGAGCGTGGATCGAAACACAAGCTCTCTGGTGCGCGTCCGCGTTAATGATGGTCGCTCCCCTCGCGGGAGCGTGGATCGAAACTCTTTTACGCATCCTCCATCGGGTAGGCGCGCCTGGTCGCTCCCCTCGCGGGAGCGTGGATCGAAACCGTCGAGATCGCAAAACGCACGCGGCGCATCGCTGTCGCTCCCCTCGCGGGAGCGTGGATCGAAACTTCGAATCGTCGCTCGCGTTGGTGCGGGCGTCCTGTCGCTCCCCTCGCGGGAGCGTGGATCGAAACAGCGGTGGCGGCGGCTCTGAGCGGCCACGCATCCAGCGTCGCTCCCCTCGCGGGAGCGTGGATCGAAACAGCACCCGCAGAAGCCGCTCCCGGTCCATCGTGGTCGCTCCCCTCGCGGGAGCGTGGATCGAAACATCGTGATCGATGCACCCGGCGAGCGCGGCGAGGGTCGCTCCCCTCGCGGGAGCGTGGATCGAAACTGGGCATGGTGCGCTTCAGGGGGGGCGCCTGGTCGCTCCCCTCGCGGGAGCGTGGATCGAAACAACGTCGACTATCTGATTTCGGCATTGTCCGAGCGTCGCTCCCCTCGCGGGAGCGTGGATCGAAACCAAGGTTCCGCAGCGCGTCAAGTGGGCCACGATATGTCGCTCCCCTCGCGGGAGCGTGGATCGAAACTCCTCCGTCGCTTGCGACGTCTGGCGGCCTTGGGCGTCGCTCCCCTCGCGGGAGCGTGGATCGAAACACCTATGTGGGTGAAATTGTCGGCATAGAGGGGTCGTCGCTCCCCTCGCGGGAGCGTGGATCGAAACTCACGATGTTCATCGAGGCAGCGTCGGAGGCGGTGTCGCTCCCCTCGCGGGAGCGTGGATCGAAACTGTCGATAGTCTCTGCGGCAGACTCAGCGCGACTTTGTCGCTCCCCTCGCGGGAGCGTGGATCGAAACCGCAGCAACGGGACCGGCAAGGAGTATGCATGGTGTCGCTCCCCTCGCGGGAGCGTGGATCGAAACGGTCTTGATGGTGTTGAGGTCGGTCATTTTTGTCGTCGCTCCCCTCGCGGGAGCGTGGATCGAAACCAAAGAAAGTCGCAAGGATAGTTGGCTGCCGTGGGTCGCTCCCCTCGCGGGAGCGTGGATCGAAACGATGAGCCTGCATTGACAATCTGGCAGAAGCCGCGTCGCTCCCCTCGCGGGAGCGTGGATCGAAACCCCCTCGCTGTCGCGCGCGTCTCTCTCCTCTCGGTCGCTCCCCTCGCGGGAGCGTGGATCGAAACCAGTCGACGCGATTGATCGTGGTCGGACCTGAAGTCGCTCCCCTCGCGGGAGCGTGGATCGAAACGACAGTGCTGTTGCAAGACATGGCCTTTCCGCTGTGTCGCTCCCCTCGCGGGAGCGTGGATCGAAACGATTGCCACGCGCGGCACAGGGGCGCGCCAGCAGGTCGCTCCCCTCGCGGGAGCGTGGATCGAAACAGGCGCGCCGCTGCCTTATCCTGCGCGGGCAGTGGCGTCGCTCCCCTCGCGGGAGCGTGGATCGAAACCGCCTCCACCATGGCAAGACGGATGGCCGGCTCGTCGCTCCCCTCGCGGGAGCGTGGATCGAAACTCAGGCGATGCCGAGGATGCGCTATGGACACGCGAGTCGCTCCCCTCGCGGGAGCGTGGATCGAAACCTGCTCTCCCCCCTCGGCCGCGTTCTGGGCGCTGTCGCTCCCCTCGCGGGAGCGTGGATCGAAACAACAAATCCCGCCGAAATGGGCTGTTCGCCGCGCAAGTCGCTCCCCTCGCGGGAGCGTGGATCGAAACAAGGTGCAGGATCACCTGAAGTGCATCACGCGTGTCGCTCCCCTCGCGGGAGCGTGGATCGAAACACGCGCGATGCATGCGGCTGCGAGTAAATCTAAGGTCGCTCCCCTCGCGGGAGCGTGGATCGAAACTGTCAGCAAGATCTTGCAGAGCCTTACGATCCCGGTGTCGCTCCCCTCGCGGGAGCGTGGATCGAAACTTTGAAATACACCCCGAGCGACAGCGCTTTCTTGTCGCTCCCCTCGCGGGAGCGTGGATCGAAACCGCGTATACCCATGGGCGGCGTCGTCATGGTGCTGTCGCTCCCCTCGCGGGAGCGTGGATCGAAACGTGAAGTCCAGTATCAGACCATGCAGGCACAACTTGGTCGCTCCCCTCGCGGGAGCGTGGATCGAAACATTGAAGGAAATACGCAGTTCGGGACGCCGCTGAGTCGCTCCCCTCGCGGGAGCGTGGATCGAAACATCAGGGGCAGCCGGATCGAAGCGGACAGCCAGTTCGCGTCGCTCCCCTCGCGGGAGCGTGGATCGAAACTGGCCGAGTTGGCAGACGAGGCAGACCTGTGCCGGTCGCTCCCCTCGCGGGAGCGTGGATCGAAACCATCTCGATGCCGGGAGAACCCTCCCCAATATGCTGTCGCTCCCCTCGCGGGAGCGTGGATCGAAACATCTCTGGAACGGTCTTGGCATCCTCGACCATGAGTCGCTCCCCTCGCGGGAGCGTGGATCGAAACCATAGTAACAATCAGGCCAACGGTCCCCATCTGCCCGTCGCTCCCCTCGCGGGAGCGTGGATCGAAACTGAATGAGGGAGTTAGCATCTCCTCGCAAGACCGGTCGCTCCCCTCGCGGGAGCGTGGATCGAAACTCGGTCTGGAGCGCCAGCCCTATCGCCTCGGCCGCGTCGCTCCCCTCGCGGGAGCGTGGATCGAAACGAGCGCAAGCCTCGCCGGCTGCACTTGAAACCTGGTCGCTCCCCTCGCGGGAGCGTGGATCGAAACATGTTCAAACACTACTCGTTGAAGGACTGGATGGTCGCTCCCCTCGCGGGAGCGTGGATCGAAACTGTTTTCGGCCTGCCGTAGAAGCGTAGAGCTCGATGTCGCTCCCCTCGCGGGAGCGTGGATCGAAACCTGACGCACAAATGGCCCGATACCCAGATCACGAGTCGCTCCCCTCGCGGGAGCGTGGATCGAAACCGGCCAGTCCAAGCCGATCGAGCGCGGTTGGGGTGTCGCTCCCCTCGCGGGAGCGTGGATCGAAACCTGCTCTACACCTTGTCCAGGGCGGAACGACGCCGTCGCTCCCCTCGCGGGAGCGTGGATCGAAACCCAACGGCCCGCTTAAGGCCATCGACATTTGCCGGTCGCTCCCCTCGCGGGAGCGTGGATCGAAACCTTGCGCCTTGCTGCGGGCTTTTCGTTTTCTTCGACGTCGCTCCCCTCGCGGGAGCGTGGATCGAAACCGCTCCGATCATTGGCGGCATCACCGCAGCCCTGAGTCGCTCCCCTCGCGGGAGCGTGGATCGAAACTTTATTCGGAAGTAGCTTATGGCCCGCCAGACGCACGTCGCTCCCCTCGCGGGAGCGTGGATCGAAACGCGGTCTACAGGAGCACTACGAGCGAGAGGCTGCGTCGCTCCCCTCGCGGGAGCGTGGATCGAAACGGCGCTGAAGGCCGGCAATCCCGACCCGGCGAAGGTCGCTCCCCTCGCGGGAGCGTGGATCGAAACGAAGACGCCATGGCCGGCTATGGCATGAACCGTTGTCGCTCCCCTCGCGGGAGCGTGGATCGAAACTCGGGCCGGAGGGCGCATGATGCAGCCGCGCGTCGTCGCTCCCCTCGCGGGAGCGTGGATCGAAACCGGCATCCAAGTGCAAAACTTCCCGCGTGGCAAGTCGCTCCCCTCGCGGGAGCGTGGATCGAAACGCGCCCTGGGCGGCAGGCGCTCTTGCGACCTCCGTCGCTCCCCTCGCGGGAGCGTGGATCGAAACCGCACCAAGCATAGTGTCTCTGCCGGAGCGGTCGGTCGCTCCCCTCGCGGGAGCGTGGATCGAAACAACATCGCTGGGTTGCTGAAGGGCGACACCAAGGCGTCGCTCCCCTCGCGGGAGCGTGGATCGAAACGGATGAAAATGCCCGCCACCCTTTCGGATGACGGGTCGCTCCCCTCGCGGGAGCGTGGATCGAAACGGGCGTAAATATCGACAGCCTCGGCTTCCAGCTTGTCGCTCCCCTCGCGGGAGCGTGGATCGAAACCCATGAATGACAGCCTGCATGACGCTCTCGTAGAAGTCGCTCCCCTCGCGGGAGCGTGGATCGAAACGAGACCAACGACCGCACCCGGTACAAGAAGGTGGTGTCGCTCCCCTCGCGGGAGCGTGGATCGAAACTGCCCGTACGGCGCACCACGGTTCGGCAGGAGGTGTCGCTCCCCTCGCGGGAGCGTGGATCGAAACTATGTGTGGAATGAAACCCACGGGATTACGGTTCGTCGCTCCCCTCGCGGGAGCGTGGATCGAAACTATGAGCGAGTCTCTTGCAGGATTGGGGCTCGGGGTCGCTCCCCTCGCGGGAGCGTGGATCGAAACGAATATGATGCCTCCAGCTCCATTCCGGAGCGTGTCGCTCCCCTCGCGGGAGCGTGGATCGAAACTTCGCAAAGGCTCTCGGGTCCGGCGGACATCAGGTCGCTCCCCTCGCGGGAGCGTGGATCGAAACGCCCCCATCGATCCCGCCGCGCTGGACCTCGCCCTGTCGCTCCCCTCGCGGGAGCGTGGATCGAAACGGGTCGTTCCCGACCATGCGCAGGGTCTCTTGGCGGTCGCTCCCCTCGCGGGAGCGTGGATCGAAACAATAACCACCGCATCGTCATGTCCAAGGAGTTGCTGTCGCTCCCCTCGCGGGAGCGTGGATCGAAACCCGATGACAAGCGCACTCTGGCTGACATGCGCCGGTCGCTCCCCTCGCGGGAGCGTGGATCGAAACTGCCAAGATCAGCGAAGCGTTGGTCATTATGGCCGGTCGCTCCCCTCGCGGGAGCGTGGATCGAAACGGTTAAATTCCCGGTTGGCTTTAGGGGCGGGGAAGTCGCTCCCCTCGCGGGAGCGTGGATCGAGGTGCAGTTTGGTGACCACGATCGGCCTCCCGCCCCGCCCCTGATGGTGATCGTATCGAGAACCATCGCCCCGTCCGCCGGCGTTTCCGATATTGCTGCGCCTTCGGCCTGAGGACGGGACAGGAGCACCGTGTTCGGGCCGGTGAAGCGCCATGAGAAACCCGTGCCGCCGAGCAACTGGTTCAGGGCGTTCGCCGCCGGAAGCCGTCCCGCGACACCGGGAGTGCGGGCCTGCGCGGGCATCGCCCCATCGAACAGCACATCGATGCCGGTGACGCTGGAAAAACGAACGAGCCCCTGCGAAAGCGGCTGGGCCGGGATGGCAAAGCTGAAGTCGGTTGCCCGTTGCTGGGCATAGGCGGCGGAAATGCCCTGCACGAGTCCAAGTGGTGATACCGAAAGCAGGAACAGAGCCGATGCCAGCCTGCCGTGCTTCTTTGCGTGCCTCAGGCATGGATTTGTGCCGGCCATGCAGCCCCCTTCTCAAGAATCACAACTGTGCCCGCACGGGCCATGCAAGGAAGGACGGACGAAGGCAGGAAAAATCTGGGTTGGAAGGCAAATTTTTAAAGCGGCCTTATCAGCGTAAGCCAGGGAGTCCAGGTTT
Organism: Mesorhizobium sp.; assembly: GCA_022833215.1. GTDB lineage: Bacteria > Pseudomonadota > Alphaproteobacteria > Rhizobiales > Rhizobiaceae > Mesorhizobium. Next base: position 101,189 of record JAIPUZ010000060.1, on the reverse strand, counting down.
CGACGCGGGCGGAAATGCCCTGACGCAGCAGATCGGGAATGAATTCGGCTCTGCTGACATCGAAAATCAGCGTGACAGGCCGGCGCCCCAGTTCCTCATCGGTGACGATGATGCGCCCGCGCCGCCATTTCTCCAGTTCCTTCACCACCGCAGACAGGGGCGTGGAGATGAACACCAGCCTGCCCTGGAGCCAGGACAGCCTCGTTTCGGTATCGACAGCATGGATGTCGGAGAGGCGTCCCCCGACAGAGCTCACGGCCTGCCCAGCTCCGATGCGCACGCTTCTGGCGCCGGTTTCCACCCGGACCACGTGCTCCAGAACCACGATCTCTGCCTGTGTGTCCGTCGCGCTGGCGCAGAAGGCCGTTCCAAGAGCCGTGGCCCGGAGTTTTCCCGCCGTTACAGTGAAAGGGCGATTGTCAGCTGCGACTTCAAAAAATGCTTCCCCCCCGAACAAATGCAGCCGCCTGCTTTCAGCATTGAACTCCAGTGACACGGCGGTGGCCGTTGACAGGCGCAAGCGGCTGCGGTCCGGCAGGTCGAACGAAGCGACCTCGCCGGTGCCGGTGGAGTAATCCGCCGCCGGCCGGATCATCCGGTAGGCTCCGAAACCCGCCGCCGATAAAACGACTGCCGCTCCCCCTGTCTTCAGCAGCTTCCTGCGGGAGACAGATTGGTGCGACAGGACAGGGACCACGCCTGCCTCCCCCCAGAGCTGTTCGATGCGCGCATAGGCGCGAACATGAGCTGCGTCCTGATCGAGCCAGTTGCGGAAGCGCTGCAAATCCTGCGGCGTGGCATTGTCGTCGAGCAGCAGGGCAAACCATTCCGCTGCCTGCCTTGCGATCCGGTTGTCATCGCTGCTGCTCACATCGCCGCTCCCATTCGACCGTTCCACACTATCAACAAGGACGGACGAAACACGAAAAACTCTGGTTCAGAGGATCAGCCTGCCTGCATTCCGGCTTGCAGACGTTCAAGCGCGACAACCATGTGGCTGAAAACCGTTTTCGGTGAAATGCCGAGCTGCCTGCCGATTTCCACATAGGTCAGTCCATCGATGCGCGACAGCACGAAGACCTGACGCGCACGTGCAGGCATCGCATCTATGACCTGCTGGAGGCGCGCAAGCTCCTGTCTTCCGGCAACGAACTGCTCGGCAGAAGGGTGAGGGTCGGCGATATGCTCCAGTTGCGCAATGTCGGCGATGACGGGCGCCAGCCGGCTGCGCCTTTCATGATCCGAAGCCAGGTTTCGACCGGTGATGAGAAAATAACCGGCAAGGTCTGAAACGTCTCTGAGAGCCGACTTGCGCTCCCAAAGCCGCAAGAACGTATCCTGAACCAGATCCGCAGTGACGGAATAATCCCGCACGCGGCTGAAGATAAGCCCGGCCAGACGGGATCGGATCGTCAAAAAGACGCCAAAAACGTCGCTTTGCTGTGTCCTATCCATGCCGGTAGCTAGCATTGCAGGCCAGCGACTCGCAAGGAAATGATGACAGAAATTGTCACATTAAATTGCCGGCCAGCATGGGTGACGCCCTGCCACCGGTTCCCTCACAGCATTGCGGCAGGGCACTCCCCCCGCCGCTTTGCATGATTTCGCGCCGGACAATACACAGTCCGTCGTTCCGGACGGTCATCGTCGTCGGGCTGGTGTCAGGCCGGCTGCTGGATCGCGGAGAGCTTCCAGTCCTGACCATTCTCGCGCATGAAGGTCCAGAGCTCGGTGGTCTCGCTGGGCGTATCCGCATCGCCTTCCACCATCTTGCCGGTGGCGCGGTCGCGCATCACGTCGCGGGCTTCATATCGCATGGCTGCGGTCGCATAGTCGCGCGCGCCCTCGCTCCAGCTTTCGGCGATATCGGCTTCGAGAAGCCGGACATCGCTCACCTCGTTTCGAACCCCGTCATGGGCGTTGCGGGCAAGCTCTTCCGACAGATAGGAAACCATTTCCGGTGTGACCAGCCGGCGCAATCCGGCATGATCCTCACGACCGAAAGCCTCCTGGACTTCGCCGAGAAGAGCTTCGAAACGGTCAAGATCGTCCTGATCCGGCCTCATGTCTCGCGTCTTTGCGGCTTCCTGCGCGGGCGCCGATCGTCCGCCGAAGGCGGGAAGCGTGAAGCCGACCGGCTTGCCGGCGTCCGAATGGGCGTCACGGCCATAGCGGTTGGCGCCGGGCGCGCCGGCGCCGGCCATGGAGGGCTGCCGGGCATTCTGGCTGCGGAAGAAGCGCAGTGCCAGCATTACCGCGCCGGCGATCAGCAGGCCCTGCAGCAGCAGGCCGAACAGGCCGGCAAGGCCGCCAAAACCCTGTCCGAGCAGGAGGCCGATCAGGCCGCCGAGCAGAAGTCCGCGCATCAGCGAGCCGCCGAGCCCGTTCATGAGGCCGCCGGGCCGCTGCTGGGCGGCGGACGGCTGGCGGGCCGCATTGGGTGCGGTGTTGGGCGTCATGGAGCGCTCGACGGGTGCGGCCTGGTTCGGCGCGGTGCGGGTGGCCGGAACGCTCTGGTGGGTGCGGGCTCCGCGGCTGCCGAAGCTGCCGCCCCGCCGGGCCTCGGCGTGGTCCACCGATACCATGGAAAAGGCGAGCATCAGCCCCGCAAACAGGGCGAATATCTTGGCGTGGCGTGGCCTGAGCATGTCTGGTCTCCTCCGAACAGGTGCGGTCACCTCTGGCCCCGGTATTTTTCCTAGAGAAACCCGTGTCCTGGAGAGGCGGCTGCCCGGAACAGTCCGGACGGCGCTGATGTAGAGGCGTAAAAGCCCATGCACAAGATGCAGGACGCAATCTTCCGCCCATCGCCGCCCATGGTCTGGCGGAGGTGTTCATGGTTCTGGCCGAGACAATCAACGGCCCCGGCGAGGCAGACGATCCATAGGTTTGGGCCATAGGTTTGGGCAGTGGCGGAGGTTCGATGGCGGCCTGACCACGATTTGAAGGGACAATGCAGGTGCCCGGGCCGAGTCGAAAAGACAGGTCAATGCCGGAGTGTCGTAAAAAAAGAATGTGCGGTAACAAAATAACCATTGATTTCAATTTTATGGCGGATTAATTTTTGAATAGTAATTCAATGTAATATTATAGGTTGTATCAATATTTTATTGTATATATAATTTATATTTTGCCTTTCCGATAGTGTAAGTATGATTTTCGATTGGAGAAGCTCGCATGGATGTTTTAAATCACATTAACAGGTTCAGGGAAGAGCTGATCTCTATTCGTCGGGATATACATCGTCATCCCGAAATCGGCTTCGAGGAGGAGCGAACATCGAAGCTGGTGGCTGACAGGCTGGCGCACCTGGGTATCACTGTTCATACCGGCATCGGTAAAACCGGCGTTGTTGGCGTTCTGCAGGGAAAGCGTCCAGGTACAAGGATGATCGGACTGCGCGCCGATATGGATGCGCTGCCGATGGAAGAAAAGACCAACCTGCCATTCGCATCGGTAAACCCGGGCCGATTCCATGGTTGCGGCCATGACGGACACACGGCAATTCTGCTGGGTGCGGCGCAATATCTGGCAGAGACGAGGAATTTTGCTGGTACGGCAGTATTCATCTTCCAGCCGGCAGAGGAGGGGCTCGGCGGCGCCCGGGCAATGATTGGGGACGGTCTGTTCACGCGGTTTCCCTGCGATGAGATTTACGGCCTGCATAATTCGCCAAGCGGGATGCGCAATCGCGTGCTGTTGAAAGCCGGGCCGACAATGGCCGGCGCCGATTTCTTTGACATTCATATTCAGGGGCGGGGTAGCCATGCCGCCAAGCCGGAAGCATCCAGGGATCCGATCTTGATCGGGTCGACGATGGTTCAGATGCTTCATTCAATTGTCAGCCGCAATATAGATCCGATGAAGGCTGCGGTTGTTTCCATTACCCAAATCAAGGCCGGCACCGCCTATAACATCATCCCGGATGATTGCACGCTGTGCGGCACGGTTCGATATCTCGACCGCGACGTTGCGGAGGTTATCCGGCAGCGTATCGGCGCCCTTGCATCGGGAATTGAGGCCAGCTTCGATGTTAAGGTAACCGTGGATCTGCGCAACGTTTTCGACGTCCTGATCAATGATGCCGATCTTATCGAGGACTGTTCGCTGGCCGCCGCCGACGTGGTTGGGCCTGAAAACGTCGCCATGCGCGAAGAACCCGTCATGGGCAGCGAGGATTTTGCTGACATGCTGCGGATAAAGCGAGGCGTCTATCTGCATCTGGGGCATGCCGGAACAACCCCGGTACACAACTCCGGTTACATACTTGATGAAGATATCATTCCTGTTGGAGCAAGTATTTTTTCTCGGATAATTGAGAGGCGACTGGCTCAATAGTCATATGTTGTGACGGATTTTGCCATCACAATGCTCAAATTAATAATTGTTCTTAAGTAGAAGAAAGAAATTATCGTGACGGAACTTGAATCCATAAAAAATCGGGTGGTCGTGGTCGGTGCAGGAGCGGTAGGTGCCTGTTGCGCCGCCTATCTCCAGCGCGATGGAAATGACGTGACGATCTTCGATCCTGATGGCTTTGGCAGGGGATGCTCAGAAGGTACGGTCGGTATATTTGCAACGAACATTATCGCACCGGCCAGTTCTGCCGACGGCGTGCGGGCAATGCTTGCGGCTGCTCGGAATCCGGATCTCGATACTCTGATGATCAACAAGGAATTTCTGCCGGAATTTCTGCCCTGGCTGGCATCATTTGTTGCAACCTCTGGCCCGCTGGCCTTTGCGCGGGGCAACGAAGCGCTGAAAGAAGCGCAGCGATTGTCCATGCCGGCTTTGCGCGAAATACTGGATGAGGATACCTTCGCCGAGAACATGCAGGAGCGCGGCTGGATTGCGGTTTATGAAACCGAAGAAAACTTTCAGGCTGCCGAGGCAGACCGGAAAATGCGCCGCAAGCATGGCGTGGCGCTGAAAGAGCTGGATGCCCAACAGCTCAGGGAAATCGAACCGTCATTGCCAGACGGACTGCAGTTCGCCACTTTATATCCAAACGAGTTTCATACCGCCAATGTGCACAAGCTGGTCAGCGCGATCGGTGAGGTAGCATTGCGCAATGGCGCAACCTTGAAAGAGCAACTCGTCGACAGCATTGAGCCCCAGAAAGATGGAACTTTCCGTGTCAGGGCCGGCGGCGAAGAGGTCATTGCGGACAAGGTGGTGATAGCTGCCGGTGCATATTCGGCAAAATTTGCTGAAGAGTTGGGCAGTCCGGTGCTCCATTGTGCGGAACGCGGGTACGGAGTTACGTTCGAAGGCGCCGATGTAGGGCTCAATAGTCCCGTTACGCTTACGAAGCATCGATGCGTGATTGCACCGATGGAAGCTGGATTTCATGTGATTTCCAGCGGTGAGTTTGCGCCGATAGACACATTGCCGGATGAAAGGCATCAAGAGCGTTTGATTGCCATTGCGCTGGAGATGTATCCTGAACTGGCCGGAAGAAACGTTACCCGCTGGTCCGGATGGCGTTCCACAATGCCAGACGGTCTGCCGGTCATTGACGAGTCACCAGTTCACAAGGGCGTGTTTTACGCTTTTGGACACAGCCATCTCGGCCTGACCCAGGCCGGCATCACCGGCGCGGTCATCAGCGCACTGGCCAGCGGGCGGAAACCCGCCATGGACAACACGCCGTTCAAGGTCGACAGATTTTCTCTGACGCCAGCATACTAGTCGTATGGTCTTTGCACCCGATGGATTGGAACGAAATGGTCTGGTTCAGAAAATCCATCGCTGACAGCGGAACTCATATGGCGGGAAGCCGTCGCGGGTCTCGGGTTTGCCTGGCCGGCAGAACCGCCGTTGAGTTCCGCTCTTCCAGATTGCAACGACCTTCCCGCCGATGCCATGGCGCATGGCAGGCGGTTCCGGGCTCGCCTGACCGTGGTGCCTTGCCCGGTCGGGCGTCGCGGTTCTGTCGTCATGAAGCCGGCTCATAGGGGGTCTTCTGTTCAAGAGAAAGATCAGCGTCATCAGAATCCAGCGCCTGATGAAAAATAAAATCCGGGGAATATCGTAATAACATTTTATAATCTCGAGGAGGAAGAGAGATGATGTTAAGACTGTTTAGAAGAACCTCGTTATACGGGTCGCTCTTGCTTGGAGTGTCTTTGGCATTGTCAGCAAATTCTGCAAGTCATGCAGAGTCTCTGATCCGTCGAGGTATCGTGGGCGAACCCAACGCCTTCGATCCGGCCAAAGCTTCGCTCTGGCACGAATATTACCTGATGAAGGATATGTTCGAAGGATTGGTCATCTACGACAACAAGGGGAATATTGCTCCAGGTGTTGCCCAGTCGTGGGAAGCCGATGCTGACGGGTCGGTTTACACATTCAAATTACGCGATAATGCTAAATGGTCCGACGGGACCCCCGTGACAGCGCATGACTTCGCCTATTCCTGGAAACGTAAAGTCAATCCGGAAACGGCAAGTATGGATCCGCGTCTGCTTTATCCGGTCAAGAATGCGCAGAAGATCAGCAAGGGCGAAATGAAGCCGGACGACCTTGGCGTCGCCGCACTGGATGATCTGACCTTGCAGGTAACGCTTGAAGGGCCAACTCCTTATTTCATTGAAAACGTAGCGCACGGCACCATGCTGCCGGTCAACAAGGCGAATGTCGAAGCTCATGGCGAGAAATTTGCCCGCCCCGGCGTTATGGTTTCAAATGGTCCGTTCACTTTGCATGAGCATGTTCCCAACGATCACATAACGCTTGTGAAAAATGACAAATACTGGGATGCCGACAATGTCCATCTGGATAAGGTGGAATTCGTGCCGACCCTGGACCAGGCTGCTTCTGTCCGGCGTTATGAAGCCAAAGAGCTGGACATGCTGACGGGGGTGCCGACATCGGAATTGCCGCGTTTGAAGGAAGCGTTCAAGGAACAAGTGAATATCGCGCCGAGTCTAACGGTCGAATATTATGTCTTTGATACGCGGCAGAAGCCATTTGATGACAAGAACCTGCGCCGGGCCCTGTCGATGGTTATCGACCGGGATTTTATTGTCGACGAAATCTTCTCGGGCGCCGGTACCCCGGCCTACTCGATGATCGCACCCGGGATAGCTTCCTATGGCGAACCGTCGAAGGTCGATTTTGCCGGGCAATCGATGGTCGACAGAGAGGACAAGGCGCTGGAACTGATAGCCGAGGCTGGCTATGGTCCCAATGGCAAGCCGCTTGAGATCACGATACGGTACAATACCAATGCCACAAACGAGCAGGTTGCGACTGCCATTGCCGGCATGTGGAACGAAGCATTCGGGATCGACGTCAAGCTGCACAATCTGGATCTTGCTTCTCACTATGGCCACCTGCAATCGGGCGGAGAATTTCAGGTGGCGCGCGCCTCCCGGACGCCTGAGTATGCCGATGCGGTGGCGACCCTTTCGCTCGACATCAGCACTCAGAAAACTTATAATTACGGACGTTTCAACAGCCCCGACTATGATGATCTCATAGGGCGTTCCCATACTGAGCTGGATGCTGCGGCCAGATCAAAGCTCCTGCATGACGCTGAATCCATCCTTATGGAAAGCCAGGTCATCATGCCATTGGTAAATACGGCAAATATCTGGCTGGTTTCGCCGAAAGTCAGCGGATTTGAGAATAACCCACTCAACGAACATCCCAGCAAATACCTGAGCGTCAGGAAGGAATATTGAATATTAGGTAGAAATCTATTGGAGCTTTATGCGTCATCTCAGGCGCATAAAGTTCTACCCGGATCATTGCTCATATAGTCCAGCTTACCCAAGATCGATCTCAGGATCGGTGATCCAAAGCGGTATGATTGTGTTCAGGTTTAAATAATATGTATGGGTATCCCCATTTTACCTCAGGGCATACAGGCAAGCTTACGCTGGACGATAAATATAAAGGTGGTTATGATTTACGTTATTCTTCGTCGTGTCGTAAGCACCATTCCCACACTGTTAATGGTTATTACCGCTTCTTTCTTCCTGATGAGATTTGCGCCAGGTGGGCCGTTTACGCTCGAGCACCCATTGCCACCTGAGGTGATGGCAAATCTTATGAAGACATACAAGCTCGACCTGCCCTTGTGGCAGCAATATATTCATTATCTTTTCAATGCGCTTCGCGGTGATTTTGGGCCAAGCTTTGTCTACAAGGGTAGCAGCGTATACGAACTGATCACCAGCGGCTTGTCCTACTCGTTCATATTGGGTGCATGGGCGCTGCTGATCGGGGTAGCGGGAGGCATTGTAGTCGGTACCATTGCCGCATTGAACCATAATCGCTTGCCGGATTATGGGCCGATGCTTGTATCCACGATCGGTATAACGATACCCAACTTCGTTATCGGCCCCTTGCTCATACTTCTGTTCAGCATCAAACTGGGCTGGTTGCCTGCCGGAGGCTGGGGAACGGGTGGGGTATACAATCTGATCCTGCCAATCATCACTCTGGCCCTGCCGCAGATAGCGATCTATGCCCGGCTGGTGCGCGGTTCAATGATCGAAGCATTGCACTCCGATCACATCCGCACTGTAACGGCGTATGGCTTGCCACAATATGTCATTGTTATCGTTCATGCCTTGCGCGGTGCATTGTTGCCCGCCGTTTCCTATATGGGTCCGAGCGCGGCGGCTTTGCTGACAGGATCTGTGGTGGTTGAAACCATTTATTCTGTTCCTGGAATCGGTCGTTACTTTGTAATTGGCGCCTTGAACCGGGATTATACCCTAGTGATGGGCACCGTAATACTAATCGCTACACTTGTGATCGTCTTCAATCTGCTGGTTGACGTTTTGTACAGCGTCCTGGATCCGAGAGGGCGTTATGACTGAGGCTGTAAATTCCATTTCACGTAGCAATTCCGGGCGTGGCTTGTTCAGGTTGGCCATGCTCCGGTTTTCCAAGAATAAAACCGCAATGTGCGGCGCAATTATTCTGTCGATGATCACCGTTTTTTCATTTATCGGCCCGTTCTTTACCCAGCATAGTTATCACCAGAACTACGTATCATTCGTAAATCTCGAGCCGGGCTTGCGTGCTCATCCCGATATCTCAGCGTTGCCGAAGGTTGCTCAGAGAGTTGCAGGTCGTGCGCGTGTCGAGCTTGCTGACTTTACGACTGAGGGGCGGACCTTTCAGGCCACCTTGCGTGCCGATCAGCCGATTTCCGGCAATATCGCCCGATATTTTGACCGTTCCAGCGAGTTCGATGAGACGATTATCGTCAGCCGAACCGATGACGGTAAGGTCGTGAAACTGTCCGGCATCATACCGTCCTATTACTTTTTGTTCGGAACCGATGCCAATGGTCGCGATCTGATGACGCGTATCATGCTGGGCGGTCAGATTTCGCTGACCGTTGGACTGCTGGCCAGCCTTGTCTCATTGGTAATAGGCGTATTGTACGGAGCGACGGCCGGCTATCTGGGCGGACGCACCGATGAGATAATGATGCGGGTCATCGAGATCCTCTATTCATTGCCATTCGTGTTTCTGGTTGTCGTTCTGGTCGTGTTTTTCGGCCGCAGTTTTATCCTGATCTTCTTTGTCATCGGGGCGGTTGAGTGGCTGGACATGGCACGTATCGTGCGCGGTCAGACATTGGCGTTAAAGCGCAGGGATTTCATCAGTGCAGCGGAATCGCTTGGATTGAGCGACTGGCAGATCATCCGGGTACACATAATTCCCAACACATTGAGTGCCGTGATTATCTTTCTGACGGTAGTGGTGCCCAAGGTTATATTGCTGGAAAGCTTCCTTTCCTTCCTCGGGTTGGGTGTGCAGGCGCCCTTGACCAGCTGGGGGTCTCTTATCGCCGACGGTGCGTCAAGCATGCAATCATCGCCATGGCTGCTGTTGTTTCCCGCAACATTTTTTGTGCTGGCGCTCTATTCGCTGAATTTCATCGGAGACGGCCTGCGTGATGCTTTAGATCCGAAGGAGAAATGACGTGGCGACAGGCATCGAACTGCAAGCCGCACAGGTCACCGGCACAAGGCAGCCACTGCTTGAGGTTAAGGACCTGAAGGTCGAATTCCACACGCATGATGGTGTTGTACAGGCAGTCAAGGGCATAAACCTTGATGTGTGTGAGGGTGAAACGATTGCCATAGTCGGCGAATCCGGTTCCGGGAAAAGCCAGACCATGATGGGAATCATGGGGCTACTTGCCAGTAATGGAAAAATTACCGGCTCGGCCGCTTACAAGGGCACAATGCTCGTCAATGCAAAGCGTTCCACCCTGAACAAGATCCGGGGTTCGAAGATCTCGATGATCTTTCAGGAGCCCATGACCTCATTGGATCCTCTTTACAAAATTGGGTTTCAGTTAGCAGAGGTCATAGCCTACCATAATGGCGGCAGCATCAAGAGTGCCCGCGCTCAGGTGCTGGAATTGCTTACCATGGTCGGGATACCCGAACCGGAGCGGCGCATCGACAGCTTTCCGCACGAATTGTCGGGCGGCCAGCGCCAGCGCGTAATGATCGCCATGGCTCTGGCAAACAAGCCCGACATTCTGATTGCCGATGAACCGACAACTGCTTTGGACGTTACTGTACAGGCGGCCATTCTGGAATTGTTGCTATCTCTTCAGCAACGTTTCGGCATGGCTATTATTCTGATCACCCATGATCTGGCGGTCGTGCGTCATTTTGCCGAACGCGTGGTGGTGATGAACAGCGGACAGGTTGTCGAGACGGGAACAATCGAAGAGATTTTTGAGCGGCCTAAAACCGCCTATACGAAAATGCTGTTGGATTCCGAGCCGAGTGGTCGCAAAGAACCTCCTCCTCCGTCTGCTCCCATCCTGATGGATGCCAGAAATATCATCGTAGACTATGGAATCCGAAAGAGGAGCTTTCCGGGCGGTTTCAACCGGATTTTCCGTGCCGTCGACGATGTTTCACTGCAGTTGCGGCAAGGACAGACCATCGGCATTGTCGGTGAATCCGGCTCCGGAAAGTCCACCATTGCACGCGCATTGGCCCGGCTGACCCGCAGCAGCGGACAGATTGTGTTCAAAGGCCAGGATATTTCCCGGCTGGACAAGAAGTCTCTGCTGCCGGTCCGCAAGGATCTGCAACTGGTGTTCCAGGATCCATATGGCTCGCTTTCGCCGCGTCTGACCGTTGGTGAGATAATTGGCGAAGGTCTGAAAATTCATGACCCTTCGCTCACCAAAGAGGCCCGCCATGCGCGTGTTGGTACAGCTTTGCGCGAAGTGGGGCTTGATGAAACAATGATCAATCGCTACCCGCACGAATTTTCAGGCGGACAACGCCAGCGGATAGCCATTGCCAGAGCCATTATCATAAAACCCAGCGTGGTCATCCTTGATGAGCCGACATCGGCTCTGGACCGTACGGTGCAGCGGCAGGTGATCGACCTGCTGCGGCTGATACAATCCGAACATAATTTATCTTACATTTTCATAAGTCATGATTTGGCTGTTATTCGAGCCATGGCTGATTATGTCGTAGTCATGCAGGATGGCCGGATCGTAGAGCAGAACAATACCGAAATAATCTTCAGTAATCCTAGGGAAGAATATACCAAGACACTGATTGGTTCGGCGTTGTGCATGAATACGACGCCATCAATCAACTGACAGGCACAAAAGTTTGGTATATTCGGAACGAAGGAGAGGCCAATGAAGATCTTTATTAGCGCGGACATTGAAGGAACCGCCGGTATTGCCAGCTGGGATGAAGCACGGAAATCCGGGCCCGATTATGGGGAATTCCGCGAATATATGACGGCCGAGGTGGTTGCCGCCTGTGAAGGCGCCAGAAATGCTGGCGCACAGGAAATAGTGGTCAAAGACGGCCATGAAACAGCACGCAATATAATTTCCGGTCGTTTACCGGAATATGTCACGGTTATTCATGGCTGGCCTGGCAATCCGCATTCGATGATGTGTGGTCTCGATGACAGCTTTGATGCGGCGCTCTTCACTGGCTATCACGCCAAGGCGGGAAGCTCGGGCAATCCGCTGGCGCATAGTTTCAATGGGCGCATATCGCGGTTTTATTTTAACGGCGTGCTGTCGTCGGAATTTACCCACAACGCACATATAGCAGCCTATCATAAAGTGCCCTGCGTATTTATTTCCGGCGATGCCGGGATATGCGAAGATGCCACCGGAGTTGTTCCGGGCATCAAGACCGTTGCGGTCTCGCGCGGTGTCGGACCGGCGTCGATCGCCATGTCTCCACTGCGCGCACGCAATGAAATTCGCGCTGGCGTTGAAGAAGCTCTGAGCGGAGATCTGAGACAGCTGCTGTTTGACATGCCCGACGAAATCGACATGCAGATTGAATATGCCAATGCAACCGAAGCATATCGCTGCAGCTGGTATCCGGGTGCCGAGCTGATGTCGGATTGCAGATTGCGGTTTCGTCACACCGACTTTTACGAGGTGATGCGCGCCTTCCGCTTCATCGGGTAACGCCAGGGGCCTGGTTGCAACTGATAGGGGTCAGAGTAAGAGTTGCGCATAATCCCGCGCTCCTGCCCTGATCCCACAAGGTAGTCCGATTTCGGTCCAGGAGCGTTTTCGTTCAGTTTGGCTCATATCCGCATGAAGTGAAGCCGTTGGAGCATTCGTGGGGCTGGAACATGCCGATGCGGTTCCGGCCGCCACCCACCATTCATTCTCCTGCGTTGCGCCGAATGGCCATCGGGCGGGAGAAAGCTTTCTCGATGGACTGAAGTCTGGGCGAAGGAAGTGCTGTGTTGCGCCCGCCGCACGGATGTGCTCGCCCACCGCGGAACGCTTGTGGCTCGACAGATCATCCATGACGGCAACGTCGCCGGAGCGTACGTCCAAGGATGTGTTCCACATGACCGGCGAACGGGTAGGGCAGGGCCGGCGCCATCCCTCCGGTCAGGGCTCTCTTACACCCTCATAGCCGGCTGCGGTCGCGGCCCTGACAAGCTTGCGGTCAAACGATGCGAAGCCGGTGCAATGGGCGGACCGGCCCAGATGCAGAGCATCCGCAAAGTCCATTCCGCCCTCGGCAAGGTCGAGAGCCGCGGCGACAACCTTACCGTCTTCGACCGTCACGGTCGGAAGACCGGAAAAGGCTCGCAGCGCGCGGGCGACGTCGGCTGGCCCGAATTCATAGCTGCTGCGCAGCACCCACTCGACCTCCAGCATGACCGTGACGCTGACGAAAACCGGCTCGCCGTCGATCAGGGCCCGCGCGCGTGGCGATTGTTTCGGGTGATCGCCCGTCAGGTAGCGGACGATCAGGTTCGTATCAACGGCCAGCATGCCGGCGCCTTGCCTCGGCGAGCACGCCTTCGTCCATTTCCCCGATCGTTTTCGGCTTGCCTTTGTAGGGAAGCGATCCGAACACATCGCCCGGCCGCGTCTGGGCAAAGGCCGGAGCGGGCTTCAGCAATATGCCTTCAGCCGTCTCTTCCACGACGAGACGCGTTCCGGCTCCCCACTCCCTCCGGCGGCGAATGGCGCTGGGCAGGATGACCTGTCCCTTGGTGGAGACGGTGATGGTGACGTTCTCGGCGTTGGACATCGTCCGATCCATGGTAATGTAAGACGAGCGTAAGATAATCCCGGAGGCCCGGTATTTCAATGCCCCGATTGCCGCCGGTGCGTTCGCGGGGGGAATTGGCAATTTGCCGCCTGCCTCGGGGGTCCGTTCCTGCGGAAGACTGGCACCCCCCCCCCCCCCCCCCCCCAATATGGCCGGTCGGCAAGGCGTTTCATCCCCGCAAGGCATCGAGGCTCCGGTTTGTCTTGACCCGATACGAATTGCGAATTATGAATGATGAAAATTGAAATTCGTCAGTAGTCATAAAATGGCTTGATCGCGATGGATATGGCAGAAGCCGCACCGGATTCCGCACGGCAGGAAAACATCGAACGCATTCTGGAAGCAGCCGAGCGGCTGTTTCGCCACTATGGCTACAACAAGACCACGGTGGCGGATATCGCGCGTGAACTCGGCATGTCGCCGGCCAATGTCTATCGCTTCTTCGCCTCCAAGGAGCAGATCCACCAGGCGATCTGCGGGCGCATGCTGGCGGCCAGCCTCGAGCTCAACCGGTCCATCGCCGCCCTGCCGCTTGGTGCGACCGAGCGTCTTCGCCGCTGCGTTCTCACCCAGCACAAGCTGACGGTGGAGACGATGCTGGATGAGCAGAAGGTCCACGAGATGGTGATCGTTGCCATCGAGCGGGACTGGCATGTGATCGACAAATATATCGACCAGCTTCACCTGATCTATGCCGACCTCATAGAGGAAGGCATCAGCACCGGCGAATTCGCCAGGCAGGATGCGGCCAGCGCCGCGCGCTGCTTCGGGGCCGCATTGGTCACCCTGTGCCACCCCCAGCAGGTGGCGCAATGCCTGATGAAGGAAAACCGGGCAACGGCCGAACAGCTGGTCGATTTCGCGATCCAGGCATTGAAATAAGCGCGTTTGCGCGCTCGCAAACTGATCCGAACTCACAGGAGCATGAACGATGTTTTCGTTCAGGGATGTCAGAAGCGTTTCCCGTCCTTTCGCCACGCTGGGCCTGCTCGGCATCCTTGCGGTGTCGGTTTCCGCCTGCAGCGAGGCCAAGACGGAACCCGTCGCCACCGTCCGTCCGGTCAAGGTGGTGGAGATCGCAAGGGCCGACACGACGCGCGAATTTCAGTATTCCGGCACGGTCAAGGCGCGCACGGAAATGAACCAGGGTTTTCGCGTTGCAGGCAAGATCGTCGAGCGGCTCGTCGACATCGGCGACCGGGTGGAGCCTGGGGATACACTGGCCCGCATCGATCCGACCGACTATGCGCTTGCCGTCAGGACCGCGGAGGCCAATCTGTCGGCAGCCGAGAAGCAGGTCGAGACGGTTCGCCTGACGCAGAAGAGGGCAGAGGAACTTTTCGGCAAGAAATTCGCATCGCAAGCACAGCTTGACGAGGCCCGGCTCGGTTACCAGCAGGCGCTCGCCGCGCGTGACGCGGCATCGTCCTCGCTCCAGCAGGCGAAAAACCAGGTTGCCTACACCGATCTGAAGGCGGACAGGAAAGGCATCGTCACGACGATCGGTGCCGATACCGGTCAGGTCGTCGGCGTCGGCACGCCGGTGGTGACCGTCGCCGTCGATGGTGAGAAGGAAATCCACATCGCCGTTCCGGAAACCGAGATTGCCCACTTCCGGCCGGGGCAGGCCGTCAATGTCGGTTTCTGGACGGACGACCGCCTGCGCCCTGCCGGCAAGGTGCGGGAGGTCGCCGGCAGCGCCGATCCGCAGTCGCGCACATTTTCGGTGCGCACCAGCCTGACCGACGATCCGCGCGTGCTGCTCGGCATGACGGCGACCGTGACCGCATCCGTGTCCGCCGGCCAGAAGCTGGCGACGGTTCCGCTCGAAGCGCTGGCCAGGAAAGACGGCAACACCATCGTCTGGGTGGCGGACCGCGTCACCTCGACCGTGCATCCACGCATCGTAACGGTCACCGATTTCGCGCCCGACGGCGTGCGTGTCGCGCAGGGCCTGCAGCCGGGCGATCTGGTGGTTGCCGCCGGCACGCAGTTCATGACGGAAAACCTGAAGGTGAAGCTGCCGGACCTTGCCGTTTCGCAGGCGGAGGAACCCGTCTCCACACAGGCCACCAGCGCCCTTCGCTGAAACTATTCGGGCGGGATAACCACAAGAGGCGGCCATGGCGACCTCCACCGACGACAACAAGCCGTTCAACCTGTCGCGCTGGGCGATCGGCCATCCGAGCATTGCGCGTTTCCTCGTCGGGCTGATCATCGTCGCCGGTGCGCTCGGCCTGCTGCGCATGGGCCAGCGCGAGGACCCGGAATTCACCTTCCGCGTCATGGTCGTGCAGGCGGTGTGGCCCGGTGCCTCCCTGCAGGACATGGAAGACCAGGTCGTCAACAAGATCGAGCGCAAGCTGCAGGAAACGCCGCATCTCGATTTCGTGAGATCCTATTCGCGCGCCGGCAGCGCCGTCACCATGGTGCAGGTCAAGGGCGACACCAACGCCGCACAGGTGGAAGATGCCTTCTATCAGGTGCGCAAGAAGGTCAGTGACATTCGCGGCGAACTGCCGTCCGGCCTGCTTGGCCCCTATTTCAACGACGAGTTCGGCGACACCTTCATTACCCTGCATTCGATCAGCGGCGACGGCTACAGTTATCCGGAACTCAAGCAATTCGCCGTCCAGGCGCGCGACATGCTGCTGACGACGCCGGGGGTCGAGAAAGCCGTCATCATCGGTGACCAGCCGCAGGTCATCTATATCGACGTCTCGTCCAGGGCTCTGGCCGAGCGCGGGCTGACCCTGGTCGACCTGCAAAACGCCATCAGGGGCCAGAACACGGTTGATCCGGCCGGCACGGTGGACACCGGTACGCGCTACGTGCGCATTTCCGTCGAGGGCGACGTGAAGCGGGCCGGGGACATACGGGAATTGCGCCTGCGCAGCGGCGGTCAGGTCATCCGGCTCGGCGACATCGCCACGGTGACCTCAGGCCTCCAGGAACCGGAACAGCGCAAATATCGCTTCAACGGTCACGACAGCGTGCAGGTCGGCGTTGTCATGGCGAAAGGTTTCAACGTCACCGACGTGGGTGCCGCGGTGGACGAAACCTACAAGCGCTTCGAAAGGTCCCTGCCTTACGGTGTCGCTGTCGACCAGATCGCCAACCAGCCGCATGTGGTGACGGATGCCATCGGCGAGTTCATGCGTGTGCTGGGCGAAGCGCTGGTGATCGTGCTAGCGGTCTCGTTCCTGTCGATCGGCTGGCGATCCGGGCTCGTGATCGCCATCGCCATCCCGCTGGTGCTGGCCGCCACCTTCGCCATCATGTACGAGCTGGGCATCGACCTGCAGCGCATCTCGCTCGGCGCGCTCATCATCGCGCTCGGCCTGTTGGTGGACGATGCCATGATCGTTGTGGAACTGATGGAGCGCAAGCTGGAGGAAGGGCTCGGCAAGCTTGACGCCGCCACCTTCGCCTACAGCTCCACCGCCTTTCCGATGCTGACCGGCACGCTGATCACCACCGCCGGCTTCATTCCGGTCGGCTTTGCCGCTTCGGCCGCCGGCGAATATGTGCGCACGCTGTTTTACGTGGTCGGCATCGCGTTGGTGGTGTCCTGGTTCGTGGCCGTCTATTTCACGCCGTGGCTCGGGCACATGCTGCTCAGGCAGCGCCATCACGCCGGCGGGCATCGCGATGTGTTCGATACACGCTTCTATCGCCGTCTCGGCGCCACCATCGGCTGGGCCGTTCGCCATCGCATCCTTGTGCTGGCGCTGACGCTGGCGACCTTTGCCGCCAGCCTGTGGTCGTTCCAGTTCATTCCGCAAAACTTCTTCCCGCAGTCGGAGCGCCCGGAAATCCTCGTTGACCTGTGGCTGCCCGAGGGCACCTCGATCAAAGAGGTCGAGAAGCAGGCCAAGGCGCTCGAGGCCAGGATGATGGACGATCCCGACAAGCGGTTCATCGCCACCTATATCGGCGAAGGCGCGCCGCGCTTTTTCCTGCCGCTCGACCAGCAGCTTGCCAACCCGAATTTCGCGCAGCTTCTGGTCATGGCCAGGGACGAGCCGGCGCGCGAACGGCTTATCGTCAGGCTGCGCTCGATCCTCGCTGAGGATTTTCCGGCGATCCGCGCCAAGGTCGACCGCCTGTTCCTCGGCCCGCCGACCGGCTGGCCGGTGCAGATGCGGGTGATGGGGCCGGACCGGCAGGAGGTTCGCCGCATCGCCGATGAGGTCAAGGCGCGCTTTGGCGCCGATCCGCTGCTTTCGGCCGTGCATGACGACTGGCTGGAGCCGGTGCCCGCGATGAAGCTGGTGATCGATCAGGACCGGGCGCGCGCGCTTGGCGTGACCTCGCAGCGCGTACGCCAGATTCTGCAGGCCGCGATGTCGGGCGCACCGCTCGACAGCTTCCGCGACGGCGAGGAAACCGTATCGATCGTGGCGCGCGAGCCGGACGCAAACCGCTCGCTGCTGTCGGCTGTCAATTCCGTCTATGTGCCCACCGACTTCGGCGGTTTCGTGCCCGTCTCGCAGATCGCCAGGGTCGAGCCCGTGCTGGAACAGGGGATCGAATGGCGGCGCAACCGGCTGCCCACCATTTCGGTGCGCGCGACGCTGCCGGACGGCGTGCAGTCGAACGATGTCGTCACGCGCCTCTACAATGAAATGGCGGACCTGCGCGCCGGGCTGCCGGCGGGCTACAAGGTCGAAGTGCAGGGTGGTGCCGAGGATTCGGCCGAAAGCCAGGCATCCATCGCCGCCAAGGCGCCGATCATGCTGGCCGTCATCGTGATGCTCCTGATGGTTCAGTTGCAGCACTTCGGCAAGTCCATGCTGGTGCTGGCCACCGGGCCGCTCGGCATCATCGGCGCGGCATTGGCGCTCCTGATCAGCGGGGCACCGTTCGGCTTCGTCGCCATCCTCGGGGTCATCGCCCTGCTCGGCATCATCATACGCAACTCGATCATCCTCGTTGATCAGATCGACCAGAACATCGCCGCCGGCATGGCACGAACAGAAGCGATCGTCGGCGCTGCCGTAAGCCGCTTCCGGCCGATCATGCTGACGGCGCTAACGGCGGTGCTGGCGCTGATCCCGATCTCGCGCGGCGTGTTCTGGGGGCCGCTCGCCTACGCGATGATGGGCGGCATCCTCGTGGCCACGGTTCTCACCATTCTGGTGCTGCCGGCCGGCTATTCGCTGTTCTTCGGCCGCGAACCGAAAACGCGGGCCGGCGCTCCGGAACGCGAACAGGCCCGATCCGCTGCCGGCGCAACCGACCGTCCCGAGGCGTTTGCAGCGGAATAGACGCCGAGCCGGGGCGTTTTTGCGGTTCAGCAACAAGCGGTAACATCGCCGGGAGCACGCTTCCTTTCGGACGCGGTTCCCGCTGTCGTGTTGAGCGTGTCCGGCCATGCCATTTGCCCATCATGGTGCACGACCCCTGTTCGTGACGATGGTGGTCTGACGGGCAGCAGGGGCGGGACACCACCCACAGGCCGAATGCCCCCATATGATCCCCAGGGATGATTTACCTCCTGCCGACGGCACCGCATAAGCTGCTTCACATGTAGCGGCTGGAGAACATTGTGGCTGAAGCAGGAACTGCGCGCGCCGGACAACAGAACTATTCGGGCACCGGGGAAGCGATGGCATATGATCGCACCGCGCGCGCCTTGTCCGATGCATCGAAGCTGAAGCCGGTGGCGGTGCTCAGCTATGGCGAAGACCCTGCCCGGAAAATCGAGATCTATCGGCCACATACGGCCGAACCAGCGGAACCGTTGCCCGTTCTCGTCTTCCTGCATGGCGGCGCGTGGATAGCCGGAGGCTTCCAATGGCTTCGCTTCATGGCCGGGGCGGTGGTTGCACAGCCCGCCATATTCGCAGCCGTGGCCTACAGGCTCGCGCCGGAGCACAAATGGCCGGTCCAGCTCGAAGACGGGATTGAAGCGCTGCGGCTGGTCCAGGAAAGGGTGTCCGATTTCGGCGGCGATCCGGAGCGCCTGGTTGTAGCGGGGCACTCCGCCGGCGGTCAGATCGCCGCGATGGCGCTCCTTTCCGGAAAGGTTGCGCCGGTCCGCGCCTGCATGCCGGTCAGCAGTCCCATGGATCTGCGCTACGGCCGCGTGCCGTCTGAAACCGGCAAGGGGCGTGTCTATCGCTATCTGCTGCAAGCGCCGGAAGACGATGCCGAGGCCAGCCCCATCTGCAAGCTGGAGGGGCACGCGACGCCGTTCCACCTCTTGTGGGGCGAGCGCGATTTCGAGCATATCCGCGATTCCTGCGCACGCATGTGCGAAGCGCTGCGTGCAAATGGCCAGCCGGTCACCCAAAGGGTGGAGCCTGACGCGGGCCACTTCGACACACATCTGCAACTGAACGATGCACGGGACGACTGGTATCGCGTTTTCCGGTCGTTCGTCGGCCTGCCACCTGAGAACGCCGGCTGAATCGCAGCCGAAAAAATGCAATCTGGAGGAGAAGCGACATGAAATCCCTGAGAAGGACGGTGGCCCGTACGGTCGCGGCGGCCCTTGTTTCCATCTGTGTTTCCGGTGCGGCGATGGCCGAGACGGTGCTTACCGTTTCGGGCTGGACCCCGCCCAGGCACCATTTCACCCGCCTCCTGCAGAAGGAATGGGCGGAGATGGTGGAGCAGGAATCGGGCGGGCTGCTGAAAATCCGCTATCTGCCCAAAGCCCCGATGGGTGCGGCGCAGACCTTCGACGGCGTGCGCGACGGGCTGGTCGACATCAGCTTCATCTCGCATGGCAACAATCCGGGTCGCTTCCGGCTGACCAAGATCGCGGAGTTTCCGTTCCTTGCCGATAAGGCCGAGACATTGTCGGTGGCGTATCAGCGCGTGTTCGAGCGGAGCCTCGCAGCCGCGAAGGAGCATGAGGGGGTTGTGCCGCTTGCGATGTTCACGCCAGGACCGGGCCATCTGATGTCGCCGAAGAAGGCATATGAGGACAAGGCTTCCCTGATGGGCCAGAAACTTCGCGCTCCGGGCGGCATGGCCTTCGACCTCGCGACCGCGCTGGGGGCGGCACCGGTCTCGCGTCCGGCATCGGAGCTGTATGAGCTGCTCAATGGCGGCATTGTCGACGGCGCTTTCATGCCGGCCGACGTGTTTGGCGGCTGGCGTCTCGAAGACATGATCAAGCACGTGGTTTCAGCACCCGGCGGCTTCTACAACGCCAGCTTCGCACTGGTCATGAACGAGGCGAAATACAACGCTCTGACCGAGGAGGAGCGCGCGGCGCTGGCAAGGGTTACCGGCGAGGCATTCTCGCGCATCGCCGGTCGCGCCTCCGACGAGGCCGATGCGAAGGGCTGGCAGGTCTATGCGGAAAAGGGAGGCGAGGTGCATCAGGCGTCTGATACCTTCGTTGAGGAGCTGCGCGCTTCCATCGCTCCGCTTGAAAGCGACTGGGCCACGTCGGTTGCCGATACCGGGATCGATGCCGCCGCTGCGCTTGCCGAATTGCGGGCCGGGATAAAGCAGGTCGAAGCCGGGCAGTAAGCCTGACAGCGGGGAGCGCCATCCATGGCTTCATCGAAGAAAATCGGCCCGGCCGGGCGGCTGCAGCGGCGTGTCGTGCAGGTCGTGGAATATGCGGCCGCCGTAATCCTTGCCGGCATCATGCTGCTCACCATCGTCGATGTGGTGGCGCGCTACCTGTTCCGCAAGCCGATTGCGGCCAGCTTCGAGATCACCGAGATGGCCATGCAGGTGATGATCTATCTCTGCATGGCCGTGGCGATGGCCGGCAACGACCACATCAGGGTGACGCTGATCGATCCGGTCCTCGAGCGTTTGCCACGGCTGGCGAGCTGGATCGAGCGCATTTCGGGTGTAGCGGTGGCGTTGGCGCTGTTCGGGACGGGTCTTGCAGTCATGGGCGTCGCCGAAGGCAAGGCTGGCGAGGTGACTGCCGTTCTTGGCTTGCCGATTGCGCCTGTCGCCTGGGCCATCGCATGCGCCCTCATTCTTTCGGCGGCTCTGGCCGCCTATGCAGCGGTGCGCGAGACGCACAAGGACGAGCGCAATGACTGAGTTCTTCGTCGGGCTGCTGGTCCTCGTCGGCCTTATAGTGATCCGCATCCCCGTGGCTCTGGCCATGGGCATGGTGGGGTTTCTCGGCTACGCCCAGTACATGGGCTTGTCCATATCCGGCAAGATGGTGGCCGGTTCGGCCTTCGAACTGGGTAGCTACATGCTTTCCGTCATTCCACTGTTCGTGCTGATGGGCAATTTCGTGGCGGCGAGCGGCCTTGGCAGGGACCTTTTCCGCGCGGCCTACGCCTTCATCGGCAGGCTGCCGGGCGGGCTGGCGATCTCTGCCATCCTCGCGTCAGGCGGGTTCGCGGCAATCTCGGGATCCAGCGTGGCCTCCGCCGCCACCATGGCCAAAGTGTCCTATCCGCCGATGCGCTCCTTCGGCTATTCCGAAACCTTTTCGCTCGCCACCATCGCTGCCGGCGGCACGCTTGGGATCCTCATCCCGCCCAGCGTGGTGCTCATCATCTACGGCATTCTGGCAGAGCAGAATATCGCCAAGCTGTTTCTGGCCGGCATCGTGCCCGGCCTGCTCGGCATCCTCCTCTATGCGCTGACGGTGGCTTTCGTCGTGGCCCGGAACCCCGATGCGGGGCCGCGCGGGGAGATTGTCCCCTGGTCCGAAAAATGGCGTGCTCTGCGTGAGGTCTGGGGCGTCATCGCGCTGTTTGCGCTGGTCATGGGCGGGCTTTACGGGGGTGTCTTCACCGCAACTGAAGGGGCCGGGATCGGCGCCTTCGGCGCACTGCTTCTCACGTGGATGCGAGGCCAGATGACGCGCGAGATTCTGCGCAACGCTTTCCTCGGGGCCGTGCGCACCACCGGCGCGCTGTTTCCCATTCTTCTGGGTTCCACGATTCTCGGCAATTTCATCGCCATGACCGGCGCACCCGAGACGCTGGCGGCATGGATCACCGACATCGAGCCGCATCCGGCCATGCTGCTGCTGATGATCGTGCTGCTCTACCTGTTCCTCGGCTGCTTCTTCGAAAGCTTCTCGACCCTGTTCATCACCATGCCGATCATCCTGCCGCTGGTGGATGCGGCCGGTTTCGACCTGATCTGGTTCGGCATCATCGTTGTGGTTACCATCGAGATAGGCCTTCTGACGCCGCCGTTCGGGATGAACGTCTTCGTGCTGACATCGGTGTTCCGCGACATCGCACCCGGCCCCGTGTTCCGCGCGCTGGTTCCCTTCATCACCGCCGACCTGATCCGGATCGCACTGCTCGTGCTGTTCCCGGCCCTGGTCCTCTTTCTGCCGGCCCAGATGTGACGCCGCAGAATCGCATGCAGGAGTTTTCCATGTCCGAAGTCATCCGCCCGGTCGAAACCGTGGGCGAGGCCATCCTCGAGCTGCTGCAACTGCGCGGCATCGATACGGTCATCGGCGGCGCACCTACCTCCATGATCGAGGCCATCGCCAAGCGGCAGGCCAGCGGAGAACCGGCTCCCCGCGCCATTCTCACGCCGCATGAGCAGACGGCTGTCGCCATGGCACACGGCTACTACGCCGCCACCGGACGCCCTCAGGCTGTCTATCTCTATTCGACCGTCGGCACCGCCAACGGCATGGGCGGGATCATAAACGCGGCGCGTTCGCGCGTGCCGATGATCATTCTGGCGGCACGCTCGCCTGTCTCGGAAAAACGTGGCGTGGCCGGCGCGCGCGACATTCATGTGCAATGGTCGCAGGAAAGCTTCGATCAGGCCGCGATGGTGCGCGAATATGTCAAATGGGACTATGAATTGCGCAGCGGCGAGCAGGTCGCGGCGGTGATCGAGCGTGCGCTGGAAGTCGCCACGGCGGAGCCGCAGGGCCCGGTCTACATCTCCATTCCGCGCGACGTTCAGGCGGCCGCCATGGAGGAAATCAGGGCCACATCCGAAACGCGGCGGGTGAACGGTGCGCGCCTGATGCCGGACCCGGTCCGTCTCGAGGAGGCGGCGGATCTCCTCGCTTCGGCGAAGCATCCCGTCATCGTGACGTCGGAGCTTGGCAGGAGCGCGGCGGGCCGCGAAGCGCTTGGCCGTCTTTGCGATGTCGGCGGCTTCGGGGTCTTGGAGGCGAGCCCCGTTTACAGCAATCTCGACCCGAAGCATCCCTGCCATCTGGGCTACATCTTCGCCTCGCAGGTGAGCCCCGATCTGGAGCGCGCCGACCTCATCTTCGTCATTGAATCGGACGTTCCGTGGTTCACGGCCCGCGTCACCGTTCCCGACTCGGCCAGGGTCATCCAGCTCGGCATCGACCCGTTCTACCAGCGGCTGCCGATGCGCGGATTCCCCTGCGACGTGCCGCTGATAGGCCATGCGGAAGCGGCGCTGGAAGGGCTGATCGGGAGGCTGGAAAGCCGTATTCCCGCCAACCTGCGCGATGAGCGCATTGCAGCGCATCGTGCGCGCCGAAAGGCGCAGGAGGCCACACTTGACGAGACCATACGCCACGATGGCGGGCTTGCGCATATCACGCCGCTGTTCGCCAATCACTGCGTTTCCCGGTTGCTGGACGAGGACAGCATCGTCGTCAACGAGTATCCGACAGATCTGCGGGTGGTGCAGCCGTCCGGCGCCGGAAGCTATTTCGGCCCTTCCCATGCGGGCGGCCTTGGCTGGGGGTTCGGCGCGGCGCTGGGTGTCAAGGCCGCGCGCCCGGACAAGACCGTTATCTGCACGCTGGGGGACGGAGCCTATTATTACTGCGTGCCTGCATCCTGCCACCAGATCGCCGCGGCGGAAGACCTGCCGATGCTGGTGGTCGTCTTCAACAATGGCGGCTGGAACGAGGTTCGCAAGAGCGTCGTCAGCACCCACCCCGATGGCTGGGCGGCCAGGGCCGAACAGGTGCCGGTGACGCGTTTCGGCGTCAAAGCGGGTTTTGAGAAGATCGCCGAAGCTTTCGGAGGCTATGGCGCGGTGGTTGAAAGCCCTGACGAGTTGCTGCCTGTGCTTCAGGCCGCCATGCGCGTCGTGAAGGAAGAAGGGCGGCACGCTCTGGTCAATGTCGTCGTGCATGCCTGAACGGATGGAGAGCGGATCATGAAGCCGAGCCTGGAAGACATTCTGGCCGGGCAACGCGCGGCATTCCGGGCACAGGGTTTTGCCCCGGCCGGGACGCGGCGCGACCGGCTCACCCGCCTTGCAAGTGCGGTGCTGTCTCATGAGCGGGCGTTCGTGGACGCGCTTCAGGAGGATTTCGGCAACCGCTCGCCTTTTGCTACGCGGGCCGGCGACATTCTGGGCAGCGTCGCGGCGATCGAATACCACCTTGCCCATTTCGAGGGCTGGATGCAGCCCGAGCGGGAGGCGCTGCCCCCTGAGGTGGAGGCGCACGGTACCTTTGCCGAGGTGCATTACCAGCCGCTCGGTGTGCTGGGAGCGATCATTCCGTGGAACGGGCCGGTGCTGATGGCCTGTCTCGCGGCCATGGGCGGTCTGGCGGCAGGCAACCGCGTCATGCTGAAGATGTCGGAGCTGGCACCGGCGACGGGCGCCGCGTTCGAGGCCGCGATTGCCCGGTATTTCGACCGCAGCGAACTTGCCGTCGTCAATGGCGATGCAAGCGTGGCCGCAGCCTTCTCCAGCCTGCCATTCGACCATCTTCTATTCACCGGCTCGACCGCGACCGGGCGCAAGGTGGCGCTTGCTGCTGCTGAAAATCTCGTTCCGGTGACGCTGGAACTTGGCGGCAAAAGCCCGGTCATCGTCGGCGATAGCGCCGACCTGAAGACCGTAGCCAGCAGGCTGGTGGCCGGCAAGCTGGCTTCCGCCGGTCAGGTCTGCGTTTCGCCGGACTATGTGCTGGCGCCCGAAAGCAAGGTCGAGGCGCTGGTTGAGCAGTGCCGGCGCGCCGCTGCGGACATCTTTCCGCAGATGATGCAGGATATCGATTATACGAGCCTCATCGACCGCCGCGCCAATGAGCGCATGAAAGCGCTGCTTGTCGACGCTTCTCGAAAGGGCGCGCGTCTCGACTTCGTTCCCGGGAACAACACACTGGAAAACCTGCCTGCCAGCGGGCGTTTTCCCTTCGCGATCATCACCAATATCACGGATGACATGGAGGTGATGCAGGAGGAAATCTTCGGTCCTCTGCTGCCCATCGTCGGCGTTTCCGGCGTCTGCGAGGCGCTGGACAGGGTGTCGGACGGTGAGCATCCGCTGTCGGCTTACTATTTCGGCGACGACGAGCAGGAGGCCGCGCGTGTCGCGCGCGCGTTCCACACCGGAAGCGTGGTCATCAACGACGTCAGGTGCCAGCTCACCTACGAGGCGCTGCCCTTCGGCGGCGTCGGCAAGAGCGGTATGGGCCGCTATCGTGGGCGGGCCGGGTTCGTGACCTTCAGCAACCGCAAGACGGTCCTGCACCAGAAGGCGTCAGAGGCGGTGCTGGCGCGCGGTCGCCCACCCTATTCTCAACAGGCCCATGATGTGATCGCGCAGGCGGTTGCGCTCAAGAAGGCGCAATACGAGGTGGATTGAGAAGGGGCCGATGTTGCGGGCGCGGCTGAAGGATTTCAGTGCGGCGTGCGCAGCACATGCCCTGCGCGATAGAGCGCCGCCAGAAGCTCTGCCCGGTTGGCATAGCCGGTCTTGGCGAGGATCGCCTTGACGTGGTTCTTGACGGTGGGCAGGGCGATGGAGAGCAGGCGCGAAATATCCTGATTGGGATAGCCGGACAGAAGAAGGTCGAGAACCTCGCGCTCCCGCTCGGTCAGACCCGAGAGGATCTGTTCTTCCTTGTCGTGGACGAGCGCCGTGCACCAGAGATTTGCGAACAGCGGCTGCATCCTCGACAGCCTGGCCATTTCCTCGGTCGTGAACTCACGCTCGCCTTCGAGCCGCGCATAGCGCAGGCCGGCACGTATGCCGCCTTCGGCATCGCGCAGGAACATCTCGGCCTTGTACCTGATGCCGAGAACCTTGCGGAAGCCCTCCACATAATCGGCGTTCTCAAGGTCGGGACCGTAGCCGGGAGCGGTGCCGAACACGTTCCGGTTCATCTTCGCAAAGCAGCGGGGATGGTAGGGGTCCAGCGCGACGAATTTCCGGTAAAGCCCGCCCCAGTGTTCATTCGTGGCGCTGCTGATATGGCCGTGGGGCTGAAGCCGGTCATTGACCTCGTAGAAAAGCACCCGGGCCGCCGGGACGAGCAGACGGGCCGTGTCCAGAATGTAGTTCTTGGCGGCAGGAATATCCATTCGCGCGGTTCTGTTTCCCAGCCACCCCGGAGGGCATCGATGCTCACATGCTTGAAGGAGTTATGCGCGGTGGAGTCCGGTTGTCAATCTGCGGCCGCGGCACCGCCCGGACGAAGGCTGCGCCTCGCCATCATGCTGTGGGTCATTCCGCAGGCCGGCATTACGGGCCGGACATATGAATATGACCGCGCCGGCAGGCGACGATCTGGAGCGGCTCCGCTCAGATGTCGGCCCGGCTCCCGGCCGAGTAGTGCTCCCGCTTGTCCTCATACATCAGCATGTCCGCGCGCCTGGCGACGGATTCAAGCGCTTCACCGGGCGTGCCGGTGGCCGCGCCGATCGAAAGGTTGAGCTTCAGCCCGGAGTAGTACTGGTTGTTGATCTCCACGAGCCGCCGGATTTCCTCAACCATGGCTTCCGCGCTGCGCTGATCCGCATAGGGCAGGATCACCGCGAACTCGTCGCCGCCAATGCGGGCGGCGTGGCCCGGTTGCTTGACCGCCTCGTTGAGCACCTCCCCGACGCGGCGCAGCAGCCCGTCACCCGCGGCATGGCCCCATTGATCGTTGGCCGCCTTGAGGCCGTTGAGATCGAGGATGATGATCGAGACCGGCCTCTGCCCCTTGCGCTCCAGCCTGTTGAGCTCATCGACATAATGGGCGCGGTTGTGCAGCTTGGTTAGCACGTCATGTTTGCCAAGATACTCCAGATAGGCTTCGGCTTTCTTGCGGGCCGTGATGTCCGTCAGCGCCACCTGAACGAGCGACCAGTCCTCTTCCCGTCCCGGAAGGACCGAGAACTGCATCAGTACATGGCGTTCGGAGCCATCGAGCGCATAGTTGACCACTTCACGGCGCTGGAAGAGCACGCCGTTCCACAGGTCGATGAGCTGCTCGCGGAAATTCGCCTCCATCTCGTCCCTGAAGACATCCGGCAGCTTCTGGAACAGGGTTTTCTTGTCCGGCGCAAGGAAGAGCGCGAGTGTTTCCCTGTTGACGTCCAGCACGCGGATCTCGCTCAGGCACTGGAGCACGAATTCGGGATGCACATCGGTGAACACGCGAAAATCGACGATGCCGCGCTGTCGCACATCGTCCATGAGCTGCTTGATGCGGCTGAAATCCTCAACCCACAGTGAGACGGGAGAATGCTCGAACAGCCCCTCGGCATACAGCTTGTGGCGATCCTGTTCGCGGCGCGCATCCTCACGCGCCGTCACATCCTCGATCGACAGCAGAATGCGGTCCCAGCTTTCCTCGTGTCCGGGCAGGACCCTGCCCCTGAGCTGGATATCGATACGCCTGTCGGAGAGCGAATAGTTGACCGTATCGCTGACGAAAGTGTCGGACCCGTTCCAGAGCTGGACCATTTCATCGATGTGCGGCTCCAGCATGTCGTCGCGAAAGATGCGGTCAAGATTGGCGACCAGGTGATCGAGATCGTTGGCCTCGTACAATGAAAGCGTCCTGCGATTGACTTTCAGGACGCGGATCTGGCTTGTGCACAGATGAAGGCGGTCGATGTCTTCCATGAGGAAGGATCTGAGATCGTCAATGCCTTGCGCGCGCCATGCATCGAACTGCCTGCGCAGGCCGCTGTAATCCTCCAGCCATAAGGAAATGGGCGCCAGTTCGAATATGTTGGCGTTGTCGCTCAGGGCGGCATCGATGCTCATCGATATGTCCGTGTTGTTCCGTTTCGCCGGAAAATGCTGTGTTGGGAGCGGTTCGGTGTATTCGGGGCTCATCAGCCCTTAGCGCATATATAGATTATTCTAAATATTGGTTATCTCCGAACGACTGGCGCATGCTGAAAAAATGCGCGGAAGGGCCCGGATGTGACCCCGAATCCACAGGCGACCCGTGCAGACAGGGGGCTCCGGTTTTCAACCTCACCTTATGCGGTCTGTTTTCCTTGCAGGTTCAGCGGGTTCCCCTTGTTGCTCCGATACGGCGGGCATCATGTTCAGGCTGTTCCGCATCCCCGAAGGTGTCGTCCCGAAACGCCGGCGGAACACGCGATTGAAATAGGAAAGGTCGCCGAAGCCGGTATCGTAGGCCACTGAACTGATCGGTCTATCGACTTTCTGCAATATGAGCGAGCGGGCTCTCTCAAGGCGGCGTTCCAGCACGTAGCGCGAGAAAGTCGTTCCCTCGTGCTGGAAGAGCTTTTGCACATGGCGTGGCGTCACGCCGAATTTGGCGGCTATCGCGGCCAGGCCGAAGCGCGGGTCCGTCAGGCGGCTCTCGATGAATGCCTTGATACGCGACAGGCTTGCGCTCGCCCGGTCGGCCTGCTCGTCGTCGTGCAGATATTCCACCACCATCGGCAGAACCTGCCTGAAGTGCGCCGCGATCATCTCGGCTTCGCCGGGGGCATGGGTGCCGCGCATGAGCAGATAGGCTGCATGGGTAATGAGGAGCTTCAGCGGTGGATGCGCCTTCGGGATCGGGCGCATGAGGAAGCGCCCCAGATCCTGTTTCGTTGTCGGAAAATACTGCGCAGGCATGCTGCCACAGTCGATGCGCCCGCCTTGGGCAAGCCGCAACTCGAAAGGAAGGCTGGCGGACAGGAACACAAACTCTCCCGGCTCCAGATTCAACATCTGGCCGGACTGGCAGACGAAAAGCCGCTCCTCCATGCTCCGCACCATCAGAAGCCGGTCGGAGGCTGCCTCCCTTTTCCCGTGCAGAACCACTGTGCTGCGCGGGAAGTAGCAGGTCATCATGCGAAGCTGGCCGACGTTGCAACAGATGCCCCGTGTGCTTGCCAGTGCGCGTTCGTCTCCCTCGAGAGAAACATCGCCCAGGACCGCTGTCACGGCGGACGCGCAGAATTCCAGACTCTTTCCGGGAGGTGTCCCGGCGGCGTCGAAGCGGCACTGCGATATTGTCTCAAGCTGCATGAAGAGGCTCGTGATGCATCCTTGCCACACAAGGACGAGCGACCGGAACCCGGTTCGTGCTGGTCCTATAAATTTTCGCAGGAAACCAAGCCGATAATGAATATCGTCCTATAAGTTGACTGCATTCATCTTGTTTAGACGAAATTCGAACGGGCCGCCAGAGCGGCTGACAGCAGCGAAGCCAGGGTTCGGCTCCGGTATGCAGTGGGCTCCAGAGGTTATTCTCATGCGCAAAGTATTTCTCCCGTGTGTGCTGACGGTTTCAGCTCTCGTGCCGGCCGCGCTGGCGCAGGAGTCGTCCGGGCAAGGCGGGAGCGCGACGGTCCTCGACACCATCGTGGTGACAGCGGGCCGCAGCGAACGGTCCATCTCCACGGTCGCGCAGTCCGTGCAGGTGATCGGGCGTGAAGAGATCGAGCGGGCCATGACCGGGTCGCCCGACGCTGCCGACCTCGTCGCGCGTCTGGTGCCGGGCTATGCGCCGCGCAACCAGACCATTTCCGGCGGCTCGGAAACCTTCCGCGGGCGCAGCGTGCTGATCATGGTCGATGGGGTGCCGCGCAACACGCCGCTGCGCGACGTCTCGCGCATTCTGTCGATGATCGACCTGAATTCGGTGGAGCGCATCGAGGTGGTCAATGGCGCCTCCAGCCTGTATGGCGCGGGAGCCACCGGCGGCACGATCAACTTCATCACGCGTCGCGGCCAGAGCGAAACGCCAAAGGTTACCGTGCGGACGGGTGCCCGGGCCCATACACGAAATGTTGGCAAGTCGCTGGCGCCGGAGGGCAGCGTGGATGTCGAAGGCAGGAGCGGCAATTTCGACTACTTCTTTTCCGGTTCGGGAAGCCTGACGCGGCGCACCTATGACGGCTGGGGCAACGAAATGGCTTCGGACGCGATGCTCGGGCAGGGCGGCGGCGACCGCACCGGGCTCGGCAATCTTTTTGGCACGGTCGGCTATGAGGACGGTCCGCGACGTTTCGAAGCGAGCCTCAACTGGACCTATGCGGAGCAGAAACCGGACTGGTTCACGGACTACGCAGCCGATCCGGTTTCCCCCGATTTCGCCGATCCCTATTTCGGCAAGCCGCTCATGGAGAACTCGACCTATCTGACCGGCAGATATGCGGACGATGCCTTCGCGCTGGGACGGCTGGAAGTGAAGTCGTTCTACAACCGGATCGAGAAGCGGGCGCCGTTCAACAAGCTCTCCGCCGTCAACTCGATGGTCTACTATTCCGGCAATCCCCTGAGCCCGACGGCCGACTTCAATCAGACCACGCTGTCGAGCGACCGGCTTGGCCTCAATGCCACGGTCAACACGTCGCTCGACCGGTTCGTGGAAGGCGCAACGATGACGTGGGGCGCAGACTATGCTTTCGACGACACGGACCAGAAGCTGACCAATGGCTTCGACGCCATCGCCCCGATGCGACAGCACTCTCTCGCTGCCTTCGCTCAGGTGGAAATTCCGGTGACCGAAAGGCTGCGGCTTCAGGGAGGGGCGCGTTTCGACCAGTTCTTCCTCGATGTGAAAGATTTCCGCCGGCCCGACGCGGTCGTCTATCCCGCTACCTCGCTCGCGCATCTCTATCCGGGGATCGATGTGCTCGGCGGCTCCTTCGACTACGGTTCATGGAGTTTCAACGCCGGCGGCGTTTTCGACATCACCAGTGAATTGCAGCTGTTCGGCAATTTCTCGCAAGGCTACAGCCTGACCGATATCGGCGGCTTCACGCGCCGCGCCGGCACCAATTCCCTGGCCGAGATTTGTGACGCCTATGGCTCGATCGCGGCCGCCTATGGCTGCACGGGCGTGCCCGATTTCACCATCAGCTATGCCGACATCGCGCCCAGCCCTCAACTGGTCGACACCTATGAGGCGGGCTTGCGGGGCGACTGGGGCAATGTCCGCGGCGGCGTCAGCGCCTATCTCTCCACATCCGACGAGGGCGTCAGCTATGATATCGCGGCCAACCGCGTCTCGCAGCAGAAGGAACGCATCTGGGGCGTTGAACTGAATGCGGAATATGACATCGATGCACGGTTTACGGTCGGTGGCGTTCTCGGCTATGTCGAGGGCAGATACGATGCGAACCGCGACGGCACGATCGGTTCCGACGAGTACCTGCCCAACAACCGTATCCCGTCGAACTGGACAGGGCTTGCCTATGTCAATGCCAGTCTCGGCGGCGGCTTCAGGGCGCGCGGCGAGGTGGAGTTCTTCTCGGGCCGCGACCGCATACCCGGCCAGAAGCTCGACGGAGAGGCGTTTCTGAACATCGCCTTGTGGAAGGAATTTGCGGATGGGAGCGAACTGAGCCTTGCGGTCCGCAATGTGTTGGATACCAGCTACATCAACCCGACGGCGAGCGCCACGCGCGGCGTGCCGGTTCCGGGGCTCGGTCGCACCATCTTCGCTTCCTACAAAAAGACATTCTGAAGCCGCGCCGTGACCGTCTGCCTCCATAGCCAGGACGATGTCCTGACGCTGGCCATTGGCAAGCCGGCCGAAAAGGACGATTGCGAACGCTACCTTGCCGCGCTCGAAACGGTGTCGAACCGGGAGCTCCCGTTTTTTCTTCTTGTCGACGTTAAGAACGAACTCGCGCTCTCCCAGCACCACCGCAAGGCCCAGAACCGCTGGTACAAGGCCAATCGGGAACGAATGGACCGGCTGTGCCTCGCGGCGGCCATCATACGGCTGCGGCCGACCGCGGAGGCGCAACGCGCCTTCCGGAGCCTGTGGCGCTTTCCGCTTCTCGTGACCGGCGACAGGGATGAAGCGGAAGCCTTTCTCTCGCTGCACAGACAAGCCGGGCCGCCACTGTGATGGACGCGGCACTGAATGAGAAGAGCGGTCGGGTGCGGCTGACGCGCCGCAGGCTGTTCATCGTTCTTGCAGGGCTCTATCTGGCGCAGGGCATCCCCACCTATCTCTTCGCCGCAGCCCTGCCGCCGATCCTGCGTGACGAGGGCGTGTCACGGACGGCAATCGGCTTGCTTTCGCTGCTGATGCTGCCTCTCGTGCTGAAGTTCCTCTGGGCGCCGGTCATCGACCGCGTTCGTCCCTTTGCCCGGTCGCACAGGGCCGGCTGGGTGATCATCAACCAAAGCGGCATCATCGTTTCCATTCTGGCACTGACCATTGTCGGACCGCAGCAGGTCGGCTGGATATTCGTCATCGGTCTCGCCACGGCGCTGCTTCTGGCGACCCAGGATATCGCCACGGATGGCTATGCGGCGAAGCATCTTCATCCGCGCGACCGTCCGATCGGAAACGCCATTCAGGCCGGTGCGGTCGCCGGCGGCGTCATCGTCGGCGGCACGCTCGGGCTCGTGCTTTACGAGCGCGCCGGATGGAACGTGATGCTGGGTGTCATCGCCTGCATCTCCATTCTGCCTCTCTTCGCTGCCTTCGCCATGCGCGAGTACGATCCGCAGGCGCCCGCAAGAAGCCTCGACAGACCATCGATCATGAATTTCCTGCGCCGGCCGGAAGTGTTGAGGATCTTGTGGGTCGCGCTGATTTTCCGGGCCAGCGAAGGTCTGGTCAAGGCGATAGAGGGGGCGTATCTGGTCGATGCCGGCATCCCGCTCGACATGATCGGCTATCTCTCCGGCATAGGGGCGGCAGCCGCCGGAATCGCAGGCGCTGCCGTGGCGGCGCTGTTGCTGAAACGGTGGGGCGTGGGATGGGCGCTGGCCCTGCTTGGCAGCCTGCGCACGCTTTGCTTTCTCGTCTTCACCCTGCATGCGGTGGGCGCGATGGAAGGCGTGTGGCCGCTGTTCGGGGCGTCGGTCATGCAGACGCTCATCCGCTACATGGAGATCGTGGCGCTCTACAGCCTGTTCATGTCGGTGACGTCCTCCAGCCAGCCCGGCACGGATTTCACCATTCTGGCCTGCGCGCAACTTGTCGTCTACCTGATCGGGTCGTCCTTGTCGGGCGTTCTGGCCGATATGATGGGATACGGGGCGCTCTTCGGCCTCTCCGTCATCTTGTCGGGGGTGGCGGTAACGGGGACCGTGTCGCTGCTGAACAAGGCTCCATCAGCCGATTCGACCTGACTACAAATGCTTTTTGATGATGGCCATGGCGGGCGTCAGTGCCAGCCGGGGTCGTGACGGGCGTTGCGGCGTTTGCACGGGATGTCCTTTCTTCAGGCAAGGGAAACGGTTCGGGCATCCGGCACCAGAAGCC
Source organism: Mesorhizobium sp. (assembly GCA_022833215.1). Lineage (GTDB taxonomy): Bacteria > Pseudomonadota > Alphaproteobacteria > Rhizobiales > Rhizobiaceae > Mesorhizobium. The sequence goes on along the minus strand of JAIPUZ010000060.1, from coordinate 67,286 downwards.
GTGCCGGGTCATGGCTGATTTCCACCAGGGCAAAACCGTCCTCGCGGCGGCGGCTGTGGATCAGGTCCCGGGCTGCGCACCATGCCGGCAGATCGAGGCCGCCAAGCGCCTCGTCCAGAAGCAGAATCCCGGGGCGCACAAGGAGCGCCCTGATCAGCGCCACCCTTTGCGCCTGTCCCGTCGAGAGACTGCCGGCAGCGCTGTTGCGCAGGTCGGCCATGTCCAGCGCCTCCAGCATTGCCAGCGCATCGCGATCCGCCCGGGGCGCGACGAACATCAGGTTCTCCATGACGCAAAGGTGTGGCAGCAGGCGCGGTTCGGCGAAGGCCATGCCGATGCGGCGTGGCAGCGTGGCGATCCGGCCCGTGGTCGGGCGCTCGAGCCCCGCGATAAGCCGCATCAGGCTGGTCTTGCCCGTGCCGCTGGGGCCGGTCAGCCGCAGGCTCTCGCCGTCGTGGATCGTCAGGGAAACATCGAGAAAGACGGGGTCGGAGCGGCCGGGATAATGCAGGCCGGCTTCTTCGGCGGCAAACAGGATCATGGCCGGCTTCTTTCCCGCAGGAGGCGCGTCAATGCCGCCTCCGCCAGCCCGATCAGGGCGAGTATGACGATGACCAGGGCAAACAGCTGGTCGGTCTGGAGCCAGCTTTGCGCTCTCTGTACCGCCGAGCCGAGGCCCTCCGCGCCGGACAGAAGTTCGGTGAGAAGGGTGACACGCAAGGCATTGGCCGCCGCGATCCTGAGCGCGGGGCCGAAGGCTGTCCAGACGGCAGGCAAAACGATCCGGTGCAGGCGTCGCAGGGGCGCAACACGAAAGACCTGTGCCATCTCTGCCAGTTGCGGGTCTACGGCGGCCATGCCTTCGGCGATGGCGATCTGGAACACAGGCAGCAACAGAACGGCCACGGTCAGGACGACCGTGATGTCGCCGCCATCGAACCACAGGATGCACAGGATCGCCAGGATCGGCGCGGGGATTCCCATCAGGATCAGCCGCACTGGCGCCAGCAGCGCGGAAATCGCCGGCCAGCGCCAGCCTGCCAGGCCAAGCGGTGCGCCAAGCGCAAAGGCGAGCCCGAGCCCAGCCGCTGCCCTGCCAAGGCTGGGCAGCAGGGTGCCGGCCCAGAATTCACGGTCGGTGACGAGCAGTCCGAGCGCCCTGGCGACCGCGAGCGGACCGGGCAGGATGGCCGGCAGGCTTTCGCGGGCTGCCAGCGCCCAAAGGGCGATCAGGCCCGCAAGCCCCGCCAGAAAGGCCAGTCGGTGCATCATTTCCCATAGAAATCCGGATCGGGCAGCTTGCCTCCGATAGCGGCAGGCTCGACGTCGAGGATCGCGCCGTAGAAGCGCGCCAGCGCATCCGCCCGTTCCGGCATCGGCAGGTCCAGTGCCCTGATGCGGACAAAGCCCTCCTTGGCCTGACCCATGTCCGGGAAATGGCGGGCGAGCAGTCCGGCGGCCTTGCCGGGGTCTCCCGCAAGCGCCGCGAACGCCGTGCGATAGGCTTCGCGGATTTCGGGCCTGTCGTAGAGGGTCGCATTGACGATGACGGCAGCGGCGGGAGGGCAATCGGCAAGCGTCGTCGCTTCGCGCCACAATACGCACAGGTCGGCGCGGCGGACCAGCGTGGGATCCTGCGTCAGGGCGAGCGTTGCCATTGGTTCCGTCAGCATCGCGGTATCGACCTTGCCGGCCAGAAGAAGCTGCATGGCCGTGACCAGGCTGCCGGTGTAGCGCGGCTGCCAGCTTTCCGGCCCCGGGGCAGCGATGCGGCGCATCATCAGGTCCGGCAGATACCCCTTGAAGGGCAGGGCGAGGCTGGCGCCCTGCAATTCGTCCAGACTGGCCACCTCGTCTCCGCGCCCGACGATCGAGATGCTGGCCTCGGTGATGGTTGCAGAGATCACCTTGAGGCCAATCCCGTTCGCGTCGAAGACCGCTGCGGTCGGGGAGGGCGCGACCGCCAGCAAGGGCGCATCGGCCATCACCATCTTGCGCAGCTTTTCAGGGCTCGCCCACGGGCGGAAAGTAAAGGTGACGCCCTCTGCGGGCTGGGTTTCAACCAGCTCGATCAGGGGCGCGCTCTCCCAGATCGGCGGGCCGGACAGCAGGATTTCCTCGGCCAGCGCGGGCAGGGGTATCAGGGCGAGGAACAGGAGGAGCGCGCGCATCTCAGGCTTCCTTGCGGGCGGCATCCAGGCGGAAACGCCCGAAGGGTGTGGAAACGGCTTGGGCAGAGGGGCGCAGCAGACCCGCTTCGGCCATTGCGGCAGCGATTTCGCCATCGGCGAAGGATACATCTCCCTGCCGCAGCGCAGGTAAAAGCCGGCCGAGCACATGTTCCGGCGGGCCGGTGCGATCTTCCGTCAGCGCCTCGTGGAAGCTGACCAGAACGCCATCCGGCGCCAGCCGATCGGCCAGCCGCGCGATCAGGCCAGGAAGTCCCCGGTCGTGGAAATAAAGGGACATCGAGCACCAGATGATGTCGAAGGGCCCGTCCGGCAGGGTCTGGTTGTAGTTCCCCGGCATCACGGTGACCGGCAGCTGGCGCAGTTCCTCCCCGATCCGGCTGGCGACCGGCGGCAGGTCGAACAGCGTGATGCGCAGATCGGGATGCCGGGACAAAAGCCGCCGTGCCAGCACCGACGATCCCGGGCCGACCTCCAGCAGGGTCCGGGCGGCCGCCCATTCCGGCAACCCGGTCAGGCAGGGCTCCATGATGTCGGCGGCTACCGCGTGGTGAAAGGCCGCCAGCGAGCGATGACTGGCATCCCAGTGGACATCGTCGAAAAGAACCGGTCCGGCCGCGACGCAATCGCCCGCGACAAGGCGGCCGAACCGATCCAGGCCGGCATGGCGCATCTGCCCCATGGATCGCAGGGTCTCCACCATATTGCAGGGATTGCCGGTCGCCACAAAGGGCAGGATGCCCGGCGCGGTGCGGAAACCCCGGGTATCCTGCTCCATGAACCCTGCCGCGACCAGTGCCCGCAGCGCGAGCGCGAGGCCCCCGACCGGAAGGTCCATGCGCTGGCTCAGCAGTTCCGGTGTGGCGGGGCTCTCGCAGAAATCGAAGATCCCGCTTTCAAGCGCCCAATCCAGAAGTGCATAGCGGATCGGGCCTTCGAGCGTTTCCAGCAGCAGCCCGATGCCGGACAGGCGCTCCGGCGTCACCATGTCGCCCGCCAGTCCAGCCCGATGGTGCGGGGGCTGCCATCCTCGACAACCACGCCGCGGATCGTGTTTGCGGCGGCGCTGTAATATTCCTCATCGAACAGGTTCTTCGCCCACAGGGTCAACTCCCCGGCGCCGAACTTCCGTGAGATTTCGGCGTCCACTGTCACGAATCCCTTCTGTTTCACGCTGTTTGCGGGATCGAACCAGTAGCTGCCGGAACCTTGCAGGCTTACGCGGCCGCGCCACACATCGCCCTGATGCGAAAGCGCCAGGCCCCAGGTGGTTTCAGGCGCCAGCGGCAGGGCGTTGCCCGACCAGTCGACCGGAACCAGAGACCCTGTGGCCATGTCCATCGAGGTGGTGTTGAACGACGTCGCCCGGGCACGCTGCCAGCCCGCATTGGCGGCGATCTCCCAGCCACGCCCCAGAGGAACGGTCAACTCGGCTTCTATGCCGTAGCTTTCCGCCTCGCCTGCATTGGAGATGTACTGCGCCGCACCGGGAATGGTTTCGGTGATCTGCTTGTCCTTCACCGTGGTGTGGAAGGCGGCGAGGCCGAGCGCCGTACCGTTGGTGAATTCGTGCTTTACCCCGAGTTCCATGTTCCAGCTGTATTCGGCATCGTAGGTCAGGCTGTCGGCGCTGTTGGCGAACCCGTAGTTGTAACCTGCCGGCATATAGCCCCGCGCATAGCTGGCATGGACGGTGGTTGCGTCGGACAGGTCGTAAGCGAAAGTCAGCCGGGGCAGCAGCGTGGTCGATGTGTCGCTGCCCTGGTAGCGCAGGTTCGCCATCGGCGAGGCGAAATGCTGCCAGGCATCCGACGAGATGTGGTCGACGCGCAGGCCCGCACCCAGACGCAAGCGGTCCGTGACGGAATACTCGCTGAATCCGTAAAGGGCGGCGCCCGTCTGTTCGATTTCCGTATGACGGTCGGTGGACATGGCGCCGAGGTTGAAATCGGCATCGGTGCGTTGCCTGAAGGCATTGGCGCCCGCCGTCCATTTCAGCGGCCCCTCGCCGTTCGAGGTCAGGCGGACTTCCTGCGAAACCGTCCGGTCCCTGACATCCATTCCGGTCACGCCAAGCGGCAGGGGAGAACTGTCGAAATCCAGCACGAACTCCCTGTCGAAGGTGGTGAAACCGGTGATCGCCACCAGATCGAACCCGTCGAAGCCGGTACCATATTCAAACGCGGTAACGCTTGTGCGGCGGCGCTCCCACGACGGGTCGGAATAGACGCTTTCATAGCGCCCGGTTGCGAGCGGTCCGGAGATGTACCGGAACTGTTCCTTGTTGAATTTCTGGTCTTCGCCAACCGTGGTCAGCTTCAGATAGCCGGCATCCTGCAGTTCCCATTTCACGCCCGCAAATCCCGTCGCGCGCCGGTTCTTGCCGCCGTCGTCGGCACCCGTGACAGGATTGCTGATCACGCCGGGGTCATGGGCGAACTCCAGCCCCAGCGACACGGCCGGCCCATCGGCCATCTGGCCGGACCACAGGATCGAGCCGTTGCCGCCAAGCGGCGAGGCGCCGGCATCGGAACCGGACAGGCCCAGGTTCACCTCGCCGCCTTCGCGGCTCCCGGGCGCGATGGTGTCGAATCTCACCAGCCCGGCCTCGGAATTGCGCCCGAAGGTCGTCCCCTGCGGGCCCTTCAGCAGCGTCACGCTTTCGGCGCCGAAGAAGTGCGGAAGCTGGATGGTGCCCATCGGCAGCGGAACGCCGTTGACCAGGTAGCCGACGGGATCGGACAGGGCATTGTCGAAGGCCGACATGCCCCGCACCACCAGCCGCTCCTGTGAATTGGCGCGCTGGAATACTGTGTTCGCCGAGCGAGCCGCCATGGCGTCGAGGTCAGGCGAGACCGGTCGCGACAGGTCGTCTTCGCTCATCACAGTTGCCGTCGCCGCAGCCTTGCGGGCGAGTTCTTCCCAGTAACTGGCGAAAATGGTGATTTCGCGAAGATGGACAGCATCTTCCCCTGCGCGTGCGGTCAGTGGGAGCAAGCTTCCGGCCAGCGAAGTTGTCATGGCAAGGAACGCAACGGTTCTCGACGGCGTTCGGAACGGAACTGCTCGGGACATGGAGGGCCTCCTTTTGAGGAGTGGCCGTGCCATGACGATTGTCCCGCGTCTTGTAGCTGACGAAACTACTCTTGAATCGCGCGAAAGCGCTCAGGAATTTCGGCGCTCGCTTCGCCGCCAGTCGCTTGCGGTCGTTCCATATCGCTTGCGAAACGCATTCGACAGATGACTGGCGTCGGAGAAGCCGCATTCTCCCGCAATCTCGGTGAAGCTGAGGTCCGTATGGCGGATCATGCGTTCGGCGGCTTCCATGCGCAAGGCCCGCAGAAGCCCGAAGACCGTCATTCCGGTTGCCGCGCGGAAGATCTGGTTCAGCGTCACATGGCTGAGCCCCGCCTCGCGTTCGATCTCCGCCATGGTGATGGTGCCTGCCATCCGTTCGGACAGGAAGGCGCTCAGCCGCTGGACGAGAAGGGCCGGATCGCCTGCCGTATTGTCCTTGCCTGAAACGGAAGAAAGCTCCTCGAGAGCATGGCCGATCAGGGCGAGGCATTGTCCTTCCTTGCGCAGCATTGCCGCAGGATCCGTACGCCCGTCGAGCAGTGTCTCAAGGGTGGTGTTGCCCGGCACCGGCAGGCGCAACCGCCGGAAGGGGTCGCTTTCTGGCAGCGCAGCGTCGAGCATCGCAGCGAGTTCCGGGGCCAGCCGGGAAACCGTCAGGGCGATCACGAGATTCGCGCAGCCTTCGCCCTTTTCCACAATCCGCTTCAGCCGCTTTCCGCCAGAGCGGATGATCCAGCCCTGGCCGCCCGTGATTTCATGCGCCGCGCCGCGCGGGTCGACCAGCAGCATCCGGCCTGAAAGATTGAAAGCGAGAATCAACTGGTCTTCGGGCCTGCGTATGTCGTCATCGTGCCGGATTGCAGGCGAGAAATGGCTGTGTGCCAGCACCAGCCCCGCATTGATGCGCAAGAGGTCGACATGGGCGTTGCGGTGAAGGCCAGGCAAGGTGACCGAGGTCGCGCTGCCGGCTTCGCAGGGAATGAAACGATGTGGCTCGATCAGGTTCATGCAACTCGCCAATATCGCTGCCGGGGCGCAACGTGCCAGATCGGGCGCGTCCCGTTGCGACTGTCCGGTTGGTTGAAGGGCTGGCGACAGAGGCTTGCAGGAGCAGGATGATCAATTTTCCCTGCGATGACAAGCCGGGCAATCTCCCCGACGAATGCCACCATAGCGATGAAGGCAGGCGAAGGCGTGAGATTCCCGCGCATCTGTGGAAGGCACCGCCGCTTCCCGTGACGTTGCGGGCACGGTGTTCTTCCTCGAAGAGCCAACACAGGGAACGCGCCGGGATATGAAATCCGCTGCTGTTATCCAGAGGGGATCGCACTTGCGCCTTTTCCAAACATTTATGTTGACCGAATATTGGAATATGATATTCCATAGTTCATATTCTATAATGAGGATGGGCGCCGGTCCCGTCCCGGATCGAAGAGGTGAGCATGGGGGAGGTGGGTTTCGGGCGTGCAGCGAGCGCGAAAGCCGATAATGTGGCGCTGGAGATCGTCGATCTTCGCATCAGCTATGGCAGTCTCGAGGTCGTCAAAGGGGTCACCATCACCGCGGATGCCGGTTCCCATCTGACGCTGGTGGGTCCGAGCGGCTGTGGCAAGACCACGATCCTGCGATCGATTGCGGGACTGGAGAAGCCTTCGGGCGGACGCATCAGCCTGTTTGGCCGCCCGGTCTACGACAGCGCCGCGGGAATAGAGGTTTCCGCTGAACATCGTGATGTGTCGATGGTGTTCCAGAGCTACGCCATCTGGCCGCACATGACGGTATTCGAAAACGTCGCCTATGGCCTTCGCCTGCGCAAGGTCGCCAGGGCCGAGATCGATCAGCGCGTCATGGCTGCCCTTGCCATGGTCGGGCTGGAGGAGCAGGCCCATCGCCCGTCGCCCATGCTCAGCGGCGGTCAGCAGCAGCGGGTCGCGCTGGCGCGCAGCTTCGTCTTCGACCCCAAGATTCTTCTGTTCGACGAGCCTTTGTCCAATCTGGATGCGAAGCTTCGCGCCCAGATGCGCTACGAGCTCAAGGAGCTGACCAGCCGGCTGGGTATTACCGCCGTCTACGTGACCCACGATCAGGAAGAGGCCCTGTCCATGTCGGACCACGTCGTAGTCCTGCAATCGGGCATCGTACGCCAGCAGGCGGATCCTTTCACAACCTATTTCAGGCCCCGGAATGCCTTTGTCGCGGACTTCATGGGGGCATCCAATCTCCTGTCTCTGGAGCGGCGGCCCGCAGCGACGGACGGCGATCTGGTGGAGGCGCGTCTGGTCAACGGCGAGTCCGTTCTGTGTGCGGGCACCGTTCCGGATGGAGAACTGGCCGGGGTGGCGGTCAAGGCGTCCCATCTCTCGCCGCAGGCCAGCCGTCCCCCGTCCGGTCGAAACATATGGGAAGTTACCGTCAGGCAGCGAACGTTCGTCGGCGATCTTATGGAGTACAGCCTCGACTGGAAGGGGCTCGAACTGAGAGCGAGAACGCTGTCTTCCCAGATATTCGAGATCGGCGAGACGGTATACTGCTGCGTTTCCCCCGAATATGCGGTGCTTGTCGGGGCATGAAAAGCCCGTTTTATGCCCGTTTTGATTGAAGAATACATGTTTTTGGAATCGAGGAAATTATGAAAACTGCCCGCGTTCTTATGAAGCACGAAACGATTTCTTTCGATCCAAACTGCCTGAACTCCGATTCCAGTGTCGGGACGGTCATCCTCAAGATGGTCTGCCAGGGCTTGCTGAAGATCGACCATGAGGGGCAGCTGGCTCCCGATCTGGCCACCTCGTGGACGGCTTCGGAAGATCAGCGTGTCTTTACCTTCGAGATCGACCGGAATGCGACGTTTCATTCGGGGCGGCCGTGCGATGCCGAAATCGTGGCGTGGAATTTCAAGCGGCTGTTCAGCGGCACGGCAGACAGCCTGCTTGCCACCGATTATGCCGGGCTGGAATCCGTACGGGCAACCGGCCGTCATACGGTGGAATTCCGTTTCGACGCACCCAACACTCCCTTCCTGCGCAACCTCGCCTGGCGCACCCACATCATCGACGATTGCGCCGATCAGCCGGTCGGCACCGGGCCGTTCCGCCTGACCGACTGGGTGCGCAACAGCCATATGACGCTGGAGACGGCTCGCGGTGACCGGCGCTGGGATGAGGTGAGCATCGATCGGGTCGACGTGCGCTTTGCCGCCAGCGCGGAGGAGCGCATCGAGGTCATCGAGCGTGGCGCGGCAGATGTCGTCGAAAGCGTTCCGGCGGGGGCTGCCGCCAGTCTCGAAAGCCGGGGCCTTCTCTATAGCGAGGCGGTTCCATCGCTCCAGAAGAGCGCGCTGTGCTTCAATTGTGCCGCGCCGCCCTTCGACGACCCCAGGATGCGGCAGGCCGTCGTCCACGCCATCAATCGCGAACGGCTGGTTGCGGCGACGATCGGTCCGCAGGGCCGTATCGTCGACGGCATTATCCCGTTCGGAGAGCCGTGGGCCTGCGAACTGGAGCCGATCACCTATGATCCGCAGAAGGCAAGGGCCCTGATGAGGGAAGCCGGATATGGCGAGGGGCTGACGATCCGGGGGGCGTCGACCAATGTCGCCCCCATGCCGAAGCTCGCCCAGCTGGTGGCCGAGGATCTCGAGGCCATAGGCATCAAGCTGGAAACCGCGGTCTATTCGGATCCGCCATGGTGGCCCTATGTCTACCTGATGGCGCCATGGAACGTGGCTTTTCAGGGTAGCCCCGCCCGCCCTCACATCGACACATATCTGGGCCGCGAGTTCAGGACCGGCGGTGCCTTCAACGCGGGACGCTACAGCAACCCGGCGCTGGATCGCATCATCGATGAGGCGCGGCGAACCCCCGATTCGGCTGCGCAAGCCTCGCTCTATGCCGATGCCCAGCGCATTATCAGGCAGGACCTGCCCGTCTATATCCTTTTCGCCTCGAATGTGCTGGTCGGCTGGCGGCCGGGTGTTCAGGGCTTCGCCCCCCATCCGATGGGCGTGCTGGACTTGACGAAGGTCCGCCTGGGAGAACACTAGAAGACTCGGGATTTGGTGGAGTGGTTCGATGACGCGCCCAGATGAAGCAACGATGGTTTTGAGCCCCCGGCCGGGGAAGGCGCCCAAAAGCGGCGAACTGTCCATCGGGGGCAGGCCGCAATTGCTGGCCGACAAGGTCTACGAAACCATTCGCCAGGCCATCATCGACGGTGTGATCGAGCCGGGCGAGCGGGTCACCGAAAACAGCCTGGCCGAACGCCTTTCCGTCTCCAAGACGCCGGTCCGGGAGGCGCTGATGGAACTGCGGCGCGTGGGCCTCGTCGTCGATTGGGGCCGGCGCGGCGGTCAGGTCATCATGCCGTCCCGCGAAGCTTTTCAGGAGGTTTCGGAGGCACGGGAGGCCATCGAGGTGCTGATCTCGGCCAACGCCGCGCTGCGCACCACGGAGGCGGAGAAGCAGGCGATCCGGAAGGCCGCCGAAACGTCGCTCAGGATAGCAAAGACAGGCGATGTCGATGGTTTCCACAACATCAATGTGGAATTCCACGCCCTTATCGCACATGGCGCCAAGAATGCCCGGTTGCTGAGCATGCTTCGCGATCTTTTCGACCTCAGCTCGCTGCTGAGATTGCGCGATTTGCCGCCGGTGCACGATCTGGTCAAGTATGCGGGAGACCATATCGTGATCGCGGAGCTGATCGCCAAGGGCGATGACAAGGGCGCTGCGGAAGCCGCCCGTGCGCATGTGTTGTATACGCGTCGCGAAAACCTCGAAGCGTTCGATCGGCATCGCAGGGCATAGAGCATCGATCCCGAAGCCGGGAAGCCCCGCCGGCCGGGGCACATGGAAGATCGGAAGAAAGCGCGGATTGCGGCCGCCGGCACATTGCCGCGCCCTGATAGGTCGCGTCGTGTTTGGCCGAACGGTTCCGCGAACGGCACCCGCTGCCGGCCCTGAGCCGTGCGTGGCGGAGCCTGTACGCTTCGCCCGCACACTCCGGAGCCGGTGATGATATGCCGGGGATCGACTTTTAAAGCTTGTGGCGCAAAGCGCCCGCCGTGGCGGATGTCCATGCATCCCGGAGGAGTGAGCGGATCGTGACAATCCAGGCCAAACCGCTCGAGCCGGAGCATTTCATCCCATATGGAACAGTCGGGCAGGCGCTGCGTCCTTCGGGAACCAGGGTGGAGGCTGCATGGTTCGGCGAGCAGGGCGATCATGGCCGTCCTCTCAATCTCGCCTATGCCGGCAAGGCCGAGACACCCGCTCCGCTTCGCATCGGACATCTGGAGAGGCACCGGCTCTCGGCCCAGCTGTTTGTGCCGGTTGATCTGTCACGTTTTCTGGTGGTGGTCTGCCCGAGTCTTGCCGACGGCTGGCCGGACCTGTCGCGGCTTGCCGCCTTCGTCGCCCGTTCACAGCAAGCCGTGTGTTACGGCAAGGGAGTCTGGCATGCGCCGATGCACCTGCTGGACAGGCCCGGCTCCTACATGGCCGCGCGCAACTGCCATTCGATGCGGGACGACCTCGAGCTTTTCGAGCTGGCCGAAGCGCTTGAAATCGCAATTCCGTGTGCCGAACCCTGAGCGAGTGCCTTCTGGAGAGGCAGACCGCGCTTGACTAAAATTATGGAATATGGAATATCATATTTTATATAGAGACATCGAAAAGCCGATAGGGAGGAGTGCTATGGTGTCAATGAAACTCGGCAAGGCCGCGCTTGCCGTCGTGGGAGGGCTGTTGCTCTGGTGCAGTGCGGCAGCGGCGGATACATTCGACCGGGACGCGCTGGTCGAGGGGGCGCGCAAGGAGGGCAAGCTCGTCTGGTACACGGGTGCGCCCGATGATCTCGCCAGCCGGATGCTGTCCGCTTTCAACAAGAAGTATCCGTTCATCGACGTGAGCGAATACTATACCAGCACGGCCGGGCAGGTACTTTCCAAGCTGCAGGCCGAAATCGCCGCCGGACGGAAGATCGCCGATGTGTTCCATACGGGCGACATGGGCACGGTGCTTACATTGCACGGGCAGGGCCGCATCGCCACCTATGTCACGCCGGAGCAGGATGCCTATGCCGATGCCTACAAGGATCCCGGAATATGGACCGGGTGGCGCATTTCGACCCTCAACATGGGTTACAGCAAAACCCGCATAAAGGACGAGGACGCCCCTGACTCATGGACGGCGCTTACCGACCCGAAATACAAGGGAAAGATCGGCTTCCAGGATTCGACATCGGGCCTGCAGCATCTTCAGTGGTATATTCTCAAGCAGGCGATGGGCGACGATTTCTGGCCGAAGGTGGCTGAGAACAATCCCGTGATCTATGGCGGCAATGTTGCCATTGTCGAAGCGGTGCTGCGCGGCGAACTGCATCTGGCCGGCGAAACCACCAGCTATTTCGTATGGGGTTACACCCAGAAGAAGAAGACGCCGTTCCAGGGTGTGTGGCCGCAGGAAGGAGTGCCCATCGGCGTCCAGCCGATTTCGGTGCTCAACGATGCGCCCCATCCCAATGCGGCAAGGCTGTTCGTCGATTGGGTGCTGTCGCGCGAGGGTCAGCAGGTGATGGTCGATTCCATCGGGGATTATTCGGCGCGCGCCGATGTCGATCCACCGCAGGGCAGCCCGAAACTGGCCGATCTCAAGCAGCTTCTGCCCGATTCCTACGAGAATCTCCTGGAAAGCAAGAGCGCCTTCATCGAAGAATGGAAGATGCTCGCCAAGTGAGGCATGGGCCCGGCGGGCGGGTTTCCGTTCGCCGGGAACGGACTGCGGTTTCGGAATATGAGCCGGTTCCGCGGACAGCAGGCGAGGCACAGCACTGCGCCGCCGACATCTGTGCGGCGTGCGGAATTTCGCCGTCCCCGTCGCCGTTAGCAGCCCGCTTTGCATGAACGGACGGCGGACGGTGCTTGCAGTCTCGTCGCTTCCACCCCTTTCCGCGCCGTGGAAGCGGCGCAGGTTTTGATGATGCCGTCAAAGTTCCCGGCGCGCATTCACCGGAAGGTCGCATATGGTTTCGTCTCTGATCCGCAGCAAACTGGTCATCACCCGGGCTCTCGATCGCCATACGGTCGAGATCGTCGAGGGAGGAGCCGTCTACCAGCGCGATGGTGTCATCGTCGAGATTGGCGATGCCGGGGATCTGGCAGCCAGATATCAGGTCGATGAGGTGCTGGGCTCGCCGCATCATGTGGTGATGCCGGGCTTCGTCAACAGCCACCACCATGTCGGGCTGACGCCTCTGCAACTGGGAGCGGTCGATGACGCGCTTGAAACGTGGTGGATAAGCCGCCTCGGCAAGCGCAAGGTCGATCTTTACCTCGACACGCTCTATTCGGCATTCGAACTGGTCGAATCCGGGGTGACGACGGTCCAGCACCTTCACAACCGCCTGGGCGGAACGGTGGAGCAGATGGCGGCGGCGGCGAACCGGGTCATCGACGCCTACGGTGCAGTTGGCATGCGCGTGTCCTATTCGCATTCGGTGCGCGACCAGAACCGCATCTCATACATGGCCGACGAGGAATACATCGCCAGACTTCCGGACGATGTCGGGGCGTTGCTTGGGCCGGTGCTGCGAGCCCAGTCCATCCCGCTCGAGGACAACATCGGGCTTTTCGAGGCGCTTCACGACCAGCACCGGCATTCGGAGCGGGTCAGGGTTCAGCTTGCGCCGTCCAACCTGCACTGGTGTTCCGACAAGGCTCTCGAACTCGTTCGCGATTGCGCGTTGCGCCACCGGGTGCCCATGCACATGCATCTTCTGGAGACCGTATACCAGAAGGAATATGCGAAGCAGCGGAGCGGGGGATCGCCGCTGCGCTATCTGCACGATCTCGGCATGCTCGGTCCTCTCATGACGATCGGCCACGGGGTCTGGTTCACCGAGGCCGATATCGAGCTGGCTGCCGAAACCGGCACCATGATCTGCCACAATGCCAGCTCCAACCTGCGCCTGCGCGACGGCATCGCGCCGCTCAACGCGTTCGAGGCCGGTGGGGTCAAGGTTGCCATCGGTATCGACGAGGCCGGTATCAACGACGACCGCGACATGCTGCAGGAGATGAGGCTGGTGCTGAATCTGCACCGGGAGCCCGGCATGCACGACCGCGTTCCGACAGCGGGCCAGGTGCTTCGCATGGCGACGGAACATGGCGCGCAGACCACTCCGTTCGGCGCCAGCATCGGCACGCTGGAGCCCGGAAAAGCGGCCGATATGGTGCTGTTCGACTGGCGCACCATTGCCTATCCCTATCTCGACGAGGAGGTCCCGGTGCTCGAAGCGGTGCTGCGCCGGGCCAGATCGCGCGATGTCGATACCGTGATCGTCGCCGGCGAGCCCATCCTGCGCGACGGGCGCTTCACCCGTATCGACAAGCAGGCCGTTCTGAACGAATTGGCTTCGGCTCTCGCCGTGCCGCGCGACGGGGACGAACAGGCGCAGCTCGATCTGGCGCGCCGCCTCAAGCCCCATGCCGCCAGCTTCTACGATGCCGATCCACAGCAGGGTTGCAGCTGCTGCCGGCCCTTCTATCACATGAATGCGCGGCAATAGCCGACCGCCAACCATCGGGGGATGCCCATGACCGACAAGCTGAAACTCGGCACATTCGCGGGCCTGACGGCAATCGTTCTGTTCCTGGTCGGATATCCGCTCGTGATGCTGGTATTGTCCAGCTTCGAGCCCATACCGCAGGGCGGGGGACTTCACGATGCCTTGCGCGGCTATCTGGTTCTCTTCGACAATCTCGATCTGCTCTACAATTCCATCGTCATCGCCGTCGGCAGCACGCTTCTGGCGCTGGTTTTCGGCGTCGGTCTGGCGTGGATCATCGCCCGCACAGACATCCCTTTTCGCGGGCTGCTGGAGCAGATGGTCGTCATCCCGTTCTACCTGACCCCACTGATGGGCGCCGTTGGCTGGGCCCTGCTTGCGTCTCCCAACGAGGGCGGTGCGCTCAACGCGCTGCTGATGAGATGGTCGCTGGCAGATGAGCCCGTGTTCAACGTCTACACGCCGCTCGGCATCATCTGGGTGATGGGCATATATTTCGCCCCGTTCCCGTTCCTCTTCGCGGTCGGCGCGCTGCGTTCCATGGATCCATCGCTGGAGGAAAGCTCCCAGGTGCTTGGCAGCGGCCAGTTCGGCACCAGCCTGCGCATCACCTTGCCGCTCATCATGCCGGCCATGCTGGGCAGCAGCCTTCTGGTTTTCGTGCTGGCTGTCGGCCAGTTCGGCGTTCCGGCAATTCTGGGCAGCCCCAACGGTTATCACGTGCTGACAACGCGCATCTATGAATATGTGACCGGTTTCCAGCCGGATTACGCCGCGGCCTCGGCGATGGGCCTGTCGCTGTTCGCATTCACGGCAGTCGGCGTCTATCTGCAATTCAAGGTGCTCGGCCAGAAGAAATACACCACGGTTACAGGACGCGGCTTTCGCCCCAAGCTGATCGACGCGCGCGGCTGGCGCCTGCCCCTGTTCGGCTTCGTGGCGTTCTATGTGGCAATTGCGGTGATACTGCCCATCGGAATGCTGCTGTTCGCGTCTCTCGTGGAGTGGATCGTCTACGATCCGGAATACATCCAGTTCACGCTGCAGAACTTCAACCATGTCATATACCAGCATTCCGCCACGAAGATCGCTGTCGGCAACACGCTGATCCTTGCCTTCTCGGCCAGTGCGATCATCCTTTTGCTGAGCGTGATCATCGCCTGGATGCTGCATCGTACGAACCTGCCCGGCCGGCGTCTTCTCGAATATGTGTCGATGGTGCCGGTGGCGGTTCCGGCGGTGGTGTTCTCCGTCGGACTGCTGTGGGCGTGGACCAGTATTCCGGTGATTCCGATCTACGGAACCTTGTGGATTCTGCTGATCTGTTACCTGACGATCTTCCTGCCCTACGGCATCCGGGCCATTTCAGCGACGCTGGTGCAGATCGACAAGAGCCTGGAAGAGTGCGCGAGCGTCATGGGCGCTTCCTGGGGCCGTGTGCTGCGCACCATCACCTTTCCGCTGCTGGCGCCGGGATTGTGGGCCGGCTGGGCAATCCTGTTCATCTCGGTGACCAAGGAACTGACCGCCTCCGCGCTGCTCTACAACAGCAAGACGGTGGTGCTGTCGGTGGCCGTCTTCGACCTGTGGGCCCACAGCTCCTTCACCAATGTCGCCGCGCTGTCACTGATACAGGCGGCTGTCATCTTCGCTGCCCTGTTCCTGTCCCGGCTGCTGGGACGCGCCAGAGGAGCGCCGGCATGAGACTGTTGGACAAGCATATGGAAAACCCGATGTCATACCCGCGCGACCTTGTGGGGTACGGCGCCAATCCGCCGGATCCCGGCTGGCCCGGTGCTGCGAGGGTGGCCGTGCAGTTCGTGCTCAACATCGAGGAAGGCGCCGAATACTCGCCGCTTGACGGCGACCCGAGGTCGGAAATCGGGCTGGCCGAGGTTCCTGGTGGCCGCCTGCCTCCGGGCCACCGCGATCTCGCTTTCGAATCGATGTATGAATATGGCAGCCGGGTCGGCGTGTGGCGGTTGCTGCGGCTGTTCAGGGAACATGACATTCCGCTTACCGCGTTCGCCTGCGCGCTGGCGCTGGAGCGCAATCCGCAACTGGCGCGGGCCATTGCCGACAGCGATATCGACGTGGTCTGCCACGGCTGGCGCTGGGAGGAGCCGTTTCACCTCGATGAGGAGCGCGAGCGGGCGCACATTGCGCGGGCCGTGGAATCGTTGCAGCGCACCGTCGGGCGCGCGCCGGAAGGCTGGTACTGCCGTTTCGGGCCTTCTGCGCACACGCGCAGGCTGCTCGTGGAGCATGGCGGGTTTCTCTACGACTCGGACTGCTACAGCGATGAACTGCCCTTCTGGACCGAAGTTTCGGGCAGGCAGCATCTGGTCGTACCCTACAGCTTTTCCACCAATGACAGCCGCTTCGCCAGCGGCGCGCTTTCGACGGGTGAAGAATATTTCACCATGTTGCGGGAGGCGTTCGACTATCTCTATGAGGAGGGTGCATCCCAGCCCCGGATGATGTCGATCGGGTTGCATGCGCGGCTTGCAGGCCATCCGATGCGCGCGCATGGCCTGCGCCGTTTCATCGACCATGTCAAAGGTCATGACCGTGTCTGGATTTGCACGCGTGGCGACATAGCCCGCCACTGGCTTCGCAAGCATCCACCGAACCCCGGTCTCGACGGATAAAATCTGCTTTCTTGCCCAAGGAATGGAGGGGCGATCATGGATCTCGGTATCAGGGGACGGACGGCGCTTGTTCTGGGCTCCAGTCAGGGATTGGGGCGCGCGGCAGCTCAGGCCCTGGCACGGGAAGGGGTGTCGGTCATACTGACGGGCCGTTCGCCGGAGCGCCTCGCCGCCGCCGCCGGAATTCTTCGCGCCGATGGAGCCGAAGAAGTCGCAACCGAGCTTCTGGACCTTTCCGATTCCGCCTTGCTGGCCGGCTGGGTGGAGAGGATGGGCGCACGGGGCATCGATATCCTCGTCACCAATGGCGGCGGCCCGCCCCCCGGGCCGATCCCGGCAGTCGATGCCGATACATGGCGGCGCCAGTTCGACACCATGGTGAACGCTCCCATGCAGATTGCCGCCGGTCTTCTGCCTGGTATGCGCCAGCGGAAATGGGGACGCATCGTCAACATACTCTCTTCCGGGGTGGTGCAGCCGATACCGAATCTGGGCATCTCCAACACTCTGCGCATGTCGCTCGTCGGATGGGCGAAGACATTGTCGGGCGAAGTGGCAAGCGACGGGATCACGGTCAACTCGGTCGTTCCGGGGCGTATACATACGGGTCGAACCGACGAGCTGGACAGGCTTGCCGCCATGCGGGCGAACAAGACGCCGCAGGAGATCGCGCAGGCATCGTGCGCCGCCATCCCGATGGGGCGCTATGGCAGGCCGGAGGAATTCGCCGACGCCGTGGCCTTCATGGCGAGCGAGAGGGCGTGCTACATCACAGGTACGATATTGCGCGTCGATGGCGGCATGGTGAGGAGTATCTGATCGCGACGCCTCCCGGCGGCATCCTGCCCCACAATGGCATTGCCCGTTACCGGCTGGGTCAGCGCAACGTGCCGGGCAAGTCGGAGCACCGGCATGAGATGTCGCGTTCTGCAACCGGAAAGCCGCCGCGCCGTTCGACAGCGACATTGATCGGCCGGCACATGCGACGATGAAATTCTGCCATGCATGGCTTCGGGCGCGGATACTGAATGCGACCGTCAACACTTCAGTTCGTTGCCCGCCGCCCGATGGAGCGGGTTGCCGGCGCGGAAACGACGTGAATCTCAGGCCGGTTTTCCAATCCAGTCGTCGAATTCGCTCAGCTGGGCGAAGGTGGCGGGCCGCAGCTTGCCCCATTTCGTGGGATCGGCGACAAGGAAGCGCCGCTGCGAGCGGGCGATCGCCGCCCGCTTCACGGCGACTTCATGGAAATGGAAACAGGTGACGCCTTCCTTTTCGTCGACGCCGGCCGCCGAGAAAAAACCCTTGGTGATGTTGATTTCCTGCAGCATCTTCAGCGCCGTCTCCGAGCTGAAGCTGCCGCTTTCGGCGTGATATATGCCGGCCAGAAGAACAAGGTTCACGCCCTCCAGCCGCGCGATGATCTCGGCGATGTTGAGCGCCTGCGTCACCACGGTGACGTTGGCATTCTGCGGCACGCGGGCGGCGAGGTGGGGCAGGGTGGAGCCGCAGTCGATGAAGATCGTGTCCTCTGGCCCGATGAGGCTGGCCGCCTGCAGAGCCGCTTCCGTCTTTGCCTGGGTGTTGGTGCCCTGTGCATGCGAGAGCGAATAGCGCTCGCCATTGTCGCTGGCGAACATCAGATAGCCGCCGAGGCAGAGAATGCCGCTGTCGCTGTCGCTCAGATCGCGACGAATGGTGATCTCGGAGGTTTCGAGCTGCTTCGCCGCGTCGGCTATATGGACGATTGCGCCGGAAGAGCAGAGCTTTCGGAGCGCCTTGATGCGGGCCGTTCTTCCGGAAGGTCTTGCCACGTACTGTCTCCAGCGCCTGATGCTTCACGTTGATTGCGAACGCCTTTTCACGATCCTTCGGATGCGCTCCGGCGCCTTGCGCATTTCCGTCTGTGGATTCCTTTATCCTGAACCGGTCCCGCTGTCGGGGGGTGTAAAGCGGTCGGACCACTTTTCCCCAGAACGGAAGGGTGCAGGAGGGTTGCCAGTTATGATCAATCATGATCATATTGATGCGAATTGATCAATATGCTTCTCATATTGAGTTGGTTCAATCGGCATTCGTGGCCGGCCCGCTCGCCGCGGTCCGGTTCCAGAAGAGGAGGAGTTGAGAATGAAAGCTCTGCTGACGGCAGCTTCCGTGGCCCTGTCGCTGATGGCATCGTCCGCGCTGGCGGACCAGATCGTCGACACGTCCAAGATCAATCAGGACCTGATCACGACCAAGGATGACAAGAAGTACACAATCGCGACCGTCGTGAAGGTGGACGGCATCGCCTGGTTCGACCGCATGCGCGACGGCGTCGAGCAGTTCAAGGCCGATACCGGGCATGATGTGTGGATGGTCGGCCCGAGCCAGGCCGACGCGGCGGCGCAGGTGCAGATCATCGAAAACCTGATTGCGCAGGGCGTCGATGCCATCGCCGTCGTACCCTTCTCGGTGGAAGCGGTCGAGCCCGTGCTGAAGAAGGCTCGCGATCGCGGCATCGTGGTGATCTCGCACGAAGCCTCGAACCTGACCAACACCGACTACGATCTGGAAGCCTTCGACAATCTCGCCTATGGCGCGAACCTGATGAAGGAGCTTGGCAAATACACGGGCGGCAAGGGCAAGTATGTCACCACGGTCGGCTCGCTGACCTCCAAGAGCCAGATGGAGTGGATCGACGGCGCTGTCGCCTATCAGAAGGAGCATTTCCCGGACATGGAAATGGTCGGCGACCGGCTTGAGACCTATGACGATGCCGCCACCGACTACACCAAGCTGAAGGAGGCGATGACCGCCTATCCCGACATCACCGGCATCCTCGGTGCCCCGATGCCGACCTCGGCCGGCGCGGGCCGCCTGATCGCCGAAGGCGGGCTCAAGGACAAGGTGTTCTTCGCCGGCACCGGCCTGCCGTCGGTCGCGGGAGAATATCTCGCCAACGGTGACATCCAGTACATCCAGTTCTGGGACCCGGCCGTGGCCGGCTATGCCATGAACATTCTTGCCGTGGCGGCGCTGGAGGGCAAGGGCGACCAGATCAAGGCTGGCCTCAACCTCGGTCTTGCCGGCTATGAATCGCTGACCGCTCCGGAAGCGGACCGCCCGAACCTGCTGTATGGCGCGGGTTGGGTCGGCGTCACAGCCGAGAACATGGACCAGTACGACTTCTGACCCTATCGTGCAGGCCGGCGTCGCACATCTGCCGGCGCCGGCCTGCATCCAGTCGTATGAAGGCGAGGTGTCCCCTCTCAGCCTGCCGGAAAAATCATGTCCGAGTATCTGATCGAGCTGAAGAACATCAGCAAGCGCTTCGGTGGCGTGCGTGCGCTGGACGACGTGTCCATCGCCATCCGCCCGGGCGAGATTCATTGTCTGGCCGGCGAGAACGGCTCGGGCAAGTCCACCATCATCAAGGTGATGTCGGGCATCTACACGCCGGAGGAAGGCGAAATCCTGATCGACGGCAACTCCGTCGGCCGGCTCGATCCCATTCAGGCCGTGCACCGGGGCGTGCAGGTCATCTATCAGGACTTTTCCCTGTTCGGGAACCTGACGGTGGCAGAGAACCTTGCCCTCAACACCTATCTGCTGGAGGGCCGCAAGCGTATGGACTGGCCTCGCGCCCGCAGCATGGCGCGCGAGGTTCTGGCTCGTCTCGATGTGGAAATCGACATCGATGCCGATGTCGAAAGCCTGCCTGCATCGGGAAAGCAGATCGTCGCCATCGCCCGCGCGATCCTTGCCGAGGCGCGGCTGATCATCATGGACGAGCCGACGACGGCGCTCACCCGCCACGAGGTGGACGCGCTGTTCGCCATCGTCCGCGACCTGAAGGCGCAGGGCATCGCCATCCTGTTCGTCAGCCACAAGATGCGCGAAATGCTGGAGATTTCCGAGAGGCTGACCGTTTTCCGAAATGGCAGGAAGGTCGCCGAAGGCGAGATGCGCGACTTCGACGAGCCCGCCATTACCCGTGCGATGACCGGACTTGAGCTGGACGAGGAGCCCTATGCCCCCGAAATCGATCCGGCCGCGCCCCCGGTGCTGGAAGTCGGGGACCTGCGCGTTGCGGGCATCGTCCATGGCGTCAGCCTCGAGTTGCGGCCCGGCGAGATCGTCGGCATCTCCGGCTTGATCGGCTCCGGTCGCACCGAACTGGCGCGCGCGCTGTTCGGCATGGAAAAGGCGGTTGCGAGGACATTCCGCGTCACCGGCAGGGACGTCTTCCCGCGCTCGGTTCAGGAGGCGATCGCTCTCGGTATCGCCTATGTACCGGAAGACAGGCTGAGCGAGGGCCTGTTCCTGACGCAAAGCATCGAGCGCAACATGGTGGTCAGCATACTGGAACGGCTGCGCAGCGGGCTGTTCCTCGACCGCAAGGCGATGCGCGACAAGACCGGGCAGATGTTCCGCGACATGCAGATCGCGGCCCCTTCGCCGGATACGGCGGTGGGCAATCTTTCCGGCGGCAATGCGCAACGCGTGATGCTGGGCCGCTGGCTGCTGACCGGCGCGAAGATTCTCATTCTCAACGGGCCGACCGTGGGCGTCGATGTCGGCTCGAAAGCCAAGATCCATCGCATCATCCGCGACCTCGCCGAAAAGGAGGGACTGGCCGTCCTGATGATTTCGGACGACGTGCCGGAACTGACCGGCAACTGCAACCGCATCCACGTCATGCACGAGGGGCGCTTCGTGGCGGAGTTCCGGGGCGCGGACATGACCGAGGACAACATCAACGACAGCCTGAAGGCGCTGAGGTGAGGCGGCACATGAGGAGCCTGCAATCGACTGAAGCCGTGATCGCCGCCGTTCTGGTGGTGGTCATGCTGCTGATCGGCCTGATCAATCCCGCCTTCTGGGGGGTCGACAACCTGTTCAGCCTTGCAAGGGCCAATGTGGTCATCGGCATCATGGCGCTGGGCGTGCTGCTGATCATGATCTCGGGCGGCATCGACGTTTCGTTTCCGGCCATTTCGGCCGCCGCGCTCTACATCACGGTGCGAACCATGGTGGCGCTTGGCTATGACGGCGTGCTCCTGCCCTTCATCGCGGCCTCGGTCATCGGCGTGCTGCTTGGCACCTTCAACGCCTTCATCATCGAGCGCTTCAGGATGATCCCGCTGATCGTGACGCTCGGCACGGCTTCGATCGTGCGCGGGCTGGTGCTCGGCCTGCTCGGCACCTCCATCGTCAACATCAACAAGATGCCGAAGGAACTGATCGCCTTCGGCAAGCAGGACCTCGTCTCCGTAACGGCACAGAACGGGGCGACAGTCGGCCTTACCGCCATGGTTCTGGTCTATATCGGCGTGGCGGTGGTCATGCACATCGTGCTGCGCCACACCATGATGGGCCGCTCGGTCTACGCCTATGGCGGCGATCCGGAATCGGCGCGCCGCGCCGGTGTGAACACGCGCCGCACCATCTATTTCGTTTATTGCACGGCGGGCCTGCTGGCGGGTTTTGCCGGGCTGCTGCATTCCTCGATGATCTGGCAGGCCAATCCGCGCGACTTCATCGGGCTGGAACTCGACGTGATCGCGGCCGTGGTGCTCGGCGGAGCGTCCATCTTCGGCGGGCGCGGATCTGTGCTGGGCACGATGATCGGTGTGTTCACGCTCGTCATGATCAAGAATTCGCTCATCCTGATGAAGGTCGACACCACATGGCAACGTGTCGTCGTCGGCGTCATCATCATCGCCGCCACCGCGATCACCGCCTGGCGCGACCGCAAGAAACTGGTTTGAGCGGTGAGGCAAGGAACATGACAGTCGAAGCCGAACGCAAACCCCTCATCCGCCGCCTGCTCGGCGAGGACGCGGCGATCGTGCAGCTTGCGGCGATCACGCTGCTGATCTTCGCGGTGATGGCGGGGCTCAACCCCGACAAGTTCCTGCGCTACTACAATTTCGAGTCGATCTCCTATGTGATGCCCGAGCTCGGCATCCTGTGCATCGCCATGATGGTGGCGATGCTGACGGGCGGCATCGACCTGTCGATCGTGGCGATCGCCAATCTCGCCGCCATCACCGCCGGCATCTATTTCCGCCATCCGGCGGTGGCCGAATCCATCGCCGCCGGCGGGGCAGGGGCGGTGCTGCACACGATCATGGGCGTTCTGATCGCGCTGACGGTGGGGCTGGCAGCCGGGCTTCTGAACGGCGTTCTGATCGCGCGCCTGCGCATCATCCCGATCCTGGCGACGCTGGGCACGGGGCAGGTGTTCGCAGGTCTTGCGCTGGTGCTGACCGGCGGTCCCGCCATCGCCGGCTATCCGCAGGCATGGACGTGGATCGGCACCGGCAAGCTGCTCGGCATCGCCGCCCCGTTCTGGATCCTGATCGTGGTTGCCGTGGTCGTGGCGGTGGTGCTGCGCCGCACCCATCTGGGCGTCAACCTGATGCTGGTCGGTACCAATGCGCGCGCCGCCGTCTTCGCCGGCATCCGCTCCTCGCGCATGATCCTCTACAGCTACGCCATGACCGGCCTGATGGCGGCCATCGCGGGTATCCTGCTGTCGGGCCGCACCAATTCCGCCAAGGCGGATTTCGGCTCGTCCTACCTGCTGCAGGCGGTGCTGATCGCGGTGCTCGGCGGCACCAATCCGGCCGGTGGCAAGGGGCGGGTCGCGGGTGTGCTGCTGGCGCTCGTGGCGCTGATGCTGCTGTCTTCGGGCATGCAGATCATGCGCGTGTCGAACTTCATGATCGATGCCGTGTGGGGCGCTTTCCTGGTTCTGGTGATTGCAATCAACTATCTGAGGTCGCCGAAATGAATATCGTTGCGGGCGATACCGTCCTTCATCTCCAGCCGGACATCTTTCCGGCCAGCGGCGAACGCCTGATCGCCGAAAGCGGGGCCTTTTCCGCCACCGCCTTCCGCTACCCGTCGTCGGTGGAAGGGCTGCGCATCGCCAATGCGCGCGGACATGTCGTGGTGCTGCCCTTCCTCGGCCAGATGATCTGGGACGCGGTTTTCGACGGGCGGCGCCTGACCATGGGCAATGTGTTTCCCTATCCGCGCAACGGCGCCTCGATTCTGGAAACCTACGGCGCCTTCGCCTATCACGCCGGCGTCCTGCGCAACGGCACGCCGGGCCCGCAGGACACCCATCCCCTGCACGGTGAAATGCCGGTGACGCGCATGGACAGCGCGCATCTGCGCTTCGGCCATGACGCCGGGGGCGGCTTCGTCGAGGTGGGCGGCCATGCGGAATATGTGATGGGCTTCGGCCCGCACTACGTGGCCCGCCCCCGCGTGCGGCTCCATGCGGCCAGCGGGCTGATCGACGTCGAGATGGTGGTTGAAAACCTCTCCGCGCACGAGATGGAGCTGATGTACATGCTCCACGCGAATTTCGATTTCGTGGCCGGTGCGCAGATTCACCAGCCGGCCGGCTATTCATCGCAGAACACGGTGGTGCGCAAGACGATCCCCGGCCATGTCACGCCCTCGCAGGCGTTTCTTGAATTGCTGGAGGACCTCGGCCGTAACCCCGCCCGCATGCGCAGGCTTGACGAGCCGGAGCTCTACAGTCCCGAGCAGGTCTTCTACATCCGCGGGCTGGGCTGCGATGCCGAAGGCCGCACCCGGCTGGTGATGGAGTTGCCGGGCCGCGACGCCTTCTCCGTCTCCTACAGGCCGCAGGACCTGCCGCACTGCGTGCGCTGGATCCTCAATGACGGCGATGCGCAGGTGGCGGCGTTTGCGCTGCCTTCCACCTGCGAGCCAGAAGGCTACACCGCCGAAAAGGCCAAGGGCCATGTGCGCCTGCTTGCCCCGGGCAAGGTGGCGAGTTTCCCCGTGAAGCTCGGCTATCTGAGCGCCGGGGAAACTGCTGACGCGATTTCCGAAATCAACGACATGAACGAGGATTGAACCATGGCGTCATCGACCGAAACGGGCAGCGGACTGGCCAGTAGTGTGGGGCGCATCGCCGTCGTCGGCTCGAACATGGTGGATCTGATCACCTATGTCACCGTCATGCCCGCGCCCGGCGAAACGGTCGAGGCGCCGGAGTTCGAGATCGGCTGCGGCGGCAAGGGCGCCAATCAGGCGATCGCGGCGGCTCGGCTCGGCTCGCGCGTCGGCATGGTCACCAAGGTTGGCGACGATCTTTTCGGCGACAACACGCTGCGCAATTTCGCCGACAATGGCATCGACACCACCCATGTGAAGAAGGTGACGGGCAAGTCGTCGGGCGTCGCCCCGATCTTCGTCGAGCCGTCCGGTGAAAACTCCATCCTCATCGTCAAGGGCGCGAATGCGGAGCTTTCCCCCGCCGATGTCGATGCCGCCGCCGACATGCTGCGCAAGGCGGATCTGATCCTCATGCAGCTCGAGATCCCGCTGGAAACGGTGCGCCATACGCTGCGCCGCGCTGCGGAATGGGGCGTGCGCACCATTCTCAACCCTGCGCCGGCCTCGGCCGATCTCGATGTCTCCGACCTGCGCAGCCTGAGCTTCCTCGTTCCCAACGAAAGCGAGCTTGCCCTGCTTTCCGGCCTGCCGACCGGCACGGAGGAGGAAATCGCAACGGCGGCGCGCAGCCTGATCGCGCAGGGCGTCGGCACGGTCATCGTCACGCTCGGCGCGCGTGGCGCACGCCTCGTCACCGCCGATGCCGTCACCACCATAGAGGCGGTGAAGGTCAAGCCGGTCGACACCACCGGGGCGGGCGACGCCTTTATCGGCTCCTTCGCCCATTTCCTCGCGGCTACCGGCGATGTCGAAACCGCGCTGAACCGGGCGGCCCGCTACGCCGCTCAATCCGTGGGCAGCCGCGGCACCCAGAAATCCTATGCATCCGCCGAGGAATTCGAGACCTTCTGTGAGGCGCTTTCCGCCTCCGCTTCATGAGAGCCGATCCATGTCAGAAACCCATGAACGCAATCCCGGCTGCGCGCTCCGGCGCGAATGGTTCGAGGATGTGCAGATAAACCGGACGGCAGCCGAGCGCCGCGCCGACGCCATTACGTCCGGGCGCACGGTGAAGAAGAATTATCAGGCCGCCTGGCTGTTGCGCGCCGTGCAGTGCATCGACCTGACCACGCTGGCGGGCGACGACACGCCCGGCCGCGTGCGCCGCCTGTGCGCCAAGGCAAGGCAGCCCGTCCGCCCCGACCTTCTGCAGGCGATGGGGGTGGATGCCGTCACCACCGGCGCGGTGTGCGTCTATCCGACCATGGTGCCACATGCGGTGAAGGCACTCGAAGGCTCCGGCGTCCCGGTCGCTTCCGTCGCAACGGGCTTTCCTTCGGGGCTCACGCCGCTGCCACAGCGATTGGCGGAAATCCGTTATGCCGTGGAACAGGGGGCCCGCGAGATCGACATCGTCATCACCCGCGAGCATGTGCTGCTCGGCAACTGGCAGGCGCTGCATGACGAGGTGCGCGCCATGCGCGAGACCTGCGGCGAGGCGCATATGAAGGCCATTCTGGCCACCGGCGAGCTTGGAACGCTGACCAATGTGTACCGTGCCTCCATGGTGGCGATGCAGGCCGGCGCCGATTTCATCAAGACCTCGACCGGCAAGGAGACGGAGAACGCCACGCTGCCCGTTTCGCTGACCATGCTGCGCGCCCTGCGCGACTATGGCGAGCTGACCGGCTTCCGCATCGGCTTCAAGCCGGCCGGCGGCCTGCGGACGGCAAAGGACGCGCTGGCCTGGCTGGCGCTGATGAAGGAGGAACTGGGCGGCCCCTGGCTGAAACCCGACCTGTTCCGCATCGGCGCATCCTCCATGCTTGCCGACATCGAGCGCCAGCTCGAACATCACGTCACCGGCCGCTACGCCAGCGCCGATCACCACGCACTGAGCTGAGGTCCGGGCAGATGAACATCAGGGACATCATGGAAACCATGGAATACGGACCGGCCCCGGAAGCCGCGACGGATGTGCTGGCGTGGCTTGAAGACCATGGACGCATCTTCGGCCATTTTATCGACGGCAGCTTCACCAGCGCGGATGCTGCCGGCATCGAGGTAGAGAATCCGGCCAACGGCGAAACGCTCGCCCGCATCCCGGCGGCCGGGGAGGCCGAAATCAACGCCGCCGTCGCCGCCGCAGCAAAAGCCTTTCCCCGCTGGTCGAAGCTTCCGGGCTTCGAGCGCAGCCGTTATCTCTACGCCATCGCCCGCCATCTGCAGCAGCGCGAGCGGTTCTTCGCCGTGCTGGAAAGCCTCGACAACGGCAAGCCGATCCGCGAGACGCGCAATGCCGACATTCCGCTGGCGATCCGGCACTTCTACCACCATGCCGGCTGGGCGGCGGCGGCCGAGACCGAATTCGCCGGGCTGGAACCGCTCGGTGTTTGTGGCCAGATCATTCCGTGGAACTTCCCGCTGCTGATGCTGGCATGGAAGATCGCGCCCGCGCTGGCCGCCGGCAACACGGTGGTGTTAAAGCCCGCCGACCTGACGCCGCTGACGGCGATCGCCTTCGCCGAGCTGCTGGTCGAGGTGGGCCTGCCGAAGGGGGTCGTCAACATCGTCCATGGCGGGGCCGAGACCGGGGCGCTGATCGTGCGCCATCCCGACATCGCCAAGATCGCCTTCACTGGCTCGACCGCCGTAGGCCGGGAAATTCGCCGCGCGACCGCCGGTTCCGGTAAAAAGCTGTCGCTGGAGCTTGGCGGCAAGTCGCCCTTCATCGTCTGCGCCGACGCCGATCTCGATGCCGCCGTCGAAGGCGTGGTCGAGGGCGTGTGGTTCAACCAGGGCGAGGTTTGTTGCGCCGGCTCGCGCCTGCTGGTGCAGGAGGGCGTCGCCGAGCGGTTCCTTGCCAAATTGCGCGCGCGCATGGAGCGTGTGCGCGTCGGCGATCCGCTCGACAAGTCGACGGACATGGGCGCCATCGTGTCGGCCGGCCAGAAGGCCCGCATCGAAGGTCTGCTGAAGGGAGCCCTTGCCGAGGGCTATACGCTGGAGCAGTCGTCCTGCCCGCTGCCGGCCGGGGGTCACTACATCGCGCCGGGCTTCTTTGCCGACGCCGAACCTTCCGCAACGGTTTCGCAGGTCGAGATTTTCGGGCCGATCGCGGTGACCACCACCTTCCGCACTGTGGATGAGGCCGTGGAGCTCGCCAACAACACGGCCTACGGGCTTTCGGCCTCGATCTGGTCCGAGAACATCAATGCGGCCACCGAACTGGCGGCGCGGGTGAAGGCCGGCGTGGTGTGGATCAACGCCACCAACATGTTCGACGCCAACGCGCCCTTCGGCGGGATGAAGGAAAGCGGCTATGGCCGCGAGGGTGCGCGCGAGGGCATGGCGCTCTACCTGCAACGGGCGAAGGCCGGCCGCCCTGCGCCGCTCAAGCCCGTCGCGGCAGACTTTTCCGCCGTGCCGCAGACCGATGGCGAGGCCGCCGCGCTCATCGACCGCACCATGAAGAACTATATCGGCGGCAAGCAGGCGCGGCCGGACGGCGGTGCAAGCTATGCCGTCCGCGATCCGAAGGGCGGGGTCGTGGGCCTTGCCCCGGTTTCCGGCCGCAAGGACATCCGCAATGCGGTCGAGGCCGCGATCAGGGCGAAGGGCTGGGCGACCAACGCCCATGGCCGGGCGCAGGTGCTGTTCTTCCTCGGCGAAAACCTTTCGGCGCGCTCCGTGGAGCTGGCCGGCCTGGTGCAGCGGATGACCGGCGGATCAAAAGCACAGGCCGAGGCGGAGGTGCGCCAGACGCTCGAGCGCTGCTTCTATTATGCGGGTCTCGCCGACAAGGACGATGGCGCGATCCATGCCACCAGGCCGCGCCATCTCACATTGTCGCTGAAGGAGTCGGTCGGCGTGGTCGGTGTGCTTGCGCCGGATCAGTCGCCGCTGCTGGCGTTGATGTCGCTCGTCCTGCCGCTGATTGCCACCGGCAACCGGGTCGTAGCCGTGCCGTCGCCCGCCCACGCGCTGATCGCCCAGCCGCTCTACCAGATATTCGACACGTCGGACCTTCCGGGCGGCGTCGTCAATCTGGTCGCTGGCGAGCGTGACGTGCTGGCCAAAACCTTGGCCGAGCACGACGCCGTCGACGGCATCTGGTATCACGGGACCGCGGAAGGAGCTGCCGCGGTTGAGACGCTTTCGGCCGCCAACCTCAAGCAGGTGTGGACCAATGACGGCCTGTCGCTCGACTGGTCGCAGGACACGGTCGCACGCGGCCGCGACTGGATGGACCGGGCCACGCAGGTCAGGACGATCTGGGTGCCCTATGGGGCCTGATGCGGGTGGAGCCTGATCCCGGCGGGCCGATCGGCAGGGAAGGAGCCGCCATGCATTTCATAGGTGTGGATGTCGGAACCGCCAGCGCGCGTGCCGGCGTGTTCGACCGCAGCGGCGTGCTGCTCGGGTCGGCCAGCCATCCGATCCGGATCTGGCGCGAGAGGCCCGATCACGTCGAGCAATCTAGCGACGACATCTGGTCGGCGGTCGCCGCCAGTGTGCGCGCGGCGCGCGACGCGGCCGGCATCGCGCTGGAGCAGGTGGCGGGCATCGGCTTCGACGCCACCTGCTCGCTGGTGGTGCTCGACCGGCAGGAACGTCCGCTCGCCGTCAACGCGGAAGGCGAGAGCGCGCGCAACATCATCGTCTGGATGGACCACCGCGCCACGCCGCAGGCAAAGCGCATCAACGCCACGGGCGCGCGGGTTCTCGATTATGTCGGGGGACGGATATCGCCGGAAATGCAGACGCCGAAGCTTCTGTGGCTGGCCGAGGAACTGCCCGCCACCTTTGCCGGGGCCGGCCACTTCATGGATCTGACCGACTTTCTGACATGGCGCGCCACCGGCAGCCTGTGGCGTTCCACCTGCACGGTGACCTGCAAATGGACCTATCTCGCCCATGAGGACCGCTGGGACGATGCCTTCTTCCGCGAGATCGGGCTGGGCACGCTGGCGGATGAGGGCTTCATCCGCATCGGCAACCGCATAAGCCCGCCGGGCGCCGCCGTTCCCAAAGGGCTGAGCGTTGCCGCCGCGCGCGATCTCCGCCTTGCGCCCGGCACCGCTGTCGCCATGGGCCTGATCGACGCCCATGCCGGGGCGCTGGGAACAACCGGCGCGGACGGGGTTCCGGGCAAGCTCGAACAGCGGCTCGCCTATGTGTTCGGCACATCGGCCTGCACGCTCAACGTGTCCGCCGCGCCGATGTTCGTGCCCGGCGTCTGGGGTCCCTATTATTCCGCGCTGGTGCCCGGCCTGTGGCTGTCGGAAGGCGGCCAGTCGGCGGCTGGCGCTGCCATAGACCATGTCGTGCGCCAGCATGCCTTCGCCGCCGCCGCTTCCGCGAAGGCCGAAGCGGCCGGCAAGAGCCTGACGGGATGGCTGGAGGGAAGGGCGGTCGAGCTTCTCCAGACCATGCCGCTGGCACGGCTTCTCGGCGAGGTGCATGTGGTGGGCGACTTCCTCGGAAATCGCGCGCCTTTCGCAGATCCCGATATGCGAGGCATCATCGCCGGGCTGGACATGGCCGAGGACGAGACGAGCCTGATCCGCCTTTATGCGGCGGCGGTGATCTCGGTCGGCTACGGGCTGAGGCAGATCGTCGAAACCCTGCGCCGGCAGGGCGCAGATCCTGAAACGGTGGTCGTCAGCGGCGGGGCCGGGCGCAGCGCTCTGGTGCGGCAGTTTCTGGCCGATGCATGCGGCTTGCCGGTCAGCACATGCGCTTCGCCCGAACCGGTGCTGCTCGGCGCCGCCATGACCGCCGCCGTGGCCGCAGGTGCGGTGCCGGACCTGCAAACGGCAATGCACACCCTTTCAAGCCTCGGTGAAACGATCCTGCCTGCACCGGAATGCCGGACCCTGCATCAGCGGCGCTACAGGGCGTTCCTCACCTTGCAGGAAGCCGGCCGCTCCCTGCGCGCCGGCGACGAGGAAATGCAGTGAGGCTGATCTAGCCGCACCCAGGTCAGGCGGCTATGGCTGCCCGCGATCTCGACAAAGCTGGCTGCCGAGGTCGGGAAGCGGTGCGAGGGAGCCGGCCAGCGCGTCTGGCGGGCCCGGCTCGCTCATGGCTTCGCACCTTTGCTCGAATGGAAGATTTTACTATCGTTCAGGCCGGCAAATCAGTGTCCGGACGCCTGTTTTCCGGCAGCGTCAAGCCCCTTCATTCGACGACGGCTCCGCAGGTGCGATCGCTTCATGAAGAGGGTCTGGACATCCACCCCATCAGCAAGGGCCCGTGGTCAAATCATTCAATGCGCGCTCCAGATCGTTCTCGTTTGTGGAATACCTGAAATTCGCCTGCAATAACAATGATTTATGAAAAAATCGGGCTGGCGGTGGGATTTCGCCCATACCACCGCGTGGCGAAGCGGCGAAAGCGGGCAACGGCCGGATGTCTCGATTGAGGGCCGAAACAACCGCGATTTTCGTGGCACCGCTTCACCGCCGATCCTGTGCGCAGTCCCGGTGCAAACCCCCGAACCATTCGCCGACCTGTTGAAAAGTGCCGCGGCCGGCGACTGCATGGCAGATATGCAAAATCGCAACTCACTGAAAAACAGGCAAATCTTGCGAAAATCGGCCGGATTTCCGCTGTTTTGGCCCCGCTGATCGGTCCGATAGATCGTGTCTATCAATTTTCGGGGATCAATCGATTTTACGTGCTGCACTGCAGCATCTATATCGGCCACGAACCGTTCTGAAAGGAGTGCGCAGTGGCCACCATAAATTCGAAAATCAAGCCCTTCATGGCGCAGGCTTACCGCCAGGGTAAGTTCATTTCCATCACCGATGAGGACGTGCTGGGCAAGTGGGCGGTGTTCTTCTTTTACCCCGCCGACTTCACCTTCGTATGCCCGACCGAGCTCGGCGATGTCGCCGATCACTATGACGAGCTTCAGAAGATGGGCGTGGAGGTTTATTCCGTTTCGACCGACACCCATTTCACGCACAAGGCGTGGCACGATTCCTCCGACACCATCGGCAAGATCAACTACACGATGATCGGCGATCCCAGCGGTGTCGTGACCAACAATTTCGGTGTGATGCGTGAGGGGCAGGGTCTTGCCGACCGCGCTACCTTCATCGTCGATCCGGATGGTGTCATCCAGGCGATGGAAATCACCGCCGAGGGCATCGGCCGCGACGCGTCCGACCTCGTTCGCAAGATCAAGGCCGCCCAGTATGTCCGCGCGCATCCGGGTGAGGTCTGCCCCGCCAAGTGGCAGGAAGGCGAAGCCACGCTGGCGCCTTCGCTCGACCTCGTCGGCAAGATCTGACGCTTCGGAACGACCGGTAGCCGGACCGCCGCCAGCCTGTGGCGGCCCGGCCGCAGATGCAGGGGAAAGCCCGCACGCTTTCCCGCCACTTCGCAGAGGAATGCAGCCATGCTCGATGCCAATCTGAAGGCCCAGCTCAAGGGTTATCTCGAACGTCTGGTGCGCCCGGTCGAGATCGTCGCCTATGCCGGTGACGACGCAAAATCGCGCGAGCTGCTGCAACTCCTCGACCAGATCCGCGAGCAGTCGGACAAGATCACGGTGAGGCGCGGCGAAACGTCCGGCGCGCGCGTACCGTCCTTCGCGCTGACCTCGCCTGGCGAGGACATTCACCTGACCTTCGCCGGCATTCCGCTCGGCCATGAATTCACCTCGCTGGTGCTGGCCCTGTTGCAGGTCGGCGGTTACCCACCCAAAGTCGAGCAGGCGCTGAGCGACCAGATCCGGGCGCTGAAGGGCAGTTTCCGCTTCGAAACCTATTTCTCCCTCTCTTGCCAGAACTGCCCCGATGTGGTGCAGGCGCTCAACCTCATGGCGGTGCTCAATCCCGGCATCGAGCATGTCGCCATCGACGGCGCCCTGTTCCAGGCGGAAGTCTCCGAGCGGCAGGTGATGTCGGTTCCCACCATTTTTCTCAACGGCGAGCCTTTCGGTGCCGGGCGCATGGGCGTGGAGGAAATCCTGGCAAAGGTCGACACCGGCGCGGCGGACCGCGCCGTCGAGGCGATCAACGCGCAGGCTCCCTTCGATGTGCTCATCGTCGGCGGCGGCCCCGCAGGCGCTGCGGCGGCCGTCTATGCCGCGCGCAAGGGCATCCGCACCGGCGTGGTGGCCGAGCGCTTCGGCGGGCAGGTGCTGGACACCATGTCGATCGAGAACCTCATTTCCGTGCCGCATACGGAAGGGCCGAAGCTGGCGCGCGCGCTCGAAACCCATGTCCGCGAATACGATGCCGAGATCGTCAACGGCCAGAAGGCGACGAAGCTTGAGCAGGTCGCCGACGGCTTCAGGGTGACGCTTGCTTCCGGCGCGGCGCTGACAGGCACTTCGGTGGTGCTGTCCACCGGCGCACGCTGGCGCAAGATGGGCGTTCCGGGCGAGGAGCAGTATGTCAACAAGGGCGTGGCGTTCTGCCCGCACTGCGATGGCCCCCTGTTCAAGGGCAAGCGCATCGCGGTCATCGGCGGCGGCAACTCCGGCGTGGAAGCGGCGATCGATCTTGCCGGCATCGTCGGCCATGTCACGCTGTTCGAGTTCGACAAAGTGCTGCGCGCCGACGAGGTGTTGCAGCGCAAGCTGAAGAGCCTTCCCAACGTGACCATCGTCACCTCCGCCCGCACCACGGAAGTCAGGGGCGACGGAAAGCGCGTCACCGGCCTTGCCTATGAGGACCGCACCAGCGGCCAGATGCGCGATCTGGCGCTCGAGGGCATCTTCGTGCAGATCGGCCTGGTGCCCAACACCGAATGGCTGAAGGGCACGCTCTCGCTCAACGCGCGTGGCGAGATCGTCGTGGACGGGCATGGCGCGACATCGATTCCCGGCGTGTTCGCCGCCGGCGATTGCACGACCGCACCCTACAAGCAGATCGTGATCGCCATGGGCGAGGGGGCAAGGGCATCGCTTGCTGCCTTCGACTATCTCATCCGCCTTCCCGCCGGGGAGCGGGCCGCCTGAGGCAGGATATGCGATGAACCTGCGCGAGCTGGAATATCTCGTTGCGCTGGCCGACCAGCGCAACTTCCATCGCGCGGCGCAAGTCTGCCATGCCAGCCAGCCGACGCTGTCGGCGCAGATCCGCAAGCTGGAGCAGGAGCTTGGCGTCAGGCTGTTCGAGCGCTCGCCGCGCGGCCTGATCCTGACGCAGGCAGGCGAAGCGACGGTCAGGCGCGCGCGCACCATTCTCGACGAAGTGGCGCAATTGCGCGACGAAGCCGCCAGGCATTCCGCCAGAGGCACGCGCCGCCTGCATCTCGGGGTCTTCCCGACCCTTGGGCCTTATCTCCTGCCGCATGTCGTGCCCCGCTTCATGCGCAGCTTTCCTTCCACGGAAATCCTGTTGACGGAAGAAAAGAGCAGGGTTCTTCTGCGGCGGCTGATCGACGGCCAGATCGATGCGGTGCTGCTTGCGATGCCCGTCGAGGATCCGCACCTGACGGGACGAAAGCTGTTCAGCGAACCTTTGCATCTGGCCGTGCCCTGCGGGCATGAGCTGGCCGGGCGGACGCATGCGCCTGCCGATTCGCTTTCGAGCCAGCACCTGATGCTGCTGGAAGAAGGCCATTGCCTGCGGGACCAGGCGCTGACCCTGTGCCGCCGGTACGGCGCGCGCGAATATGACGATTTTCGCGGTACGAGCCTCGAGACGCTGCGCCAGATGGTGATCGCCGGCATGGGCATCACGCTGCTGCCGCAACTTGCCTGCGTCGGTCCCGTCGCTTCGGGCGGCATGGCCTTGCTGCCTCTGGAGTCGGGCGACTTCCGACGCGACATCGGCCTGTTCTGGCGCAAGACAAGCGG
This sequence comes from Mesorhizobium sp., assembly GCA_022833215.1. GTDB lineage: Bacteria > Pseudomonadota > Alphaproteobacteria > Rhizobiales > Rhizobiaceae > Mesorhizobium. The sequence continues at coordinate 33,057 of JAIPUZ010000060.1, read as the reverse complement.
CGCGACCGATCTGATGGAGAGCCTGTCGGAACTGATCGCCACCGTTGCCGCAGATCTGATGGCATCGGCAGGGCAGGGCGGCCGACACTGAGCACCGGCGCGTCAGGCCGCAGTCGGGTAGTCGATGTAGCCTTTTGAGCCACCCCCGTAGAAAGTGTTCTTGTCGGGTGCTGCGAGGTCGGTTATTCCGCCGGCGATAGCCTGTTCCGCCAGTTCCTTGTCGTAGCCGTTGTCACCGTCAGATCTCCGGGGAAGGCATTCGGCGAGCGGTTGCGCGTCAGCGGGGCCATCACGATCCGGTTGGGAAGGTCGAGAGCGCCGACCTTGATCGGGTCGATGCTTGCAGAACGGGTTTGGTCATTCATGTGCCGCGACGTTGTGCCGGGCAAGGAAATCCATTCCACTGTCGGGCGGCCGATCCGAATCCGATTTCTCATGATCCGTGCCGCATCGGCAGGGTCGGGTTTTCACGGCAACGGAACATCGCCGGTATCGAACGGCACCCTGTAGCCGCGCTGCACCGCCGGACGGCCGGCGAGATTCCGATACCAGCGCAGCACGTTGGGATAGGCGGTCAGATCGGTCTTGTGGCGTTGATAGCGCGAGACCCATGGCCACAGCGATATGTCGGCGATGCTGTACGCGCCCGCGACATGGTCGCGTCCGTCGAGCCGCGCTTCGAGAGCCGCATACAGGCGGCCGGTCTCGCGGCGGAAGATGTCTTCCGCGTAGGGGGCCTTGCCGGAATTGTAGGTGAGGAAATTGTGAACATGGCCAAGCGTGGGCCCGAAATTCCCCACCTGCCACATCAGCCATTCCAGCACTTCAAGCCGTTCCCAGCCGGCTGCCGGAAGCAATTGCCCGGCGCGCTCCGCCAGATGGATCATGATCGCGCCGGACTCCATCAGCGTAACCCCAGCATCGCGATCGACGATAACCGGAATCTTGCCCGACTGGCTGACGGCACGGAAGGCCGGCAGATCCTGCTCGCCCTTCGTGATGTCGATGGCATGGGCCCGGTATGACAGGCCGAGCTCTTCCAGCAGGATGGATATCTTCAGGCCGTTGGGCGTGATCCACGTGTAGAGGTCGATCATCGGGGTCAGTCGAACATCATCTCTTCAACCGGCGTTCCCCGCGGGCCGGAATGGCGGCCAGTGACGTCATCGAGGCCGGAGAAGATTTCGCGCAGCGCAAGCACAAGCCTTTCGGCGCGACTGTCGGCGATACGGTAGATGATCGACTTTCCTTGCCGCCGCCCCTCGATGAGACCAGCGTCGCGCAGTTCACCGAGCTGCTGGGAGAGCGTTGGCTGGCGGATGCCGAGCTCTTCTTCCAGCACTGCGACCGGGCATTCCTGTTCCATCAGGAAGCAGATGAGGGAGAGGCGGTTGGGGTTGGCCAGATGCTTCAGCAGGTCGCTTGCATCGCCAACGCTGCGGCACAGCTTGGATGAAATTGGTCTGGCCATGACGGTTCCCGGGCAACTCTTCATAAAAAAGTATAAGGATCGCTGGCTCCGCTTCAAGATGCCGGAAGCGCTCTCGTCCAGATCGCAAAGGAGTTTCCCCGGAAGCGGATTTCCGACGACAAAAGTTCCCTGCCCGCTCAATTGTTGGCAAGCCTGTTCTCGCAATCAATTTATAAAAAGATAGATTGATTGCATCGAAAACGTTGCGGGCAGGTCCATGCGTATCGGCGTCCATTCCAGCAATCTGCATCTCATGCTGGCGCGTGCCTGGCCGGGTGCGTTCGAGGTGCTGAACCCGCGCTTCGTCTACTATGGCGACGGCCGTGAAACGGCCTCGTTGCTGACCGGCGGCGAGATCGATTTCGGTGGAACCGGATCGACGCCGCCAGTCTCGGCGGAGGCGGCCGGACTCGACGTCGTCTATCTGGCGGCCTCGGGGCCTCGTCCGGCCAATGGCGGCATCTTCGTGCGTGCCGACAGCGATATTGCGGGCCTTGCCGATCTCAGGGGCGGCCGCGTCGCTCTCGTGGACGGCTCCTTCCACAACTACCTTCTGGCACGCAGCCTGGAAGAGGCGGGCCTGGGCCTTCGCGATGTGGAGAGCCTGGATGTCGAACCGGCGGATTCGCTGCCTGCTCTTCTGGAGGGGCGGGTGCATGCCTGGGTGGCCATGGCGCCGCGCCTCGAAAAGGCGAGTGAGCGCAAGGATCTGCGTCTGCTAGCCCGCTGCGGCTCCATAATCCCCAACCGGTCCGTGTTCTGGACGATCGCGGGTCGCGGGCTCGACGCCGGCAAGCGGGCATATATAGCTGCCGAACTGGCCCGCATTGGCCGGGAGGTCGCGGCAGCGCCGCGCCTTGCCGCCGAGCGGCTGGCGGCCACCGGCACCGCGGAGGCGGATGCCGATGCGTGGGAGAGGGTGATCCGCGCTCGCGATTTTTCCGTCATCGCGGCCGATGCGACGATCCTCGCCGAACAGCAGGAAGAGGCCGATACGCTGCATCGCCATGGTTATCTGCCGCGCCCGGTGCGCATCAGCGATCTGCGCCGCAGCGCCTGAGGAAAGGAAACTGCGATGAACGTGTTGTGGTACATGTGCGCGCCGGACGGGCGCTACCCTTGGCAACCCGAGGGCTCGCGGCCGGTAGACTATGGCTACTATCGTCAACTCGCGCAGGCTTACGATCATCTGGGCTACACCGGTGCGCTGTTCGCCACCGGCGCGCATGACGTTTGGGTGCTGGCCGCAGCACTTCTTCCCTATACGGAGCGGCTGCGCTTTCTCGTCGCCATACACCCGGGCCTGATCGCGCCGACCCTGCTCGCCAAGATGGCGGCGACCCTTCAGGAATTCTCCCGCGGCCGGCTGATGCTCAACATCGTATCGGGCGATGCCAGGATGCTGGGCGCTTACGGCATGACCATGCCGCATGACGAACGCTACGACATGGCAGATGAATATCTGACGATCTGGCATCGCCTGTTCGCCGGCGAGACGGTGGATTTCGACGGCAAGTATTTCAGGACCGTGGGCGCAAGGCTCGCCCTGCCGGTCGGGGAGACGATCGCGCCGCCGCCGTTATGGTTCGGCGGCTCCTCGGACAAGGCGCTCGATGTCTCCGCCAAGCACGTCGATACCTACCTTTCATGGGGCGAAACGCCCGAGCAGATCAAGGTCAAGATCGATGCGGTCAGGGAGCGCGCCGCACGCCACGGGCGCAAGCTCGATTACGGCATCCGCCTTTATGTGATCGTGCGCGACACCGATGCAAAGGCATGGGAAGCGGCGAACGAGCTTTACGAGCGCATGGACGAAACCGCCATAGCCGCCAACCAGAAGTTCGTCTCCAATACCGACTCCGTGGGGCAGCGGCGGATGAGCGCCATGCATGGCGGCGTCAAGCCAGACGATCTGCGCGACCTCGAGGTCGCACCCAATCTGTGGGCTGGTATCGGTCTCGTGCGGCCCGGACCCGGCACGGCCATCGTCGGCTCGCCGGATACGGTGATCCGCACGCTGGAAGCCTACCGGGAAGCCGGTGTCGACACCTTCATCCTGTCGGGAATGCCGCTTCTGGAAGAAGCCTATCGCTTCGGTGAAAGCGTCCTGCCGCGCCTCGACGTCAACCGCGAGCTGCCACAGGCCAGGCAGTTTACATGGTCGACCCTGTTCGACCGGGACCTTTCCAAGACCGCGGCGGGCTGACCGATGGAGATCGCGCAGGTTACTCCACAAATTGCCTCGGAACCGGCCTCGACGGCCCGCAAGATTCTGCTCGCCGTCGAGGCCGTGCTTGGAGCTGCCTGTGCGGCCCTGCTTGCCGTTCTTCTGGTCAGTGTGCTTTTTGCGGTGACGCTGCGCTATGTTTTCGGAAGCGGTTTCCTCGGCTCCGAAGATCTTGGCATCTGGCTGCATGTGGCGCTGATAGCGCTGGGTGCGCCGCTGGCGCTCAACAGCGCGCTTGCCATGCGCCTGGACGTCTTCGTGAACCGCATGCCGGCAAGGGCGCAGGCGATCGCACCGGTCGTCGCCGACATCTTCACGGTCCTGACCGGCCTGATCCTCGCCTTCGGCAGTGCCCGCATCGCCACGATGCTGGGGGGCATCTCGCCCACCCTCGGATTGCCCGAGTGGGTCCGCTTCGGGTTTCCGGGGGCGGGCGGCGTGCTCATCCTGCTGGTGCTCAGCCTGCAAAGGATTGCGGAAGGCCGGACGGGTCCGCTGATCGTCGCGCTTGCCGCCGGCACGGCACTGCATCTCGGTGTCGCCTATCTCTCGGTACCGGTTTCCCTCCCGCCAAGCATCGTGCTGGGCCTGATCGCTCTCATCGGCCTCGTCGTTGCAGCCCCCTTGCCGCATGCCTTCCTCGCTGCCGCCTACCTCGCAATTGCCTTTGGCAGTTCGCTGCCCGAGCAGGCGGTGGTTTTGTCCACCGTCACGGGCATGTCGAAGTTTCTGCTTCTGGCGATCCCGTTCTTCCTGCTGGCAGGCGGCTTGCTGACCGTTTCCGGCACCGCTTCGCAGATCGTGCGCTTCGCATCCTCGCTGGTGGGGCACCGCCGCGCCGGGCTGGCGCAGACTACGCTGCTGACCAGCGTGCTGTTCTCCGGCGCTTCGGGGTCGTCCGTCGCCAATGCCGCGTTCGGCTCGGCAACCTTCCAGCCGGAACTCGTGAAGAAGGGATACCCGCCGGCGCAGGCGGGGGCGATCATCGCCGCCACCTCGGTACTGGACAATGTCATTCCGCCGTCCATCGCCTTCCTGATCCTTGCCGTCGCCACCAATCTTTCGGTCGGCTCGCTTCTGGTCGGCGGCTTCGTGGCCGGCGGCGTCATGGCGCTCTGCCTTGCGATCGCAATCCATTTCACAGCCAGCGAACATGCCGCCCAGCCACGCGCCGACCGTGCCGAGCGCCTGAACTCCGCCAAAGCCGCCATACCTGCATTCGGACTTGGCGTTATCGTGGTAGCCGGCATCCGCATGGGCATAGTCACCACGACGGAGGCGGCGGCTCTTGCCGCTCTCTACACACTTTTCCTTGGCTTCGGCGCGCGGGTGCGCATCCAGCCGCTCTACGATGCCTTTCGGCAATCGGCGGTCGAGGCTTCAGCCATCGGCCTGCTGATCGGCACGGCCGGCCCCTTCGCCTTTCTGCTCGCGGTGGACAATGTCTCGGGTCTTCTGTCCTCGCTGGTTGCGGGCCTCGGCCTTGGTCCGCTCGGCGTGCTGATCATCATCAACGTGCTGCTGTTGCTGATCGGCCTGGTGCTCGACATCGGCGCGGCCATCCTGCTGTTTGCTCCCATTTTCCTGCCGCTTGCGGTGGCGGCCGGCGTGGACCCGATCCACTTCGGCGTCATCCTTGTCGTCAACCTGATGATCGGCGGGCTGACGCCGCCCGTCGGCATGCTGGTCTTCGTCGTCAGCGGTGTGACGCGTGTCCCCGCCGGCGCGCTGTTCTCGGCGATCATGCCTTATCTCGGCGCGCTCGTCGCATCGCTTGCCCTGCTGACGGCAGGCGCCCTTCTTCTCTAGCCACCGGAACCGGAACCATGACCATCATCACACGCCGCAGTTTCATTCGCACCACCGCCGCTCTGGGGGCTTCGGCCCTGTTCGCCCCGGCCATTGCCGGACGCGCCCAGGCGCAGACCACGCTTACGGTGGCCTCGCTTTTCGGCGACGACAAGCCGGAGACGCAGATCTGGCACCGCATCCGCGATCTGGTCGAGGAGAAGCTGCCGGGCCAGTTCAATTTCAACATCGTCGGCAATGCGGCATTGGGCGGCGAGAAGGAGGTGGCGGAAGGCATCCGGCTTGGCTCGGTACAGGCGAGCCTCTCCACCGTTTCCGCGCTGTCGGGCTGGGTGCCCGAAGTTCAGCTTCTCGATCTGCCTTTCCTGTTCCGCGATGCCGCCCATGTGCGCGCGACTGTTTCCGGCGAGACCGGTGCGGCATTGAAGGAAAAGCTCGCCGCGCAGAACTTCGTCGTCGCGGATTTCATCAATTACGGCGCGCGCCATCTGCTGACCAAGGAACCCGTCATCCGGCCGGACCAGCTCAAGGGCAAGCGCATCCGCGTTATCCAGAGCCCTCTCCACACCAAACTGTGGAGCGCATTCGGCACGACGCCGATCGGCATCCCGATTCCGGAAACCTACAATGCGCTGCAGACCGGAGTTGCCGACGCCATGGACCTGACAAAGTCTGCCTATGCCGGCTTCAAGCTCTATGAAGTCGTGCCCTATCTCACGGAGACAGGCCATATCTGGGCATCCGGCGTCGTCTATTTCTCGACACCGTTCTGGAACGGTCTGAGCGACGAGCAGAAAACCGTCTTGCAGGACGCCGCAACCGCAGGTGCCGCTTATTTCGACGAACTGATCGTGGCCGACGAAGCACGCTCCGTCGCCCTTGCTGCGGAGAACGGGGGCAAGGTGCTCCAGCCGGAGGCGCGCGAGGCGTGGGAAGAAGGCGCGCGCGTGGTCTGGCAGGACTTCGCCGATATCGTCGGCGGATACGACAGGATCGAAGCCGTCAGGGCGGTGGGATAACACGCCGTCATAGCCGTCGGGCACCTGCTTCCCGTCAGCAGCGTCGAACGCGGTCGGCAGCTATCATGCCAATACGCCCGGCGGCCGGATCCCGTTCGGGCGACCTGCACGCACGCGCCCGGTGCCCCGGTTGCGAGGTCGATGCGGGAAGACGAGGCTCTGTCCCGTCTTCCCCTATCGCATGTTCCGGAAATCCATAGGCTTGCCGGGCCAGATGCCATGGTCCGGGCCGTCCCCCTCATTTATTTCGCTTCTTAAGGTTGCCTTAAGCCTGGCAACTCACGGGATGTCTGTCGGGCGCTGCCGGCCCGGACAGCAGTCGGGGGACTGCTTCGAAACATATCTGAACAGGGAGGAGCCGTTCGCTGCGAGCGGGGTGCATCTGCGCCCGGCTGTTTTGTTGTTTTCTATTAAGTTATTGAAATCAAAAAGAAAAATAGAACAGATCTTGATCTGGATCAACGCCGTGCAGGGGTGAAACACCATCATGGTCTTGTCGCATAAGACGAGGAAACCATGAGAGTCTTGAAACTTGCTCTTCTTGCCGGATTGTCGGCTCTGGCGATCGGATGGGGAGTGGCTGCCTCCACACCTTACTGGTTCGCGCCGAAGCAGGATCGCAAGGTTGATATAGCCGATCCCGAACTGATCGCGCGTGGGGAATATCTCGCCAGGGCGGGCGACTGCGTGGCGTGCCACACGGCACCCGGCGGTGCGCCCTATGCGGGAGGTCTCGGCTTGCAGACGCCGCTCGGCACCATCTACGCCACCAACATCACGCCGGACCCCGAAACCGGTATCGGCAGCTATGACTATGGCGATTTCGAGCGCGCGGTGCGCAAGGGGCTGCGGCCGGACGGCGTGCACCTTTATCCGGCCATGGCGTTCGCCTCCTATCAGGTGGTTTCGGATGCCGATATCGAGGCCATGTATGCCTATTTCATGAGCGCGGTGAAGCCGGTCGCCAAGCAGAACCAGCCCACCACCATTCCGTGGCCGGCCTCGCTGCGCTGGCCGCTGGCATGGTGGCAGCTGCTGTTCGCTCAGCCGCGCGATTTCGAGGCGCCACAGAGCGACGATCCGCTGGTGGCGCGGGGCGCCTATCTGGTCGAGGGGCTGGCGCATTGCGGGGCCTGCCATACACCGCGCGGCCTTGCCTATGAGGAAAAGGCGCTGAAGGACGACGGCTCTGGCCGGTTCCTGTCCGGCTCGGTTCTGGAAGGCTGGTATGCCAAGAACCTGCGCAACGAGGATACGGGTCTCGTGACCTGGACCGAGGAGGAGCTGGTGACGTTCCTGAGGACCGGGCGCAACAAGCGCACCGCCGCCTTCGGCTCCATGTCCGACGTGGTCGAGCACTCGCTGCAATATCTCGGGGATGACGACCTGACCGCCATCGCGCGCTACCTCAAATCGCTGCCGCCACGGCCGGGCCGCGAGCAGTGGAAGCCGAAGGAGGACGTCACCACGGCGGCCTTGCGGGACGGCGATTTCTCGGCTCCGGGCGCCATGACCTATATCGAGCACTGCACCGCCTGCCACAGGCTGGACGGCAAGGGTGCGCCGGAGGTTTATCCGGCGCTTGCCGGCAACTCCATGGTGTTCGCCGACGATCCGAGCTCGCTCATTCAGGTGACGCTGGCGGGCGGGCGCATGCCTTCGACGCTCGGACACAGCATGGCCTTCACCATGCCGGGCTTCGCGCATCTGTCCAACGCCGACCTGGCCGAACTGATGACCTTCATCCGCAATGGCTGGGGCAATCATGCCAGCGCCGTGACCGAGGCCGACATCGCCCGCATGCGCAAGGAAATCGCCCACAAGCCCGTTCACTACGCACCGGAGGCTGCGCAATGAGAAAGTCTTTCCTGATTGCCGGTGTTGCCTTGATCGCCATGGCCGGCAGCGCGGCGGGATGGGTTGCGACCCGCGCGGTTCCGGATGCGCCGCCCGCGGCGAGCTTCGCGGTTCTCGACGCCGAAAAGAATGAGATCGGGCGCTATGTGGTGCCTGCCGACAAGGACATTTTCGCGCAGCCGAACGCCGACGAGATCATCTACGGCAAGAGGCTGCTTGCGGATACGGCGCGCCTCCTGCCAGACAATGTAGGCGCTGCGATGAACTGCAACTCTTGCCACCTGCTCGACGGCAAGATCGATGCCGCCAACGGCTATATCAACACGGTCAATTTCTATCCGCGCGTGATGCCGCGCGCCGGCAAGGAGGTCGATCTGGAAACACGCATCAACGGCTGTTTCCAGCGCTCCATGAACGGCAGGCCGCTCGACCGCGAAGGCCGGGAAATGAAGGCCATGATCGCCTATATGGAGTGGCTCCGGCAGGGCGTGGCGAAAGAACATCGTGTCGATATCGTCAATGCCGGGCCGGTCGACGAAAGCCTGATCCCCGATCCCGACAATGGCAAGGTCATCTATGCGCACAAATGTGCGGCCTGCCATGGCGTCAACGGCGAGGGCATGCGCGACCAGTTCGGCGACATCATCTTCCCGCCGCTGTGGGGCGATGAAAGCTTCAACATCGGCGCAGGTCTCGCCCGCACCTACAAGGCCGCCCAGTTCGTGAAATGGGCGATGCCGCCGGCCATGCAACTTGACGGGCAACTGGGACAGGGCGGTGTGCTGACCGATCAGGAAGCGATCGACGTCTCGGAATACTTCACCCACATGCCGCGCCCCGATTTTGCACCGAAGGTGAACGACTGGCCGAACGGCAACAAGCCGAAGGATGCGCGCTACTGACAAAGGACGCTTTTGCGCGCCTTAAGGAATGGCGCGTCGTGTCGCCTGTTCAGGCGTCTTCGCGCATGCGCATCCTGCGCCCGGCACGCCAGCTGTAGACGAAGACGCAGGTGCCGACGAAACCGATCAGGATGGTAGCCAGCGCGTTGACGTCCGGGCTGACGCCGAGCCTGACTTTGGAGAAGATAACCATCGGCAGGGTGCTCGATCCCGGGCCGGAAACGAAGCTGGAGATGACCAGATCGTCGAAGGAGAGGGTGAAGGCGAGCAGCCAGCCGGAAATCAGCGCCGGGGCGAGCATCGGCAGGGTGACGTCGATGAAGGCGCGCCAGGGCCTTGCGCCAAGGTCCTGCGCGGCCTCTTCCAGGACGCCGTCCATCTGCGCCAGCCGCGACTGTACGACGATCGCGACGTAGGCCATGCAGAAGGTGGCATGCGAAATGACGATGGTGGTGATGGAGCGCCCCTGCGGCCAGCCGATGAAATCCTCCATCGCAACGAACAGCAGCAGCAGCGACAGGCCGGTAATCACCTCCGGCATCACCAGCGGGGCGGTCACCATACCGGCCATCAGCACGCGCCCGCGGAAGGGGCCGAAGCGGGTTAGTACGTAGCCTGCCAGCGTCCCCAGTATCACGGCGAGCGTGGCGCTGAAGCCCGCGACCCTGATGCTCAGCCACGCGGCATTGAGCAACTGATCGTTGGAAAACAGCTCGCCATACCATTTGAACGAGAAGCCGCCCCAGACGGAGACCAGCCGTGAGCCGTTGAAGCTCAGCACCATCATGATGAAGATGGGGATGTAGAGATACATCAGGCCGGCAAGGGCCATGAAAGTGACAAAGCGGCCGGTTCTCAGCATCTCACGCCTCATCCCTGGTGGCGGTCTCGCGGGCGCGGACCAGCATCACCGGTGCGACGAGAACGATCAGCATGACGATCGCCACCGCCGAGGCCATCGGCCAGTCGCGATTGGCGAAGAACTCGTCCCACAGCACGCGGCCGATCATCAGCGTGTCCGGCGCACCGAGCAGCGCGGGGATGACAAACTCACCAACGGCAGGAACGAACACCAGCAGACAGCCGGCGACGATGCCGGGCACCGCCAGCGGCAGCGTCACCGTGAAGAAGGAGACGGAGGGGCGTGCGCCAAGATCGGCCGAGGCTTCGAGCAGGGCGGGGTCGAGCTTTTCCAGCGCCGCATAGAGTGGCAGGACCATGAACGGCAGGTAGGAGTAGACGATGCCCAGATAGACGGCGAGGTCGGTATGCAGCAGCACCAGAGGCTGATTTATGATGCCGACATCCATCAGAAACGTGTTGAGCAGACCGTTGCTCTGCAGAATGCCGATCCAGGCATAGACGCGCAGGAGCATGGAGGTCCAGAACGGCAGCATGACCATGGCCAGCCAGAAAAAGCGTGCATGCGGAGGGCGGCTGACGATGAACAGCGCGATCGGGAAGCCAATGAGCAGGCAGAAGACGGTGGAGATAGCCGCGATCTTGAGCGAGTTCAGGTAGGCCGACAGGTAGAGCCTGTCCTCCAGCAGGAGCTGGTACTTGCTGAAGGTGAGCTGGATCGTAAGGGTGGTTTCGTCCAGCCACTCGACCAGCGCCGTGTAGGGCGGAATGGCCATGTCGGCCTCGGCCAGCGAAATCTTCAGCACGAAGGCGAAAGGCAGGATGAAGAACAGCAGAAGCCAGCCATAGGGCAGGGCGATCACGCTGTGGCGGCCGAGACGCCACGATTTGCGCCGCCGGGCCGGGGCGGGCGAAGCATTCAGGCGTTGTTGCACGCTCATGCCGGCAGCACCACGGCGCTGGCCGGCCCCCAGCTGCAAAATACCCGGTTGCCGATCTCGAATGCCTCGCCTTCGTGACGGTCGAGATTTGGCAGCGTGACATGGATCAGCCGACCGGTGTCGAGCCGTACCTGATAGACCGAGAGATTGCCGAGATAGGCGATCTCGTCGATGACGCCCGGCGCGACGTTTTCCTCTCCATCCGGCTTGTCCCGCGTGAGATTGATCTTTTCCGGCCGCAGCGCCAGATGCATGGTCTGGCCGGGCGTGCCGCTGACCCCGTGGCTGACATAGAACACGCCGCCGGTTTCGGCACAGCGCAGCCGCGCATGTCCGGGCTCGTCCTCGATCAGCACCGCCTCGAAAAGGTTCACCGCGCCGATGAACCGGGCAACGAAGCGATTGACCGGAAATTCGTAGAGATCGCGCGGGCCGCCGACCTGCACCAGCCGCCCGTCCTGCATCACGCCCATACGGGAGGCGAGTGTCATGGCCTCGTCCTGATCGTGGGTGACGACGATGAAGGTGGTGCCGAGCTGCGACTGGATTTTCATCAGCTCGAACTGGGTTTCCTCGCGCAGTTTCTTGTCGAGGGCGCCGAGCGGTTCGTCGAGAAGCAGCAGCTTCGGCTGCCTGACCAGCGCGCGGGCCAGCGCAACGCGCTGGCGCTGGCCGCCTGAAAGCTGGTGGGGCTTGCGCTGTGCGTAGTCGCCCATCTTGACCATGTCGAGCATGTCGGCCACGCGCTTGCGGATTTCGGCACGGGCGACACCGCCCCGGCGCAGGCCGTAGGCAACATTGTCGGAAACGCTCATGTGCGGGAACAGCGCATAGGACTGGAACATCATGTTCACCGGCCGCTCATAGGCCGGAACCCCGGTCATGTCCTGGCCGTCGATAAGGATGCGGCCTTCGCTCGGCTGCTCGAACCCGGCCAGCATGCGCAGAAGCGTGCTCTTGCCCGATCCCGATCCGCCCAGCAGGCAGAACAGCTCCGAACGCTGGATGTCGAGGTCTATGCGATTGACCGCAACCGTCGCGCCGAAGCGTTTGGTGATGCCCTCGATGCGGACGAAAGGTTCAGCCGCGGATCCGCCGGGCCCTGCGCCGGCGGATCGGTGTTCCATAGTCGTGCTCATCGGTCCCCGCGGTTGTCGGCCGTCACTTGCCGGTCTTGATCTCGGTCCAGGCGCGCGTCAGCAGCCGGTCGAACTTCAGCGAGTGCGCCTTCATCGCATAGAGCTTGTCGCGCAGTTCCATGGGCGGATAGGCTCCCGGATCGTTGCGCACCTCGTCGGAGATCATCGGGTCGGCCTTGAGGCTGGCGTTCGGGAAATTGATGGTGTTGGAAAGGCTCGCCAGAACTTCCGGACGGGAAATGTAGTTGATGAAGGCGTAGGCGTTCTCCGGATTAGGTGCGTCCTTCGGAATGGCCATGACGTCGAAGAACAGGATGCCGCCTTCCTTCGGGACGATGATCGCAAGGTCGACGCCGTTGTTGGCCGCCTGCGCGCGCTCGCGCGCATTCACCATGTCGCCCGCATAGCCGAGCGTGATGCAGATCGATCCGTTGGCCAGATCGTTGATGAACTGGGAGGAGTGGAAATAGCGCACATGCGGGCGCACGCCCTTGAGCAGCTCGACTCCCTTTTCCAGATCCTTCGGATTTTCGCTGTTGGGATCGATGCCGAGATAGACATAGGCGGTCGCCATGATCTCGGAAGGGGAATCGAGCAGCGTCAGCCCACAATCGGCCAGTTTGGCGGCGTTCTCCGGCATGAAGAAGATGTCGAGCGAGTCGATCTGGTCCGTACCCAGCCTCTCCCTGATCATCGCCTTGTTGTAGCCGATGCCTATCGCCCCCCACAGATACGGCACCGAATAGGCGTTGCCGGGGTCGTTCATGGCAAGCTGCTTCATCAGGACCGGATCGAGATCGTCAAAATTCTCCAGCTTGCTGCGATCGAGTTCGAGATAGACGCCGGCCTTGACCTGACGCTCCAGGAACTGGGCGCTGGGCACCACGACATCGTAGTTCGAGCGGCCGGCGAGCAGCTTGGCTTCCAGGACTTCGTTGGAATCGAAGACGTCGTAATTGACCTTGATGCCGGTTTCCTTCTCGAAATCGGCAACCGTGGTTTCCCCGATATAATCGGACCAGTTGTAGACGTTGAGGGATTTCTGGTCGTTGGCGACAGAAGGCGAAAGCATCGCCACGGTGGCCAGCGCTGCAAGCGCGCAACGTTTCAGAAGTCGCATGTTTCCTCCCGGTTCGCCTCCCGGACCCTGCGCCAATTGCCTGACGTGTACCGGGCTGCTGCTCCTCTTTCGCCTGAATTCAAGCGCCTCCATTCGCCTGAATCCAAACCCTTCAATGTAGAAACCATACAGGGAGGGAAGGGAGCGTCAAGCCGGTTTTTTCCGGATGTAGAGATCGGAGGTGCTTCAGAAAGCGGACATGGATTGCCCTCAACTACTCACCCCAAGGGGTTCGAAAGAATATTCGTATGTTTTTCAGTATGATCAGCGTCATCTGAAAAGCGTTCGAATTTGTGACAGCTTGGCAGGATCACTCCCATACGGGTCTTGACTTGGAAAGTCTACACTGTAGAAATTCATGTAAAGAGAACGCTTTCGAACGCGCTCGCTGGCGATGGCAGTGGATGGGTGCCCCATCTTTCGGCAGCGGTTGGCCGTGTGGTGAAGGCGCATTGCAAAATGAAGTTCGGAACCTGTCCATGGATGCGATGATGTTTTCAGGCCCGGTCGCAAACGCCGCGGGAGACGCCGGCGGTGACCGCGGCTCTTTCTTCGCCGCGGTCTGTGACCTCAACGGAATCTTCCGTGGCAAGAGGGCGCCCGTTTCGAAGCTGGAGGCGGTGAGCGCGCAGGGTATCCGCATGCCCCTGTCTTCGATTGGCGTGGACATATGGGGCGTCGACACCGCCGGCACGAGGCTGACCATGGAGCGCGGCGATCTCGACGGCATCTGCCTGCCCACCGGTCGCCCACCTGTATCTCTGGGCTGGGCGGGTGGCGATACGCCGCTGGTGCCGCTGTCCATGTGGAAAGAGGATGGCCGCCCCTATTTTGCCGACGCCCGCCATCTGCTGGCCGATGTGCTGGCGCGCTATTCGGCGCGCGGCCTGCGTCCGGTGGCGGCGACGGAACTGGAATTCTACCTGCTCGAACCGGAGGGTGCCCCGGCCCCCGCTTCCTTCGGCCCCGGCTCTGTCAGCGGGGAGTTCGATCACATCTATTCGCTGGAGGAACTCGACGCCGCCGGCGCCTTTCTCGATGACGTCTATCGCATCGCCGGGGCTTGCGGCATCCAGGTGGAGGCGGCGATCGCCGAGGGGTCGCCGCGCCAGTTCGAGTTCAATCTTCTGCACGAGGCCGATGCGATCAAAATCTGCGACGATACGGTGTTCCTGAAGCAGATCGTCAGGAACGTCGCCCGTCGCCATGGTTACGTCGCAAGCTTCATGGCCAAGCCGCACCGCGACTGGGCGGGCTCCGGCATGCATGTGCATTTTTCTGTCATCGACGAGGCGGGCGCGAATATCTTCGACGATGGCACCGGGACGGGCGCGGACGTCATGCGCCACGCGGTCGGCGGCCTGCTTGCCACCATGGGCGACATGACGCTCGCCTTCGCGCCGCATCTCAATTCCTATCGCCGCCTGTGTCCCGGCGGGCTGGCCCCCACCAACGTGGCATGGGGCTATGAGAACCGCACTGCGGCGGTGCGCATTCCGGCCGGTGCGCATGCCGCGCGGCGCATAGAGCACCGGGTCGCCGGCGCCGATGCCAACCCCTATATCGTTCTCGCCGCCATTCTGGCCGGTGCCCTGCATGGCATGGACAGCCGGGCCGAGCCTCCCCCGCCCATTGCCGGCAATTCGCATCATCAGGATTGCGAGGCAATCGCCCGCGACTGGCGGCAGGCGCTGGAACGCTTTTCAGCTTCAGACGCCGTGAAGGCGCTGCTCAATCCCGAATTCGTCGATGCCTTCTGTGCCTGCAAGCAGCAGGAGCAGGACGGCTTCGGCAGGCATATCAGCGCGTTCGAGCTTGCCACCTACAGGCTTTCGGTCTGACCCGCAGGGCAATCCCGAAGCTGCTTCCAACGTTACGGAGCCGGATTATGGCCGAACCCTATTGCAAGTCCTATTATGCGGCCACCGCCAATACGATCGCGCCGTTTCCGAGGCTGGAAGGCAGCATCGATGTCGATGTCGCGATCATCGGCGGCGGCTTCACCGGCATAGCCACGGCGGTTGAGCTTGCCGAACGCGGCGTGCGGGTGGCGGTTCTGGAAGCCAACCGCATCGGCTGGGGCGCGTCGGGGCGCAATGGCGGCCAGATCACCGGCTCGCTTTCCGGCGACAGGGCGATGGAAAAGCAGTTCCGCCGCAAGCTGGGCAGCGAGGCCGCTGAATTCGTCTGGAACCTGCGCTGGCGCGGGCAGGACATCATCAGGCGGCGTGTCGGGAAATACGGCATAAGGTGCGATCTCAAGCACGGCCACATGCAGGCGGCCTATCAGCCCTCCCACATCGCGGAACTCGAGGACATGTACCGCGCCGCCTGCGACCATGGCATGGGCGACGAGGTGGAGATGGTGTATGGCGCGGACCTGCACCGCTATGTCGGCACCGACATATATCACGCCGGCCTGGTCAACCGCCGCAACATGCATGTCCATTCGCTTAACCTTTGCCTTGGTGAGGCCGATGCGGCGCGTTCGCTGGGCGCCGGGATATTCATCGATACGCCCGTGGAAAAAATCATCTATGGCGACAGGCCGGAACTCGTCACGGCCAGTGGTCGCGTGCGTGCCGACAAGGTGATGATCGCCGGTAATGGCTACCACCATTTCGCGCCAGGCAGGCTGTCGGGCATGATCTTTCCCGCGACGCTGGGCATCGTCGCCACCGAACCCTTGCCGGAAGAGCTGGCAAAAAGCGTGCTGCCGCAGGATTTCGCCGTCTACGACACGCGCTTCGTGCTCGACTACTACCGCCTGACCGCCGACCGGCGCCTGCTGTTCGGATCGGGCACGAACTACAAGGGTACTGCAAGCGGCGATATCGGCGCGCCGATGCTGCCCGCGATCCGCAAAACCTTCCCGCAGCTTGCCGATGTGAAGATCGAGTTTGCATGGGAAGGACAGGACGGCATTACCATCAACCGTATTCCGCAACTCGGCAATGTCACGCCCAACGTGTTTTACGCGCAAGGCTATTCGGGCCATGGCATCGCCACGTCTCATGTCATCGGCGAGATCATGGCGGCTGCGATCACCGGCGATGCGCGTGATTTCGACATTTTTGCCAGCGCGTGGCACTGGCGGCTTCCGGTGGGCCGTTATCTCGGCAACCGGGCTCTGGCGCTCGGCATGTGGTATTTCCAGAAGATGGAAGCGTTGCGCTGACGATCAGGCCGGATTGGCCCCGGACGGGAGATGCTGTGCGGCCTGTGCGACGATGCCGTCGAGCAGCATCTCGATGGAAAGCGCGAACACCGAGTTCGGCGCCAGATCCTGATAAAGCGGCATCGCGCCTTTCAGGAGCGGATGCGAATGGTCGGGCAGTTGCGCCAGCTCTTCCAGATCCTGCTTGCTGGCAGGGCCGATGAGCCCTCCGACCTCGCCCATGGCAAGGCCGGTGATGCAGGCATACCAGCCGAGGCAGAGCGAGGGGATATCGCGTGCGGGAATGCCGGCCTCGCGCAGCGCGCCGTGCACCATTTCCATGTGGTCGTAATCGGCCGGTCCTGTGTAGACGAAATGCTGCATCAGCCAGAAGCTTTTCGGAAAGCGCAGCGCCACCGAGCGGTACTGGTCGGCAAGATGGCGCATGCGTCCGCGCCAGGGCAGGCTGGAAGGCGCGATGCGAAGCTGCGATTCCAGCCGGCCGGCCATCGCCCGGTAAAGCCCTTCCTTCGACTTGAGATGATAAAGGATCGACATGGGGTCGCAGCCCACCCGCGCACCGAGCTTGCGCAGCGTGAAGCCGGATTCGCCACCTTCCTCCATCAGGTCCAGCGCCGCCTCGACGATCGCATCCCTTGAGAGGCCGCGCGGTCCCGGGCTGGTTCTGGGTCTGGCAGGGGTCATCGGGTTCATTCGCGAAAAGCCTTTGGCTGCCGCCGCCGGACTCTGGATTGAAACCGGAATCTAGAACGCCTGCGGACATCTGTCGATGCCGCAGGCGCCCGGTTTCAACAGCGGATGAAAATCAGCCCATTCTTTCCGAGGCGTAGGAACCCGGCGAGGCCGGGAAGACGACGGTCTTGTCGCCGTTGAGGAACACGCGCCCGTGGATATGCGCATGGATGGCGCGCGCCAGCACCGAAGCCTCCACGTCCCGCCCGAGGGCCACATAATCCTCCGACGACTGCGCATGGGTGATGCGCACGATGTCCTGTTCGATGATCGGGCCCTCGTCGAGATCGGCGGTGACATAGTGCGAAGTCGCGCCGATCAGCTTCACGCCACGCTCGTAAGCCTGCTTGTAGGGGTTGGCTCCCTTGAAGCTCGGCAGGAATGAGTGGTGGATGTTGATGATGCGTCCCGACATCTCGCGGCACATGTCATCGGACAGCACCTGCATGTAGCGCGCCAGAACGATGAGTTCCGCCCCGGTCTCGCGCACGATGCGCATCTGTGCGGCCTCGGCTTCAGTCTTGTTATCTTTGGTCACGCGAATGCAATAGAAGGGAATGTCGTGGTTCACGACCGTCTTCTGATAATCCATGTGGTTGGAGATCACCGCCACGATATCGATGGGCAGGGCGCCGATGCGCCAGCGATAGAGCAGATCGTTCAGGCAATGGCCGAAGCGGGACACCATGAGGATGACCTTGCGCTTGGCGCTCTCGTCGAAGAACTCGGCATCCATGTCGAACCGGCCGGCGACGGGGCCGAAGCCGGGCTGAAGCTCCTCAAGGGTACGGCCTTCCTCGCTGCGAAAGCTGACGCGCATGAAGAAACGGCCGGTATGGCTGTCGTCGAACTGCGCGCTGTCGGTTATGTTGCATCCGTTCTCGGCCAGAAAGGAGGAGATGGCGGAAACGATTCCACGGGTCGAGGCACAGGTAACGCGCAGGCAGAACTTGGTCATGGATCTTTGTCTTGCAAGGTAGTGCCGGGTCTTCCACAGCGGTTACGGAAAGCCGGCAGGCCGGAATTTGCCTGCGCGGTATCATGCGCCGGCCCCGTTGGCCAGAACCTTGTGATCGCTCGCCTGCACGCGCACCGATCCGGCGCAATCGATTTCCGGCAGGCAGGCGGGCCGGAAGCTCAGCCTCCCGCCTTTTCGTATTTCGCCACCGTCTGCTCGATGGCGCCGAAGATCGAGTGACCGGCGCTGTCCTGCATCTCGATGCGCACACGGTCGCCGAACCTGAGGAACGGCGTGGCCGCGACGCCCTTTTCGATGGTTTCCACCATGCGGATTTCCGCGATGCAGGAATATCCCGCACCTCCCTCCGCCACCGGCTTGCCGGGACCGCCGTCCAGCCTGTTCGACACAGTGCCCGATCCGATGATGGAGCCGGCAGCCAGCGGGCGCGTGCGGGCTGCATGGGCGATGAGCTGGCCGAAATCGAAAGTCATGTCGATGCCTGCGTTCGCCCGCCCGAATGGCTGGCCGTTCAGCGAAACCAGAAGCGGCAGGTGCAATTTCCCGCCTTCCCACGCTTCGCCCAGTTCGTCCGGGGTGACGGCGACCGGCGAAAATGCCGTGGAAGGCTTAGACTGGAAAAAGCCGAAGCCCTTTGCCAGCTCGGCGGGAATGAGGCCGCGCAGCGACACGTCATTGGCCAGCATGACGAGGCGGACTGCCTCCTGCGCCTCCGTCACCGAAGCGCCCATCGGCACATCATCGACAATCACCGCGATCTCGCCCTCGAAGTCGATGCCCCACGCCTCGTCGGCCATGACGATCGGGTCGCGCGGCGCCAGAAAGCTATCTGAACCGCCCTGATAGATCAGGGGGTCGGTCCAGAAGCTGCCCGGCATTTCCGCGCCCCGCGCCTTTCGCACCAGTTCGACATGGTTCACATAGGCGGAGCCGTCCGCCCACTGACAGGCGCGCGGCAATGGCGATGCGGCTTCGTGCTCATGGAAGCGCATGGTGGGCTGGGCTCCGGTCTCGATGCCTTCGGCGACGCCGGCAAGCCGCGGTCCGACATGCTTCCAGTCGTCCAGCGCAGCCTGAAGGGAGCGCGCGATATGGCCCACTTCCGAACAGCGCGTCAGGTCTTTCGACACGACGACCAGACGGCCATCGCGGGTGGAATCCTTCAGTGTCGCCAGCTTCATGCCCGTCCTCTCTCCCTTGCGTGACGCCCGACGCGCTGCCGAACCTGCACTCCGGCCCATGCTATTGCCGGGACCGACCGGCTTCAACCGTGCATGGAAAGTCTTTTCGATCCGACCGGCAGCCGCTCAGCCGATCGGCAGCGGGCCGGCCTGCTTGAGCGTGTTGAGCACGATGGCTGTTTTTACATGCTGGACGGAATCGTGCGGCAAAAGCACTTGGTTGACGAAGCGCGACAGATCGGAAAGCCCGCGCACGACCACCTTCAGATGGTAATCCATCTCGCCGGTCAGCGAATAGGCTTCCAGAACTTCGGGCAGGTCGTTGACCAGCCGGGCGAAGCGCTGGGCGTTGTCGCGGTTGTGGGTGGCGAGCGTGACCGAGATAACCACCAGCAGTTCAAGGCCCAGCCGCTCGCGGTCGAGCATGGCCTGGTACCCCCTGATGAAGCCATCGGCCTCCAGCCGCGCCCGTCTCCGCGAGCATTGCGAGGCCGACAGGGCGATCCTTTCCGACAGCTCGTTGTTGGTGAGCCGGCCATCCCGTTGCAACTCGCGAAGCAGCCTCAGGTCGAACCGGTCAAGCGTCTCGTTCACGGCATGTTTCTCCCTGTTCATGCATGATCCGCGCATCATTCCAACGAAACAGGCTGATATTGCAAGAACATTGCATGGGAACAGGCGCATTATATGCAAGCTCGATTTAATGGGAGGAATTCACGATGGGTCCGTTTCCGCATGATGCGCCGCCGGCTGAAATAACCGCCGAGAACCCCGCCGGCACCGATGGTTTCGAATTTGTCGAGTTCGCGCATCCCGAGCCGCAGAAGCTGGAGGACCTGTTCTCCCGCATGGGTTATGTCCCGGTCGCCCGCCACAGGACCAGAAACATCACGGTTTGGCGGCAGGGCGACATCAACTATGTGGTGAATGCAGAACCCGGCTCCCACGCGATGCGCTTCGTCGACGAACACGGCCCCTGTGCTGCGTCCATGGCATGGCGGGTGGTCGATGCGCGGCATGCTTTCGAGCATGCCGTATCGAAAGGCGCGACGCCTTACGAAGGCGACGACAAGGCGCTGGATGTGCCGGCTATCGTGGGCATTGGCGGCTCACTGCTTTATTTCGTCGACAGATATGGCGAGAAAGGCTCGGCCTACGATACGGAGTTTGAATGGCTGGGCGAGCGGAATCCGAAACCGCAGGGTGTCGGCTTCTACTATCTCGATCACCTTACCCACAATGTCTATCGCGGCAACATGGACAAGTGGTGGGACTTCTACCGCGAACTGTTCGGTTTCAGGCAGATTCACTTCTTCGACATTGACGGGCGCATTACCGGGCTGGTCTCCCGGGCGATTACGTCGCCCTGCGGCAAGATCAGAATCCCGCTCAACGAGTCCAAGGACGAGACCAGCCAGATCGCGGAATATCTGCGCAAGTACAAAGGCGAAGGCATACAGCACATCGCCGTCGGCACCGACGACATCTATGACGCCACCGACAGCCTGGCCGCCAAAGGGCTGAAATTCATGCCCGGCCCGCCGGATACCTATTACGAGATGTCGCACGGGCGCGTGAACGGCCATGACGAGCCGGTCGAGCGGATGAAGAAGCACGGCATCCTGATCGACGGCGAAGGCGTGTTGAACGGCGGAACGACCCGCATCCTGCTGCAGATCTTCTCGAAGACCGTCATCGGCCCGATCTTCTTCGAATTCATACAGCGCAAGGGCGACGAAGGATTTGGCGAGGGCAATTTCCGCGCTCTGTTCGAATCGATCGAGGAAGACCAGATACGGCGCGGCGTCATCCGCGTGGCCTGAAAGCATGAAGCCGGGGCGGCATAGCAAATGCCGTCCCGGCCTCGTGCAGATCAGCCATGATCCGGGGCCGGGCGAAAGCCCGGCGCCTCTTCAGGTCAGAAGCTGCCTCTGACTCCGACGCCGAACATGCGCGGCGGGGTTATGGCGGCCTCGAGGCCGCCAATGCCGCGGTTCGGCTGCATATATGTCGGCGCGCGCTCGTCGAAGATGTTCTTGACGTATCCATAGACCTGGAAAGCATCGGTGAACTGGTAGCTTACGCGCGCGTCGGCCACCGTATAGGAGCCGACAGCCAGGCCGGGCGTGTTGGCGACATCGGAATAGTAGCCGTCCGTGTGGCGGATCTGGCCGGAAATGGTCAGCTTCTCCGTCGCATCCCAGCTTGCTCCCAGGCTCAGCATGTAACCGGGTGACTTGGCGAACTCGTTGTCTTTGTACGACGTTTCGGTATCGAGATTCATTTCGTCGATCCTGGTGCGCAGGATGCCTGCGCTCGCCTTGATGGTGAGGTTATCGAGAACGAGATAGTCCGCACCGATCTCGACGCCGTAGGAATGGGCCTTTTCGGCGTTCACCGTATAGGATGCGTACACGCCTGATGAGCCCGGCAACTCGACCGGGACATTGTACTGTGCATTCTTGAAGTCCATGTAGAACAGGTTGCCGCTCAGCATCAACCTTTCATCAAGAAGGCTGGCGCGCGTAAACAACTCGTAGTTCCAGATGGACTCATCCTTGAAATTGCGCCACCTGGGAATTTCGGGCGCACGGGTTGCGAAATCCAGCGTAATACCACCCGGATTGTAGCCGCGGCTGACCAAAGCGCCGACATTCCAGTCCGGAGTAACTGCGTAGGTGAGCGAGAGTTTGGGCAGGAGGGCAGAAAACGTCTTGTCGAATTCTGCCGCATCCTCGGCATAGGTCGAGAGACCGGAGCGCTGCACCCGGTCCTGCTGGTATCGCAATCCTCCTGTGAGGGTCCATTGCTCGGCAAATTTCCAGTTCACTTCGCTGAAGAGGCCAAGATTGTCCTTGGTGTCGTCAAAGGCGGAGTAGCCGTTGCCCGCGCCCGGGAAGCGCCCGGGGAGGTCAAGCTTTTCGTCTGTGCTCACATGCGCGTAGTAGATGCCGGCGACGCCGCTGATCACATCGGCCTGCTCGCCGAAGGTGACACGGGCCTCGTTGGAGAAGTTTGTTTGCTCGACATCGGCCGCTCCGATACCCACCATGGGCATTTTGCGGTGGACGGATGAATCCGAATACTGGGTCTGATTGAAGATCTTGTAGCCGTTGCCGAAATCGTAGCTGATGTCGAGAATGCCAGTATGCGTGTCCTGCTTCCAGGTCGGCATGGTCGCTGCATGGCTGTTGAGTTCATCGAACGGGAGATAGGCGGATTCCTGCGTCGGCCTGTTCGTCCTGTTGAGCGAATAGGTGAGCTTCGCCTCGAACCCCGGAATTTCTGACGGCTGCCAGAGCAGTTTGCCCCGTGCATTCAGCGCCTTGAAATCGCGGTCGGTTCCCGTGTCTCTGTAGGCAGGATTGATGTAGTCGATGAATGTATCGCGTCCCGAATAGTCCACGGCGATGCGACCGGCGAGCTCGTTCTCGACCAGCGGGCCGGAAAGCATGAAGGACGCGCGCTTCTGGTTGTAGTTGCCGATCTCGGCCTGATAGGCGCCTTCGCGGGTGAAGGTCGGGTCCTTGGTGTTGACGATGATCGCGCCGGCGATGGCGTTTGCGCCCTGTGACGTGGTCTGGGGGCCGCGGAACACCTCGATCGAATCCACGTCCCATACCGAGGTCGCGCCGAAGTAGGATTCATTGTAGTTCAGATAGTGCCCGTCGACATTGATGGGGGCACGCGGCACCGTGCCAGAGAAGAACGCGCCCGCGCCCGTATTGGGCCCCTGCCCGTCCAGACCGCGGATCACCGGAACCCCGACCGTCTCGGTATAGGTCACGTTCGGCACGTCCGAAACGACCTCGGTGACGGAAGAATTGCCGGTCTTTTCCTTCTCGATTTCCTTCGCCGTCCTGATGGCGACGGAGGAAGCGGTGTCCTTCAACTCGCGCGAGACCTTTTCACCTGTGACGGTGATGACGTCGAGCACGATGGCGCTGCCCGCAGACGACGCTTCCTGTGCGAGCGCAGGCCCCGCAGCCAGCAGAGACAAGATGGAAAGCGCACTGGCGCTACGCAGCAACGATGCGGCAAGCTTGGTCGACATGAGACCCCCGATCCCGGACAAAACGCTGGCTGGGGCACGAACCGTGGCTGGCGATGTGAATGATGAATTCCACAATGCATAGCGCATTCCGCATGTCAACAAAGTGTACCGGCCTGTCCGTGGGGTGGGAACATGGGAACGTGTTACTGTTGCGGGGCGGCCACGGATCGCCGGCAACGGATTGATTGCGCGGAGGAACCGGCCTAACCTTGTTCAATCCAGCCGTGTGGGAGGTCCAGCCGGTTGAAGCCGGCGGTTTTCATTTTGAACAATGGTTGCGATGATCGTCCAGTTTGCCATTTTCTGGCTTTCCAGATCAGATCGGGGCTCCGGTCGTGAAGCCTGAGAAATTCGTCGAAGCGGAGAATGACAGGGCGAAGCGCTCCACCACGATACAGTCGATTTCCATCGCCGCCCGTTTCCTGGATATCCTCGCGAAATCGGAGGGGGCCATGGCGCTCGGGGAGCTGGCCCGGCGTGCCGGAACCGGCACTTCGACCGCTCACCGCTACATGCAAAGTCTGGTGCTGGAAGGGCTGGTTGCGCAGGACAGGACGACCGGACGCTACGATCTCGGCCCGGCGGCGCTTCATATCGGCATCGGTGCGCTGCGGCGCATAGAGCCGGTCGAGGTGGCCGCACGGCTGATGAAATCGCTGGCCGCGCGCATCGCCGCAAGCTGTGGCGTCGCGATCTGGACCGAACGCGGGCCTACCATCGTGCGCTGGTATCGCAGTTCCGACTTCATGGTCAGCACCGTGTCGCTGGGCGACGTGCTGCCGCTCGACAACACCGCCACCGGGCTGGTTTTCCAGGCTTTTCTGCCGGCCGAACGAATCGAGGCCGCGCGCCGCATGCAGCCGTCTTCGTTTCGGGGAAAACCTCCGGGGGCCGACGTTCTGGAAGCAGTGCGCCGCGAGGGGGGTGCCGATCTGAAGGAGCATCTTTTCTCGCTGCTCACCGGCAAGGCAGCGCCCGTCTTCGACGCCCAGAACGAGATCGCCTGCGTGGTGACGACGGTCTCGTTCATCGATGCGGCGCAGGCGCAGGATCATCGCGCCGCGCTTTTCGAGGCTGCACGGCAGGCTTCGCGGGAGGCCGGCTGCGCCTGAATTCCCGCGTTCAGGACATGCGCAGGTGCGCGCGCAGCGTCGTGCCTTCATATTCGGTGCGGAACAGGCCGCGCGCAGCCAGCGCAGGCACCAGCTCTTCGAAGAACAGATCGAGCGATCCGGTCGAGCCGCCCGGCAGGGCGATGAACCCGTCCATGGCCCCGGCCCCGAACCATTCCACGATATCGGCAACCACATCCTCCACCGTGCCGACCGATACCCAATGTGCGGAGCCGACCACCTCGGGCCGCGCCAGCAGTTCTTCGACGGTGGGGTTGTTGGCCTCGATGAAGCGCCGCAGCAGATCGGCATGGGTGCGGCTGCGCACCGGCGCATCCGGCACAGGCAGCATGTCGGGCGTAACCCGGCTTGCGGGACCAAGCCGGGAGATGTCCAGGCCAAGCACTGTCCTCACCGACTCGACCCGGCGTTCATGGGTCAGATGGGCGTGGGCGCGGCGGTGCAGTTCCCACGCTTCCTCGCGCGTCGGCGCGAGGAAGAAATAGAGCCCCGGCAGCAGCCGTATATCATCAGCCCTGCGACCGAGGCGTTCCGCTCTCGCCCTCAGGTCGGTGCGCAGATCGATGCCGGCCGCCATGTCGGGAGCCGAAGCGAAGGTGGCATCCGCCACCGAGGCGGCGAACGTGCGCCCGATGTCGGAAGCGCCCGCCTGAAAGATGGGCGGCGGGCCGCTTTCATGGCCGCGCACATTGAGCGGGCCCTTCACGCTGAAGAATTCGCCGGCATGGTCTATGGGGTGGGCCTGCGGCAGGCCGTCCGCTCCGGGCGGCGGGTAGCTCTGCCACAGGCGTCGAACCACATCGGTAAATTCGGCCGCCTTGCGGTATCTCGCCTCAGGCGGCGGCATCGGCGCATCGCCGAAATTTTCGGCCCCTTCGATCGAGGTGACGATATTCCACCCCGCGCGCCCTTGCGACAGCCAGTGCAGCGACTGGATCTGCCGCGCGACGATGTAGGGCGGGTTGAATGTCGTGGAGTGGGTGGCGACAAGCCCGATGCGTTGCGTTTCGCGGGCGATTGCCGCAAGCAGCATGTTCGGCTCGAGGCCGGGTCCGCCCTGCCCTCCGGCCATGGCCGGGTTGAGCGCGAGATAATCCACCTTGAAGGCGAAATCGAGTTTAGCCTGCTCGGCCCTTTTGGCCAGATCGATATAGAAGGAAGCCGGATCGTGAGGCGACGGCAGTTCGTCGGGTTCGGCGCGACGGCCCTTCAGCCATGTCGGGGTAAGGCAAAAGCCGATATGAAGCTGCCGTGCTGCGCTCATGTGGCGGTCTCCGCCCTGTTCGTGCCGTTCGTCCCGTGCCGCCCCTTCGGCACGATCATCGGCGTTCCCGAAACGGGGTCCGGTATGATCATGCAGGCAAGGCCGAAGACCTCCTCCACGAGACGCTCGTTGACGATGCCGGAAGGCGCGCCCTGTGCCACGATCGCGCCTTCCCTCACCGCAACGAGATGCGATGCATAGCGGCAGGCATGGTTGAGATCATGCAGCACCGCGACGACGGTGCGGCCCTGGCGGTTGAGATCGGCCAGAAGATCGAGCAGTTCGATCTGATGGGCGATGTCCAGGAAGGTGGTCGGTTCGTCGAGCAGCAGGATCGGCGTTTCCTGCGCCAGAACCATGGCGATCCACACCCGCTGGCGCTGGCCGCCAGACAGTTCGTCGACGAGGCGGTCGGCAAGTTCCGTCACCCGCGTCGCCTCCATCGCCGAGGCGACCGCCGCCTCGTCCGCCTGCGACCACTGCCGCAGGAACGACTGGTGAGGGTAGCGGCCCCGCGCGACCAGATCGGCCACGGTAATGCCATCCGGCGCTATGGAGCTTTGCGGCAGCAGGCCCAGCCGCCGCGCAACCTCTCTCGCCGGCAGATCGCCTATGCTGCTGCCATCGAGCACCACCCTGCCGGAAGCCGGCTGCAAGAGGCGCGACAGGGCGCGCAGCAGGGTGGACTTGCCGCAGGCATTCGGCCCGACGATGACGGTGAAGGAACCATCCGGAATGGCGACGGTGAGATCGGTCGAGATCGTACGCTGGTCATAACGCAGCGTCACGGATTCGGCGTAGAGGCGTTGCGTCATCCCGGAGCCAGTCGCTTTTTTCATTTCCTCAGCACAGCCGAATAGCGGGGCGGATTGCGATTGTCACCACCACAACATGCGCCGGCCTTCCAAACAGTATTGCAATGCGGAATGCAATCCGTAATGTGGAACAAACAACTCAACTTTGCCGGAACAAGCCTGGCAAGGCGAGCCGGATGCTCCCGGAAACTTCACTTTTTCAGGATTTCGATCCCGGCTCCGGCCTCCCTGCCAGACACGATCAAGAAAGCGCGCCATGAACGCCACATCGAAAGATATCGTCGAAGATTCCAATGATCGCCTTGAGCAGGACGATCACATGCGCGGTATGGAACATACCGAAATGACGGTGGAAAAGGTCGAACGGCCTTTCCCGTCCGTTGCGCGGGTCACGGCGCGTATCGCACCGACCGACCCGGCCCCGTGGCGTCTGCCCAATCTCGCCATCCGGATCGAGGTGGAGGCTTCCGAAGGGCAGCGCCCGATATCGCGCATCTATACGATACGCTCGTTCGACGAGGCGCGCGGCGTGGTCGAGGTCGATTTCGTCATGCACGAGGACGAGAGCCCGGCCATGCGCTGGCTCGCTCAGGCAGGCAAGGACAGGGTTGTCACGCTGACAGGCCCCCGCCCGCATTACCTGCCCGCCTGGGAGGCAGGACGGAAGGTGGCCGTGTTCGCCGACGAGACCGCAATTCCCGCCGTCTACTCCATCCTGCAGAACTGGCAGGCTGGCGTCGAGGGTGTGGTCCACATCGAAACGGCAGACCGGGCCGCATTCGAGGAACTTCCGCAGGTCGCTGGCGTCACGCTCCATCTGTGGCTGCGCGCGCCGGACGAGGCGCCCGGCACCACCGGCAGGCTGGTCGCGGCGGCGAAAGCGCTGCCAGAGCCGGATCGCTGGACGATCTGGGCGGCCGGCGAGCGGCAGGAGGCGCGCGCCATTCGCCGTCATTTCACCGAAGCCTGCGGATTGCCGAAGGAGAATGTGCGCGCCGCCGGCTACTGGAGACGCGGCGTCAGCAGTTCGGAAGTGGACCGGCTGCGTCTGAGGCACTATGAGGATGTGATTTCCAGAGGCGGCGGCCTGCGCGATTTCGAAGATCTCGACGTCCAGATCTGAACAGTGCAACAGCAACAACGCCTCATGCCGAAGGACTGCCTCGTGAACGCAGACATGAACGCCCAAAAGATGTTCCTCGCCGCGACGGCTTTCGCTGCCGCCCTGTCGCTTTCCGCGCCTGTCGCTCATGCGCAGGAAGAAGGCTGGCCCCGTACGGTCAAGCATGAAGCGGGGGAACTGACGCTCCCCGCCCGCCCCGTACGGATCGTGTCGACCGCTCCAAGCCTCACCGGCATCCTGCTCGCCATGGACGCTCCGCTGGTTGCGACCGCGGCCACCACGCCCAGCGTCATGACCGACGACAAGGGGTTCTTCTCGCAATGGGCCGGTGTCGCCGATGAACGTGGCGTCGAGGTGCTCTACAGGAACCTGAGCTTCGACATCGAGGCAGTGATCGGCTGGGAGCCGGATCTGCTGATCGCATCGTCCTCGGGCGCCGACACCGTGCTTCAGCACTACGGCGAGCTTGAAGCTCAGGGCATTCCGACTTTTGTCGTGAACTATTCCAACCAGAGCTGGCAGGACATGGCCATCAGGATCGGGGAAGCCGCCGGACTTGAGAAGGAAGCTCTCGCGGCCATAGAGCGCTTCGATGCGCATACTGCCGAGGTGGCCGCCTCGCTCAGGAAGGACAAGGGCACAGCGAGCATCGTCGGCTACAATATCGGCGCCAGCTACTCTATCGGCCGGGCCGAAAGTCCGCAGGCACGGCTGCTGTCCTCCCTGGGCTTCGAGGTTCAGGGGATGCCGCAGGCACAGTCTGGCGATGTGACGCGCCGCTCCGATTTCGACTTCATCTCGCGCGAAAACCTGTCGGCTGCCATTACCGGCGATACGGTTTTCCTGTTGCGCGGCACGGATGCCGATGTGGAAGCCTTTCTTGCCGACCCGGTTCTCGCCAATCTGCCGGCGGTCAGGAACAGGCGCGTCTATCCGCTGGGGCCGACCTCCTTCCGCATCGATTACTATTCGGGGCTGGAGATGGTCGATGCCGTGGCCCGGCATTTTCGCTGAAGCCGCAACATAGATGACATCTTCGGCCGCACCAGCGACACCGCGCCGGCGACGGAGCCGCAGGCTGGGGCTGCTTGCCGGCTGCGGCGTGCTGTTGCTTGCCGTGTTCGCCAGCCTTGCCATCGGCTCGCGTCCCGTTCCGCTTGCCGTTGCCTTCGATGCGCTGTGGACCTTCGATCCGGCCAACGACCTGCATCTTGTGGTGCGGGAACTGCGGGTTCCGCGCACCATCGTGGCGCTGCTTGCCGGCCTTGCCCTGGGCGTTGCGGGGGCCGTGATGCAGGCCGTCACCCGAAACCCGCTGGCTGAGCCCGGCCTGCTCGGCATCAATGCGGGCGCGGCCGTCGCCGTCGCGCTGGGCGTCCTGGTGTTCAACCTGACCTCGATGGCGCAGTATGTGTGGCTGGCCTTCCTCGGGGCCGGCCTTGCGGGAACGGCGGTCTTCATTCTGGGGCAGGCTCACGAAACGGGAACCAATCCGGTGCGTCTCGTACTGGCCGGCGCGGGGCTCTCCGTCATGCTGGCTTCCGTCACCGGCATGATCATTCTTAACGCCCCCGTCACGGTACTCGACGATTTCCGCAACTGGGCTGCCGGTTCGGTCGAGGGGCGTGGCTACGATGTGGCCGGTGTTCTCGCGATTTCCGTGACGGCGGGGCTTGTCGCGGCCATCTCCATCGCCGGCAATCTCAATGCGCTCGCGCTTGGCGAGGATCTGGGGCAGGCCCTCGGTGTCAGCCGCCGCCGGACCTGGGTTCTTGCCTGCCTGTCGGTTATGCTTCTGGCCGGCTCGGCAACGGCGGGGGCAGGTCCCATCGGTTTCGTCGGACTGGTGGCGCCACAGATCGCGCGCGCCGTCACGGGGCCGGACTACCGTCTCATACTGCCCTACTCTGCCCTGTTCGCCGCGATCCTGCTGCTTGGGGCCGATGTCATCGGTCGCATGATCGTGCCGCCCGCCGAGATTGCGGCGGGAATCGTGGCGGCCCTCATCGGGGGGCCGGTATTCGTCATGATCGTGCGTCGTTTCAGGCTGGCCCGGCTATGACCGCCCCGACGATTCCAGCCCTGCGGGTCGGGTCGCTGTCGCTGCGCTGGCGGCCACGGACGGTGCTGGTCTGCGCCGTGCTTGCTTTCGCCGCCATTGCGCTCGGCATCGTCCTGCTCGGCACCGGCACGCTGGCCTTCACGCCCGCCGAGGTTCTGGGCAGCCTGCTCGGAAATGGCGACAATGCCACAGCCGAACGCGTCATCCGGCGCGTGCGCCTGCCACGCCTTGTCACGGCGCTCTTCGTCGGTGCATCGCTCGGCATGGCCGGGTCGATCTTCCAGTCGATCTCGCGCAACGCGCTGGGTTCGCCGGACGTGATCGGCTTCACCGCCGGCGCCGCGACCGGGGCGATCGTGCAGATCATCCTGTTCAATGCCGGGCCTCTGGAAACCTCGCTGGCGGCCGTCGCCGCGGGACTGGCGACCGCTGTGATCGTGTTCCTGCTGTCAATGAAGTCCGGTGCGACCGGTGGCTACCGGCTGGTTCTGGTCGGCATCGGGGTCGGCGCGATCCTGTCTGGCTTCAACACGGTGCTTCTGGTCTTGGGCGATCTCGATCAGGCGATGTCGGCGCAGATCTGGCTGGCCGGATCGCTGAACACGCGGACATGGGCGCATGCCGTGCCCGCGGCGCTCGGCTTTGCCGCCATCCTGCCGGTCGCCATCCTGCACGCGCGCCGCATCGACCTGCTTGAGATGGGTGACGACGCAGCCCGCCAGCTCGGCGTCCCCATAGAGCGCACGCGTCTCGTCATGGTGCTTGCCGCTGTGGCGCTGACGGCCATCGCGACCGCTGCCGCCGGGCCGATCGCATTCGTCGCCCTGGCCGCACCCCAGCTTGCAAGGCGGCTGACCGCCTCGTCGCAGGTGCCGCTCGTCTCCGGTGCGATCATGGGAATCGTGCTTCTGCTCGGCGCCGACCTGCTCAGCCAGCGCCTGCCGCTCAACGCCAACATGCCCATCGGCCTGACGACGGGACTGCTCGGCGGGCTCTACCTGCTGTGGCTGCTGGGGCGCAGCCGAAAAGTCTAGAGCCTGTCCGGCGCCGGCGAAATCGCCGGACAGGCCCCTTCAAATAACTTGACAAAATAATTCATATTATAGGAAAATCCTTCCGTTGTTGACCGGCCTCGAAGGCCATTGAAAGGTATGCAGACGGCCAGACAATGGACAATCTGATACCTGAACAGGGAATGACCCTGAACGATCTCGTCCGTTTGGGTGCCGAGCTTGCGCTGGGGGTTGAGCCTGTCGGCATCGCACCCCAGGTTCTTGAAACGCCGATCTACAAGGGCCGGCTGCTGGCGTTCGAGGTGCAGCCCGGCCTGACGCTGAGCGCCAGCGACGTCACCTATGTCTGCAATCAGAGCTTTGCGGTCGAGATGGAGCCTGCTCTCATCTGCGGCATCATGCTGAGGGGATCTCCGGTGGCGTCCGATGTGGAGGGCTACGGGCGGTTCGTGCGCTACCCGCATCAGGTGTCGCTGATGGGGTTCGATTCCCCGCTCCGCTATTCGACGCCGCTCAGGAAGGGCGAGCATTTCACATCTGCGGGATTCGTGCTGCGGCCCTCCTTCTTCGACCGTTTTGCCGCTGGCGTTGCGGACGATGGCCTGATGGCGCTGCGGGAACTGATGGAGGGCGGCTTCCGCACAGGCGTCATCTCGCATTCGCCCGTGATCACCGAAATCGCCAGACTGTGCCTCGACCACCCTTATACGGGGCAGCTCGAAAAGCTGTTTCTGGAAAGCAAGGCGCTGGCCTTCGTGATCGAGGCTGCGCAGGCGCTGAAGGATGAGCGCCGCCTCGTCGCTCTTCTCGGTCGCCGCGAATATGACCGTGTCGTCTATGCGCGCGAAATCCTCGACGCCGATCTCGTCAGCACGCCCACCACCATGGAACTGTCCCGTCGTGTGGGAATAAACGTCACGACGCTGCAGGCGAACTTCAAGACGGTGTTCGGCAAGACCATTTTTGCCCATGTGCGCGAGCAGAGGCTGATGATGGCGAAGGTTCTGCTTCAGGAGCACAGGCTGTCCGTCGCGGAAGCCGGACGCCGGGTCGGCTTTTCAAGGCCCTCGGCCTTCAGCGCGGCCTACAGGAAGCATTTCGGCCATCCGCCGCGCTCGGAATTTCGGCCCGCGCGCTCGCTGCACCCGATCTGACGGCCGCCCCATCTATTGGGTTTTGCGAATGTTTGCCTGCGTTTCGCGAAAGTTGAGCGCTGGTATCAGGAATATGCCGGCCGGTATTCATAGCGCCTGTTTGAAAATCCGGGGCATCCTGAATGAATACCATGACACGCGCGCGTCTGATCTCCACAACGGCGCTGGCTTTGCTGGGCGCTGGCCTGCCCGCGCAACCGGGGTTCGCGCAAACCGCCGATGAGCCTCTGGTGCTCGCGCCTGTCGTGGTCACCGGAACCAAGCGCCCGCAGGATGATGCAAAACTTCCCGTCGCCACCACCATCCTCGACCAGAGCAACGTGCCGCCTGCGACGCTCGATCCGATCACGGAAATCGCCCGCCAGTCCCCGGGCACCAATTTCCTGGATTTCGGCCGCTTCGGCGAAAGCTACATGACCATGCGCGGCCTCAGCACGCTGGGCACGGCCATGAACTCGCTCGACAGCGTCATCGGCATTTCCGTCGACGGCGTGCCGACCACGCTGTCGGGCATTGGCGCGCCCATCCTGGACATGGAGCGGGTCGAGGTGCTGAAAGGTCCGCAGGGCACCACCTTCGGCCGCAATGCCTTTGCCGGCGCGATCAACATCGTCAGCAAGCCAGCCGATGGCACCCGCGAAACCATCCTCAGCAGCGAGCTGGGCTCGGACGGCCACGCCTTCCTCGAAGGCACCACCGGCGGCTGGCTGCTGGAAAACGTGCTGGCCGGACGCGGCACGCTCAGGTTCCAGAATTACGATGGCGATGTGCCGAACCCGATCACCGGCCAGAAGGAGGGCGGCGCGCAACTGGGCGCCGGCAAGGCATCGCTGCGCTACACGCCGGATGATACGCTCACCATCGACCTCAGCGGCGGCTTCTCGAAGGAAACGCGGCACAATTCCGCCTTCGTGTGGCTGGAATCCCCCAATTTCCCGGAGAGCGGCGCGGATGTGCGCCCCGACAACCGCCAGCAGGTCGCCAATGGCTCCCTCAAGGTGGCGAAGGAATTCGAGCCGTTCA
>JAIPUZ010000059.1 GCA_022833215.1 Mesorhizobium sp. | reverse complement strand
TCGCAGTCGCGGCTGTTCTCCTGCTCGCCTGGGCGCCGGGCGCGATCGGAATGATGGCCGCCATTCTTCTCGGCACAATCGCCGGGCTGGCCCTCGGCAAGGGACAGGTCACGACGTCCGAGCATCTGCCGGTGCCGGTTTCGCGCAAAGCCGGACTGACTGCCTTTGCGCTGTTCGCCGCCTTGCTGATTGGCTTGCCGTTCCTGGCCGCCGGGCAGGCGCAAGGCTGGGCGCTGGCCGACAGCTTCTATCGCGCCGGCTCGCTGGTCTTCGGCGGCGGCCATGTAGTGCTGCCGCTGTTGCGGGCCGAAACCGTCACGCCGGGATGGGTGTCCAACGATGCCTTCCTTGCGGGCTACGGTGCCGCGCAGGCGGTGCCGGGACCCCTCTTCACTTTCGCTGCGTGGCTCGGGGCGATCATGGGACCGGCGCCGAATGGCGTTGCCGGTGCGGCGATCGCTCTTGTCGCACTCTTCCTTCCAGGCTTCCTCATCCTGATCGGAGCGCTGCCCTTCTGGGATCGGTTGCACCGCACGACATGGGCGCAGTCAGCCATGCAAGGTGCCAATGCCGCTGTCGTCGGCATCCTCGGCGCGGCGTTGTATTCGCCAGTCTTCACCAGCGCGATCAGCGGTATGCCGGACTTCGCACTGGCCTTGATTTGTTTCGTAGCGCTGATGGCCTGGAAAGCTCCGCCATGGGTTGTCGTGCTACTGGCAGCCGTGGGCGGAGCGGCGCTTGACTTGATGATGTAAGGGACCTCCGAAAAGTGCTCTCAGAGGCCCTCACTCTGTCAGACCGAGGACATTGATCGAACCAAGCTGAATTGAAGCGCGCTACGTCGCCGCTTGCGGGTAGGACCAGCGACATCAGAGTTTCTGCGCAGCCTGTCCCGTAAGGCCCCCTGGGATTCGATTCCTTCTCACCATGCGATGAAAAAGTCTTTCAGCGCCTGAACGAAAGAAAGGCGTCGCGATCACGCCGGAAGCCAAGGAGCATATCTGGACGGCATTGTCCTCGCTCGCCTCGGCGCCGATCGAGGAGCGGACCATCACCGGCCTTTCGGTTCTGCTCCAATCCAACGATCTGAAGCTCGCCATCCAGCCCTATTTCGTCGGCGGTCCCTACGGCCGGCTGCTCGACGCGGAAGCGGAGAACCTTGGCGACGCTTCCGTCGTCGCCTTCGAGACCGAGGGGCTCCTCGACACCGGCGCTGCTCCTGCCATCCTCAGCTATCTCTTCCACCGGATCGCCGACCGGCTCGACGGAAGCCCGACCATGATCATCATCGACGAGGGCTGGCTGGCGCTCGGCGATCCTGCCTTCTCCAAGCAACTGGCCGAATGGCTCGTCACGCTGCGCAAGAAGAACGCCAGCGTGGTCTTCGCCACCCAATCGCTCGCCCAGCTCGAAAAGAGCACGATCGCACCGGCCATCATAGAGAGCTGTCCGACCCGCCTGCTCCTGCCGAACGATCGGGCGGTCGAACCGCAGATCACCGCCATTTATAGGCGTTTCGGGCTGAACGATCGACAGATCGAGATCCTGGCACGCGCGACGCCGAAGCGGGACTACTACTGCCAATCCAGAAAAGGCGACCGTCTCTTCGAGTTGGGCATGTCCGAGGTCGGCCTTGCTCTTTGCGCCGCCTCCGCCAAGTCCGACCAGGCTTTGATCGCCGACATCCTCGCCGAGCATGGCCGGGACGGGTTCCTCGCCGCATGGCTCAGGGCGCGCGGCGTCGAATGGGCCGCCGACCTCATTCCGAACCTCACCAACATCGCCGTCGCGCCGGAGCCGCCAGCATCGGCCCCGGCACACACCCTCGACAACACCGATTTCGTGCAACTCGACCCAGAGGAGATCATGCCATGATCCGACACCGCTTTCCCCGTATCGCCGGCGCTTCGCTGCTCGCGCTGACGCTCGCCGCGCCGCTGGCGCTTTCGCCGATCTTCACCACGCCGGCCCACGCCTTGTTCGGCTTCGGGAGGATCGTCTACGACCCGACCAACCATGCCGAGAACCTGCTGACCGCGGCGCGGACGCTGGAGCAGATCAACAATCAGATCACGTCGCTCCAGAACGAAGCGCAGATGCTCATCAATCAGGCGAAGAACCTGGCGAGCCTGCCGTTCAGTTCGCTTCAGGCCCTTCAGCAGAACGTCCAGCGGACGCAGCAGCTTCTCTCCCAGGCGCAGAACATCGCCTTCGACGTGCAGTCGATCGACCGCATGTTCCAGCAGGACTACGGCAAGCTCTCCCTCACGGCGACCGACAATCAGTTGATCGCCGATGCCCGTAGCCGGTGGGAGAACACCGTGGGCGGCTTGCAGGACGCGATGCGCGTGCAGGCTGGCGTGGTCGGCAATATCGACTCCAACCGCTCCCAGATGTCGGCCTTGATCGGCCAGAGCCAGGGCGCTTCCGGGGCGCTGCAAGCCACTCAGGCCGGCAACCAGCTCCTGGCCCTGCAAAGCCAGCAGCTCTCCGACCTCATCGCCGTGATCTCGGCCAACGGCAGAGCGGATGCCCTGTCGCAAGCCGAGCGCGCCACGGCCGCCGAGCAGGGCCGCATCCAGCGCCAACGCTTCCTGACGCCGGGGTCGGGCTACCAGCACGGCAATGCGCAGATGTTCAATCGCTGACGGGCCGGAAAGGGGGACATCATGGATGGCAAGATGCTGGCCCGGCTTGCGGCCGTCATATTCGTCGCCGTGGCCATCACGGCGGCGATCATCGAAATGACCCGCGAGGAAGACGCCGGGTCAGCGCCTTCCACTCCGACGCTTCAGCCGTCGACCGACCCGCTTCGCCTTGAGCAACGCCGTTGCCAGGAGCTGGGCGAAGCCGCTGCCAACGACGCCGCCTGCCTGCGCGTGTGGTCCGAGACGCGCGACCGATTCCTTGGCCGTTCGCCAGCGCCGGAGTCGCCCGCGGCCCGCGAAGGGCGGTGAACCATGGGCGGCACAGGCGTTATTGATAGCTTCCTCGGCACATTCACCAGCTATATCGACTCCGGCTTCGGCCTGCTCGGCGGCGAAGTCACCTTCCTAGCCTCCACCCTGATCGTGATCGACGTCACGCTGGCCGCGCTGTTCTGGGCGTGGGCGCCCGACGAGGACATCATCGCGCGCCTGGTCAAGAAGACCATCTTCGTCGGGGTGTTTGCCTATCTGATTTCCAATTGGAACGCCTTGGCGAAAATCATTTTCGACAGTTTCGCCGGCCTTGGCCTGCTGGCTTCCGGAACGGGATTCACGACCGCCGATCTCCTGCGCCCCGGCCGCGTCGCCCAGACCGGCCTCGATGCCGGGCAGCCGCTGCTCGAATCCATCTCCGACCTGATGGGCTGGATCGCGGTCTTTGAAAACCTGGTCCAGATCCTTTGCCTGTTCTTCGCCTGGGCCCTGGTCATCCTCGCCTTCTTCATTTTGGCGGTCCAATTATTTGTCACGTTGATCGAGTTCAAACTCTCGACCTTGGCGGGCTTCGTGCTCATCCCGTTCGGCCTCTGGGGCAAGTC
>JAIPUZ010000058.1 GCA_022833215.1 Mesorhizobium sp. | reverse complement strand
CAATGGCGGCGCATCGCAACTCGCTACGACAAACTCGCCGCCAACTTCATCGGCTTCGTCAAAATCGCCAGCATCATGATGTGGCTGAAATGATTAAATCGTCACTACAGCCTAGGCAAAAATATCAGGATGACTTTCCAGCGCCAGCCTCGTGCGCCGGATGTGCCCGTAGAGGATGAGGGATGCCTGCTCGCCGTCGCGGCGCTTGAGCGCATCCACGATCAGCTGGTGCTCGTGATAGACCATTTCCATGCCTGAACGTCCGACCGCGCCGGTGAAGGCGCGGCGATAATGCTGCGTCGAGTTCCAGAATTTCTGGATCATGTGGCGCAACTGGGGCATGTCGGCGCCCTCGTAGCTCAGCAGATGGAACTCCCTGTCGAGGCGCAGGAACTCGTCGGCATCGTCGCTCGTCTCGATGCGGTCGACCAGATCCTCCAGCATCTCAAGCTGGCCGGCCGAGAGGTTGACGCTGCTTTCCTGCAGCGCAAGCGGCTCCAGCCTTTCGCGGATCTTGTAGATTTCGATGCATTCGGCGCGATCCAGCCTCGATATCCAGGCGCCGCTGTTGGGCACCAGAATGACCAGTCCCTCGCTTTCGAGCTGGCGCAATGCTTCACGCACGGGAATGCGGCTTATCCCGAATTCGCTTGCCAGCTCCTCCTGCCGCACCCGGCTGCCGGGCCTCAGCTTTCCTGCAAGGATAGCGTCGCGCAAGGCATCGGTGACGCGCCCGCTGGCGAGCAGAGCGCCTCCCGTTCCTTCGGCTTCGGCGCCGTTGCGATCACGCTTCTGGGCCATTTCATTCCCCGCATCCCGACATTTGCGTCGATGATGTTAGAATATTCGTTTCGGTACACGCAATGCCGGCTGGTGTCCCTACGAGACCGGGCTTGCGGGATGCCACAATCTGCGCGAGGTTTCGCGTTCATAGGCCTTCCCCTGCGGGAACGAAACCAGCTCGAGCTGCATGCCCCAGGGCGACAAAAAGTACACCCAGCTCTGCCCGGCGCTCGGTCCTTCTTTCCGCACGGTCGGCTCGCCCAGCACGCGAACGCCCTTCGTCTTCAGATAGGCGACCGCCGCATCGATGTCGTCGACATAGAATGCCAGATGGTGGCCGCCGACGTCGCTGTTGCGGGGCTGGCGGCTGTTCTGATCCGGTGCGGCATATTCGAAGATCTCGAAATTCGATCCGTTGCGGCAGCGCAGGAATCTGAGCCGCTTCATTACCGCGCGCGGATGGACGTCGAGATGCTTCTCCATCCAGTCGCCATCGGACTGGAACGGGCCGAGCTCGTAGAACGGCTCGCAGCCGATGACGTCGACGAAGAATGCAACCGCTTCGTCCAGATCCGGCACGGTGAAGCCGATATGGTCGGTGCCGGCGAGCCCCGGCACGCCGTTTTCCTGCTTGCTGTGATCGGCTGCAAGGTCGGTTGTCTGTGGCATCCCCGGGCTCCGGCTGAAGGCATCACCCCGACTGGAAAGGGTGCGGAAAATCGTTGTGTCTGGCCTTAAGGTATCCAATCATTCAACAAAAGCAAGGTTATGCTCAACGAAATGCCTTAAATTTGCAAAAATGTATCCAATGTGTTGACAGTGGTAAGGAGCGAAGCTTAACCTTCAACCTGTCCGAGGGGGCTGGGAGGCAGCTCATCCATTTGAGGACGGAACAGGTCTCCCGGCCGCGGCCCCTGTCGTGGCCGTCGCTTGCCGGTCTTCCGCATGGTGGCGCCGACGCGAGTTGAGGCGAGCAATCTTTATGAAGGAGGAAGCATGAAAATTTCCGGCAAGTTGACGGGCGCTCTGATGCTGACGGCTCTCGTCGGCACCAGCTTCGGCGCCCATGCTCGCGATCTGACGGTCGTTGGGTTTGGCGGTTCGGTTCAGGACGCATACCGGTCGGCCTACTGGGAGCCCTATGCCGCTGAAAAGGGCATCAAATTCATCGAAGACACGACCAATGGCGGACTGGCCAAGCAGAAGGCGATGGTCGAGACCGGCAATGTGACCTGGGATGTCGTCCAGATGGAAGAGGACGAGCTGGCGATCGCCTGCAGCGAGGGGTTGCTCGCCGATGTCGACTGGGCGACCCTATCCAGCTACAAGGACAGCGATCCCGCCATGTTCACCGAATGCGGCGTCGGCGCAATCGTGTGGTCGGAGGTGCTGACCTTCGATGCCGACAAGATCAAGGATGGCCCCGCATCGTGGGCTGATTTCTGGAATACGGAGAAGTGGCCCGGCAAGCGCGGCCTGCGCAAGACCGCCAAGCTCACGCTGGAGCTGGCACTCATGGCGGACGGTGTGGCCCGGGCCGATGTCTACAAGGTCCTTGCCACACCCGAAGGGCAGGATCGCGCCTTTGCCAAGCTGGACGAGCTGAAGCCCGATATCCAGTGGTGGGAAAGCGGCGCCCAGCCGCTGGAATGGCTTGCCGCCGGCTCGGTGACCATGACCGCCGCGTTCAACGGCCGCATCACCACGGCGCAGGGCGAGGGACGGAACTTCCCGGTCGTGTGGAACCAGCAGCTCTACAGCGTCGACTACTGGGCCATCATAAACGACAGCCCTAACCACGATCAGGCCGTGGACCTCGTCGACTACATGAACTCGACTGCTCCGCAGAAGCGCTTTGCCGAAACGATCCCGTACGGCATCGCCAACCAGAAGGCGATGGCCGAGCTCGATCCCGAGGTGCTGGCTATCCTTCCGTCCGCCCCCGACAACCTGAAGGAGGCCATCAAGCTCGACAGCGGCTTCTGGATCGATCACGGGCAGGAGCTGACGGAGCGCTTCTCCAACTGGGTGGCGCGGTAAGGTCCGTTTCCGGCAACATCAGGGAGGGCGACAGGTCAGATGATCACGGCAGCGAGGTCAGAAGCAGACAAGGAAGCCGGCCACAGAAGGCTGAACAGGCGCCGGGTCACATCGCTGCTTCTGGTCGCCCCGCTGCTGATCTTCACCATTGTCGTTTTCTTGCTGCCGATTGTCACCATCCTCACCAATGCGGTGGCAAGCCCCGAGGTTTCGACGGGCCTGCCACGCACCAGCCTGGCCCTGGCGGGATGGCATCCCGCAGACCGGAACCTGCCGGGCGGCGAGGTCTTCGACGCGCTCGCGCAGGACCTGTCCGAAAAGAGCCCGGAGCGCACGCGCGCAGTGGCTGCCGCTGCGCGGCGGCTGAATTACGAGGTTGGCGGGTTTCGCTCGCTGCTCGTGTCCACGGAGCGGGCCGTGAAGAAATCCGCCGACGATGCCGGGAACTGGCGGGAGCGCCTTATTGGCATGGACGGGCGCTGGGGCGACATCGAAACCTGGCAGGCGATCAGGCGCGCCGCACCGGCCCACACGCCATTCTATATCCTGTCGGCGCTCGATATGCGACAGGCTGCCGACGGCAGCATCGGCATGGTGCCGGAGAACCAGCGCACCTATGTGGCGGTGTTGATGCGAACGCTGAAGGTCGCGGCCGTCACCACCCTGATCTGTCTGGCTCTCGGCTATCCTTTCGCCGCGCTGATGGTCAAATCGGGCCGCAACTTCGCGTTCATGCTGCTGGGCGCTGTCATGCTTCCGTTCTGGACATCCTTGCTGGCCAAGACGTCCTCGTGGATCGTCATCCTTCAGGAGCAGGGACCGCTCAACAAGCTCCTGATCTGGAGCGGCATCGTCTCGTCTCCGCTCCAGCTCATCTTCAACGCCACGGGGCTCTATATCGTCATGGCGCACATGATGCTGCCTTTCATGGTCCTGCCGCTTTACAGCACCATGAAGGGTATTCCCTCGCACTACATGAAGGCTTCGTCCTCGCTTGGAGCCAACCCTGCGCGCGGCTTCTTCCATGTCTATCTGCCGATGAGCCTGCCCGGCGTCGGCGCCGGTGCGCTGCTTACCTTCATCGTTTCCGCCGGCTACTACATCACGCCTTCGCTTGTGGGCAGTCCGCGGGAACAGATGCTCGGCTATTTCGTCGCCTTCTACGCCTATACCTCGGTCAACTGGGGGCTGGCGTCCGCCCTCGGCCTGATGCTCCTCGTCTGCGTGCTGGCGCTTTATCTTCTTGCCGGCCGCACCGTCGGCGTGCGTCAGATCGCCGGCCTGAGGTAGGAGAAACGCATGTCCTACCGGTTCCTGGCCCGCATCGGAAGTATGGCCCATGTCGTCTTCGGCGTCCTGATGATGCTGGTGCTGATCCTGCCACTGCTGGCAGCCGTCCCGATCTCATTCAGCGCCGGAAGCTTCCTCAGCTATCCGCTGCCCGGCTTCTCCATGCAGTGGTACGAGAAGGTCTTTCTCGACGGGCCGTGGCTGAGCGCGCTGTGGAACAGCCTGCTGATCGGCCTGTTGTCCACCCTGATTGCGACCCCGCTCGGTACGCTGGCCGCATATGCCTTCGCGCGCGGGCATCTGCCGTTCCCGACGACCTTGCTGGGTCTTCTTATCGCCCCGATGATCGTGCCGCCCGTCATCACCGGGCTCGGCCTCTATTTCGCGTTCTCGCGCCTCGGCCTGACCTCCACGCTGGCGGGGGTGGTGGTCGCCCATGCCGTTCTGGCCACTCCCTTCGTGTTGATCACGGTGAGCGCCACGCTTCAGGGTTTCGACCTGAAGCTCATGCAGGCCGCTGCCAGCCTCGGCGCATCGCCCGCACGCGCCTTCCTCAACGTTCTGGTTCCGATCATGGCGCCGGGCATCCTGTCTGGGGCCCTGTTTGCCTTCGCGACCTCTTTCGACGAAGTGGTGGTGACGCTGTTCATCGCCGGCCCCGTCCAGCGCACCCTGCCGCTCAAGATGTTCGAGGGCATCCGCGACAACATCGATCCGTCCATTCTGGCAATGGCGACATTCCTGATGTGCATTGCGGTTCTGACGCTCATCTCTGCCAGCCTTCTCATGCGAACCAATTCGAACAGGACGAACAAGAATGACTGAAACGCAATTCGATCCGGCTGACGGCGTTGCCTTCATTGACGGTGTTTACATGCCTTTGGCGAAAGCCAGCATACCGCTGACCGATCGCGGCTTCGTCCGCTCGGACGCCACCTACGATGTGGCGCATGTCTGGAAGGGGCGCTTCTTCCGCCTGGACGATCATATCGAGCGCTTCCAGCAGTCGATGAAGGGGTTGCGCATGAGCCTGCCCTATTCCGCGCAGGAAATCGCCGACATCCTTATCGAGTGCGTGCGCCGCAGCGGCCTGCGGGATGCCTATGTGCAGATGACCTGCACGCGGGGCGTGCCGCCGCGCGGTACGCGTGATCCGAGGCTTTGCCAGAACCGCTTCTATGCTTTCGCCCAGCCCTTCGTATGGATCGCCAATGAGGAGCAGCGCCGGGACGGGCTCAAGATGGTGATAAGCTCCGTGCAACGCATCCAGCCCGAGGCGGTCGATCCGCGCATCAAGAACTTTCACTGGCTCGACCTCACCGGGGGTATCTTCGAAGCCTACGACCGCGACGCCGTCGTGGCGGTGCTGATCGACCGGGACGGCAACATCACCGAAGGGGCCGGGTTCAACGTGTTCGCGGTTCGCGACGGCGTTCTGGCGACGCCGGACCGGGGCGTGTTCGAGGGCATGACGCGGCGGACCGTGATCGAGCTTGCCGGGGAAGCCGGCATCGCCTGCGAGATCCGGCCGGTCAGCGCCGACGAACTGCGCGGCGCCGACGAGATCTTCATCACCAGCACCGCCGGTGGCATCATGCCGGTCACCGAACTGGATGGCCGCATCTATGGCAATGGCCGGCCCGGATCGATCACCAACCGCATCCACGACCTCTATTGGGGGCGCAAGGAAGACGGCTGGCTCTGCACAACGGTCGACTACACGGAAACCGCAGCATGAGCGAGGTTCCAGCCGCACCCCGTGTCGTTCTCGTCACCGGCGGCACTCATGGCATCGGCGCGGCCTGCGTGCGCAAGCTGGCGGACGAGGGCGCGCGCGTCGTGTTCACCGGCCGCGACCGCGAGGCCGGGCAGGCTCTGGCCGCGGAGATTCCCCTCTCCGTGTTCGTGGCAGGCGATGCCTCGGTCGAGGCGGATTGCAGGCGGGCTGTGGACGCAGCCCTCGACCTCGGTGGCGGGCGGCTTTCCGGCCTCGTCAACAATGCCGGTGTCGGTGCGCGCATGGCCTTCGACCACGCGACGCTCGACGACTGGAACCATATCATGAAGGTGAACACCACTTCGGCCTTTCTGTTCACCCGCCATGCCCTTCAGGGGCTGCGCGCCGGTGGCGGCGCGGTGGTCATGATGTCGTCCATTGCCGGGCTGGTCGGGGAGCAGGGCCTTGCCATCTACACCGCTTCGAAAGCGGCGCTGATCG
Organism: Mesorhizobium sp.; assembly: GCA_022833215.1. GTDB lineage: Bacteria > Pseudomonadota > Alphaproteobacteria > Rhizobiales > Rhizobiaceae > Mesorhizobium. Next base: position 49,944 of record JAIPUZ010000058.1, on the reverse strand, counting down.
GCCTCACATATGCCCTTGCGCTCGAATATGGCTCGCAGGTTCGCTTCAACGCCATCTGCCCGGGCCAGATCGCCACCCGCATGATGGGAAGGACACTGGAAATCCCCGGACGCAGGCAGATGCTGGAGGCCCGGATCCCGGTCCATCGTCTCGGGAATGCGGAGGATGTGGCCGAAGCCGTGAGCTGGCTCCTGTCGCCGGCCTCATCCTTCATCAACGGTGTTGCGCTCACGGTCGATGGCGGCGAAACGGCAGGTTTCATGACGCCGCCTTCAGCGGCCGGCGCCGAAAACACCCCAGCATGACTTTCTCAGCGTCCTGCCGGACGAATATCTCTGGAGCTACCTTGTGATGGCGGCTGAAGCGCTTATCGAATTCGACAAGATCACGAAAAGCTATGGCCGCCATGCGGTCATTCGCGGTCTCGATCTCACGGTCTGCCGTGGCGAGTTCCTGACCCTGCTCGGCGCCTCCGGTTCCGGCAAGACAACGACGCTGATGATGCTGGCCGGCTTCGAGGAGCCGACCAGCGGCGCTATTCGTATGAATGGAGCGCCGATAGAGCATCTGCCGCCACATCGGCGCGGCATCGGCGTCGTCTTCCAGAATTATGCGCTGTTTCCGCATATGACGGTGGCGCAAAACCTTGCCTATCCGCTGCGCATGCGGGGCATGAAGCGCGCCGGCGTTGAGGAGGAGGTCAGGCGCGCCATCAGCATGGTGCGGCTGGATGGCATGGAAGACCGCAAGCCCGCAATGCTGTCCGGCGGCCAGCAGCAGCGTGTAGCGCTCGCGCGCGCGCTTATATTCAAGCCGGAACTGGTGCTGATGGATGAGCCTCTGGGAGCGCTCGACAAGAATCTGCGGGAGCATATGCAGTTCGAGATCAGGGAGCTGCATCGCCAACTGGGCGTCACCGTCGTCTATGTGACGCACGATCAGTCCGAAGCGCTCACCATGTCCGATCGCGTGGCAGTGTTCCATGCCGGAGACATCGCGCAGATCGCGCCGCCGGGCGACATCTATGAGAAGCCGTCCGACGCCTATGTTGCCGGCTTCGTCGGCGAGAACAATCTGTTGTCCGGCAGCATCGAAGCCTCGCCAGGGAATCTGACCGCTGTTCGCCTGTCTTCAGGCACAGTCGTTTCGGTCGCGTGCCCGTGGTCGGGTAGCGGACCGGTTACGCTGGCTGTACGGCCGGAGAAGATGGGGCTGAATCAGGACGCCGAAGGGCTTGCCAACCGGATTTCCGCCAGGGTCACCGAGCTGGCCTATCTGGGCGACCAGTTGCGCATGCTGGTCGATCTCGGCGGCGGCCAGATCGCAATGGTGAAGATCGCGGCTTTCGACAAGAACCGCCCGCAGGTCGGAGACACCGTCGATATCGGCTGGAATCCCGAGGACGGCCACCTGTTCGCAAGCGACTGATCCGTCGCGATCCGTTTTCATGGGATCTGTCCGGAAACCCGGACATGCCTTGCGTGCGCGATTCTGTTCAAAACCGCGCCGCACTTTTTCCGGGCCAGCTCCAGGCTGTTGTCCCGTGCATGACGCGCGCAACCGGAAGTCGGCTGCGGGCGTCATGTCCTGGAGCCTTTGCGCCTTTCTTCGAATCGCAGAAACGCTCTAACCTTTGTTTTTACGCGTTTCCGAACGCAAAACCGCTTCGCACTTTCGCTGGAATTGCCCTAGGTCAGCAATATCAGCGGGGTCTCGATGAGTTCCCTGAAGGCGCCGATAAGCTGCGCGCCCACGGCGCCGTCGACCGCGCGGTGATCCACCGAGAGGGTGCAGTTCATGACCGTCGCCACAACGATATCGTCGCCCTTGCATACGGGGTGACGTTCGGCTGCCCCGACCGCCAGAATGCAGCTTTGCGGTGGGTTGATGATCGCGGCAAACTCACTGACGCCGTACATTCCAAGATTGGAAACCGAGAAGCTTCCCCCCTGGTACTCCGCAGGCTTCAGGCGATTTTCGCGGGCGCGCGCGGCCAGTTCCCTGATCTCACGCGAGAGCGTGCCGAGGCTTTTCTCGTCCGCGTGCCTCACGATCGGCGTGATCAGGCCGCCTTCGGTCGCCACGGCCACCGAGATGTCGATGCTCTCCGGCACCAGCATGGCCTCGTCCGTCCAGATCGCATGTGCGGCCGGAACGCGGCGCAATGCCAGTGCAGCGGCCTTCACCACGAAATCGTTCACCGAAACCCTGTCGGCAGGGTCGCGCATGGCATTTATCTGCGCCCTGAGGGCCAGCAGCGCATCGACCTCGCAGCTTGTCTTCAGATAGAAGTGCGGAACAGTGGATTTGGATTGCGTCAGCCGGCGGGCGATGGTCCTGCGGATGCTGCTATGCGGCACACGCGTATAGCCTGCGTCGACCACATCCCGGCCCGGCCCCGATGCGATAATATTCGACCCCGCGCTTTCTTCCGCTGCCAGCGTCGTTGTCGCCACCATGTGGGCCTGCTCGACGTCGATCCGGACGATCCGGCCGTTCGGTCCGCTGCCAGCCAGTTGTGACAGGTCGAGGCCGTGTTGCGCCGCAATGCGGCGAGCCAGCGGCGAGGCGTGCGGACCGCGCGCGCCTGCGACCGGGGCAGCCGGCTTTGCCTGCGTTTCCCCGTCATTGCGTATCGGTACGGCCATTGCCGGTGGCGTGGCGCCATCCGCAGGAGCGGCGCTCTCGGGCGGCAGGGTTTCGCCATCCCGCAGCAGCAGTGCGATGACCCCGTCAACAGGCACATCCGCCGTCCCGTCCCCGACGAGCAACCGTCCGATGCGGCCTGCTTCGGTCGCCTCCAGCTCCATCGTCGCCTTGTCCGTCTCGATCTCGGCGATGACATCGCCTTTCACGACGCCATCACCCTCCCGCTTCAGCCAGCGGGCCAGCGTTCCGTGCTCCATTCCAGCCGAAAGGGCCGGCATCCTGATCTCGATAGGCATTCCGGGTTCCAATCTGTGATGGGATCAGCTCAGCGGGCGGCCCTGCTCGGCCATGACGCGCCGCAGGCCATGCTCGATGTCGGCGGGGCGTGTACAGGCGGCAGCTTCCAGAACCTTGGAGATGCTGGGCGAGGCTTCGCCGCCATGCACGCGCTGCACCGGCTGATCCAGCCAGTCGAAGCAGCGGTTCTGGATTTCGGCAGCGATCATCCCTCCGTAGGAGGTGCCGAGCGCGCCCTGTTCCACCACCAGCACGTTGCCTGTCTTGCGGACCGAGTTTTCGATCGTTTCCCAGTCCAGTCCAGCCCGGTCGAGGGAACGCAGGTCGATCACCTCGGCGTCGATGCCGAGACGCCCGGCCGCATCGACCACCTGCTGCACCATGCCGAGATAGGTCAGCACCGTCATCGAGGCGCCGGGCCGGACGACCCTGGCCCTGCCGAGCGGGATGAAATAGTCGAGGTCGTCTTCGGGGGCAGGGCCGGTCGAGTTGTAGAGATCGACATGCTCGATGACGATGACGGGGTCCCTGCACAGCAGGGCGCTGTTCATCAGGCCCACATAGTCGAAGGGCGTCGAAGGCGCGACGATGCGCCAGCCGGGCGAGGTGGCGAAGATGCCTGCCGGATCCATGGAATGCTGCGAGCCGTATCCTGTGCCCATGGCGACCTTGGTGCGCAGCACAAGCGGCACGTCCATATCGCCGCCGAACATATGCCGGGCCTTGGCGATCTGGTTGAAGAGCTGGTCGGCAGCGACCCATATGAAGTCGGGATACATGAATTCGACCACCGGCCGGTAACGTGCGTCCATCGCGATGCCGCCGGCCAGTCCGGTGAATGCGTTTTCGGAAATCGGCGTGCCGAGAATCCTGTCCGGCCAGGCGGCGGCAAGGCCGCGTGTCGCCCCGTTGGTTCCGCCCCTGAGCCTGTGGACGTCCTCGCCGAGGACGACGATGCGCGAATCTGCCTCCATGCGGCGGTGCATGACATTCGCCACGACGTCTATGAACTTCGCATTGTGGTTTATCGCGCCCTGGAATGTCTCCAGTTCCGCGGTGCGGACACCGGCAAACTCGGACAGATCGCCGCGCACGCCATGGTCGCGAAAATCCTCCCGGGGCCAGAGCGAGGGACGAATCCGGCGCTTGCCGCCATTGTCCTCCATCAGTTCGCCTGCGACTTCATCCATCAGCGCCTGCGCGCGCTGGCGCAGCGCCTCCACCGTCTCGCTGCCGATGAGCTGGCGTTGCTGCATTTCCATGGACAAGCGGTCGAGCGGGTCGCGCGCGCGCCATTCGGTTTCCTCTGCCTTGTCGCGATAGCCGAAGGCGCTGCCGGGGAGGGGGCCGTTCTGATGGAAGAAGCGGTAAACATCGGCTTCAATGATGGTCGGGCCGCCGCCGCCGCGCATCACCTCCATCGCTTCCTGGGTGGCCAGATAGACGGCAAGAGGATCCATGCCGTCCACTTTCCATGAGGGGATGGCAAACGCCTGTCCCCGCGCGGCCAGCCGCGGCTCGGCGGTAACCTCTTCGACATGCGTCGAGACGGCATAGCGATTGTTCTCGATGAAGAAGCAGAGGGGCAGCTTCCAGGCCGCAGCCAGGTTCATCGTCTCGAGAACAGAGCCGATGTTGACGGCCCCGTCGCCGAAATAGGAGAAGGCCACATCCCCCTGACCCGCGCGCTTGTGCGCCCACGCGGCCCCGGCTGCCAGCGGCACGCCCCCGCCCACTATGGCGTTGGTGCCAAGATTCCCGGCTTCGGACCAGCGCAGATGCATGGAGCCGCCACGTCCTTTGCAGAAGCCCTGGGCGAGACCCAGTATCTCGGCCAGCGACTTCTGCGCCAGATGTTGTATCGCGCCGGAAAAGCCGGTGTCCGTCGACAGCCCGTCAGGCGTCACGTGGCGGATCGCCTTGGCGAGGAATTGATGATGCGCGCGATGCGAACCGTTCACCTGATCGGTCGTGCGCATCAGCGCGGCCGAACCGACCGCTCCGCCCTCCTGACCGATGGCCGAATGGGCGGGCCCATGGACCAGCCCCTGACCGGCGAGTTCCAGAACCTTTTCCTCGAAGGCGCGGATCAGATGCGACGACACGAGCATCCATTCCAGCACCGCCGGATCGGCATTCGACCAGTCCTCGCGTGTTGCGTGCAATTCGCGCCAGGATGCAGCTGACGTCAGATCGACATGATCCGGCATGGAACCTCCTCTTCCTTGCTTGCAGGCATGCAGCGATATCCGCGCGCCCTGCCTTGCCTTATTACTTATTGGATACAATAATGCTGATCAAGGCCAAAAAGACAACGTCATGTTTGCTGAAAACGCATTTTTGGATACAATCACCCGTGAGAGCAGAAAGGATCGTGCGGCACGCATGCTGCAGCACCCTGGAATGTGCGATGGATTGGGAGGTTCGTCCCGCTGGCAGGCAGGACATCCCGGAGTGCTGCGCGGGCCCCTGGGCGCCGCAGCACTCCGTCTTCAGACGATTTTGCCGGGGTTCATCCTGCCATCCGGGTCGATGGCCGCCTTCAGACGACGCATGAGGTCGCGCTCGACCTTGCTGCGGCAGCGATCGGCGAGACCGATCTTCGCCTGTCCAAGGCCGTGCTCCGCGGCGATCGATCCTTCATTCCTGACGACCGTATCGTAGATGGCTTCGGACAGCTGTGCGTCGCGCCCGCTGAAGTCGGCCTGCCCCTCGGGGGGTGAAAGATTGAAGTGAACGTTGCCGTCGCCGAGATGGCCGAACGGGTTTGCGCGCACGCCCGGCAGCACGGCTTCGGCTGCGGCCGATGCTTCGCCGACGAATGCCGCGAGCCGCGCCACGGGTACGGAGACATCGTGCTTGATCTGTTTGCCTTCCAGACGCTGTCCCTCGGGCATGTCCTCCCGAAGCCTCCAGAATGCGGCGCGCTGCGTTTCGCTGGCGGCGACGGCGCCGTCGAGAACGTCCCCTGTCCCGAATGCGGCTTCAAGCGCACGCTCCAGGATTTCGGAAAGCGGCATATCGGGAATTGAGGTGGCGATCTCAACGAGGACGTAGACCGGTCCGGGCGTCTCCAGAGGTCGCGAAAGCCCCTCGACGTGTCGCAGGGTCAGAGACAGGCCGAACTCGCCGAAGAACTCCATGGCGGTAAGGAACTCGCCGGCGTGCCTGCGCAGGAGCGCGCCTGTCTGCCGGGCGGCATCGAGGTCCGGCAATGCCAGCAATGCCGTGGCGCGGGCCGTGGGCGCGGGGAACAATCGCAACACGGCCTTCGTCACGATGCCGAGCGTGCCTTCTGCGCCGCAGAAGAGCTTGCGCAGCTGAAAGCCCGCATTGTCCTTTATCAGCGCGCGCGCCCCGTCCCATATGGAACCGTCGGGCAGCACCACCTCAAGCCCGAGCACAAGGTCCTGCATCATTCCGTAGCGCATGGCGTGGCTGCCTCCGGCATTGGTGCCGATCAGCCCTCCAATCCGGGCGCTGCCCTCGGCGCCGAGATGCAGGGGAAATGCCAGGTCGCGTTCGGCCAGCGCATCGTGGAGGGCGGCCAGCACGAGGCCCGGTTCCACGGTGGCTGTGTAGCCGATCGCGTCGATGTCGAGGATCCTGTTCATGCGCGCCATCGAAACGATGATGCTGGAGCGGTGGGTTGCCACGCTGGCGCCGTTCAGGCCGGTGTTCCCGCCTTGCGGCACCGCGCAGACGCCGTGTTCGGCGCAGGCCCGCATGATCGCGACGACCTGCGCGGCCGAGTCTGGCCGGGCAAGGCCGAGAGGGGGCACACCATAGCGGTCCAGCCAGTCGCGCGCGTACGCGGCGATTTCATCGTCTTTCGTGAGCCATCCCCGCTCTCCGAGCAATTCCTGCATGGCGAGATCGAAGGCGGTGGTCGTTGCGGGCATGTGCCATCCTTGGAAGTCTGTTTCTGGCCGGGAAGTCTGTTGGCGGTGAATTTCGGGAGATGCGTCATGCGACGGGCGCGCGGTATCCGTCTGCCGCGCGTCGGGTTCCTTGCGCTTTTGCCTTTGAGCATGCCGGCCTTACGGACCCGAGCGCGCTCAGATGGCCACGGCTTGCCTCGTCAGGGCGCAGTCTGCCGGAAGAACCGGGATGCCATGATGGCTGCCTGTGCCCACACATTCCGCTTCCTCCTCCGGCATTTTGTGCATTGACAACACATCTTGTAAGAAACATGATGCATCACACACCAAATGGCAAGGGTGGATCCATTTTTCCGTCGCGATGCGGAAAGCGATGCCGGATCCTTGCCTTTCAGGTGATGCAACCGGGGATTTTCATGACGTCGCATCCGAGTTCCGCGGAAGTCCGATACCGTTTTCATCCGGACACGAATGCGCGCAGAGATTGTGGAGCAGGGCGTGTGGGCAACGGGAAAGGTGCTGCATGCTGAACGGGCATCGTCGGGCCGTGCACATGTCGCCGGCAAGGTGTCCCGGAAGGATGCGGCTCACCATATGCGCACGCTCGGAGGCAGCATTCGGGAAAGGGGCGCGATCCTGTGCGGCCCGGGTGTGCCTGCCAATCCTTCACGTGTCCCGCAACCTGGCCGGTCGGGTGATCGCGCGCCGCCGATGTGCCCGGTTGCGGCGCATCCGCGAGGGTGCGGCGGGTTGCCTGCAATCAGCGCGCCGGATTGTTCCACTTATTGACACATAACATATAAGATGTAAGTTGAAGGTGGTGGATTTTCCGGCAAAATAATGCCAGAATGGATACATATCCGCGATAACATTCTGAAAATTAAGCGTAGCCGACGAAGAAGCGGCGAGTTTGGATACAAATCCTGATTTGTCCCCCAGAGGGACACAGTCGATGAGATGGGAGATTTTCTCAGATGAATGCACTGAATAGAACGCTGGCTCTGGCCCTCTCCGCAACGCTTCTGTCGGCGGGAATGGCGCAGGCGGCCGACTGGTGGCCCTTCAAGATCGCCTCGGCCACGGACGGCGATGTCAACAACGTTCAGGACATCGAATATGAGCCGCTCGACAAGGCGGAGAAGCCCTGGAAGCTTTGCGTGCTGTTCCCGCACCTTCAGGACAGCTACTGGGTGTCGGTGAACTACGGCATCGTGGAAGAGGCGAAGCGCCTCGGCGTCAAGGTCACCGTCTTCCAGGCGGGCGGCTACACGGCGCTTCCGAAGCAGATTTCCCAATATGACGATTGCGTGGCTTCAGGCGCCGACGCCATCCTGATCTCGGCGATCTCGGAGGCGGGGGTCGCAGCCAAGATCGGCGAGGGCATGGGCAAGGGCATCGTCAATGTCGCGGTGGCCAACCCGATCCTCGAAACGCCGATCACGGCCCGTGTCACGCCCGACTTTTATCAGAAGGGCTTCCAGACGGGCGAGTATGTAAAGACGTATCTGGGCGACAAGCAGGGCAGCGCGGTGGCCTTCCCCGGCCCGCAGGGCAGCGGCTGGGCCGAGACCTATATGAGCGGTTTCCGCGACAGCACCAAGACGGGCAACGTCACGCTTCAGGCCGAGATGTTCGGCGAGGCCAGCGTGCCGGCCCAGTTGCAACTCGTGGAAGACGCCCTGCAAACCTATCCCGACATCAATGTGATCTGGGGTGGCGCTCCCACCGCCGAGGCAGCCATCGGCGCTGTGGCTGACGCCGGTCTCGATGGCGTCACGATCATGTCGTCCTACGAGAACCAGACAATGCTCAAGGCCGTCAAGGACGGTCAGGTGCTCGGCTTCGCCACCGAATACCCGGTGATCATGGGCCGCATCGGTGTCGATCTCGCAGTGCGCGCGCTTGAAAACAAGCCGCTGGAAAAGGTGCTTCTGGTCGCTCCCGGCATCGTTACGGGGGAGAATGTCGAGAAGATCGACACGACCCAGATCTTTGCACCGGATGGATACCGGCCCGAATTCTCGGTCCAGTAACCGGCAGGCGGCGGTGAAAGCCGCCTCCGGATTCGCCTGCGGGCGGATCGCCTTCCTCCCAAGGCCCGACCGTTTCCTTTTCTGAGGCGGTCGGGCTCCTCCGGCGACGGCTTCGAGCGTTGGTACAGAATGCTTCAGGTTAACGGCATCACAAAGAAATTTCGCGGGATCGTCGCCCTGGATGGCGTCGATTTCTCGCTGGAAAAAGGCGAGGTCCACGCCCTTCTGGGAGAAAACGGCGCAGGCAAGTCGACGCTCATCAACCTGATCGCCGGCACCTTTCCATGGACCGAAGGCTCCTGCACGATCGGGGGACAGGCGGTGGCCAGCCTGACGCCGCAAACCGCGCGTGAGTTCGGCATCGCAGCCGTGTTTCAGGAATTCAGCCTGGTGCCGGACCTGACGGTTCTGGAAAACATCTTCCTCGGCCGCGAACAGTCCACGGGTCCTTTCCTCAGGCGCGGGGAGATGCGCCGGGCCGCGGAGGAATTGCTGGACGAGCTCGGCTTCAGCGTGCCCCTGGACGAGAAGGTGGCATTTCTGTCGCGCGCCCAGAAGCAGATGGTGGAGATCGCCAAGGCGCTGCGTTCCCGCCCCAGGGTGCTGATCCTCGACGAGCCGACCGCATCGCTCACGGACGGCGAGGCCGAAAAGCTCTTCAGCGCCATGGCGCTGCTCAAGGCACGTGACGTCGGCATCATATATGTCTCCCACCGCATGAGCGAAATCCGCAACCTGTCCGACCGGGTCACCGTATTGCGCGGCGGCAGGAAGATCGGGACGGTGGTGACGGCGGATGTGTCGGACGACGGCCTCATCGAGATGATGGTGGGCCGCCCCGTCGAGCAGCTTTTCCCCAAAATCCACCATGCACCCGGCCCGGTGCGGCTCGAAGTGGCTGGCCTGACCACGCGCGACGGTTCCGTCATCGACGCCTCGCTGGTGGCGCGCGCCGGCGAGGTTGTGGGGCTGGCGGGCCTGGTTGGCTGCGGCCGCAGCGAACTGTGCCGCGCAATCTTCGGCCTCGAGACCATCGAAAGCGGGGAGATCAGGCGCGGCGACCGGCGGGTCGAAAAGCCGACGCCGGCGGACATGCTTGCAGACAATGTGTGTTATTTTCCTGCGGATCGTGGCGCGGAGGGGCTCGCTCTCATCCGCAGCGCCCGCGAGAATGCCACCATGAGCTCGCTCGGCCTGCCGTCGCTTTCCACCGGTCCGTTTCTCAGATTCTGGCGGGAGAGCGACATCATCCGCAAGCCTCTCGAGAGCCTCGCGCTGCGCCCCATGGCGCCGGAGCGGAAGGTTTCGGCCTTCTCCGGGGGAAACCAGCAGAAGGTCATGCTGGCCAGGGGGCTGATGAAGCCGTTCGAGGTCTATCTCTTCGATGAACCGACCGTCGGCATCGACGTCGGGGCCAAGGTGGACGTCTACAATCTCATCAAATCGCTGGTCGAGGGCGGGGCGTGCGTCATCGTCTCCACCTCTGAGCTTCCCGAGCTGATCAATCTCGCCTCGCGCATCTACGTCATGCACGAAGGCAGGATCGTTGCCGAACTGGGAGAGAGCGAGCATTCGGAGGCGCAGATCCTCTCGCATTACTTCGGGGGACAGGCATGAGCTCGGATACGATCGTGACCAGGGATGTTTCCACCAGCGGAAAGCGTGCCGGCAAGCCGGCAGCGCACCAGTCGAGCCTTCTGGACCGCTTCCTGATGCAGGGTGGCATCGTCATCACCTTCCTGGTGCTGGCGGTGGTGGTGACGGCGCTGATGGAGCCGCGTTTTCTCAACCGCCTCAACCTCCTCAATGTGATGCGCAATTTCTCGTTCCTGCTCATACCGTCGCTGGCGCAGATGCTGGTCATGACGGCGGGCGGCTTCGATCTCTCGGTCGGAGCGGTTCTGGCGATTTCCTCCGTGGTCACCGCCACCGTCATGCTGGTCGCAGCCCAGTATCTGCCGGGAATGGAATGGGCGCTGATCCTGCTGTCCCTTGCGGCAATCATCTTCGTGGGGGCCGCGATCGGGCTTGCCAACGCCTGGCTCGTGGCAGGTTTTTCGCTCTCTCCATTCATGGTTACCCTGGCCATGATGTCGGTGCTGATGGGCATCGCGCTCTACTTCACACAGGGCATCCCGATTTATGGCGTCGCGGATTCCTTCGTGGCGGTCATCGGTCGCGGCCAGTTCCTCGGGCTCCCGGTCGTGCTCTACATAGGGCTGATCATTCTTGCCGCCTGCATCGTCCTTCAGCGCTTTACCGCTTTGGGGCGCCACATCTATGCTGTGGGCAGCGACCAGCGTTCGGCGCGGCTTTCGGGCGTGCGCACCGGCCGCACCCTTGCCGTGGCCTATGTGCTGGCCGGCATGCTCGCGGCGCTGACCGGTTTCCTGATGACCGCGCGGCTCGGCTCCGGCCAGTCGACCATCGGCGATACGCTGGCGCTCCAGACCATCGCCGCCGCCGTCATCGGAGGCGTGTCGCTGCGTGGCGGCGTGGGCCGCGCCGAGCATGTGGCGCTGGCGGCGCTGTTCCTTGCCGTCGTCGCCAACGCAATGAACCTCATCCAGGTGAACAGCAAATACCAGACGCTCGTGCTGGGCGCCGTGCTGATAGTGGCGCTGGCCATCGAGCGGCTTCTCCTGAGGAGGCGCACGGCATGACCAGCCCGTTGACAGCAAAGCCGCATACCGCATCCGGTCGTTCCCTTGCGGATTTCCTGCGCGCCGCCAGCCTGCCGCTGGCCATCGTGGTCACGCTCCTGGCTTTCGGCCTGGTGGAGCCACGGGTACTCTCGTCCGGCAATTTCCGGAATATTGCGGTGCAGGCAAGCTATCTCGCCATATTCGCCATGGCGCAGACCGTTGTGCTTCTGACGCGCGGTTTCGACCTCTCCCTCGGCTACACCGTTTCACTGGTCAGCGTGGTCGCTTCCATGGCCATGGTGGCAATGGGCGGAGGGGACGCCGCCATAGTCTACGGCATCGGTGCTGGACTGCTCGTCGCGCTGCTGGTCGGCGCGGCCAATGGAATGCTCATCGCGGGCATCGGCATCAATCCGCTGGTGACAACGCTGGGCATGTCCTACGTGGTTCTGACCTTCGCCTCGACCATCAGCGACGGCTTTCCGGTCACCGGCCTGCCGCCCGGTCTGAACGCCCTGTTTGCGCAGGCCGCACCTCTTTCCATCCCGGTGCCGATCTGGATCGCGATGGCGGCTTTCGTTCTGCTCGCGCTCGTCCTGAAGGCAACGCGCTTCGGCCGCAGCCTCTACATCGTCGGCGCCAACCCGCAGGCGGCTGTCGCCGCCGGCATCCGCACAAGGCCGGTTCTGGTAGCCGCCTATATGCTGTGCGCAGGGCTGACGGCGCTGGGGGCGCTGCTGCTGACGGCGCGCACCGGTTCCGGCGAGCCGAACCTGGGCGGCAACCTCACGCTTCAGGCCATAGCGGCCGCGGTGGTGGGAGGCGTGCGCCTGTCCGGCGGCGAGGGCGGAGTGGGCTCGGCGCTGTTCGGGGCGCTGTTCATCACCGTCCTGTCCAATGGAATGAACCTCATCCAGATCGATGGCTATCTCCAGCAAATATGTCTGGGTGTGATCATCATCGCCAGCCTGATTATCAGCCGCGACGACATAAGGCGCTGAAATATCAAGAACTTTCGAGGAAAAGCATGGCATACCAGGTTTGCATCGACATTGGAGGCACGTTCACTGACTGTCTGGTCTCGGACAGCGGCGGCAACATCTCCATCTTCAAGTCGCCGACAACGCCGGGCGAATTCGAGAAGGGCTTCATAAACGTCCTGCACGTCGCGGCCGGGGGCTACGGCTTGTCTCCCGCAGACTTCATGCGCCAGATAGACCTCATCGTGCATGGCTCGACCGTCTCGACGAACGCGCTGGTCGAGCGCAAGACCGTGAAAGCCGGTCTGCTGCTCACCGAAGGCCATCAGGACATCCTCGTGCTGCGCGAAGGGCCGCGCAAGGGGGCATTCCAGTGGAAGCTCGACTATCCCGAACCCTATGTACCGCGCCATCTCACCAGAACGGTGGGCGGCCGAATCGATGCGCGTGGCCGTGAGCTGACGCCGCTGTCGGTCGACGACGTCACGAGCGCTGCCGCCGATTTCCGGGAACTCGGCGTCGAAGCGGTGGCGGTCGGCCTGCTGTGGTCGGTGGTCAATCCCGACCATGAGCTGATGGTGCGCTCGATTCTGGAGAAGGAGCTGCCGGGCATCCCGATAACGCTGAGCCACGAGATCAATCCGATGCCGCGCGAGTACAAGCGCATCATCGCGGCGGCTATCGATGCCTCCATCAATCCGATCGTGCGCAACTATATCGAGAAGCTGAAGCTGGCGCTGGACGAGGCCGGCTTCGCCGGCGAGCTGCTGCTCGCCAACTGCGTGGGCGGCATGATGCCGCTGGCCGACATGATCCGCAAACCGATCTATTCGGTCATGTCCGGTCCGACACTTGCGCCCATGGCGGCCCTTGCCCTCTCCGATGAGCCCGACATCATCGTGGGCGACATGGGCGGTACCACATTCGACGTCTCGGCCCTGCGCGACCACCAGATCATCATCACGCCCGACAGCATGATCCACGACGATTCGCTGGGCATTCCCAAGGTCGACGTGCGCTCGGTGGGCGCTGGCGGAGGATCGATCGCCTTCGTCGATCAGGGCGGGCTGTTGCAGGTCGGCCCCCGCAGCGCCGGCGCGCGGCCCGGTCCCGCCTGCTACGCCAAGGGCGGAACGGAGCCGACGGTTACCGACGCCAACGTCGTTCTCGGCATCGTCGATCCCGACTACTTCCTCGGCGGCAAGATGAAGCTCGACCGGACCCTGGCCGAGCAGGCGGTGGGCAAGGTTGCCGAGCGTCTCGGCGTGTCGCTGCAGGAAGCGGCCTATGCCATATACACCACCTCCAACCACAATATGGTCGCCGCGATCGAGGAAATCACGGTGCGCGAGGGCATCAACCCGCGGGATTCCTTCTTCGTCTGCGGCGGCGGCGCCACCGCCATCCATATTGCCGAAATGGCCGACATTCTCGGCCTCAAGCGCTACATGATCCCGCGCTTCATGGCCGGTCTCAGCGCTTTCGGCGGCCTGATCTCGGATATCCGCAAGGAGGAGAGCGCGGTCCTGCTCACCTCCGACGCATCCTTCAATGTGGAAGGCGTCAACGACGTCCTGAAGAAGCTGGTCGAAGCCGGAGATTCCTTCCTCGCCGAGGCGGGCGTGGAGCCTGCAAACCGGCAGTTCGAGTTCGCCTTCCTTGGCCGCTACGAATACCAGTCCTTCGAGATCGAGGTTCCGTTCGAGCCAAAGGAAGCGGCGCTCTCGGCCGGCGATCTGCCGGCCCTCGTGGAATCCTTCCACCGCATGCACGAGCGCATCTACTCGATCCGCGCCGATAATGACGTTGTCGAATTTACCGCCTGGAAGCTGCGCGCCATCGGCAAGCGCTCCGGTCAGGACATCTGGCAGAAGAACACGCTCGGCGATCAGGCCGGACCGGTCGAGCCCAAGGCGCATCGCGGCATCTACCAGCAGGAGACGCGGCGCGTCGAGGATCTGGCGGTCTACGAAATGGCCGAGCTTGGCGCCGGCGCGCAACTGGCCGGCCCGTGTCTGGTCGAGGCCGAGACCTTCACTGCCTATCTGAAGGACCAGCATCATGGTGAGATCGACCGCTACGGCAATCTCGTCGTCACCGTCGCCTAACCCAACGACTGTATGAGGCAATGACCGCCATGGACTCCACCAGCAAGCCTGAACTCGACACCTCGGAACGGCGCGTTGACCCCTTCCTGATGTCGGTATTGAAAAGCCGTTTCGAGGCGATCGTGCGCGAGATGACGCTGGTCGTCATGCGCGCCAGCCGCTCGGCCGTCATCAAGAACGCGCGCGACTTTTCCTGCGCCATCCTGACCTACGACCACAAGCTGGTCTCGGTCGAGGATGCGTTGCCCATCCATGTCATGTCGATGGACATGGCGACCCGTCCGCTGACCGAGCTGTTCGATGACGTGTCTCAGGGGGATATCTTCCTGAACAACTGCCCGTTCACCGGCGGTACCCATCATGCCGACCTGATCATGGCGATGCCGGTGTTCTTCGACGGTGAGCCGCTGTTCTGGGTCGTGGCGCTCTCGCACCATGCGGACACCGGGGCGCCGGTGCCGTCGACCTATCTGCCTTTCGCCAAGAACATCTTCGAGGAAGGTCTCCACTTCCCGTGTGTGCGGGTTGCCCAGAACTATCAGGAAAAGAAGGACATCCTGCGTATCGGGACCATGCGCAACCGCGTGCCCGACATGTGGCTGGGCGATGTGCGCGCCCAGATCGGTGCCTGCCGTACCGGCGAGCGCCGCATCGGCGAACTATTCGCCCGCTACGGCCGCGACACCATACTGGGGTTTGTCGAGGACTGGTTCGACTATGGCGCGCGGTGCGCCAGAGCGGCCATCGCGCGGCTTCCGGCCGGAACCTACAGCTATGAGACGCGACACGATCCCGTCCCCGGCGTCGCCGAGGAAGGCATTCCGGTGCGCGTCACCATCGACGTCGATCCGCAGAAGGGCGAGATCGTGGTGGATGTGCGCGACAACATCGACAATGTGCCGGGCGGCCTCAACCTGTCCGAGAACACGGCCACCGGCTCCTGCCGCATCGGCGTGTTCAACAATCTGGACGAGAGCATCCCGCACAATGAGGGCGCGAAATCGCAGATCAAGGTTCTGCTTCGCGAAGGCAGCGCCATCGGCAAGCCGAAATATCCGGTCGGCACGTCGGTCGCCACCACCAATGTCAACGATCGCCTGATGATCGCCGGGAACTGCGTGTTCTCCCGCATGGGCGCGCCTTACGGGCAGGCGGAGAGCGGCTCGCACCTTCCCGCAGGCGTTGGCGTCATCTCCGGCCTCGACCCCTTCAAGAACGGCAAATCCTACGTCAATCAGGTCTTCGTCGGCTACGCCGGTGGCGGCGCGCGCAGCGGCTACGATGGCTGGCTGACCTATTGCGGACCGGCCAATGCCGGGCTTATCCAGCTCGATTCCGTCGAGGTGGACGAATCCATGTATCCGATCGTCATCGAGCGTCGTGGCGTGCTGCCGGGTTCGCAGGGCTTTGGCGAATATGAGGGCGCACCTGCGGTCGGCGGCGTTTTCTACCCGCTCGACCACGACATGACGGTCGTCTACGCGGCCGACGGCACCAGCTTCCCGCCACGCGGCGTGCTGGGCGGCGGCGACGGCAAGCGAAGCGAGACGATCAAGCAGCTGCCGGACGGCGGGCGGGTTGTCCTGCCGGCCTTCAGCGAGGAGACGATCGAGAACGGCGCCCGGATCGAGTTCACGGCCTGCGGAGGCGGCGGCTATGGCGATCCGCTCAGGCGCGATCCCGCTCGGGTGGCGGCGACGGTGAACCGCGGCTGGCTGAGCCCGCAGGATGCGGAAAGGGTCTACAAGGTGGCGCTCGCCGAGGGACTGCAGATCGGCGTGTATGTCGTGGACGAGGCTCGTACCGCCACGTTGCGCGCAGCCTGACCGGTCAGGGAGAGCTGCGAAAGCGCTCTCCACCCTTCACGGGCAAGCCGGGGCAATTGCGGAACGGGCGTGAAGTGGTTTGCGTCCGCAATGGCACCAAAGCAGGGAGTGGAAGCGCTTCCGCGATTCAGGGAAAAGCGAAAGCGCTTCGAGGGGAGGGGCGTCCGGCAGGACCGGGCGAAGTGGCATGCACGAGCAGCGAAAGATAACCGGGCCGACATTCCGCCTCGCGGATGTGGCCTTGCTCCTGCTGGCGGCCGTCATCTATGGCGGCATCTTCCCGGTCAATCGTCTTGCGGCGGAAGCGCTGTGGCCGCCGATGGGTTTTGCCTTTGCCCAGTCGCTGCTGGCTGGTCTCGTGCTTGCCTTCGCCGTGATCGTGTCTGGCGGCCGTCTCGCGGTCTCGGGCGCCCATCTGCGAGTCTATCTGATCATGGGCGGTCTGGTGGTGGGACTGCCGATCGGCATACTGGTGTCGGCAGCGCCGCATCTCGACGCTTCGGTGCTGACGCTGGTGCTTTGCCTTTCGCCCATCCTCACCCTGTTCATCGGCGCACTGGCCGGTCTGGAACGTTTCGACCGGCGCATATTGCTTGCCATGCTGCTGGGAGCGGCAGGCGTCGTGCTGGTGGCGCTGCCTGGCGTCGGCGCGACGGGAACCGGCAGCATCTTCTGGTTCCTGATCGCACTCGTCGCACCGGTCATGTTCGCCACGGCCAACAATTGCGCGAAGTGGCTGCGACCGCCGCAAACGCCTTCGGTGATGATGGCGGCGGGCACATTAATGGGGGCGGCGGTGGTTGCAGGCGTTGTCATGCTCGCTCTCGGCAGCGACCTTTCACCTGCGAGGTGGAGCGGGGAGACGATGCTGCCGCTGGCCCTTGCAACCACAATAAACGCGATCTTCTTCTTCCTTTTCTTCCATCTGGTCGCTGCAATTGGTCCCGCGCGGTTTTCCCTTTTCAACTATCTGGCGGTCGCGGCAGGCATTCTCTGGAGCATGATCGTCTTCGATGAAAGGCCGGTGGCATCGTTCTGGGTCGCCCTGATCCTGATGCTGGCGGCCATGTATCTGGCTCTGTCGCGCAAACCCGCCAACTGAGTGCCGGATGCAGAAACCGCGCACCCCAGGCGCAGGGTACAACTCTGAAATGCAGCGCCACGCTTCACCTTCAACCCGACCCACATCCAGTGGGCAATTCGGGGCAGTCGCCGCCTGAAGCGTAGACGCAGGCAAGCCCCTCCGGCGTTTCGGGAATTCACAACAGAACCCCTTCAATGCGGCGCCTGACAAGATCATGCAGGCTCCGCATCATGTCAGATGGATTCAACGCAATTCATGGCTTCTGGTTCGCGATAAAGTACCGCCTGCGCATCAAGTCGCCCGTCTTCGCAACGATCGGAAAGCCTGTGCCAGCCAGCTCCTTCATGCCCGGCGCTGCCACCAGCGTCACTTTCCCGGCAGGCATATCCGCCATGTGCGGGCGGGCAGTGCCGGCCTGTCGCTGTGGTCCGCTGGCGGACGTGGCGGCCGGCATGGGCACGCTCGGGCTCGGCTGCGCTGCGCTCGCAATCTGAAGAGCCGGAAGTGGAGGCACGATGCTGAACGATCCCCGTACCCACGGTCTGTGGGAAGCCTCTGCTCCTCCCGCACCTGTAACGTCATCGCTGACAGAGGCCGTGGAAGCGGATGTCGTCATCGTCGGCGGCGGTTATACCGGACTGTCCTGCGCGCTGCATCTTTCCGAGGCCGGCAAATCCGTGGTTCTGCTGGAGGCGCACGAGTTTGGCTTTGGCGGGGCTGGCCGCAACGTCGGGCTCATCAATGCCGGTCTGTGGCTGATGCCGGACGATGTTTCGGCGGCGGCCGGCGAGTTGTATGGCGAGCGGTTGCTGACCGCGCTCGGAGACGGGCCGGCGCTGGTGATGTCGCTTATCGAGCGCCATCGCATCGACTGCGAACTGGAACGCAAGGGCACCCTTCATTGTGCTGTCGGCGCAGCGGGTCTGGAAGAGCTTCGCCGGCGCGAGGCGCAATGGCTGAAGCGCGGCGCCCCGGTGAGCCTGCTCGATGCCCTCGATACGGCTGAACGCGTCGGCACCCGCGCCTATGCCGGCGCGCTGCTCGACAGGCGGGCCGGCACGCTGCAACCGCTGGCCTATGCCCGCGGCCTTGCCCGTGCAGCCGGCGCTGCCGGAGCGCGCCTCCACACATCGAGCCCCGTCGTCTCGGCGGAGCGGGCCGGGGTCTGCTGGGATGTCCGCACGCCGCAAGGGCGCGTCGAAGCACAGTGGCTGGTCGTCGCCACCGATGCTTATGGCCAGGGACCCTTTCGGGGTACCCGGGAAGCGCAGGTGCGGCTTCCCTATTTCAATCTCGCCACTCAGCCTCTCGAACCGGCTTTGCTCGATACCATACTGCCCGGAAAGGAGGGGGTATGGGACACGAAAACCATCCTGTCCTCATTCCGGCCCGACCATGCGGGACGGCTGGTGTTCGGCTCGGTCGGTGCGCTGCGTCATACTGGAACCGCCATTCACAAGGGCTGGGCGCAAAGGGCGTTGACGCGCCTCTTTCCACAGCTTGCCGGCATCGGGTTTGAACATGAATGGTATGGCCAGATCGGCATGACCAACGACGCGGTGCCGCGCCTGCACGCCTTCGGACCCGCGGCAATCGGCGTGTTCGGCTACAACGGGCGCGGCATTTCGCCGGGCACGGTGTTCGGCCGCGAACTGGCGCTTCTCGTCCTCGGCGAGAAAAGCCCGGAAGACCTGCCGCTGCCGATGAGCGGCATGAACCCGGCACCGCTGCGCGGCGTAAGAGAGATCTTCTATGAGGCCGGTGCGCAGATAGCCCATCTGGCAGGCGACCGCTTTTGAGGCAAGCCGGCCCGGCCGGGGCGGGTTCGAGCAGGGCGTGAACAACCCGGCGTGCGCGCGGCGGCACACGGACATGGCTGCTGGCTCCCTTACGGAGCAGGTTCAACTGGTTCCTGCTGCTCAACATGCCTGAGGCTCAGCCGCGGTGCCGCGATGATTTCGCCGGGGAATCGGCAGACCATGCCGGACCCGCTCTCATATGCGGGGCAGCAGAAGCGAAGGTCCGAGGACGCTGAACAAAGCCGACGGTGACTGGAGTAACCCTTGGCTATCGCGCTCCAGGCTGCAAAACGACAGGTTCAACCGTCCTGCAATATCTGCGGTCCACGATCCGTCGCGGGCCAGCGCCAATAATCACGTACAGGATGGTCCGGAACGGGAGAACTGTAGCTCATGACGAAGCGTGCGCTTGTGTGCGGTGCCGGCATCAGCGGCTTGACCGCGGGCATCTATCTCACCCGGCTGGGGTGGGATGTGACGGTTTTTGAAAAGGACCCCGAGTTGCGCACCGCAGGAGCCGGCCTCAATCTCTGGCCTAACGGGATGCGCGTTCTGGAGAAGATCGGTCTGCGATCGGCCTTGGCGACCGTTGCCGCCAGTCTGGATTACTACCGCACCTTCTCCTCCACCGGCGATGTCATTGCCGTCGAGGATGTGAGGAACTGGCGCGAAAAATATGGCGCTCCGCTTTGCGGAATCTATCGCCGGGATCTCAGCCGCATTCTTGTGGAGGCGCTCGGTTCGGAAAAGCTTCGCGTCGGCCATCAGCTTGTGTCGGTCGAGCAGGACGACGACGTGGTGTGCACGTTCGCCAACGGCGAGAGCGCGCGCGGCGACCTGGTGCTTGGCGCTGACGGCATCGGCTCGATCGTTCGTGCCAGCATCTTCGGCGAACAGGAATTCAGCACTGACGTTCTGGTGCGCTGGCGAGGGCTTTTCAATCTTGCCGACGTCGACGTCGATCCTCTGTCGGAGGCGGAGGTGTGGGGAGAGGACGGGCATCTGGGATACCTCCCCATCGGTGGCGGTCGTGCCTACTGGTTTGCAGCGGCCGACGGCATCACCCACGATCCCGATGCGGTCATCAGGCACTTCAGCGGGTGGCGGGGCAGTCCGGTTCCCGGCCTGATCGCGGCGACCGACAAATCCACAATCATCCGCAGCGACCTTCACGATTTCGTGCGTCCGCTCGACAACTGGTCGCAGGGAAGGGTCACGTTGGCCGGCGATGCTGCGCATCCCATGCTGCCCGGCATGGCGCAGGGGGCGAACCAGGCTCTGGAAGACATCGATGCGCTGTGCATGAGCCTCGATGCCCACGACGACGTCGGGAGCGCCCTCGAAGCCTATGAGCGCATCCGTATCCAGCAGGTTGCACCCATTGTGAGAGGGTCGCGTTCACTGTTCGATTTCGACGACCAGAACGAACTGGTGCATGGCAACAAAAATCCGCTTTTCGACCGTTACGAACGCTTCGTGGAGCGCCGCGGCGGCACGACCGGAACATCTGCCGCCTGAGCGTGCGGGCAAGGCCGGCTTTGCGAACCGGCAGGCCGGATGATGTTGGCGGGCAACAGGCCGGTGCGCAGACATCATGACACGGCCAATGGTGACGCAGGCCACCATTGGTTTTCCCGCAAAGACACCGGATGGTTGCCACAGAAGCGGGATCATCAGGGCTTCTATCAGGAGGAATATATGTCTGACGCCGTTGCCGATTATTCTTTCGGAGGTCTTCTTCACGCCGGCCGTGGCGGTACGTTCATGCGGTTTCCTCATGTGAAACCGGATGCGGATACTTTGAAGAAGCTGGGCATTACCGTGGGCATCATCGGCTTTCCATGGGACTCCATGTGCATCAGCCGAACGGGTACGAATTACGGGCCCCGCGTGATCCGCGAAGCCAGCGATCAGTTCAGCGCCTACAGCGCCAATCTCGACATCGACCTGTCCGACCACTACACCTTTGCCGATTGCGGAGACGTGGCTGTCGTTCCGGGTTCGCCCGTGCGCACCATGGAGCGGGCCCAGCGCATGATGTCCGAAGTGCTCGGAGCCGGGGCGATCCCCGTCACCATCGGTGGCGATCATTCGATTACCATCGCCTGCGCCCGTGCTTTCCGGGAACGCTACGACAATCCCGGTCTGATCCTCATCGACAGTCATTTCGATACCGCCGAAGATGTCGGCGGCGAGGAGATGAACCATGCCTGCCCGATTGCGCGCGCGGTGGATGCCGGCTTCGATCCGAGCAAGATCGTCATCATCGGCACCAATGGCTGGCTGAACCCGAAGGCCGAGTTCGACTATGCGCGCCAGAGAGGCATGACCATCATGCCGATTGAGACGGTGATCGAGAAGGGAGCCGTCGCGGTCGCCCAGGAGGCGCGCGCGATTGCCGGTGCGGGCACGGACAGCGTCTATCTGACCTTCGACATCGATGCGATCGACGGTGCCTATGCGCCGGGCACGGGTGTGCCGGCGGCCGGCGGCCTTACCTCGCGCGAAGCCATCGCCATGGTCTCGGAACTGGCGCGGGGCGGGCTGGGCGGGCTGGATGTGGTCGAGGTGTCGCCGCCCTATGACCATGACGGAATCACGAGCCGCCTCGCGGTCAAGCTGATACTGGAGGCACTTGCCGGCGCGACGAAGAGGTAGCGTCGCTTCCGCACGTTCATTTGGAGCAATTCGATGATTGCGGTGTTTCAGGATCTGCCGGCGGCCGGGCTCAAACAAGCCAACATCGCTGCGATGGAGCGCGCGGCGCATGCAGCCGCCGCCGCCGGTTCCCGGCTGATCGTTTTCCCCGAACTGTTCCTGACTGGCTACAATATTGGCCGTCAGGCGTTGCACGAGCTTGCCGAGCCGGTCGACGGGCCGTCGGTCGGGGCGATCGCCGGGATCGCCCGCCGGCACGGCATCGCCATCATTGCCGGGATGCCTGAGAGAAGCGATGACGTGGTCTTCAATGTCGCGCTCGCCGTGGACGAGGCCGGCAGCGTCGCGGGCCTCTATCGCAAGATCCACCTGTTTGGCCCGGATGAGCGCTCCGCCTTTGCTCCTGGCAGTGAAATCTGCACCGTGCGTCTGGCGGATCGCTGCGTCGGGCTCGCGATCTGCTACGATATCGAATTTCCGGAAATGGCGCGGGCGCTCGTCGGGGCAGGGGCTGATCTGATCTGTGCGCCAACCGCGAATATGAGCCCTTACTGGGAAGTGCCCACGACCTTGCTGCGCGCCCGGGCGCTGGAGAACGGCATCCCGGTCGCCTATGCCAATCTCGTCGGAGACGATGGCAGGCTCACCTATACGGGCATGAGCTGCATCGTTGGCGCGGACGGTCGCGATCTTGCCCGCGCAGGCGCGCAAGGGCGGGCGCTGCTATGCTGTTTGCATGGTTCTGAAACCGTCGGGCCGGCCCGCGACCAGTTGAGTACGCAGGCGGCCGATGTCCGGCTGGATATTCTCTGCTCACGGACGGCAGGGTGAGCCGGCCGCCATCGGCCCGGCCTGTCCACACGTTTGGTTCGACACGTCCTTACTCTTGAGGAGGCAAGCAGATAGACTGGTATTCCCATCATCCCCGTTTCCCAACAGCGTGAACATCCGCAAGCCATGTCCAGCCAAATGGAGTTTTCGCCGCACTCCAGCGCTCTGGCGCTCGATACGCCGGAGTTGCTGGCCGAGCTCGCCAGGGTTGTCGCGCTGGTCGGCAAGCCCGGCTTCTATGATGCGCTCTCGCTGCTGCTGGCGCGCGTCCTGCGCTGCAAGCGCCGCCTCGTCATGCGCTATTCCGCCTATGACAAGCCGGCTTTCCTCATCAATGCGGCACTGACGGAGGAGGGCGTCAGCTTCTATCTGGCGGGCCTTTACCGGATCGATCCCCTGCACCGGCTGGCGCGCGAGACTCCGGGGCCGACGGTGGTGAACCTTCGGGCACTGATGGGGGAGATCGAGGAAGCCTATTTCGCCGAACTGTTCAAGATGGCGATCTTCGACGAGTTGGCAATCATGGTGCCGGCCTATGGCGGTGTGACCATCGCCTTCTGTTGCGACCGGCACAGGATACGCTTCGAGCAGCAGGATTACGAGCGCGCCCAGGCGCTGCTGCCCATGGTGGATGCACTGCACAAGCTGCATATGGACCGGCTGTTTTCGAATGCCGGCGACGGCGGTTCGGAGGCGATCACCAGCAGCTTCCGCAACCAGTTTCTGGTCCTCGACCGTCGGGCCAAGGTTGTCTATCGCACGCAGGCGTGGTCCGGAAATTCCGTGGCCGCCGCCGCATTGCCGCAGATTTCGCAGAAGATCGCGGAAGGGGGCAGCGGGTCGCTGCTGCTCGAGGGGCAGCAGGTGGTGCATTGGGAAACGCTGCCGGACGATTTCTCGCTCGCCCCGCAAGGCACGCTCGTGGTCCTCGAACAACGTTCGCCTGGGCCGCTGATGACCTCGGGCGAGGCCGCTCTGGAGGCATTCTGCAGCGACCACAGCCTGACGCCGCGCGAGGCCGAGATCGTGCGGCTGTCCTTTCTCGGCCTGCCCAATGCGGCCATCGCCAAGCAGCTTGGGGTGTCGGTCGGGACCGTGAAGAACCACCGCTGGCGGCTTTACTACAAGCTGGATATCACCACCGAGCGCGAGTTGTTCCATCTCTTCATCTCGACACTGCTGTCGGTGGAGAAGAGCAAGGTCATGGAACAGGAAGCGCCGCAGGGCTGAAGCCGGCGCACCTAGAGCGTTTCACGTTTTGACGGAAGCGTAGCCGGCGTTTGCGAGGTAGTTCGCGCATTCGCCGGGTTCGATGGTTGAGATCAGGTGTCCGAGGTGGCGCCATGTGTCCTCGATGGTCCGTCTGTGGGCATGGCGCATCCAGTGCTTGATCTTGGCGAAGGCCTGCTCAATCGGATTGAGGTCTGGGGAATAGGGCGGCAGGAACCAGAGCCTGGCGCCGGCCGCGCGGATCGTTGCGCGGACGGCGGCCGACTTGTGGGAGCCGAGATTGTCCATGACGACGATGTCGCCGGGTTCGAGCACGGCCAGGAGCTGCTGCTCGACATAGGCCCGGAAGCACTCACCGTTGATCGGTCCGTCGAAGACGCATGGCGCGGCCAGCCGGTCACAACGCAGTGCCCCGACGAAGGTCAGTGTGCGCCAGTGGCCGTGCGGAGCCAGGCCGCGCAGGCGTTTGCCCTTCGCTCCCCAGCCGTAGAGCGGGGCCATGTTGGTCTTGATCCAGGTCTCGTCGATGAAGACCAGCCGCCGCGGGTCGAGGCTCGCCTGGACGGAACGCCAACGCTTTCGCCTGCGGGCGATGTCGGCGCGGGCCGGCTCAAGGGCGAACAGCGTTTTTTTTGAACCGAAGCCCTTCGCGCCGCAGGGACTGCCACACTGCATTGTGCGACACCTTCACCCCGCGCGCCGCCAGTTCTTCCTTCAGCCGGTGCAGCGACAGATGCGGCATCTGATCAATGCGTTCGACGATGAACGAGCGGTGCGGCTCCAGTATCGGCTTGCGGTGACCGCCCATCTTGCCGGGCGCGACCGAGCCCGTCGCCCGAAAACGCTGCGACCACTTCACCGCCGAGGAAACCGCAACGCCAAACCGCGCCGCTACAGACCGGCGGCTTTCGCCAGCCTCGATCGCCGCCACTACACGCGCACGAAGATCATTGGAAAGAGGTGCTGTCATCAGAGGCTGGCCTCCTCTCCAGCCAGCATCTTGAATCACAAAAACGCCTCGACGGGAATCCCAGTCGATTCAGACAAAGGATGAAACGCTCTAGATCATTTCATCATTTCTCCGAATCGATGAAATGATCTAACTATTTGTTTATACTGCATTTGTGCGACGTAAAATGTTTCCATTGGGCTGCAAAAATGCTCTAAAAGACTGCGCCTTTCCTTCAAAGGGCCCTCAAAGGGCCCTCAAAGGGCCCTCAAAGGGCGTTTGGGGCGTGTTCTCCAAGCAGGATGCGCTCGATGCCCTCGACCAGGGCATCTGCCATGGCCGTCCGTGCCTCGACGGTGGCACTGCCGATATGCGGAAGTGGAAACACATTGGTCATGGCCAGATAGCGCCTGTCGATGTCGGGTTCGTTGGCGAACACGTCGAGCCCGGCAGCGGCGACATGTCCGCTCGTCAGCGCCCCGATCAGCGCATCGTCGTCGATGAGCTCGCCGCGGGACACGTTGACCACGACCGCCCCCTGCTTCATCTGCGCGATGCGTTCGCCATTCAGGAATTT
Source organism: Mesorhizobium sp. (assembly GCA_022833215.1). Lineage (GTDB taxonomy): Bacteria > Pseudomonadota > Alphaproteobacteria > Rhizobiales > Rhizobiaceae > Mesorhizobium. The sequence continues at coordinate 24,397 of JAIPUZ010000058.1, read as the reverse complement.
ATGGGTTTCGGGCGTGTGCGGCGCCGACAAAAGCAGCACATCGCAGCAGCCGAGGAACTCCTTTTCATCGGGGATGTAACGGGCGCCGGCTTCCAGCTCCCGCGGCAACATGGACCTGTTGCGATAGGCTACGTTCATCCCGAAGCCCTGGGCGCGGATCGAGATTTCGCGTCCGATCTGGCCCATGCCGAAAATGCCGAGCACCTGTCCGCGCAATTCGCGACCAAGGAGCAGCGTGGGCGAGAAGCCGGCCCATTGGCCGGCGCGCATGAGGTCGAGGCCCTCGACAATGCGTCTGGCAGCGCCCAGCACCAGCGCCATGGCCAGATCGGCGACCGAGTCCGCAAGCACATTGGGCGTGTTGATGACCTTCAGCCCGCGCTCGCGCGCGGCTTCGAGATCGACATGGCCGTATCCTGCCGAATAGAGCGCGAGAATCTCGACGCTGTCCGGCAGCGCGCGGAAAAACGAGCGATCCAGCGCATATTTGACAGTCGCGACGACGACCCGGGCATTGACTGCCGCCTCCAGAACGCCCTCGACCGTCTGCCGGGCATCCGGCAGAACCGCGACATGCGGGAAAACGTTGCGGAAGGCCAGCATCGCTTCCTCCGGCAGCGCCTCGGTGAGGAGAACGGGACACTGATCCGCGATCGAGGTGAGCAGGGAGTCCTCAAGCAGGGAAAGCGTCGCGGCTGGGTCGTGGGCTGGCCGTTCTGTCATGTGCCTTACTCGCTCGATCCGCCCGCCGTGCCGGTCCTGATTTCGGTTCCGAGTATCCGCTCCAGTCCCCTGACGACGGCGGTGCTGTCCTGATCGCCGAAACCGAGCGCCCGTCCCATCTGGAAGAGTTCGGTCGCCGCATTGGCGATGCCGAGGGGCAGGCTGGTCATCTCGCGCGCCATCTTCACAGCCTGGCTCATGTCCTTGTAGGCAATGTCGAGCCGCGCCTCGGCCTCGAAACGCCCGGCGAACACCTTGGGAACCATCCACTGGATGATCGGGCTGTTGGAATGCGAGTTGCCGAGCATGTCGAAGAATTTCTGCGAATCCAGTCCCAGAGCTTTCGACAGCGCCAGCCCCTCGGCGACCGCGGCGACCTCGATGAAGCCGATCATGTTCTGGACGAGCTTGGCGGCATGGCCGGAGCCCAGTTCCCCGAAATGGTAGAGATGGCTGGAGAAGGCTGAAAGCACCGGCTTTACGGTTTCAAAGACTTCAATGTCGCCACCCGCCATGGTCGCCAGCGTGCCGTCGCGGGCGCCTTCGGTGCCGCCTGTAACCGGGGCATCGATGAGGCGGCCGCCGGCTTCGGCGAAACGCTGCGCCAGCTTCTTCGTATCGGCGGGGTAGCATGTGCCCATATCGACGGCGATAAAACCGGGACGCATGCCATGCACGAGCCCTTTCTCGCCGAACAGGACCGCTTCGACCTCACGCGAGGTGGGAAGGATCATGAGGGCGGCATCGCATTCGCTTGCGGCGGAAGCCGGCGAGTCCGTCTCCACGGCGCCCAGTTCCACCAGACGGCGGATGGGTTCGCGGTTGCGGTGGGCGCAGACGACCACCTCATGGCCCGCCCGCAGCAGATGACCGGCCATCGGTTCTCCCATCAGACCAGCGCCGAGGAATGCTACTTTCATCGTCCGTCCTTTCCAGACCCGTGTGATGGCGCTTTCGCCGGTTTGCGATCCGCCCTACAGAACATTCACGCCCATGTATCTGTCGAGCACCTGTGCGGAGACGAGCTGATCGGGCGATCCCTGCCATTTGATCTGCCCCTTCTCGACGATGTGGATGACATCGGCGATCTCAAGCACCAGCCCGACATTCTGCTCCACGATGATCACCGACACGCCCTCCGCTGCCAGCCGGCGGACAATGGCGCCGACCTGCGTGACGAGCCGCGGCATTAGACCTTCGGTGGGCTCGTCCATCAGAAGCAGCCTGCAACGCATCGACAGGCTGCGGGCGATGCCGACCAGCTGCTGCTGGCCGCCGCTCAGCGTGCCGGCGGGCGAATCCAGCTTCGGTTCGATCTCGGGAAGCACGTCGAGAATTTCTCGCAGCGGCCTCGGCGATTTCACGCTGTGGGCGGCGACCTGGATATTCTCGCGCACCGACAGTTTTGGAAAGACGCGCACATCCTGCGGCATGTAGGCGACGCCGAGCCGTGCGATGGCGTCGGTAGCCAGGCCGGCGGTGGACTGGCCGAGTATCGTCGTCTCGCCCTCGACCCTCGGTCCAAGTCCCATGAGGGATTGCAGCAGCGTCGTCTTGCCCGCGCCATTGCGGCCGAGGATGGCCGTCACGACTCCGCCCTCGGCGGCGAGGTCGATGCCATGCAGCACCTGCGCCTTGCCGTAGAAGGCCCTGAGGTCAGTGGTTCGCAGCGCTTCCAAGGTAGATTTCCTTTACATGGGGATCACGAAGCACGTCCTGAGGCAGACCGGAGGCTGCGACCGCGCCGGCCGCCAGAACGGTGACCTTGTCGCTGGTCTGGGTGACCACATTCATGTCGTGTTCGATGATGATGACGCCGATGCGGCCGCGCAGGCGCTCAATGATGAGCCGGATCATCCTGTCCGTCTCGGCAATGCTCATTCCCGCCGTCGGCTCGTCAAGAAGCAGGAATTTCGGCTTCAGGACCATGGCCATGGCCATTTCCAGAATGCGCTGGTCGCCGTGGGAAAGCGTATCGACTTCACGGTCTGCGAATGCGGCCAGCCCCATCTGCTCCAGCAGCTCGCGCCTGGTTTCGCCATCCGCGTCCGCGTCGCGAACGGCGAGTTGCAGGTGTTCCGATACGGTCATGCCCTTGAACAGGCTGGTGATCTGGAAGGTTCGGGCAAGGCCGAGACGGGCACGGCGCTGTGGCGACAGCGTCGTGATGTCCCTGCCTTCCAGCGTGACACGTCCACTCGTCGGCTTGAATATGCCGCTGACGATGTTCACGAAAGTTGTCTTGCCGGCGCCGTTGGGGCCGATGATGGCGCGTATTTCGCCATGGCCCACGTCGAGCGAGACGTCGTTCAGGGCGCGGAAGGCCCCGAACGACATGCTGACGCCTTCAACGGCGAATGCAGGGTTGCTTGCCTGGTGCAAAACCTCAGCCCTTCGTAAGGTCGACTTCTGCGGGGTAGATCGTGCTTTCCTTCGGCGCGACCGCATATTTCCCTACAGCGCCACCTGCGATCTTCAGAAGGTAGATATCCATGAACGCCTGATGATCCTGCGGGCGAACAATGACATCTCCGAGCGGGAAGAGCGGCCCCTTAGCGTAGGTTTCGACCGTTTCGGCATGCCTGATCAGGGCCGCCGTATCGTCCTTCACCTTCCATCCGCTCGCCTCGACATTCGCCTTCACGAAACCGAGCGATTGCGCAATGCCCATGATCATGGAGGTCCCGGCGGCTTTGCCGCTGGCGGTGTGGATGCCATCGTCATCGATGCCGAGCGCCTTGTAGATTTCAGCCATTTCGCTGGAGGCCGAGTCCTTCAGGGCGACCGGGGCGGTCTCGATGCCGAAGACGCCGTCGCCCACTGCGCCGAGTTCCCGGTAGTCGAACAGGGAGAAGCTCAGGCCGGCGAGCACGACCTGCTGGTCATATCCGGAGCTGCGCAGAAGCTGGATCGCCTGAAGCGCGTTGAGGACCGGGATAAAGATGCCGTCCGCCGAGCGGTCGATCTGCGCGATGAAGGGCAGGAGGTCCGGGGCATCGACGGGCAGCGCGATTGCCCTGCCGATCTCTCCGCCAGCCGCGGTCACGCCCTTCTGCCACCAGTCGCGTTCCGACTGGCCCCATTTGATGTCGGCAAAGAAGGTCGCCCAGCGCTTGCCGATCGATTCCACATATTTCTGTGCCGCACCGGCGGCCGTGGCTGCCGAATTGGTCGTCATCCGGAACTGGTAGGGAACGGCGGCTCCCTTGCCTGTCGTCGCTTCCGACGAGCTCATGGTCATGTAGAGCGTGCGATTCTCGTTGGCGATCGTGTTGCTGGCAAGTGCGATGGAAGAAATTTCGGCGCCGATGACAAAGTCCACCTTCTCCTGGATGAGCAGGTGGCGAAGCTGGTTCACGCCGGTGTCGACGTCGGACTTGGTGTCCACCGTCACCAGCCTGACCGGCCGGCCGGCGATGCCGCCATTGGCGTTGAGCCAGTCGACCAGACCCGTTGCGGCCTTGTCCCGCCAGAAACCGGTGGCGGAGTCCCATCCGGTCAGCTCGCACTGATGGCCGATGACGATCGGATCGCCGGAAGTTCCCTGTGCCAGTACCCGTGTCACTGCCGTGGGCACGAGGCTTGCTGTGGCTGCGGCTGCCGAGCCAAGAAGGACATTGCGTCGAGAGATGCGTTTCATTTTCGTTTCCCCTTTATGTTTATTGGCTTTGTTGAGAGCTTCGCGACCTGCGCAGACCCATGACGCCACGCGGCATCCACAGCGCCACGGCAATCAGCATCAGGCCGATGATGAGGTCCACACGCACCGTCCAGCGCAGCAGCAGTTCCGATGCGAGCTGCACCGCCAGCACGCCGATGGGGCCGCCGTAGATGGAGGTCACGCCGCCGACCGCCGCCCACAGGATCGACTTCAGGGACATGGACAGGCTGACCACCTCGATGGCGACGTGGCGCGAGATCAGCGCGTAGAGCGCGCCGCCGAGGCCAGCGACGCACCCGCTCACCGCGAAAACGGCAAGCCGGTAGCCGGCGGCATTGTAGCCGAGAACCTGCGCGCGCATGGCGTTCTGCTGTACGGCGCGGACAACGCGCCAGGTCCGGGTGCCGGAAAACAGCCAGAAGGCGACAAGCAGAGCGGCCAGCACGGCCGATCCCAGAAGCAGCATGCCGATATTGGGGCCAACTGCGAAAGGCATTCCCAGCAGATGGAACGCTTGCGCAGGCATGGGCAAACCATCGGTTCCGCCCGTATAGGCGACCGCCGCATTGCCGAGCATGGAGAATGTGACAGCGAAGATGATGGTGCCGATCGCGGCGCCGGAATGCGACATTTTCAGGAGCAGGGCGCCGAACACAAGGGCGATGAGCGCACCGGCCGCGACGCCGGCTGTCATTATAAGGATCATGTTGCCGCCGACCAGCGATGTCGCCCAGACCGCGGCATAGGCTCCGGCGCCGAATACGGTGGCTTGCGCAACGCTGGGAATGTTGGCGTAGGAATAGGCAAGCGAGAAGCTGATGGCCAGGAACATCCAGCTCACGCAGCGGGCGAGCACCCCGCTCCAGAATTCTCCGACCAGCGGAGCGATGGCGCACAGCACGGCGAGGACGCCGAGTGCGGTGACGATGCCGACGCGATCTCTCATGCCCGCCCCCTGAAGATGCCGTTCGGCCGGAAGTAAAGAAATGGAAGGAACAGCGCGATCGCGCACACCTCGGCATAGGTGGGCGGCAGAAACACGGAGAATACGCCCCGCGCCACGCCCATGATGACGGCGGCTGCGACCGCTCCGCCCAGACTGCCAAGCCCGCCGACGACAACCACGATGAAGGCAGGCCCGAGGACGGAGAGGCCCATCTGATAGCTGATTGTCGTCATCGGCGCGACGAGCACGCCCGCCAGTGCGGCGAAGGCCGCCGACAGCACCACAATGATCAGATAGACGCGCTCGACGGGAACGCCCGATGCCTTGGCCAGCGTCGGCGACTGTGCCACGCAGCGGATCCAGAGGCCGATTGCGGTGGAGCGCAGGAACAGCCAGAAGGCGGCCAGGATGGCGATTGCCATCATCGCGGCGACAAGCCTGTAGGTTGGATAGTATATGCCCAATATGCCGACCGCCCCACCGATGGGCGGCGGCACCAGCCCTGGCGAACCGCCATAGAGGGCAAGCAGAGTGTCGTTGATGACGAAGAGCAGGCCCGAGGTCGCGACCAGCCCGACCATCATGTCCTGACCGATGGTGGGGCGCAGCACGAACCTGTAGACCGGTATGCTTGCGATGCCGGCGGCAAGCGGCGCGGCGAACACGGCCAGCCAGAAGCTGCCAAGCCGGTTCACCGTGTACCAGGCTATCACCGCGCCAACCGCATAGACGGCCCCATGCGCCATGTTGAGCAGGCCCAGAAGGCCGAAGATCGCATTGAGGCCCAGAGCGATGAGGCCAAGGAACATGGCCCACACCACGCCGTTGACTATCTGGAAAGCTAGCGTTGGCCAGTCGAGCAAAAAATCCTCCCCTGTGGCGGTCATGGCACTTTGAAGGTGCTCTGGTTCGTAGCGCGAGGTTAGGAGGCCGGCGCGCGGCTTCACAAGCGTGACTGAAGTCACCCAGCCGCGGGCGAAGCCGGCCATTCCGCGAGGGCGGGCTTCCTTAGCGGCGGGAAAACAGGATGTTGAGCCGCATCATCCTTCCGATGTCCGGTCGGCGGCTTCCGGCATGACGGCGGTCATCATTGTCGGGGCGGCGGACCGGCACAATGCTTCACCCCCATCGTTGCGGCGATAGGGGAGGAACAGCGGTCATGACAATGCTTCCAGTACCTTCATATGCGTGTCGAGCCGAGGGCTGGCGCCTGCTCGGCGACATCGTCCTGCAATGGCTTATGGCCCGGCCGGGCAGCAGCGCGACTGACGCGGACCGCATGCGGGAAGGCAGATCTCAAAAGGTTTCGGCTATGGCGCATGCCTCCAGGCCCCGCCGCGCCATCCGCAGTCGTTGAGCCCGCCATGATCTCCCGCGCCATGGTCCGGGGCGAGCAGGTTGCCCGTGATCTGCCCCGGCACCTCACGCGCGCCACGCGTGAAAATGGTGGTGCGGGAACTGCCTGTGCTGTCATCTCCGATAGCACCGGCGGACCTTCTGCCAGCGTGCCAAAGCCACGCACCTCAGGGTGCCTTCCTGTTTTGCGGGCAATGTTCCGGCGGATGTTCGGCGGGAGCAACCTGTAGAAATCGATACCCCGCTCACGCGCGCCGACACTTGCCGCCGCCTGTTCCGGGAATAGCGGAAGGGTGCGAGCGCAGCCCTTGGGGCGGTTTTTTGCGGTCCGTTGAAAGGCCACGGGCAAAAGAAGCCTTGATACTTCTTTGCACGAGGCTATGGAGAGCGGACTGTCCAGGCGGTCGGGCCTTCCGATTGCCTGGCGCAATATGGCCGGAAGATGCGACGCCGTGATGCAATCGAGCGCCATTGCTGTTTTACGATGCCGTTCCCTCGCAGCAGGGACACGCCGCTTCTCTCTTTCTCTTCCAGCCGGATGATGCGCGTTTGACGGCGACATCATTCGGTAGTCAACGATCCCTATAGTCCCAGCCGGTTCCAAGCGCCTTTCGGATCAGATCCCCAAAATGATCAAGACCATAATTCTACACCAACGCTACCTCGTGTTCGTCGCAACAGGGCTGATCAGCATCGCCGCGCTGGCGGGAGCGATCCTCTACAGTCCCTGGCTGCTTTTGCTCGTCGCGGTCTCGGGTGCCCTGTTCCTGCTGGGCCTGCACGACCTGCACCAGCACAAGCATTCGATCCTGCGCAACTATCCGATCGTCGGGCATCTGCGGTTCGTGCTGGAGAGCTTCAGGCCCGAAATACGCCAGTATCTGATCGAGAGCGATAACGATCAGGTGCCGTTCAGCCGGGAGCATCGCGGGCTGGTCTACCAGCGCGCCAAGGGCGTGGAGGACAAGCGCCCGTTCGGCACCATCGAGAATGTCTACGGTTCCGGTTACGCCTGGCTCACCCATTCCGCAACGCCGGTGAGCATCGCAGATACGGATTTTCGTGTCCGCATCGGAGGGTCCGCCTGCAGGCAGCCCTACGATGCCAGCCTGTTCAACATTTCCGCGATGAGCTTCGGCTCGCTGTCGGCGAACGCGATCCTCGCCCTCAACAACGGTGCGCGCAAGGGCGGCTTTGCCCACGACACGGGTGAAGGAAGCATCAGCCGCTACCATCGGCAGGGCGGAGGCGATCTCATCTATCAGGTCGCGTCCGGATATTTCGGCTGCCGCAATGACGACGGCAGCTTTTCTGCGGAGAAGTTCGCGGAACTGTCTGCCGATCCGCAGATAAAGATGATCGAGATAAAGCTCAGCCAGGGCGCGAAGCCCGGCCATGGCGGTATGCTGCCAGCATCGAAGATATCGCCGGAAATCTCCGAAGCCCGCGGAATCCCGATGGGCGTGGACTGCATTTCTCCGGCGGCGCACGGTACGTTTTCGACACCCGTCGGGTTGATGCGATTTGTCGGTCAGTTGCGGGAGCTTTCCGGAGGCAAGCCTGTCGGCTTCAAGCTGTGCATCGGACACCGGCGCGAATTCATGAGCATGGTCAAGGCCATGCTGAAGACCGGCATCGTTCCCGATTTCATCGTTGTCGACGGGGCCGAGGGTGGAACCGGTGCCGCGCCGGTCGAGTTCGCCAACCGGGTGGGCATGCCGATGCTCGAGGGGCTCACCTTCGTCCACAACACGCTGCGCGGCGCGGGCATCCGCGATCAGGTGCGCATTGGCGCCGCCGGCAAGATCGTGTCGGCTTTCGACATCGCCCGCACGCTCGCGCTGGGCGCGGACTGGTGCAACGCCGCACGCGGTTTCATGTTCGCCATCGGCTGCATACAGGCGCAGTCCTGCCACACCAATTGCTGTCCGGTGGGCATCGCAACGCAGGATCCGGTCAGGCAGCGCGCCATCGACGTCGGCGACAAGAGCGACCGCGTCGCCCGTTTCCATCGCAACACCATGAAGGCGCTTGGCGAGATCGCGGGCGCGGCCGGATTAAACCACCCGAGCGATTTCATGCCCTACCACTTCATGTTCCGGCAGAAGGACAACGAATTCCTCGACGGCAACGAAGCCTATCCCTATCTGCCGGAGGGCTTTCTGCTTGCCGACCAGGAGATACCCGAACTCGCGGACTGGTACAGCCGCTGGGATCGCGCCAATGCCGAAAGCTTCGCGCCTCCCGAGATTCCGCATGGCCCCTTCCAGAGACGCAAGGCCGCATAAGCGCAGCCTCGCGCCTGCCCGCAATTCGGCGACCGGCACCCGAACGAAACGCCGATCATCGAGACGCCTCGGACGGTGAACGTGGTGGGCAGAAGCAAAGAACGAACGTTCCGGTCGGCGCCACGCCCGCGCCGCCGTTGTGCCGCGATGCGGATGACGCCGGGCCGCGCCGCGCGGCCAAAAACTGCCGTTGCGTTTCAAGGCGGCTCCATGTTTAGCCTTGCAGCCGCCCGTAACCGGGTCGCATCGGAACGTTCACGTCTGTCCCGGCCCAAGAGCGGTTCCCCGACATCGATCCCACGGCGATGCTCATGGAGATCGGGAAACGCTTTCTCCCCGCGCAGCTTGAGGGTACATGGTGGGTCGAAGCCGCATCGAAAGACCGGAAATGAGCACGCGCGGAACCATGGAAGCTGTCAGCACCGAAACCGGCCGTCATGTGCTGGAAGTGCATGCCCGTCTCATTCGCCGGCGCGGCATTCTGGTCGCGGCGATGGCCGTGCTGACGCTGCTCGCCATTCTGCTCGACCTGACGACCGGCCCGTCGGGCATGGGCATTTCCGAATTGTGGATGGTTCTCAGCGACCATGAGAATACCACCCGCGCCATGCAGGTGATCTTCTGGAACGTTCGACTGCCCATCGCCATGATGGCGGTTCTGGTGGGGGCCGCCCTTTCGCTGGCCGGAGCCGAGATGCAAACCGTGCTCGATAATCCGCTCGCCAGCCCTTTTACGCTGGGCGTCTCCTCCGCCGCATCGCTGGGTGCGTCGCTGGCCATCATTCTGGGGCTGGGACTGCCCCTGGTGCCGCCGCATATGATCGTCGCAGGCAACGCCTTCGTCTTTGCGCTTGGCTCGGTGCTCCTGCTGCAATATCTGGCGCGCGGAGGGGGCGGCATCGAAACGCTGGTGCTGTTCGGCATCGCGCTGGTCTTCACCTTCAACGCGCTCGTGGCCCTCGTGCAGTTCATGGCCTCGGCCGACGCGCTCCAGCAACTCGTGTTCTGGAGCATGGGAAATCTCGGCTCCGCCAGCTGGGAAACGGTGGCAGCCCTTGGTGTGGTTACGGTGCTTCTGTTTCCGTTTTCTCTCGGTGCATCGTGGAAGATGACGGCGCTGCGGCTCGGCGAAGAGCGTGCCTCGAGCTTCGGTGTCGACGTTGCGCGGCTGCGCTTCTTCTCGCTGCTGCGCGTCAGCCTGCTTGCCGCCACGGCCGTCGCCTTCGTTGGCACGGTCGGCTTCATCGGGCTTGTCGGTCCCCACATCGCCCGGCTGCTGGTCGGAGAGGATCACCGTTTCCTGCTGCCCGCCAGCCTGTGCAGCGGCGCGCTGGTAATGTCGCTGGCCTCGGTGGCCTCCAAGATGCTGGTGCCGGGCATGCTGCTGCCGGTCGGCATCGTCACGTCACTCGTCGGCCTGCCGGTCTTCTTCATCCTGATCCACCGGAGGCGCAGAAGGCCATGAGCGCGCAGACACTCCATATAAGCGGGCTGACGGTCGGTTATGGCAGTCGCTGCATTATCCGCGATCTGAATGTCTCGCCCATTGCTGCGGGCGGCGTCACGGCGCTGGTCGGCCCCAACGGTGCCGGAAAATCCACCCTGCTGCGTGCCATCGCAGGATTGCTGCCGGCCACGGGCAAGGTGGTGCTGAATGGCCGTGACCTGCTCGCCATGTCGCGGCAGGAACGGGCGAAGCTGGTTGGCTTCATGCCCCAGAGCCTGCCGGCCGGGGTGGGGCTGAGCGTGCTGGAAACCATCGTTACCGCCCTGAAGGTCGCGTCGCCGGTTGCCAACGAGAAGCTTTTGCGCCGGCGCGCCGTCGCGGTGCTGGAGCGGCTGAACGCCGTGCATCTTGCGCTCGATCCGCTGGAGCGGCTTTCCGGCGGCCAGCGGCAGATGGCGGGGCTGGCGCAGGCGCTTGCCCCCGACCCTGAACTGCTGCTGCTCGACGAGCCGACCAGCGCGCTCGATCTCAGGCATCAGTTCCACATCATGCGCACCGTGCGGGAGCTTGTGCGGGCCGGTGGCCGTTCGGCCGTCATCGTGCTTCACGATCTGGCTCTGGCCGCCCAGTGGGCCGATACCATCGTGGTTCTGCGCGGCGGCGGCCTGCATGTGGAGGGGCCGCCCGCGGTCGCCGTCACCCCGGACATGCTGCGCGATGTCTATGGCGTGACGGCCGAAGTCATCGATCTCGGCGCCGGCGCTCTGCATATCGCTATCAAGGATCTGGCCGAGGCCGATGCGCCGGTACGGCAGGCGACAGCCAGCACATCATGATCCGGCATTTTTCCCTCGCCACCGAAGCCATTGTTTCGGTCGCGGATGCGGGTGGCTGCGTCCCGGACATTGCGGAGCACCTCGAAGGGCATGGCGCGCGCGTTTCTTCGCATGGCAACGCCCCTGTGCTGGATTTCGATTTCAGCCGCGGCGTTCTGGAGCCGCAGGACGGTTTCCTGCGGCTGCGGGCCGGTTCCGGATTGAATTTGTTGCGATTCGGTCAATAAGCGCAAACAAGCCCGTGATATCGGCAAATATTGGGATGCTTTTTCTTCAACCCGACTGCCGTAAAGGCAACACTGGCGATCTGTGCAACGACAGGTCAAGGAGTGTGAGGTTATGAACTTCCTGAGAAGAGCGGGGGTGTTGGTGGGCGCCTTCTTCATGGTTGGCGCGGCACACGCTGCAGAACCACTTGTGACTGCCGACTGGTTGCAGGAAAATCTGGAAAATCCCAAGGTGCGGGTATTCGAGGTGAGCGTCGACACCGGTGTCTACGAGCGCGGCCATGTTCCCGGCTCCGTGCATCTCGACTGGCACACGGAACTGGTCGATCCGACCCGGCGCGACATCGCCTCGCGTGAGGCGTTCGAGAAGAAGCTTCGCGAGGCAGGCGTGGCCGACGATACCCATGTCGTGCTCTATGGCGACAACAACAACTGGTTTGCCGCGTGGGGTGCTTGGGTGTTCAATGTCTATGGCATCGAGGCGAGCCTTCTCGACGGCGGCCGCAAGCTGTGGGAGGCGAAAGGTCTTCCGCTCGACACTGCGGTTCCCGAATATGCGGCAACCGACATTGCGTTGCCCGAACGCAACGATGATCTGCGCGCGCGCTTCACGGAGGTGCTGGACATCGCCGAAGGCCGCAAGCAGGCAAGCCTCGTCGATATCCGCTCGAACGACGAATACACCGGCAAGGTCTTCGCACCGGAGGGTGTGAAGGAACTGGCGGTGCGCGCCGGCCACATTCCGGGTGCCGAAAACGTTCCGTGGGGATCGATCGTGCAGGAAGACGGCACGTTCAAGCCCGCCGAAGAGATCAGGGCCATCTATGCGGCAAAGGGCATCGACGGTTCCAGGCCGATCGTCACCTATTGCCGCATTGGCGAACGTTCGTCGCATACCTGGTTCGCGCTCAAGCGTATCCTTGGCTACGACGTGAAGAACTACGACGGTTCGTGGACGGAATACGGCAATGCGGTCGGCGTGCCGGTTGTCAATGTCGCGGGCACCGTCTGGACGGGCAAGTGATCGCCTTCGCGAACTAGCGACACGGCATGTGCCATGGCTGGAGGCGGACGCTCATGCGCCCGCCTCCTTTCCGGTTTGAAATTCTGGTGGGGGATGCAGTCGCAATGACGGCGAGGAACGGCATCATATCCGTGGTATTGCTTGCGGCCATCGCGATCGCGGCATGGCTGTTGCATGGTCAGGCTGGCGAGCGTGACCTGGCCTTCTCGCTGCTCGCCGGAGCCGCCTTCGGCATCGTGCTCCAGCGTGGCCGTTTCTGCTTCCTGTGCAATTTCCGCGATTTCGTGGAGCATCGCGACCCTCGCGGCCTGCTTTCCATCATTGTGGCGCTGGCGGCAGGCGTCGTGCTCTATCATGTCGTGATGATGGCATGGGTGCCGGTGCCCCAGCCGGGAAGGCTGCCACCCAACGCCCATATAGGGCCTGTCGGGCCTGTGCTGGCCGTTGCGGCATTCGTCTTCGGCATCGGCATGGCCATCTCGGGCTCCTGCCTTTCGGCGCATTTCTATCGCCTTGGCGAGGGATCTGCGACTTCGCCTTTTGCACTTGCCGGGGCCGGCATCGGTTTCCTTCTCGGGTTTCTGACGTGGAATGCGCTGTTCACGCTGGCGATCTACGCCAGCCCGGCCATATGGCTGCCGCATCACCTCGGCTACACGGGCACCCTTGTGGCAAGCCTGTTCCTGCTGGCGGCGATTGCCGTGCTGGTGCTTCGTTTTTCAGGTCAGGTGACCGGGCCTGCCGAGAGCGGTTACGATCCCGCAAAGGTTCCCGAAAAGCTGTTCGTGAAGCGCTGGCCACCTGTTGTGACCGGCCTTCTGGTCGCCGTCATTTCCGCCTTCGCTTTCCTGCGCGTCGCGCCGCTCGGGGTTACGGCCGAAGTTGGCTCCATTGTGCGCACGGCGGGTTCCTCTTGGGGCCTGCTGCCGGATACGCTTCATGGTCTCGACATGTTGCGCGGCTGCGCCACCGTGGTGAAGCAGGCGTTGCTTTCACCGAACGGGCTGTTCGTTCTGGGGCTGGTGCTGGCGAGCTTCGCCTCGGCGCTGGTTGCCGGCCAGTTCCAGCCGCGCCGGCCCACGGGCTACGATATCGGCAGGGGGCTGACCGGCGGCGTTCTGATGGGCTGGGGAGCGATGACCGCTCTCGGCTGTACGGTGGGCGTGCTGCTGTCGGGCATACATGCCGGTGCGCTGTCGGGATGGATATTCCTCGTCTTTTGCGTGCTGGGCACGTGGAGCGGACTTGCTGCCATGCGCCGCTTCGGGCGTGAAGGTACGGCCCACGGCAAGCCGGCTCCGGCAAGCTGAACGCGTTGCGACCGGTGTTGCGGAGGATCAGCTTCCGGGTGCGCTGTGGAACTTGTCCTCGCGGCGATTGCCGAACAGGCGCAGCGTTTCCAGATGCTCGCGCTGCGCCCGGTAGAAGGCGTTCAGGAACGCCCTTTCCTGTCCGGGCCTGACCGGATCGGCATAACCGATCTTGCGGATAATGGTGCGGCTGATCTGCCCGAAATCCGGCGGTTCCTCTCCCCGCACGGGGTCGCGAAGCACCTTTTCCAGCGTCTGCAATTCGAAACGGCCGTAGATGTCGAGATGTGCGGGCAGGAAATCGAACACGTGCGGGACGCTTCCCTGAGCGGGCAATGACAGCGCCAGATCGGGCAGCAGCACGTTGCGCGGATTGTCGACGACGATGGTGCCGGCGACCATGTCGCCCAGCCGCTGCCGGCGGCGGTTGGCCAGCGGCACGATCAGCACCGCCAGCACCCACACCAGCGTCAGCAGCACGCCGAGGCCCGACATGGCGTCGACGGTGAACACCATGGTCACCGGCGTGAACAGCTCGACCTCCTTCATCAGATTGCGCGCCACGATCTGATGAGGGGTGAGCCGCCTGCCCTCGGCATTGATGACGCGTATACCGACGATGCGCTTTCCCACGGTCCTGCCGTTCCACACCAGCTCGGCCAGAATGTAGTAGGGCACGCGGATCAGGAAGACGCACAGCATGATGAGCGCAAACATGGCTTCGATGGGCAGGGCGCCGGTTGTCACCATCGCATAGACGAGCAGGATGATGAAGCCATAGGTGAGGGCGATGTCCAGCACCTGCGCGCCGAAGCGGGCCCCGATGGACGCGATCGAAAAGCTGATGGGCACGCCCTCGGGCGGCAGATAGCCTTCCAGCCGCTTTCTGTCCCTGACCCGCCGGCTCATGGCGCGCTCCCGCCCCTTGCTTCGTTGGCTTGTTTCTCATCGCTGCGCCCGGCCAGCAGCAGCCAGGCAAGCCACAGCGCGCCGATACCCCAGCCGATGGCGAGCCGCATCTTCGGGTCCTGCACGAGCTGGCGCAGAAACCCTTCGATGAAGGCGGCGGCGACCAGCATCAGCGCCGCCAGTATCACCAGCTTGACCGCGTCGTGCGCCTGCTCGCGCAGGGCATCGCGCCGCGTACGCTGGCCCGGCAGCAGCACGGCAAGACCCAGTCGGGCACCGCCGGCGCAGGCGATGCAGATCGCCGCCAGTTCCGTCACGCCATGGATGGAGAGCCAGGCGAACACGTCGTAGCCCAGCCCCTTCACGGCGAACATGCCGAAGAAGGCTCCAAGAACGAGACCGTTGTAGAAGGTGAGGGCGAAGCTCGGCAGCGCGAGGAAGATGCCGAGCGAGAAAATCAGGATCGCGATGCGCGTATTGTGTGAAAAAAGATAGGACGAGAACGCCGCCAGCGTCTCGGCCGCGTCGAAGTCGTTGCCATAGATCGTCGAGCGCAGGTAATCGACCGAGGCTTCGGGGGTGCGCATGTCGGCAAGATCGGGCGGCACGAAGGTGTAGAACCAGCCGGGATCGCCGGTAAACAGCACATAGCCCGCCACCGCCCCAAGCACCATCGCCAGAAACCCGATCAGGAGCGGCAGCGCCGAGCGTCGCACCGCCTGCGGAATGCCGATGCTCAACAGTCTCCCGGTCAGTCCGCCGATGCTTTCCTGCGGCGCGTAGACGACCAGATAGGCCCGCGCGCACAGCGTCTCCAGATAGTCCAGCAGGGCGCGGTCGAGGGAAATATCGCGGGCGACGCTCAGCGAGTTCATCGCCTGCCGGTATGTGGTCGCCAGCTCCCGGGTCTCGTCATAGCTCAGGGAGGCGGGGCCTGCTTTCTCGGCGCGCACGACCAGTTCGTCCAGCCGGCGCCAGTGGCCCTCGCGCTCGACACGGAAGCGCGCCGAACGCAGCAGCTCGCCCTGTGGCGCAGGCGCAGCAGGACTATCGGGAGACGATCCCGTCCGGCGCTTGTCCTGCTCGGCAACGGCGTCCGTCATATCAGCTCACGCGACTTGATTTCGATATAGCGGGCGACAAGGTCGGTGGTCAGCGCTTCGGGCGTGCTGTCGAGGCACAGAACCCCCAGGCGCGACAGCTTTTCAAGCACCGCCCGCCGCTCGTGCAGGATCTGGCGGGCGGATACCGAGCGGGCGATGGCGTCGAGGGTCAGCTCGCCCGGTTCGGTCAGGGCCAGCAGCGCCGGATCGCGGAGCGCGACGTAGACGATGAGATGGTGACGGGCGAGAACCTGGATGTTCTCTACCATCAGTTCAGCGGTGATGCTGTCGACGAAATCCGAGAACACGACGACAAGCGAACGGCGCTTCAGCCGCCCGGAAAGGTGGGTGAGGCCGAGCGTGTGGTTGGTTTCCTGCGTCTCGTAGCGCAGTCCGGCGCAGGCTGCCTGCAGGCGCGGGAATGCAGCCCGCCCGGGCGAGGCCGGTATGAACAGGCGCGGGCGGCTGTCGAAGGAGTAGAGGCCGACAAGATCGCCGGCCAGTCCGCTTGCCCAGCACATGGCGAGCGCGGCGTTGATGGCCCGGTCCAGCTTCGGCGCGCCGGCAAGCTGTTCGGCCATCAGCCGGCCGCTGTCGATGCACAGGACGACCTGATGGTTGCGTTCGGCGCGCGTCTCGCGCACCACCAGATCGCGCATGCGCGCCGAGCGCTTCCAGTCGATGCTGCGCGGGTCCATGCCGGGCGTGAACTCGCGAAGCTGGTGGAACTCCGATCCTTCGCCGCGCAGCCGCATGTCCTTCTGGCCACTCTCCAGCGGCAGCATTTGCGTGCGGATCGCTCCAGACAGCACCGGTGAAACATCCGGCAGCACGGCAATTTCCCTGTCGAGGCGGATTGAGGCGATGATGTCGAAAAGACCGAGAAGCGACGACCATCGCAGCCACAGGGCGCGAATGGCATGCCTGCCCCGGCGCGACAGATGCAGGCTGGCGAAGGTTGCGGCCTGCCGCCGTTCGGTATCCGGCGCGGGCCAGGCGAGCGCCTCCACTTTCAGCGGCCCGGCAACGTCCAGCGCCGCCTCCATGTTTTTCGGCAGGCGACCGCGTCTGGCATGGATGTCCGCGGAAAGTCTCGCAGAGCTGCCGACGAAGCCCTGTTCCTGCACGGTGACATCTGCCGCCACGCGCGACGGCGGCACCGACAGGAACAGGTCCGCTATGGCGGCGCCTGCCAGCAGGCCCCATGCCCCGGCCAGAAACCAGATCGCGTCCTGCACCCACAGCACGACGAAAACGGTCGCTGCCGTGAGCGTCAGAACCAGAGCGATCAGGTGGCGGGAAGGGCGCACGGAGAAGCCTTATCGCGGCGCGTCGACGCGGTTCTTGATGTTGGCGAGCACGTCTTCCGCAGTGCGGCCCTCGATCTCGGCCGAGGGCGACAGCACGATGCGGTGGCGCAGCGCCGGCGCGAGCAGCGCCTGCACATCGTCGGGCAGGCCATAGTCGCGTCCCTCGAAGGCGGCGCGGACCCTCACGGCGCCGGCCAGCGCATCGGCCGCGCGGGTCGAGACGCCGTGGAGGATATCGGGGTCGGAGCGCGTGGCGCGCACCAGATCGACGATGTAGGTCAGTATGGTCCTGTCGAGGCGGATGCGGTCGACAAGCGTCCTGCCGGCTGCCAGCGTCGCGGCGGAGACGATGCGTTCGATGCCGCTTTTCTGCAAGCCGCCATCAAGCGGCTCTGCCGCGTGCTTGGCGAGGATGGCGATTTCGGTATCCTTGTCCGGAAAATCGACCACCAGCTTGAACAGGAAGCGGTCGAGCTGCGCTTCGGGCAAAGGATATGTGCCCTGTTGCTCGATCGGATTCTGGGTGGCGATGACGAAGAAATTGGGTCCGAGCGGATAATCGGTGCCGTCGATGGTCACGGTCCGCTCGTTCATGGCCTGAAGCAGCGCCGACTGGGTCTTGGGCGGCGCGCGGTTGATCTCGTCGGCCAGAAGCACGTCGGTGAAGACCGGGCCCCTTGTCAGGTGGAACTGGCTGGTCTGGAAGTTGAACAGGTTGACCCCCAGAACGTCGCTCGGCATCAGGTCCGGCGTGAACTGGATGCGGCGATATTCGAGGTCCATGACCGACGACACGCAGCGCGCGAGCAGCGTCTTGGCCGTGCCGGGCGGGCCTTCGACAAGGCAGTGGCCGCGCGCGAAGACCGATATCAGCACGAGATCGACCAGAGGTTCCTGGCCGAGAACTGCCTTGCCGATCTCGGCGCGAACGGCGGAGATCAGTTCGCGGAATTCATCTAGATCCAAGGTCGGTGCTCCCTAGCAGTTCTTTGAAGGTGTGGAGATTGCGGTGCAGTTCGGCGCGGCGCATCGTCGGCCCCTGCTCCATCAGCGATCTGGAAACGGTGCGCAGCGCATCCGCTGCCCTGGCGTCGCGGCGGGCCAACCGCTCGAACAGGCGCTCGATGCCGGCGGCATCGGCGGAGCCCGGTCCGAAAACCTGCACCGCCTTGTCGGCGAGCAGATCGTGCACGAACTGCGCGGTCAGCCGACCGTCATTGCCGGAAAGGCGCAGCAGCCGTGCCACCGCCTCGATGGCGGCGGCCCTGGAAACGTCGTTGGCGGCTTCGCGGCCGGTCTGCGGCGGGCCAAAGCGGTATGCGCCGCGCCAGAAGGCGATGGCCGTGACCAGCAGGGCTGCCGCCCAGATCACAGAGAGTGGATAGTCGAGCAATCTTGCCAGATCGGATGCGGAGCGCTCGTAGCTGCGCCCCTCGTCGTCCTCCCCGCTTTCGGTGAGCAGCGTCGGATCGGTGTCGAGATAGATCGGACGTCTGTCCTCCGGTCCGCGCAGCCGGGTGATCATCGAGACGGCGAAGGCTGCGTTTTCGGCCAGCGAAAGGCCATGGTTGTTGATCAGATCGGGATCGGAAAGAACCCAGACCCGAAAATCCGGATCGCAGGCAATGAGCAGCGCGCCGGAAGGAGTGCCGGCAAGCTCGGTGCAATGGTCGGGCAGGCTGCCCCGGTCGAAAAGTTGCGCCCGGTAGAGCGCAACCTTATGAGGCTGACTGTCGTCGAGTGCCAGCCCGGCCTGTTCGAAGCGCGCTCCAGACCGTACGATGGTCACGTCGTCCAGATAAATCTGGGGCAGGGGGCTTTGGGCGTCCGCTTCGGGAATGAGCATGGCTCCCCTGGCGATGCCTTCTTTCGCGAGATCGTCCTTCCATTTGGGAAGAACCACGAGCGTCGGCATCTCGTAGAGCTTTTCCTCCAGAACCCAGGGTTCAAGCTGCGCTTCGGGCCGATCGGCAGAGTCTGTCCCGGGCAGCGGCAGCACCCGGATCGACATGTCGGAAGCGTTCGGCTTCAGGCGCGGGTTGGAGCGCACCACGTCGACGCCCTTCGCCTTCAGCCACAATTCCAGGCCTCGTACCCCGAGCGGCGAGCGGTCGAAGCGGCTGTCGCCCCACGGCGCCATCGCCAGCAGCACGGCGAGTGCGACGAGCGCCAGAACCGCGATGACGGGTCCTGCATTACGCATGGACGGGCGGCCGTTCGTTCAGGAGCCTGCGTGCGTTGCCGAGCAATGCGGCAAACCGCTCCTTCGGCAGGTCGCGTCCTCCATAATGCACCAGTTCCGTTTCCACGAGAAGCTCTTCCAGAAGCGCACGGCCGGGCAGATTGCCGGGCAGGCGTGCCAGCGCGCTGCGTTCGGTGTCCGAGCGTGCAAACTGCGTGATGCTGATGTCAGCGGCGTGAAGCAGGCAGTGGCGCAGGAGTTCGATCATCGCCGCGCGCTGGTCGGACATGGCGGCGATGCGGTCGAGCAGATCGGACGGCCGCGATCGAGGCCCGTCCGGCCGCATGGCCCAGCCGTCTGGTGCAACGGTCTTGCGCTTCAGTTCACGCGGCGTGGAGGAAAGCAGTGCCCCTCCACCGCCGAAGCGCAGCCAGAGACCGATGCCGATGGCAAGCAGGGCGATCACCACGACCATGGCGGCCGGACCGCTGACAAGGGGCGTGCGCGCGCCTGTCCATCCGGAATCCCGGCCGGGGCGGCTCGCGGTTTCCGCCGATTCGCCATAGACGAGCTTGCAGTTCAGCCCGTTGAGCTGGCATTTGGCCTTGAATTCGGCGCCCGCGGCGCTTTCCGCAGGAGCCGTTGTCCCGTCAGAACCCTGTGCGAGCGCAATCCCGTTGCCGGCGATGCAACTTATCGCCAGCGCCAGAATGCCGATGAGGCGAACCATCGCCGTTCAGGCGAAAACCTCGGCGGTCGATTCGGGGCGCAGCGGGTCGGGGCCGAACCGGTTCGGGCCATCCGTGCCCTTCAGGCAGGAGATGACGAACACGGCGATCCAGACGAGGATGCCCACGAATGGAACGTTGCCGACGATCACGGCGCCCAGATACCACCAGCCGGACATGTCCCGGTCGTGGAAACGGCGCACCTGCAGGGCGATGACCGGAAGCAGCAAGGCCAGAACCAGCAGGCCGATGGGGATGAAGATGAAAAGGGAAGTCTCGTTCGCGTTGAAGACCGCTGACAGGGCAACGGTGAGAATGCCGACCACGACAAGCGCGATCCAGTAGAAGAGCTGGAACCACCAGTATTCAGACCGGGACGCCCGCCCGGAAAAGGTGGCGTACTTCTTGGTCAGGACAGTGCGGACTGCTTCGGTGAAACCCATCTTATGTTCCAGTGCTGCTCGTGAAGCCGAAAAAATTTACAAGTATAAGGCCGCGTACAAGCTGCATTCTGCATCCGAGCACGACCGGTTTGCCCTGAACCCACTGGCGCCTCTTAAAAAAGAGACAGTCTCTTGGCAAGGTTGCAGGGGCCTGATTCTGCACGCTGTCTACAATATGTGGTGCCGATTTCCGATGACCGGCTCCGGACGATTGCGCCGACAGTTTTTGCCCGGCTTCGCTGGTTGCGAAGCCGGGCATTGAAATGGCCCGTGAATCCAGGGGGAGTCGGCTTCAGCTCTTCCTGGCGGCGAAGCGGTTGTTCAGCCAGAGCGCCAGAATGGTGCAGATCGCGCCGGAAAGCAGATAGGCGCCGGCCGAGATCAGCCCGAAACGGGTCGACAGCAGCAGTGCCGCCAGCGGCGCGAAACCTGCCCCGAACAGCCAGGCGAAATCGTTGGTGATCGCCGAGCCGGTGTAACGGTAAGCTTTGGCGAAGGAGGACGCCACCGCGCCGGAAGACTGGCCGAACGACAGGCCGAGTAGGATGAAGCCGAGGATCATGAAGATCGCCTCGCCAACCGGGCCGGCGTCGAGAAGCTGCGGGGCAAAGCCCGAGAAGGCGGCGATGGCGATGGCCGAGCCAAGCAGCAGAGAGCGGCGGCCGACACGGTCGGCGACGATGCCGGAGACCATGATGGCGACAAGACCGAAGACGGCGGCAACGGCCTCGATGATGAGGAAGCGGGCAATGCCCTCGGCGGTGAACAGGAACACCCACGACAGCGGGAACACCGTGACCATGTGGAACAGTGCGAAGCTTGCCAGCGGGGCGAAGGCGCCGACCACGACATTGCGGCCTTCGGCGCGAATGGTCTCGAAGATGCGCGCCGGCTGAAGCTCGCGGTTGTGGAACAACTCGCGATATTCCGGCGTCGAGACGATACGCAGGCGCGCGAAAAGCGCCACCACATTGAGCGCGAAGGCGACGAAGAATGGGTAGCGCCAGCCCCAGGTGAAAAAATCCTGCGCGGAAAGATTGCCGACGAAGAAGGCGAACAGCAGGCTCGCCACGATCAGCCCGGCGGGCGCGCCAAGCTGCGGGATCATCGCATACCAGCCGCGGCGGCCTTCCGGCGCATTCATGGCGAGCAGCGAGGACAGGCCGTCCCACGTGCCGCCGAGCGCGATGCCCTGACAGATGCGGGCGAGCGCCAGCAGCCAGATGGCGGCGACGCCGATGCTCTCATAGCCGGGCAGGAAGGCGATGGCGACGGTGGCCGTGCCAAGCATGAACAGCGCGATGGTCATCTTCACGCCCTTGCCCCAGCCACGGTCCACCGCCATGAAAATCGCGGTGCCGACCGGGCGTGCGACGAAGGCGAGCGGGAAGATGGCGAAGGACCAGAGCGTCGCCGTCAACGCATCATGATGCGGGAACAGAAGCTTCGGGAACACGATCACCGAAGCGATGGCATAGACGAAGAAGTCGAAGAACTCGGACGTGCGGCCGATGAATACGCCCACGGCGATCTCGCCGGGCGCGACATACCCATGCCCGGCACCACCATGCCTGGCTTCGGGGCCGAGCGACCCGTCTCCTGTCATTGCTGCCTGCGAATGCGCCATGATCACACGGATTTTCTGTCTCTGGAATAGCGGCCGGCAACAGCCTGCCGGACCTTCCACCGGTGCTTAGCCTCTTCATGCTGCATTGCGGCATTGGGCAAATTGTCCAATGTGCCGCTCCCGCTCAAGGCGGTAGCCGTGCCCCCGAACCGCCCATCGATCGGGCCCATTGATCGGATCCTCGCCTTGAAACTGACAAGACTTCTGGCTCTGACCCTGTTGCCGCTGCTGCTGAGCGCCTGCGATCTCGTGGTGCTCAAACCCGCCGGGGACGTGGCCTGGCAGCAGCGCGACCTCGTCATCATAGCAACCGTGCTGATGCTGCTCATCATCGTTCCGGTGATGGTGCTGATCGCCCTGTTTGCCTGGCGCTACCGGGCCAGCAACACGAAAGCCACCTACGCGCCCGACTGGGATCACTCCACCCATCTGGAACTGGTGATCTGGTCGGCCCCGCTGCTGATCATCATCTGCCTTGGCGCGGTGACATGGATGTACACCCATCTGCTCGACCCCTACCGGCCGCTCGATCGCATCGCCAGCGGCCAGCCGGTCGCGGCGGATGTCGAGCCGCTTGAGGTGCAGGTCGCCGCGCTCGACTGGAAGTGGCTCTTCATCTATCCGGAATACGGTATCGCCACCGTCAACGAGATGGCCGCGCCCGTCGACCGCCCGATCCGCTTCCGCCTGACGTCGACCTCGGTGATGAACTCCTTCTATGTGCCGGCGCTGGCCGGCCAGATCTACGCCATGCCGGGCATGGAGACGACGCTGCACGGGGTCATCAACCGTGCGGGCGAATATGACGGCTTTTCGGCCAACTACAGCGGCGACGGCTTCTCCGGCATGCGTTTCACCTTCCACGGTGTCGACCATGACGGCTTCGACCAATGGGTCGCCAAGGTGAAGGAGGCCGGCGGCAGCCTCGACCGCTTCGCCTATCTGGAGCTTGCCAAGCCCAGCGAAAACGAGAAGCCCCGCCACTACGCCTCCGTCGACGAGCAGCTTTTCCGCCTGATCCGCGACCGCTGCGCCGAGCCCGGCCGCATGTGTATGGACGAGATGATGGCCATCGACGCGGAGGGCGGCCTCGGTCTGGCGGGCCTGCGCCTGCTGCAACCGCTGGAAGAGGGCCGCCCGTCGGCGCTCACTGCGCTGTTCGGACGCCGTTCCGTCGATGTGGCGAGCATCTGCACGCCTGAGGAAGCGGCTGCCTCGGAAGCCGTCTCCTGGTCGGCATCGCTCGTTCCGCAGGTCGATCCCGCACCGCTCGTGGGCGCCGGACTGCCGCGTCCTGCCCCCATATCATCCGTCGCACCGGCCATGTCCGTGCGTCAGCCCTTCGGCATCTGAGCGTTACAGAGAACATGTTCAACAGTTCCGATCTTACCAAGCTGATCTTCGGCCGGCTCACATGGGAGTCGCTGCCCCTGCATGAGCCGATCCTCGTCGCCACCTTCGCGGTCGTGGCGCTGGGCGGCATCGCGCTGCTGGGCGCAGTCACTTACTTCCGCCTGTGGGGCTATCTGTGGCGCGAATGGTTCACCACCGTCGACCACAAGCGCATCGGCATCATGTACATGATCCTCGGCATCGTCATGCTGCTGCGCGGCTTCGCCGACGCTGTGATGATGCGCCTTCAGCAGGCGATGGCCTTCAACGGCTCGGAAGGCTACCTCAACGCGCATCACTACGACCAGATCTTTACCGCCCACGGCGTGATCATGATCTTCTTCGTGGCCATGCCGCTGGTGACGGGCCTGATGAACTATCTGGTGCCGCTGCAGATCGGCGCGCGCGACGTGTCGTTCCCGTTCCTCAACAATTTCAGCTTCTGGATGACCACGGCCGGCGCGATCCTGCTGATGATGTCGTTGTTCGTCGGCGAGTTCGCGCGCACCGGCTGGCTGGCCTATCCGCCTCTGTCGGGGGCCGAGCACAGTCCCGGCGTCGGCATGGATTATTACCTGTGGTCGTTGCAGGTGGCAGGCGTCGGCACGACGCTGTCCGGCATCAATCTCATCGTCACCATCGTCAAGATGCGCTGTCCCGGCATGACGATGATGAAGATGCCGGTCTTCACCTGGACGTCGCTGTGCACCAACGTGCTGATCGTCGCCACCTTCCCGATCCTGACCGCGACGCTGACGCTGCTGACCCTCGACCGCTACGTGGGAACGAACTTCTTCACCAGCGATCTCGGCGGCAATCCGATGATGTACGTCAACCTCATCTGGATCTGGGGCCACCCCGAGGTGTACATCCTCGTGCTGCCCG
>JAIPUZ010000057.1 GCA_022833215.1 Mesorhizobium sp. | reverse complement strand
CCGTCGAGTTCACCGCTTCGGCGCTGGTCGACATGGCCTATCACGCAAGGCCGGACGCGCCGCAGGAGCCGCTGGCCTTCGAGGCCGAGACGCTGGCCGGGCTCGACATGCCCGACACCATCGCCATGCGCCACCGCACGCCGCACTTCGCCCATGTGTTCTCGGGCGACGGCTATTCGGCCGGCTACTATTCCTACATGTGGTCGGAAGTGCTCGACGCGGACGCCTTCTCCGCCTTCGAGGAAAGCGGCGATCCCTTCAATCCCGAACTGGCCGCGCGCCTGCGCGAAAACATCTATTCTGCCGGCGGCTCGAAGGACCCGGAGGCGCTGTACACGGCCTTCCGCGGCAAGATGCCGTCGCCGGAAGCGATGATGGCCAAGCGCGGGCTGGTGTAGGCTTCACTTCGCAAGGCTGGCCCCGATCAGCAATTCGGCGTTGCGCGCAACCGACTGTGCCGGTCCGCCATTGCCGAAGAGCTGGCCTGAAATATAGGCGCCCTCGATCAGAAGCAACAGGCCGTCGCCCAGCGTGTCGGCGTCGGCCGCTCCCATCTCGCCGGCCATTGCACGAAGGCGCCGGCGGAGTTCGCGCTTGTTGTCCTCGCTGACCTTGCGGGCCGGATGATCGGGTTCGGGATATTCCACAGCCGCATTGGTCATGCCGCAGCCGCGATAGGAAGGGGTCTGCGTGCGTTTCCCGATACGGGTAAGGAACGCAAGAATCTGGGCGCGCGGATCGCCCGGATGGGCCGCCACTGCCTCGTCGAACCGCTCCCAGAATTCGCGGTCGTATCGCCTGAGGTATGAGGCGGCCAGATCGTCCTTGGAAGAGAAGGCGCGGTAGAGGCTGGGCTTGGCGACGCCCGCCGTCCTGACGATCTCGTCGACGCCGATCGCCCTGATGCCCTGGTGGTAGAACAGGTCGCGCGCGACAGCGAGTATCTTCTCCGCCGCAGCCGGCTGGCGCTCTCTTGCGGCGTGGCCTTCAGTTTTGCTGTTTCGTGCCATCAGCGAAGTTCACTTGACAATGTTACCGATCGGTACGTACAGCTTGACAATTGAAACGTACCGGTCAGTTACATGATAAGCACATCCGCACCTTTTGGCCAGCGTTACGCTTTCGTGGTCGTGGCCGTCATCTTCCTGTGCCTGCTCATTGCGGCCGGTCTGCGTTCGGCACCGGCGGTGATGATGCTGCCGCTTCAGGAAAGCCTCGGCTGGGGGCGCGACAGCATATCCTTTGCGGCTGCGGTCGGCATTTTCCTCTATGGCCTTGCCGGTCCGTTCGCCGCCGCGCTGATGGAGCGCATCGGCCTCAGGCGCGTGCTGCTGGCCGCGCTGGTGCTGATGTCGGCAGCGACGGCGCTCAGCCTGCGGATGACGCAGCCATGGCACATGGTGCTCACCTGGGGCATCCTTTCCGGCATCGGCTCCGGCGCGGTCGCCACCGTGCTCGGCGCGACCATCGTCAATCGCTGGTTCAAGACCAATCGCGGCCTCGTCATGGGGCTGATGTCGGCGTCCAGCGCCTCCGGCATGCTGGTGTTCCTGCCGCTGCTTGCCGCCCTTGCCCAGTCGGGCGGATGGCGGCCGGTGGCGCTTACCGTTTCCATCGCTACCGCAGCACTGCTGCCGCTGGTGTGGTTTCTGGTGCCGGAGCGGCCGTCCTCGGTGGGACTGGTGCGCTATGGCGCGGATGCGGACGATGCACCGCCGGTGCCGCCCTCGGCGCGCGGCAATTTTTTCCTTCACACGCTGTCGACACTGAAGCGCGCGGCCGGCACGCGCATCTTCTGGTATCTGTTCGCCACCTTCTTCATCTGCGGCTTCACCACGAACGGGCTTGTCGGCACCCATCTGATCGCCTTCTGCGGCGACATGGGCATCAACGAAATCCAGGCGGCAGGACTTTTGTCGCTGATGGGGGTGTTCGACCTCATCGGCACCACGCTGTCGGGCTGGCTGACCGACCGATTCGATCCGCGCAAGCTGCTGTTCATCTATTACGGCGTTCGCGGCCTGTCGCTGATGTACCTGCCCTATTCGGGTTTCTCGGCCACGGCCCTCATCGTCTTCGCCATCTTCTACGGGCTCGACTGGATCGCCACGGTGCCGCCGACGCTGCGGCTGGCCAACGAAGGTTTCGGCGATGCCGCCGGCCCGCTGGTGTTCGGCTGGGTGGTGGCCGGCCATCAGGTGGGAGCGGCCGCGGCGGCCTATTTCGGCGGCATCATGCACGAGTTGCAGGGCGACTACGAAATGGCTTTCCTGATCGCCGGGCTGACCGGCCTTGCCGCAGCCTGCATCTCGCTGCTGATCGACACCAGCAAGCCGGAATCAGATCCGGAACCGCAACCGGCCTGAGTGGAGAAATCAGCCGGGGAAGCAGGCGAGCGGCACGTTCGGCCACACCGCATCCGCGCAGCCGGCCTCGCGCTGGCGCTCGCGGAAGGCGGAACTGACCGGGCCGGTGACCATATGGTCGACGCCGTCGGGCGCATCGGCAAACAGCTGCTGGGCAGCGGTGACGGACAGGACCCTGTCCTCGCTGTCGCCTTTGAGTGAAGTCATGGAATGTGCCGCGCCACCTGCGAGAACGGCGGCCATGCACAGCATGGCGAGGCGGAATCCGGTTCGCGCTGCAGTCGGCATGGCCATGTCCAATCGCCTTTCGGAAAGGGTTCGCTGTACCCTTGGTTAACGAAACTTTATCGCATCCCGCTCCTTAACAAATCGTAAGCGGCGATTTTCTTTGGCCGCTGCCCTTTCGTATTTGCGAAAAAACCTGTAAGAGCGCGCCAACCGAAATTGATGGCGTGGGCGGCCGGACCCGCTTTGGCTGCCGCCGTCAGTACCCCAGAGAAGACACCTTATGAAGCTCCGTAACATCGCGATCATCGCGCATGTTGACCACGGCAAGACGACGCTGGTCGATGCGCTCCTCAAGCAATCCGGCTCCGTCCGCGACAACCAGCGCGTCGCCGAACGCGTCATGGATTCCGGCGACATCGAGAAGGAACGCGGCATCACCATTCTCGCCAAGGCCACCTCGGTGGAATGGAAGGACACCCGCATCAACATCGTCGACACGCCCGGCCACGCCGACTTCGGCGGCGAGGTGGAGCGCATCCTCAACATGGTCGACGGTGTGATCGTGCTGGTCGATTCCGCCGAAGGCCCGATGCCGCAGACCAAGTTCGTGGTCGGCAAGGCGCTGAAGGTGGGCCTTCGCCCCATCGTCGCCATCAACAAGATCGACCGTCCCGACGCGCGCGCCGATGAGGTCATCAACGAGGTGTTCGACCTGTTCGCTGCGCTCGACGCTACCGACGAGCAGCTCGACTTCCCGATCCTCTACGGCTCGGGCCGCGACGGCTGGATGGCAGCCAGCCCCGAGGGCCCCAAGGATCAGGGCCTTGCACCGCTCTTCGATCTGGTACTCGACCACGTTCCGGCCCCGAAGGTCGGCGATGGCCCGTTCCGCATGATCGGCACCATTCTGGAAGCCAACCCTTTCCTTGGCCGCATCGTTACCGGCCGCATCGAAAGCGGCACGCTGAAGCCGAACCAGCAGGTCAAGGTTCTGCACCATGACGGCACGGTTCTGGAAACCGGCCGCGTTTCCAAGATTCTCGCCTTCCGCGGTATCGAACGCCAGCCGATCGAAGAGGCGCAGGCAGGTGACATCGTCGCCATCGCCGGTCTTTCCAAGGGCACGGTCGCCGACACGTTCTGCGATCCCTCGCTGAACGAGGCGCTGCCGGCCCAGCCGATCGATCCGCCGACCGTGACCATGAGCTTCATCGTCAACGATTCGCCGCTGGCGGGCACCGAAGGCGACAAGGTGACCAGCCGCGTCATCCGCGACCGCCTGCTCAAGGAGGCCGAGGGCAGCGTGGCGCTCAGCATCGAAGAATCCGCCGACAAGGATTCCTTCTACGTGTCGGGCCGCGGTGAGTTGCAGCTTTCGGTTCTGATCGAGACCATGCGCCGCGAAGGCTTCGAGCTTGCCGTGTCGCGTCCGCGCGTCGTCATGCAGAAGGACGAGAACGGCCAGGTTCTGGAGCCGGTTGAAGAAGTCGTCATCGACGTCGACGAGGAACACGCCGGCATCGTCGTGCAGAAGATGAGCGAGCGCAAGGCCGAGATGATCGAGCTGCGCCCCTCCGGCGGCGACCGCCAGCGCCTCGTCTTCCTCGCCCCGACCCGCGGCCTCATCGGCTACCAGTCCGAACTGCTGACCGACACGCGCGGCACGGCGGTGATGAACCGCCTGTTCAACTCCTACCAGCCCTACAAGGGCGAGCTGGCCGGCCGCACCAACGGCGTCCTGATCTCCAACGAGCAGGGCGAGGCTGTCGCCTATGCGCTGTGGAATCTGGAAGATCGCGGGCCGATGGTGATCGATCCCGGCGTCAAGGTCTATCAGGGCATGATCATCGGCATCCACTCCCGCGACAACGACCTGGAAGTGAACGTGCTGAAGGGCAAGAAGCTCACCAACATCCGCGCCGCCGGCAAGGACGAGGCGGTGAAGCTGACCCCGCCGATCCGCATGACGCTGGAGCGCGCGCTGTCGTGGATCCAGGACGACGAGCTGGTGGAGGTGACGCCGAAGTCGATCCGCCTGCGCAAGCTCTATCTCGATCCCAATGAGCGCAAGCGCTTCGAGAAGCAGAAGGTGGCCGGCGCGGCCTGATCGTGTCGCACCGCAACGTACGGAAGAAAAAACGACCCGGCGCCATTCGCGCCGGGTTTTTCATATCGATTTAAGAGCAAGATGACGTCTGGTCAGGGCGCTTCAAAAGATTATGATCGCCGCATCAGCCGGGAGCCTGCGCAATGGATCTGACCTCTTTGCTCATCTTCGCTGCGGCGCTTTTCGTCGCCGCGGGGTCTCCGGGCCCGTCGGTTGCCGCGCTGGTGGCGCGGGTCATTTCGACCGGATTCCGGGGTGTCTTTCCGTTTCTTCTGGCGCTCTGGATCGGGGAAGCGATCTGGCTCTCGCTGGCGGTTTTCGGGCTTGCCATGGTCGCCCAGACTTTTCATCTCGCCTTCGTTGCCTTGAAATGGGCGGGCGTCGGCTATCTGCTCTATCTCGCCTGGAAGATGTGGACGGCTCCCGTCGAGGCGCATGGCGAAGCATTGCCGCAGGCAGGCTCGCCCCTGAAGATGTTCTTCGCCGGTCTGGCCGTGTCGCTCGGCAATCCGAAGGTGATGATGTTCTATCTGGCGCTGCTGCCAACCATCGTCGACCTGCAATCCGTCACCCTGCTCGGCTGGTTCGAGCTGACGCTGACCATGGCCGTCGTTCTGGTTCTGATCGATGTCTCCTGGGCGCTGGCCGCCGCACAGGCGCGCCGCCTTCTGAAGAGCCGGCGCGCCATGCAGATCGCCAACCGCATCAGCGCCACGACCATGGCCGGCGCCGCCGCCGCGATTGCCGGGCGCTCGTGACGGGCGGCACCATGTGATCCGAACGACAACTCGCGCGACCGGCTGAGACGGTCGTCAAAAAGCAGCCATCTGTTGCAATCATAGGGCGATCATTTCGCCAGGAGGAAAAAGCGTATCATGGCTATTCAGAAAGCCGAATCCGGCAGGCAGTCAACCAGTGGCCGGCTTCTGGACTATCTGCTTGCGCGGGCACCCGACGAGGACATCGCCGCCTATGAGCGTGCCGATCTGGAGCGGGCTGCGGTTCTTGCCGAAACGGCGGCTGCCGGCCATCGCAAGGGGGAGAGCGTCGTTTCCATCGATATCGGGCCGGGTGTCTCCCGGGGAGATCGTCCGGTCACGGTCATCACCGTCGTCAACGACAACATGCCGTTCCTGTTCGATTCCGTCATTGGCGAGATCAACGATGCCGTGGGCGAGGCCCTGTTCGTGGCCCACCCGGTTCTGAACGTCCGGTACACGGAAACCGGAGAGGTCGAGATTCTTGGCGATACGTGCTCGCCGAAGGGCGACAAGGGCCGGGAGCGCCTGAGCGTCATCCAGGTCCATGTCGGACGCATGAGCGGCGAGGAAGCGGCCGCGCTGGAACGGAAGCTGGAGAAGACCCTTCAGCAGGTGCGCTCCGCCGTGCACGACTGGAAGCCCATGCTGGCCCGTCTCGATCAGGCGATCAGCGATTTCCGCTATGCGCCGATCCCGCTGGAGCATGATGCGGTGACCGAGGCCATCGCCTTCCTCGAATGGCTGCGCGACGACAATTTCACCTTCCTCGGCATGCGCGAATACAAATACAGCGGCGGCGAGGAGAGCGGTACGCTGGAGCTGGCCGACAAGGCCGGCCTCGGCATTCTGGACGATCCCGACGTGCTGGTGCTGCGCCGTGGCACGGAATCGGTGACCACCACGCCGGAAATCCGCGCCTTCCTGCACGGGCCGGAGCCGCTGATCGTGACCAAGGCGAACGCCAAGTCGTCGGTGCATCGGCGCGCCTATCTCGACTATATCGGGGTCAAGACCTACACGCAGCAGGGCGAACTGGCGGGCGAGCTTCGCATCGTCGGCCTGTTCACCTCCACCGCCTATACGCGCTCGGTGATGAAGATCCCCTATCTGCGCTCCAAGGTGGAAACGGTGATCGGAAGATCGGGCCTCGACCCGCATGACCATGCCGGCAAGGCGCTCATCAACGTTCTTGAAAGCTATCCGCGCGACGAGCTGTTCCAGATTCCGGTGGCGCTGCTGCAAAAGCATTCCGAAGCCATTCTTGGGCTCGTGGACCGGCCGCGTGTTCGCGCCCTCGTGCGCGCGGACCAGTTCGACCGCTTCGTCTCGGTGCTCGTCTTCGTGCCGCGCGACCACTACGATTCGGAAGTGCGCGAGAGGATCGGCGTCTATCTCAGGACCGTCTTCGAGGGGCGCGTGTCGGCCTACTATCCGGCATTCCCGGAAGGCGGGCTGGCGCGTATCCATTTCATCATCGGCCGCTCGGGGGGCAAGACGCCGAAGGTGGAACAGGCCGTCATCGAGACCGCGATCCGCGACATCGTGCGAACATGGGAGGATGCGCTGCGGGAAGCGGCCGGGCCGGCGGGCGTCGATCCGCAGATAACGGCGATCGCCGCGCGCTTCCCGCAAAGCTATCGCAACAGCTTCAGCGCGGCCACGGCGCTTGCCGATGCCGGGCGCATCGCCCGGCTTTCGCCCGACCAGCCAATCGTGATCGATTATTACCGCGATACGTTCCAGGCCGAAGAACAGGCGTCGCTGAAAATCTACCACTATGGAAGCCCGGTCGCCCTGTCGCAGCGCGTGCCGATCCTCGAGAATCTCGGCTTCCGTGTCATCAGCGAGCGCACCTTCGAGGTGGAGGACGAAAACAGCGACGACATCTTCGTTCACGACATGGAGCTGGAGAACGCCTATGGCGGGCCGGTGGACCTGTCGGACGGCGGCGCGCTGTTCGACGAAGCCTTCCTGGCCGTCTGGCACGGCGAGATGGACAATGACGGCTACAATGCGCTGGCCCAGACGACCGGGCTCGCGGCCAGCGAGATCCTGGTGCTGCGCGCCTATGGGCGCTACCTGCAACAGGCCGGCATTCCGCAGAGCCAGGACTTCATCGCGGCGGCGCTGAACCGCTATCCCGAAATCGCGCGGGGTCTCTACGGGCTGTTCGTCGCGCGTTTCGATCCGGCTTCGCCGCATGGCGACGAGGTGGCGGCCCGCCATCTCAAGGCCAAGATCAGGGATGCGCTGGAAGACGTTCCCAACATCGACGACGATACGATCATCCGCCGCTATCTCAACCTGATCGAGGCGACGCTGCGCACCAACCATTTCGTGGAGGGCAAGCGCGAGCGTGGCCACTCGCTGGCCTTCAAGCTCGACCCGCGTGCCATAGAGGGGCTGCCCGAGCCGCGGCCATGGCGCGAGATCTTCGTCTATGGTTCGGAGGTCGAGGGCGTGCATCTGCGCTTCGGTCCCGTTGCGCGCGGCGGTCTGCGTCTTTCGGATCGCGCGCAGGACTACCGCACCGAGGTGCTGGGGCTGGTCAAGGCCCAGCAGGTGAAGAATGCAGTCATCGTGCCGGTCGGCGCCAAGGGCGGGTTCTATCCCAAGCGCCTGACTGCCGGCGGCAGCCGCGACGAGGTGTTCGAGGCGGGCCGTGCTGCCTATGTCAACTTCGTGTCGAGCATGCTGTCGATCACCGACAACATCGGCGCCGATGCCGTCATCCCGCCGCAGGGCGTGGTGCGTCACGATGGCGACGATCCCTATTTCGTCGTGGCCGCTGACAAGGGCACCGCGACCTTCTCCGACACCGCCAATGCCATTTCGAAGGCCCACGACTTCTGGCTGGACGACGCCTTCGCCAGCGGCGGCTCCGCCGGCTACGACCACAAGGGCATGGCAATCACGGCACGCGGCGCCTGGGAGGCGGTGAAGCGGCATTTCCGTGAAATGAATCGCGACATCCAGACGACGCCGTTCACCTGCGTCGGCGTCGGCGACATGTCGGGCGACGTGTTCGGCAACGGCATGCTGCGCTCCGAACAGACGAGGCTGATCGCCGCCTTCGACCATCGCGACATCTTCATCGACCCCGATCCGGATGCCGCGGCCTCCTTCGCGGAGCGCCAGCGCCTGTTCGGCGTGCCGCGTTCGAGCTGGCAGGACTATGACAAGACGAAGCTTTCCGCTGGCGGGATGATCGTTTCGCGCTCGCAGAAGTCGATCACGCTGACGCCCGAGGCTGCCGCCGCCATCGGCATCCCCAAGACGGTGGCCACGCCGGTCGAGGTGATCCGGGCCATACTCGCCGCGCCGGTGGACCTGTTGTGGTTCGGCGGCATCGGCACCTATCTGAAGGCCGCCGGCGAAAGCAACCAGGAGGTTGGCGACCGCGCCAACGACGCCATCCGTATCAATGGCGGGGAGGTTCGCGCCAAGGTGATCGGCGAGGGCGCCAATCTCGGCATGACCCAGCGCGCCCGCATCGAATATGGCCTCGGGTGCGGTCGCAGCAACTCCGACGCCATCGACAACTCCGGAGGCGTCAACTGCTCCGACGTCGAGGTCAACATCAAGATCGCGCTGGCCGCCGCCATGCGCAAGGGTGCCCTTGAGCGCCCCGCGCGCGACCGGCTGCTGGCGGAAATGACCGACGAGGTCGCGGAGCTGGTGCTCGCCAACAACTATCAGCAGACGCTGGCGCTGTCGCTCGCCCACCGGCGCGGGCTGGCCGACATGGCGCATCAGGCCCGCTTCATGGCGGCGCTGGAAAGCCGGGGCCTGCTCGACCGCGCGGTCGAGAACCTGCCTCCGGCAGCGGTTCTGGCCGAGCGCGAGGCCCGCGGCGAAACTCTGACCCGGCCCGAACTCGGCGTGCTGCTTGCCTATGCCAAGATCGTGCTGTTCTCCGATGTCGTATCTTCCGACCTGCCGGACAATCCGCATTTCGAGCGGGATCTGATGGGCTACTTCCCGCACGCCATGGCTGAAAGGTTTGGCGAGGAGATTCGCGGCCACCGCCTGCGGCGCGAGATCATCACCCGCGTCCTCGCCAACGATCTGGTCAACCGCGGCGGCCCGACCTTCGTCAACCGGCTGGTGGAAACCACCGGCCGCGGCGCGGCGGATGTGATGCTGACCTTCGCGCTCATCCGGGAAGGCTTCGAGTTGCCGGCGCTCTACGACGAGATCGATGCGCTCGACAACCGCATCGACGGCGAGGTGCAGCTCGGCCTCTACCAGACCGTCAGCCGACTGATCTACGTGAACTGTGGCTGGTATCTGAAGAACGAGGCCGCCAGCGGCGAGCTCGACGAGCGCATCACGGCCCTGAAGGCAGCCCGGGCAGAGCTCGAGCCGGAACTGCCGGAACTGCTGCCGGCGGTGTCGCGCGAACGCATCGATGCAAAGCGCAGCCAGCTCGTTGCCCAGGGCGTGCCCGAAAAGCTCGCGGCCCGGCTGTCGCTGGCGGAATTCGCCGATCTGGTGCCGGATATCGCGCTGATCGCCCGCATGGCCGGTGCTGACATGGTGGCGGCCGCAAAAGCGTTCTTCGCCGTCAGCGACGCCTTCCGCATCGCGCGCATCGAGGAAGCCGCCTATGCGATCTCGCCGTCCGACTACTACGACCAGCTCGCCCTGTCGCGTGCGACCGACACCATCGATGCGGCGCGGCGAGGCATCGCGGTGGCGGCGCTGAGCGGACATGGCGGGGCGGATGACCCGGTGGCCGCCTGGCTGGATGCCGGCGCAGAGCGCATCGGCGCGATCAGGGAGCGTCTGCAGGCCCTGACCGAGGCCGGTGACATTTCGGTGTCGCGCCTGTCCGTGGCGGCGGGACTGATGAGCGATCTTTCGGGACCGCGCGGCGCCTGACGGCGCTCGTCTGGTCGATGCCTATGCACGCGAAACCCCGCCGGCCAATACCCGCCGGCGGGGTTTCGCAAGCCCCTCTTGCGTTTTTCCAGCCGCTGGCGTAGGCATTGCGCCACCAGGCCGGGCCCCTCTGGCAGTCTTGATGGCTGTGATGTCGGACTGGAGTTCAAATCCGGCGGCCTGGCTTAATGATCTTCACCTGAAACCGCATTCGATGCTGTCCCGGACCGCGTGTCCGGCAGAAGGAGTTTGCGGGCCAGACCGCCCAAGCTGAAAGCAAGGGTGCAGAATGACAGAATTCTTCAGTGCCGAGGCGATGACCGCACTTTTGCAGGTCATCATGATCGACCTCGTGCTAGCGGGCGACAACGCTATCGTCATCGGTCTGGCGGCGGCCGGCCTGCCGAAGGAGCAGCGCGCAAGGGCCATCCTCATCGGCATCATCGCCGCGACGGTGCTGCGCATCGGCTTCGCCGCCGCGACGACCCAGCTTCTCCAGATCGTCGGCCTTCTGCTTGCCGGCGGCATCCTGCTTTTGTGGGTGTGCTGGAAGATGTGGCGCGAGCTGCGCCACAGCGCTGCCGAGGAAACGCAGGGCATGGAGGCGCTCACCGAAGCCGACATGGACCAGGACGGCGCGGTCGCCGGCAAGGCTCCGCGCAAGACCTTCGCGCAGGCGGCATGGCAGATCGTCATCGCCGACGTGTCCATGTCCCTCGACAATGTGCTGGCGGTCGCAGGCGCGGCGCGCGAGCATCCCGGGGTGCTGGTCTTTGGCCTTGCTCTCTCCATCGCGCTGATGGGCATTGCGGCCTCCTTCATCGCCCGCGTGCTGCAAAAATACCGCTGGATCGCCTATGTCGGCCTTGTGGTCATCCTCTACGTATCCTGTGAGATGATCTATCGCGGGGCGATGGAAGTTCTGCCCTATCTGCAGGGCGCCTCATAACGGCGCCGGTGGGCCGGGGCGGAAATGCCCCGGCCCGCCGGACAGGTATATCCATTTTCTTCTCTGAAAGTGAAACGGCTCACATCGCACATGGCGCCGGTCCTGTAGTTATTGTTCCGCCAGCGTGAGGACGGGTCATTCTGGCATAGCCCCGCCTGAAGGGGGGAAGTTGAGTTATCAGGCGGGGCATTCCCTTTCTCATCGTCTCGCCGTCGCAGGCTGCGGAACGTTCGGCGGCCGGGCCAAGGCCCTCATTTACGTCAGGCATGTTCCTGTCTGCCCGAAATAAAGCGGCCCCTCCTGTCACGCACATTTTGCACCGCGCGGAAAAACATGCAGACATGGCGCGCGGAACGTGCAGGCGAATGGAGACGGCATGAGTGAAACCGGCATCGGGGCGCGCAAGGCATCGCGCGCCGGCATCTGGGGATGGATGCTGTTCGACTGGGCGGCGCAACCTTTCTTTACAGTGGTCACCACCTTCATTTTCGGCCCCTATGTCGTTTCGCGCATGGCGAGCGATCCGGCTGCGGGGCAGGCGGCATGGGGCTATGGGGTGGCAGCGGCCGGCTTCGCCATCGCCATATTGTCGCCGGTTCTGGGCGCGATCGCCGACCAGACCGGCCCGCGCAAGCCATGGATCGCCTTCTTCGCTGCGATCAAGATCGCCTGCCTGTTCCTGCTGTGGCTGGCGGTTCCGGGCTCCAGCCTGTTCTGGGTGGTGGCGATATTCTCGCTGGCCTCGGTCGCGGCCGAGTTCTCTACCGTATTCAACGATTCCATGATGCCCCGGCTGGTTCCAAAAGAGCAGATCGGACACATCTCCAATGTCGCCTGGGGACTGGGCTATCTCGGCGGCATGGTCGTGCTGATCTTCGTGGTGGCATGTCTCGCAGCCCTGCCGGATACGGGGCTGACCATTGCGGGCCTTAAGCCGCTGTTCGGGCTCGATCCGGCGCTCGGTGAAGATGCGCGCGCCACCGGTCCGCTCTCGGCGCTGTGGTATCTGGTCTTCATCCTGCCCATGTTTCTGCTCACGCCCGATGCGGTGAAGGGAATCCCGATCCGGCCCGCCGTGCGGCAGGGGCTGGCGGAGCTGAGGTCGACGCTTGGCGAGGTGCGCAGGCGTCCCGGCATCTTCCGCTTCCTGATTGCGCGGATGATCTATCAGGACGGCGTCAACGCCCTCATCGTTCTGGGCGGCGCTTTCGCGGCGGCGATGTTCGGCTGGTCGATCACCGAGATCGGCATTTTCGGCATCATCCTCAACGTGGTCGCTATTTTCGGCTGCTGGGTGGCGGCGCGGCTCGACACGGCGCTTGGCTCCAAGGTGGTGGTGATGATCTCGCTTGTGCTGCTGTGCATCGCGACGGTCGGCATCGTTTCCACCGGGCCGGGCTACACGCTGTTCGGCGCGCTGCATCTGCCGGCCGACGATTCGGGCGGACTGTTCGGCACCGCCGCCGAGAAAGCCTACATTCTCTATGGGCTGCTGATCGGCGTCGCGTTCGGTCCGGCGCAGGCGTCCTCGCGCTCCTACATGGCGCGCAGCGTCTCGGCCGAGGAAGCCGGCCGCTATTTCGGCATCTACGCGCTGGCCGGGCGCGTAACAAGTTTCGCGGCGCCCTTCATGGTGGCCACGGTGACGGCGCTGACCGGTTCGCCGCGCCTCGGCATGGCGATGATCATTCTGTTTCTGGTGGTGGGGATGGCGCTGCTGGCGGGAACGCCCTATCCGGCAGACCGGAAAGGGCGCTGAAGGTCCGCCCCGGCCTTCGCAGCCGGAGCGCCATGGTCAATGCCGGAAGTGGCGGGTGCCGGTGAACACCATGGCGATGCCGTGTTCGTCGGCAGCGGCGATCACCTCCTCGTCGCGCATCGAGCCGCCCGGCTGGATGACGGCGGTTGCGCCGGCCTCCACCGCTGCCAGCAGGCCATCCGCGAAGGGGAAGAACGCGTCGGAGGCCACGACCGAGCCTCTGGTCAGCGGCTGGGCATGGCCTGCTGCCTCGGCCGCGTCCAGCGCCTTGCGGGCGGCGATGCGCGAGGAGTCGACACGGCTCATCTGGCCGGCGCCGATGCCGACCGTGGCGCGGTCCTTCGCATAGACGATGGCGTTCGACTTCACATGCTTGGCGACGCGGAAGGCGAAGCTGAGATCGGCCATTTCGGCTTCGCCGGGCGCGCGCTTCGTCACGACCTTCAGGTCGAGATCGTCGACCACGGCGTTGTCACGGCCCTGCACAAGCAGCCCACCGGCCACCGACTTTACCGTCATGCCGGCCGCGCGCGGGTCGGGCAGGCCGCCGGTGACGAGCAGGCGGAGGTTTTTCTTCGCGGCGACGATGGCCTGCGCCGCCTCGCTGGCTTCCGGCGCGATGATGACCTCGGTGAAGGTTTTCACGATTTCTTCCGCCGCTTCCGCGTCGAGCAGGCCGTTCAGCGCCACGATGCCGCCGAACGCCGAAACCGGGTCGCAGGCGAGCGCCTTGAGATAGGCGTCCTTCAGCGTGGCGCCTTCGGCAACGCCGCAAGGATTGGCGTGCTTGATGATGGCGACGGCGGCGGTCCGGGCGGGATCGAACTCGCCGACCAGTTCGAAGGCGGCGTCGGTGTCGTTGATGTTGTTGTAGGAGAGTTGCTTGCCCTGTAACTGCCTCGCGCTGGCGACCCCCGGCCGTTTTTCGCCGGTGACGTAGAAGCCGGCCCGCTGGTGCGGATTTTCGCCATAGCGCATGACGCTGTCGAGCCTGCCGCCGAAGGCGCGCCATGCCGGGTTTTCGATTTCCAGCGTCTCAGTGAACCAGCCGGATATACCCGCATCGTAGGCAGCGGTTCGGGCGAAGGCTTTTGCCGCCAGCCGCTTGCGGAAGTCCAGCGGAAGCGCGCCGGAATTTGCCTGCATGGCTTCGAGCACCCCCGCATAGTCCGTGGGGTCGGTGACGATGGCGACATAGGCGTGGTTCTTGGCCGAAGCACGCACCATGGCGGGGCCGCCGATGTCGATGTTCTCGACGATGGACGCATAATCCGCGCCGGAGGCCCGCACTTCCTCGAACGGGTAGAGGTTGACCACCACAAGATCGATCGGCTCGATGCCATGGGCGCGCATGGCCTCGACATGTTCCGCGTCGTCGCGGATGCCGAGCAGCGCGCCGTGGACGGATGGATGCAGCGTCTTCACGCGCCCGTCCATGATCTCGGGAAAGCCGGTGAGTTCCGATACGTCGCGCACCGGAATGCCCGCTTGTGCGATTGCCTTCGAGGTTCCGCCCGTCGAGACCAGCTCGACGCCGGCCGCGACCAGCGCACGGGCGAAATCGACGAGGCCGGTCTTGTCCGAAACGGACAGCAGCGCGCGGCGCACCGGCACCAGATCGGGGGCGGGGATTTTCTTTGAGGCGACAGCCATGCGAGCGGCCCTTCATGCTGCGGAAAGATGGGGGCGCACTAGCACATGAGGGCAGCGATTCAAACGCGCGAATTGTCGTTTCCGGCCGGTTCGGGCGACAGTCGCCTCAGCCGTGCAGCGTCGCGCCGGCCAGCCGCACCCGCTTCAGCCGCCAGCGGACTTCCGGCACCGCGGAGGCGTTGAACGACAGCAGGAACTGGCGGCTGATGCGGGGGCCCGCGATGCCGGCGAAGTAGATCGATTCCTCGACCTGCGGCGCGGCGTCCGGGCAGGAGAACATCCAGGCATCTCCGTTGTCGGAGGTGAGCACGAGATGGCCGCCGGAATCGGTGTACAGATTGATGTCGGGATGCAGGTGGAAGCGGACGGTCACGACATCGTTTCCGGTGTCGCGGGCAGGGCTGCCGTCGGCGCGCAGGAAGCTGTCGCGACCGACCAGCGTTCCGCCCCGGTCGAGCAGGATCAGCTCGCGCTCGTGCAGCAGGCCGAAGCGTTGCAGGTAGCCGTCATGACGGGCCAGGAAGCCGTGCCGGTCGGACCCGTCGCGGCGCTCGCAATGGACATGACGCGGGCCGCCGATGAGGGGCGCGCCGACAAGGCCGGAAAGGCGCGAGGAATGGCTGAAGCGGGCCGAGGAGGTGTCGTTGAGCGTCGCGGTGGAATGGGCGGCGGTGGCGCGGGCCAGCGGCCGGAATTCCGGATCGCCATAAGTATCGACGCCGGCGTTGACGATGAAATGATGGCGGCCGGACGACAGCTCGAAAGACAGGCATCCGGCATGGGCTGCGCCCGAGACAGCCAGCGGTGGCGGCGCGCCGGTATCGGCGATGACGGTGACGTCGCCGATCGACAGGCGCTCGTAGCCGGAATGCGGGGCATGCAGCAGCGGTGCGCCGGCGGTGTCGTCATGGCGCAGGATGGCGGCGATGCGGTCCTGTACGGTGGCGCCCATGCCGTTGAAGCAGGCGAGGCTGCCTTCCTGATGGCGGAAGAAACGCAGCGCCGGCAGCATCCGGTCAACCGCGCCCATCAGGGCGGCCGGCGGCTGTTCGGCCTGATTGGCATAGGTCTGGCGCAGCGGCAGAAGGTCGGCGAGGAATTCCAGAACCATCAGCGGATTGCGCGAGATATGGCCGCCATCGGGCAGAATCTGGCGGTCCAGCTCCTCGGCGAGGCTGCGGCTGGCACTGCGCAGGGCGGCAGGCGGCACAGGCAGGGAGAGCGCCGCGAATGCGAGGGCGATGCGCGCGCGCAGCAGATCCTTGCCGCACGGCATCTCGCGCGCCATCGAACGCAGATAGCGGATCTGCATGGCGAGCGACCTGAGGAATGCGCGATAGAATACGAAGTCCGCACCCTGAAGCACCACGGAGGAATGCTGCAGCCAGGCTATGATGCGCTTGGAGGTGACGCCGGGCTCCCAGGCCACTCCGGAAATATGGGTGCCGTGATTGACGATCCAGTCCTTGACCAGCACGCGCGCATTGGCGGAGGCAAGCTCCGTGTTGGCGGCGCGCATATGGCGCAGCCAGCGAAAGCCGTGCAGGGAACGCCGCCAGCCCTGATGGGATACCTCGATCCTGAACGGCGATTCGCCACCCGTCTCGACCATGCGTCCGGAGAGCGGAAAGCGCCCGTAATAGATTTCCATGGCTATCTGCGGATCGGCCAGACGCAGGTCGGGCGGGGCGATGAGAACGCGCTCGGGCGTGCGCCCGGAATAACGCCAGCGATAGGCCGGCCCGGCACGCAGACGCCGGCGCGCATTGCGCCAGAACTCTCTTGCGACCAGTGCCCAAAGGCGTGTCATATCTGTGGCAGCGGTTGCCAACGCCTTCCCGAGACCTCAGTTTCGCTTACAAACTATGCGATTCAATAGGTTATGCGAAGCTGAATTCAAACCCGTGCGACATGTCATGGCGCAATCTGTCCACATGCTTTCGTAAGCGGCTGCTTGCGAAAGCGCCGACGTTCAGTTTCCTGCGCGCTTCCTGATCCTTGCGGCGAAGAAACCGTCGAGGCCCGACAGGCTCGGCGAGCCCATGTCGAGCCCTGCGGGCGTGGTGCGCAGGGTGCCTTCGGCCGTGACGAAAGATGCGATGCCGGAGGCTTCCTGTGGGGAGATCGTATCCGGTTCGGCATCTGGCGTTTCGGCAAGGAAGGCGGCGATGAGGTCTTCGCCTTCCAGCGGATCGAGCGAGCAGTTTGAAAACAGCACGATCCCGCCGGGGCGGATCAGTGTGAAGGCCGTGTCGAGCAACCGCCGCTGGAGAGCGGCAAGCTTGACGATGTCTTCGGGCGTCTTCGTCCATGGCACGTCGGGATGGCGGCGCACCGTGCCTGTCGAGGAGCAGGGCGCATCGAGCAGCACGGCATCGAACGGCTCCGGCGGGGTAAATTCCAGCAGGTCGCTGCGGACAATCTCCGCCTTCAGCCCAAGGCGGCCGAGGTTTCCGGAGAGGCGCTTCAGGCGGCTTTGCGAGGCATCGACGGCGGTAACGTCGGCGCCTGCGAGGATGAGCTGGGCGGTCTTGCCGCCGGGCGCGGCGCACAGGTCCGCAACCCTGCGGCGGGCGATGTCGCCCAGCAGCCTCGCGGGCAGGGCGGCGGCGGCATCCTGCACCCACCATTCACCCTCGGCAAATCCCGGCAATTCCGTGATCGGGCCTTCCAGCTTTTCCAGCCGCACCGAACCTGTCGGCAGCACGATCCC
The DNA here is from genome assembly GCA_022833215.1 of Mesorhizobium sp. Lineage (GTDB taxonomy): Bacteria > Pseudomonadota > Alphaproteobacteria > Rhizobiales > Rhizobiaceae > Mesorhizobium. The sequence goes on along the minus strand of JAIPUZ010000057.1, from coordinate 2,981 downwards.
GCCGAGGCGTTCGGCCCATGCCTGCGGGTCGGCTTTCACGGTGAGGTCGATGGGCGTTTCGAGGCGATGCACCTCAAGGATGGCCCGCGCCCGTTCCGCGCCATAGGCTTGCGTCAGCCGTGCCGCGAACCATTCGGGAGCGTCGTTTGTGGCGGCAAGCGCCGGGCCGAGTTCCGTTTCCTTGGCGCGGGCAAGGGCACGCAGCACCGCATTGACCAGTCCGGCGAAGCGCTGGGTGCGCGGGTCCGATTTGGCGTGAGTGACGGCCAGGTCGACGGCGGCGCTGTCCGGCACGTCGAGGAACAGGATCTGTGCGGCTGCGATATGCAGGATGTGGGCAAGCGCGGTCGCATTGGCCGGCAGCGGCTTTTCCAGCCGTTTGGCCAGCAGCGCCGCGATGGTCATGCGATGGCGAAGGGCCGCGCCCAGCATGGCGCCCACCAAAGCGCGGTCGCGCATGTCGAGCGCCATGTATTGCGGATGGCCGTGCTCGTTGTCGGTCAGCCCGTCGAGCGGCGTGCGGGCGTCGATGACCGCACCGAGCAGACGCACCGCAGCCTTGCGGGCGGCAAGCCCCGGCACCGATGGGGCTGCCGTGTCCGGCCTGCGATGATGGGAAGCATGCCGCTTGCGGGCCGGAAACGCCTGCTTCACGACCAGGGGCCTTTCGGCCCGGTGGGATTGCGGCCCCACGGGTTGGGCTTCGGCTGCGGTTCGGCGGGAGGCTCGGCCCGGGGGCCGGCGCGGGGTCCGGCTTGCGAGCGTCCGCCCCATGGTCCGGCATCCTGCGGCTCGGACCGGGGATCGGTATTGCGGGGCGCCGGCTGGCGCGCGCTGCCACCGCCGCCGCCGGACGAGGAGCCCCATTCGGCATCCATGGCCTGCAGGGCGGCAATGCGGTTGCCGGTATCGGGGTGGGTGGAGAACAGATTGTCCATGCGCTCGCCGGAAAGCGGGTTGATGATGAAGAGATGTGCGGTCGCCGGATTGCGCTCGGCATCCGGATTGTGGATGCGTTCGGCGCTGCGGGCGATCTTGTCAAGGGCGGAAGCCAGCCACAGCGGCCTGCCGCAGATTTCCGCACCGCGCCGGTCGGCGGCATATTCGCGCGTGCGGCTCACCGCCATCTGCACGATCATGGCGGCGAAAGGGGCAACGATCATGGCCACCAGCACGCCGACGAAGCCCAGAGGATTGTTGTTGTTGTCGCGGTTGCCGCCGAAAAACAGGGCGAAGTTGCCGAGCATGGAAATCGCGCCGGCCAGCGTGGCGACGATGGTCATGGTCAGCGTGTCGCGGTTCTGCACATGCGCAAGCTCATGCGCCATCACGCCGGCGACCTCCTCGGGCGAGAGGCGCTGAAGCAGGCCGGTCGTTGCGGCGACGGCGGCGTTCTGCGGATTGCGGCCGGTGGCGAAGGCATTGGGCTGCGCATTGTCGATCAGGTAGACGCGCGGCATCGGCAGGCCGGCGCGCGAGGCAAGTTCGCGCACGATGGCGTAGTATTCCGGCGCGTTGCGTTCATCGACCTCGACGGCGCGGTGCATGGCCAGCACCATCTTGTCGGCGTTCCAGTAGCTGAACAGATTGGTCGCAGCCGCGATCAGGAACGCGATCATCATGCCGCCCGAGCCGCCGACAAGGTAGCCCACGCCCATGAAAAGCGCCGTCATGGCGGTCAGCAGCATCGCGGTGCGCAATGTGTTCATCCGGTACTCCTCGGGGCCTCAGCGCAAAAGGGTCGATCCCTCACGCCGGCTTCGCTATATGATGGGAAGCGAAAAGCCAGCTTTCAATCCATTTGGCAGGACGGAAATGACGGATCAAGAGAGCAAGGGACCGGCGGGAAACCTGGAGCGCAAGGCGCTGAGCCCCGCGGCCGAGCGGGCGCTGAAGGAGGCAGCCGAGCGCCGCAAGGCCTACGAGGCCGCGGAAGCATCGCTTCCCGTCGAACTGGGCGGGCGCGGCGGCAAGGAGCCCGGCCGATATGGTGACTGGGAAGTGAAGGGCCTGACCAGCGATTTCTGATTGCTGACGGCGTCCGGCCTTCAATGCAGGCGCATGGCGTCGCCGGTACGCAGCCGCGCGGGCTTCTCCACACGGCAATAGACGCCGATATTGTGGGCGTTGTGGCGCACCAGCGTGCGCAATATGCCCGGATCCTCGGGTATGCCTTCCTGTGAGATGATGGTGAAGCCGCAGCGCCGGCAGGGTTCGACGATGGTCAGTTCCAGATCGCCGATGGAAAGCCTGCGCCCGATCCATTCCGTTTCGGGGAAGCTGCCTTCGACTTCCGGCATGTCGACAAGGATGCTCGGCCGAAAGCGGCGGCGGTCGGGAATGCCGTCGGGGTGAAGCGCCTTCAGCCGCGCCAGAGAGGCGGTGGTGAGAAGGTGCACCGGCGCTTTCTCGTAGCGGGCGCGGGTGTGGGGGCCGTCGTAACCGTCCGGGTTTTCCCCTTCGAAGGGCAGGATTGCCGCCGTGAAGCCGAGATAGTCCGAAACGGCCCGCTGGCTGTCGTCCCCCGGCGCGGCAAGCCATTCGCCCTGCGGCGTCATCACCTGAAGGCGGCGCGCCTCGTCGAGCCTTGCCCTGATGCGCGGCACCTTGTGCCATTTGGGTAGCCGGTCGGGCCGCGCGATCTCGCCGTCCGCCGTGTCGACCAGGCCGTAGAGACGGTCGCCATCGGCGCCGCCATGGCCGAAATCGAGTGCCGGCAGCATCTCCCCGCCCAGCGAGCTGGCGGGGTAACGCCACAGTTCCTTTACCTGCCCGATGTCGGCCATCGCCGTCTTCTACCCTTGCATTTTATTCTGTCTGTTTTGGATGAGGTCGTTGACGACGGCGGGGTCGGCGAGGGTTGAGATGTCGCCGAGGGATGCGAAGTCGTCCTCGGCGATCTTGCGCAGGATGCGGCGCATGATCTTGCCCGAGCGCGTCTTGGGCAGGCCCGGCGCGAACTGGATCTTGTCGGGCGAGGC
>JAIPUZ010000056.1 GCA_022833215.1 Mesorhizobium sp. | reverse complement strand
CCACGACGCAGGTCGCTTGGGGGCCTTTTTCTTTTGCTGCTTCAGTTCTCCTGTTCAGTCTTCTCCGACGTCCTGAACGCCTCATAGAGGCTGTCCAGATTCCTCGAAATCCATTTCGCAAACCGGGGCCCATCCGACGAGCCCAGTGCGAGCGTTGCTGTCTTGCCCGACTGCCTGAGACTGACGCTGACGGTCTTGTCGCGAGGCTGCCATGCTGCGGACGCCGGCTGCGCTGCGGTCTTGCGCACCGGCTTGCCCGCTACAGTCAAGGCTTTGAACAGCGTCTCGAAGCGCGCATTGCTGTCCAGCTCAGCAAACCCGTCGCTTTCAATCACTACAGCCGCCATATCCGGCCGCCGCGGTGCAACGAGAGACAATTCCACCCAGCGCTCGCGTCCAACGGATGGAGCCGGGCCAATGGCCTGCACGATCGTCTCGGGAATACGTGTAACTGCGGAAATCATCTTCGATACGGCGGCCTCGTTCGATGCCAGTGCCGAGCAGATGACGTCGCGACCGTAGCCCAGATCCTCCAGCCGCTTGGCAAAAGCCGCCTTTTCGATAAAGCTCAGATTTGCCCGGGCCGAGTTCTCCTGCCCCTGTGCGATGACATGCGCCTTGTCGTCGATCGCCTTGACGACCGCTCTGACCTTGCGGCCAAGCTCTTTCGCAACGCGAACGCGGCGATGGCCGAAAACGATCATATAGCGGCCATCCCGTTCCGGATGCGGACGCACCAGTATCGGCGAATTCTGGCCGTTCTCCCGGATCGCTTCCAACAGGTCGCGATGATGCTCGTCATCGTCGGCAAGCCGGTCGCAGACGAATGACCCATCGATCAGCTTCGGATCGAGATCGACGACCTGCTCGCCTTCCAGATAGGCATCGGCCTGTCGCGCCAGCTCGCTGACCGAGCGGATCATCGATTTGGAAGCACCGCGCATGGGATAGGACGGGGCGCTGGCTGCGCCCTGTTCGGCCTCGCCGGCTTCTACAAGGCCAGCCAGCAGATTCTTCCGCGCCATCTAACAGCTCCCTTCCTTGCCTAATCCATTGAAGGAAAAAGGTGAAACCGTGATTTTGTCGGCTGGCAAGATCATCGACCCCACGCCTTGTGTATAAGCTCGGCGATCTCCCCGTTCACCGCATCCAGCGCTTCCATGGCACGCTCGTATGTCGAGCGCGTCATCGTATTCTTTTCCACCTCGTACAGGGTTTGCTTCGTGATCCCGGCATCCGAGACAGCCGTCGATTTCAGCATGTGATTCTTCAGAATGAACTCGCCGAACAGGGTTTGCAGGAAGGCGACCATCTGTGCCTGTGGCTGGTCCATGGGCTCATACCGGGTGATCAGATAGCGATACCATTCCAGATTGACCGCCGCTCCGGCGCTGCGGATCGGTTCCAGTATGTTGCCGAGCATGAGAAGGAACTGGCCCATCGACATCACGTCGAGCATCTGGGGGTGGATGGTGATGAGTACCGAGGTCGCCGCGGTCAGCGCGGCGATCGTCAGATATCCGAGTTGCGGGGGGCAATCCACAATGACCACATCGTAGCGGTCCTCCACCTCCTCGAGTGACGTCGCAATCCGCGTGAAGAAGGCCTTGCCGGCATTGGAGCTGCGATCGGTCATCGCCAGCGGCGTGTCGTACTCGAACTCCTGCAACTCGAGATTGGCCGGCACGATGTCGAGGCCGGGAAAATTCGTGGAATGGATGATGTCCGAAAGCGCCACCTTCTCGTCGTCATAGCGGATCGCGTCGTAAAGCGACTTGATGCGGTCCAGTTCCGGCTGGAAACCATGCAATGACGAGAGCGAAGCCTGCGGATCGAGATCGATCGCAAGCACACGATGCCCGGTCAGAGCCAGATATTGCGCGAGATGCGCCGCGGTAGTGGTCTTGCCTGAGCCGCCCTTGAAGTTGACGACAGCGACCACCTGCAGCCTTTCGCCGGGCCGGCGGTGCGGCACATACATGCGCGCTTCCGAACGTCCGTACTGATCCAGATACTGCCGCAGCTCCAGCATCTGCTGCGCCGTGTAGGAGCGTCGCCCGGAAGACGAGGTTTCCGGTACCGGCCCCTTCCCTTCAAGATGCAGCTTCTTCAGGTGGCTCTGCGAGACGCCAAGATAGGTTGCGACCTCCGCCAGGCTGAAGGACCGGAGATCCTTCTTGGCAAGCGGCGGGAACCGCTGCAGGCTGAGCAAATGCAGCTTCTGCGAAATCTGGTCGCCCTGCTCGAGAATGTGCTTCTCGAAATGCAACGGCTCTCTGGTGGGTCTTGGCGAACTCACGTTCATTCGGGCTGCATTTCCTAATAACGATTTTTGGAGATGTTTTTCCAAACAACCGTGATTATGCCCGATTCGGACCTTGCGGCAAGGAATTTTACGTCAGCGAAGGAAAGGCCCAGGAACGTTAAAAGGCGGGGCGCCGATTCGCGGCCTCCGAATCAACCTCTTGATATTCAACATGTAATGGTGGGTTTTGTCAGCGGACAAGCGTCATTGCCGATGTCGCGCCATTCGCATGTGGCCGAGCCCGGATGGGGATTTGCACAGGATAGTTCTGTCGAAGATACAGCGGTAATCGTTGCTTCCGCTGCCAATCGTCGAACAGGCGGGAGAGAATCAGGCAGCCGGCCCTGACTGCAAGCAGCCATCGGCTGACGCTGTGCGAGAACGGGGTGGGGCGTTATTATAGTGCAGGCGGCCTTGCCATCAGAACGTGACGCACAGACGCCTTCCCGCATTTCAGAGCCCAGTTCGGCCGGACCTTGTGTCGGGACGGCTCTTACGTCCGGGCGTCGGCATCGGGGCATGAAGCCGGGCTCGTGCCCCGATGCGGATCATCAGATGGCCGCAGCACTCAGACGGCCTGCTCCGGCACCACGGTGGCGACGATCGAGGCGTCCAGCGCCTCATATGCCGCCAGATCGATCGTGTCGTAGAGTTCGGCGCGCGTCTGCATTTCGGGCACCATCGCCTCGGTCGAGCCGTCACGCTTCAGCGTCGCATACAGCTTCTCCTGCGCCTTGTTGGCGACACGCAGGGATGATACCGGCCAGATCACCATCTTGTAGCCCATCGCCTCGAACTCGTCGGCGGTGAAGAAGGGCGTTCGGCCGAATTCGGTCATGTTGGCGAGCAGGGGAACGCCAGGCATGCGCGCCGCGAATTCGCGGAACATCTCGGCCGTGTTCAACGCCTCGGGGAAGATCGCATCCGCGCCCGCCTCCATGTAGAGCTTTGCCCGCGCGACGGCACCGTCGATGCCCTCGCTCGCCGCCGCATCCGTTCTGGCGATGATGTAGAGATGGCGCCGGGCTTTTGCCGCAGCAGCCACCTTTGCCGCCATATCGTTTGGAGCGGCCAGCTTCTTGTCGTTGAGGTGGCCGCACTTCTTGGGCAGGAGCTGGTCTTCCAGATGGACGGCCCCTGCCCCCGCCTGCTCGAAAGTGCGCACCATGTGCATGACGTTGAGCGCCTCGCCATAGCCCGTATCGCCGTCGACCAGCAGCGGCAGGCCGGAAGCGCGGGCGATCTGGCGGATGAAGAAGGCCACCTCATCCACGGTGATGATGCCGAGATCGGGAATGCCCATCGAGGCGGTCATGGCCGCGCCCGACAGGTAGAGCCCCTCGAAGCCGGCTGCTCTGGCCTGCAAGGCGGCCATGCCGTTATGGGCTCCGGGAAGCCTTGCGATGCCACCGCGCTCGACAAGCGCCCGGAAGCGCTCGCCCGCGGACTGTTGCGGAAGGTCAGAAGAGACGAGATAGGGCATGCTTTTCCTCAGGCTGCCTTGGAGTTTTCTACGGGCCGGCCGCGGCGTTCGATCGGCACGAATTCCTGATTCTCCGGCCCCGTATAATTGGCGGAAGGCCGGATGATCTTGTTGTCGATGCGCTGCTCGATGATATGCGCCGCCCAGCCGCTGGTGCGCGAGATGACGAACAGCGGCGTGAACATGGCCGTCGGCACGCCCATCATGTGATAGGAGACGGCGCTGAACCAGTCGAGGTTCGGGAACATCGCCTTGGCATCGGCCATGGTGGATTCGATGCGCTCGGCAATGTCGAACATCTTCGTCGATCCGGCCTCGACGGAGATCTGGCGCGCCACGGTCTTGATGACCTTGTTGCGCGGGTCGCTCACCGTATAGACCGGGTGACCGAAGCCGATGACGACTTGCTTTTCCTCGACGCGGCGGCGGATGTCGGCTTCCGCCTCGTCCGGATCGGCATAGCGCTTCTGAATCTCGAAAGCGACCTCGTTGGCCCCGCCGTGCTTCGGCCCGCGCAGCGCGCCGATGGCTCCGGTGATGGCCGAGTACACGTCCGAGCCGGTGCCGGCGATCATGCGGCCGGTGAAGGTCGAGGCGTTGAACTCGTGTTCCGCATAGAGGATCAGCGAGATGTGCATCGCCTTGACATGCGAGGCTTTCGGGGCCTTGCCGTGCAGAAGGTGGAGGAAGTGGCCGCCGATGGAGTCGTCGTCGGTTTCGACCTCGATGCGCCGCCCGTTATGGGCGTAGTGATGCCAGTAGAGCAGCATCGAGCCGAGCGACGCCATCAGCCGGTCGGCGATGTCGCGCGCGCCGGGCAGGTTGTGGTCCGTCGCCTCCGGCAGCACGCAGCCGAGAGCGGAGACGCCGGAGCGCATCACGTCCATCGGGTGGGTGGCCGCCGGCAACAACTCCAGCGTGCGCTTCACCGCATCCGGCAGCCCGCGCAGGGCCTTCAGCTTCGCCTTGTAGGCGGCAAGCTCGGCCTGCGTCGGCAGCGCGCCGTGGACGAGGAGATGGGCAATCTCCTCGAACTCGCAGGTTTCGGCCACGTCAAGAATATCGTAGCCGCGATAGTGGAGATCGTTTCCGGTGCGCCCGACGGTGCACAGCGCCGTATTGCCGGCAACGACGCCGGAGAGGGCAACGGACTTCTTGGGCTTGAAAGCGCTCATGGGTTCCTCCCTACCTCTTCCAGTCGAAAATGCCGGTGGCGGCGGCCGGGCCGAGCTTGTCCTGCGCGACCGTGAAGGTGAGGCCGGATAGTTCTTCCGGCTTCAGCTCCAGCAGGCGCTCGACGGTGGCGATGAAGCGGTCCTGCTCGGCCTTTTCCACGACGCCCTCTGCCAACGTCCGGAACTTGTTGACATAGTCGGGGCGGGAGAAGGGACGGGCGCCCAGCGGATGCGCGTCGGCAATCGCCAGTTCGTCCTCGATGACCGAGCCGTCCTGTAGGGTGACGACAACGCGGCCACCGAACGCCTTTTCCTTCGGGTCATGGCTGTGGTAGCGGCGCGTCCACTCAGGGTCCTCCACGGTGGAGATCCTGTGCCAAAGGGCCACCGTTTCCGGCCGGTTGGCGCGTTCGGGCGCATAGGAGCGCTCGTGGTGCCAGCCGCCGTCCTCCAGAGCCACGGCGAAGATGTACATGATCGAGTGATCGAGCGTTTCGCGGCTCGCCTTCGGGTCCATCTTCTGCGGGTCGTTGGCGCCGGTGCCGATCACGTAGTGGGTGTGATGGCTGGTGTGGATGACGATATCCTTCACCTTTTTGAGGTCGCCGATCTTCGGCCCCATGCGGCGCGCAAGGTCGATGAGCGCCTGGCTCTGGTATTCGGCTGAATGCTCCTTGGTGTAGGTGTCCATGATGGCGCGCTTGGCTTCGCCCTTTTCGGGCAGCGGCACGACATATTCGGCCTTCGGGCCCGAGAGCAGCCAGGCGATGAAACCGTCCTCGCCTTCCCAAGCGGGGGAGGGGGCACCTTCGCCGCGCAGCACGCGGTCCACCGCCTCGACGGCCATCTTGCCGGCGAAGGCCGGGGCATAGGCTTTCCAGCTCGAAATCTCGCCCTTGCGCGACTGGCGTGTGGTGGTGGTGACATGCAGCGCCTGCTGCACGGCCTGATAGATCACTTCGGCGGAAAGGCCGAGCGCCGTGCCGATGCCAGCGGCGGCCGAGGGGCCGAGATGGGCGATGTGGTCGATCTTATGCTCGTGCAGGCAGATGCCCTTGACGAGATTGACCTGCACTTCGTAGCCGGTGGCGATGCCCCTGGCGAGCGCCGCACCCGACAGGCCGCAATGCTGAGCCACGGCAAGGATCGGCGGGATGTTGTCGCCCGGGTGCGAATAGTCGGCAGCGAGGAAGGTGTCGTGGAAGTCAAGTTCGCGCACCGCCACGCCGTTGGCCCATGCGGCCCATTCCGGCGACACGCGCTTGGCGGTGGAAAGTCCGAACACCGTGGCGCCCGGCAGGAAGGGATGAGCCTGTGCCTGCGCCCGGGCGCTCGCCACCGGGCGGCGGGCCAGCGATGCGGCGGCGACGGCGGCATTGTCGATGATGCGGTTGCCGATCATCTCGACCACATCGGCGTCGAGCGCGACGTTGTCTGCGGCGATCGAGGCGATCTTCCAGGCGAGCTGGTCCTCGCGGACCAGGTTCTCGGCGGATTTGTAGGTACGGACCTTATGCGACTTCACGAATGAATATCCTCTGTGTTGCATTGATCGGAAGTTGGGAGGGGGGTCGGCCTGCCGCCGCCATCGACGGCGACCATCATGAAATGGCCGCTGACGGCGGGGGTCTTTTCACCGTTGTCTTCGGTGAAGGCGTTGACCAGAACGGTCATGGAGGAACGACCGCGAAAGACGATGCGGGCGCTGATGTCGATGATCTCGCCCAGCCTGACCGGACGGTGGAATTCGATGCCGTCGGCCTTTGCCATGACCACATCGCACCCGGCATGACGCGAAGCGCACAGGAATGCGGTCTTCCCCATGAGATGCAGCGCATTGGCGCCATAAAGGGTGCCGTAGTGATTTGTCAGCGCAGGCAGGACCAGTTCGCTGAAGCGCGCATCGCTTTGCAGGGAAAGTTCCTCCGGCATTCCTGAAACGTGCTCCTTGGCTCGAGAGCCTCTTTGCTAATCCGCAATATCCGCATATGTTGAAAATCGTAAACCACTGAAAATGCAGACATTTGCAAAGCAAGATCGGTGAATTTGCAAAGTTTGCGAAGATTGTGAGGCGAGGGGGACGCCGTGAAAAAGCTGTTTATGGGCGTGCGGTTGAAGCGACTGCGGGAGGAGCGCCAGCTCACCCAGCAGGCGCTGGCAGACGCCATTGGCATTTCGCTGAGCTACCTTAACCAGATCGAGAACAACCAGCGTCCGCTCACCGTTGCGGTGCTGCTGAAACTCAACGCCGCCTTCGGCGTCGACGTGCAGCTGTTTTCCGGCGAGGACGAGGCCCGGCTGGTGGGCGAGCTTCGCGAGGCGCTGTTCGATCCGGGGATAGGGGAGGAGATTTCAAGCGCCGAGATGAAGGAAATCGCCACCGGCATGCCGGCGGTGGGGCGCGCCATCGTCGGGCTGCACAAGCGTCTGGCGCGCGCTCTGGAGCAGTCGGCCGCTCTGGCCGCACGGCTGGGTGACAACCGGATGGGCGACAGTGGGCAGGGGCTCTCGCCTGTCGCCGCCGCGCCATTCGAAGAGGTGCGGGACTTCTTCTACTCACGGCACAACCACATCGATACGCTCGACCGGGCTGCCGAGGCGGCTGCGGCCGCGCTCGGCCTTACCCCGGGCCGTATGGTTCCGGCTCTGGAGGCATATCTCGCCGGGAAGCATGGCGTGCGGGTGCTTCGCCATGCGCAGGCGACCGGGTCCGGCGTCCAGCGCGCTTTCGAACCGGAGACGCGGGCTCTGCGGCTTTCTGAACGGCTGAGCGGCGGCCAGCAGGCATTCCAGATGGCCACCCAACTGGCTTTCCTCGAATATGGCAGGCTGATCGAAGCGGAGCTGGCGGAAGCGTTCTTTTCCAATGCCGAAACCCGGGCGCTCGCCCGCATCGGCCTTGCCAACTATTTCGCCGGCGCACTGGTCCTGCCTTACGCCGCCTTCCTGCAATCGGCAAAGGAACTGCGCTACGACATCGATCTGCTCGGCCAGACGTTCGGCGTCGGCTTCGAGACCGTCTGCCACCGGCTGAGCACGTTGCAGCGGCCGGGCGCGCGCGGCGTACCCTTCTTCTTCATCCGCGTGGACCGGGCAGGCAACATATCCAAGCGCCAGTCGGCTACCGATTTCCATTTCTCGAGGGCAGGGGGCACATGCCCCCTGTGGAACGTCTATGAGGCATTCACCCGGCCGGGACGCATCGTCACCCAGCTTGCCGAAATGCCTGACGGGCGCACCTATCTGTGGGTGGCGCGCACCGTCGACCACACGGTCGGAGGCTACGGCACACCGGACAAGACATTCGCCATCGGGCTTGGCTGCGATCTCCAGCACGCACCGTCGCTGGTCTATTCCAAGGGTCTGCGGCTGGATGACGCCGAGGCCCGGACGCCGATCGGGGCAGGGTGCAAGATCTGCGAGCGGCCTTCATGTCCGCAGCGTGCCTTTCCGCCGGTAACCCAGGCGCTGCGCATCGATGAGACGAGGAGCACCTTCGTTCCCTATTCCTCCCTGTAAATCCGGCACGCGAAGCCGTGCGGGACGGCAGAACAGGGACGGAGCGGCGTGCGCTAACCCCGTCCGGGCCGGCATATGAAGAAGATTTGAAAGGGCAGGGCGGGATTATCGCCCTGTTCAGATCAATCCGGTCTGGCGAGGAACTCCGAGAACAGGGCAAGGCCCTTTTTCAGCACCTCCGTATCGCAGGCATAGCCGATGCGCAGCCAGCCTTCCATGTCGAGCGTCGAGCCGGGCAGGAGCATCACGCCCGTCCGCTCCTGCAAGGTCCGGCACAGTTCGGCTGAAGGCATGTCGAGATCGTAGCGAAGAAAGGCCGTGGTGCCCGACTTCGGCCGCACATAGCTGATGCGCGGTTCCCCGGCGACCCACGCATCGAGAATGGCCAGGTTGGCGCGGGTGATCCTGCGGCTGCGCCCCAGAACCCGCTCGCTGTTTTCAAGGGCAAGGGCAGCAAAATGGTCGTCGATCCGGCCGACGCTGATCGTCGTATAGTCGCGATGGACCGAGACCGCCCTGATGATCTCTTCCGGACCCGCAACCCACCCCAGGCGCAGTCCTGCAAGCGAGTAGGCCTTCGACATGCCACAGGTCGAAATGCCTTTCTCGTAAAGGTCGCACATGGACGGGGTGAAACCGTCGCCCTCCTGATCTATGCCCCGGTAGACCTCGTCGCACAGCACCCATGCGCCTTCTGCACGGGCAATGGCGGCGATCGCTTCCAGCCCGGCACGGTCGATCAGCGCGCCCGTCGGGTTGTTGGGGTTGGTGAGGGCAATCAGCTTCGCCCCCCTTGCAGCCTCTGCAAGCTCCGCAAGGTCGGGCAGGAAGTCGTTTTCGGGCTTGAGCCAGACGAGCCGTACTTCCGCCAGACAGCTTTCCGGAATCGAATAGTGCTGCTGATAGGTCGGCACGATGGAAACCACCACATCGCCCGGCCGGACCAGCGCCGAATGGACGAGGTGGTTCGCGCCGATCGTTCCATGGGTGACGATGACATTGTCGCGCTTCTGCTTCTCATAAAGATTGCAGATGGCGTCTTTCAGCCTGTCGGAGCCTTCGATGTCGCCATAACCCATCCACATGGGCAGCAACTCGGCAAGCGCCTCGTCATTGCGCCCCGAGAGCTTCAGCAGTTCCGAAATGGTAAGCGAGTGGACGCAGGTTTCCGCAAGGTTGTATTTTGCGTCGTTCTCGTAGGCGTTCATCCATATTTCGACGCCGAATTCCCTGATCTTCATGCTTTTTCTCTTTCCTCTCGTGCAACCGTCCAAAGTGCATGCGCGATGGCCACATCCTCCAGTCCCAGACCTATGGACCGGAAGAAGACGGGGCGCCCTTCCTCGGGCAGCGGGCAGTCTCCACAGCACAGCCCGGCGAGATCGCCGCGTATGGCTTCAGCGTCCCATCCACGCTCGCGCCGGGCGATCACCATTTCTCCCGCGCTGGCGGGTGTCGTGGCGCGATTGTCGCAATAGACCTGAGCGTCATGCAGGAAGGCCGGGGGCACCTCATGCGCCTCCATGGCGTTGGTGCTTATGGAAGTCACAAGCGTGTCCTGCCCGATACAAGCGGGATCGATGACCGGCTTGCCCGAAGATGTTGCAAGCGCAATCACATCCGCTCCGGTGGCGCATTCTGCGGCCGTTTCCGGGAAGGCGATTCGCGGGTCCACCTGCAGGGCCCTGCGGCGGTCGGCGTTGGCGGCGAGCCGCGGCGAGAAGATGCGGATATCGGTCCAGTCGCGCAGGCCCACGAGATGATGCAGATGGGCGGCCGCCACCGGCCCGCTGCCGAAAATGGCGAGACGCCGTGCCTGCGGCCGCGCCAGCAGATCGACCGCCAGCGCCGTGGTCGCGGCGGTCCGCTCTGTGGTGAGCGTGGCTGAATCGCACAACAGCAGCGGCTGTCCGGTTTCGGTCGACATCAGCAGCGTCCACGCCGTAACGATCGGACGTCCCTCGGTCGGGATGTAGGGAGAGAGCTTGGCGCCGAACACGCCCTGCCTTGCCAGCACACCCGAATAGAGGATGAAATCCCCGCCGCCATCGGGAAAGAGCGTGAGGGTCTGCGCCGGCTGCACCGCACGGCCGCGTCCCAGCTCGGAGAACAGGGAGCGCATCGTGCCAAGGGCATCCACCTGCGGGAGGAGCCTGCCGACGGCAGCCGCGTCCAGAATCAGGGGAGGGGGAATCGTCATCAGGAGGGCCTTTCACGGAATTTACGCAGGCCATCATGCACGGGCCTGCCGGTTGCGCTATCCACCCCAGGGTGGACCTGCGAGGCGGGCACAGCCGGGACTGGACGCGGCCGGAAAATCTGTGTCAGAAAGTTTCGGATCGCAGTTGCGCAGAGACCGGCTGCGCAACAGCCAACCCCATACAGGCCATGTCCGAAACATCGACCGACCGCTGGATAGAACCGTTCGCACATGCTTTCGACCGGCATGATCAACCCGACGGGATAAAGGCCCTGCTTGCGGCGATAGGATCGGTCGCCGGATTTCAGCTTGCGTTGTCGGTCGTCTATCGGCGAACCGGGGGCCCAAGCTATGTCTTCGACACGTTTTCCGGCCCGCGCGCCAAACGCGCCGTCGAGCTCTATGTTGCCGGGACCTATGCCCTGAACCCGGTCTACAACTCCTACCTCGATGGCCTGAAACCCGGCGTCTATCTGATCCGCGATCTCGCGCCCGACCACTATTTCCACTCCGACCTTTATCGCAACCTCGACATTCGCCGGCACGAGGACGAAGAGCTGGGCTATCGCACCCATGGATGGCCGGAAGGTCTGGAGGAGCTGATCCTGGCCATCGACCTTCCCGGTGACGAGATGGCCGAGATCAGCCTGTCGCGCATCCGCAGCGAGGGCGGTTTCGACGAGGCATCGATTGCGGGCTTGCGGCAGGCTCACCCCCTGATCGCCTCGATCTTCCGGCGGCTGTGGGCGCATCTTTCGCCCGCGAGGCCAAGCCCTCAGTCCCGGCCCATCGATCATCTGTTTTCCAGCTTCGGGCACGGGCTGCTCAGTCCGAGGGAGCGGGAAGTCGCTCTGCTCATCCTGAAAGGACATTCCAGCGAATCCATCGGATATCACCTCGGCATCTCGACGACGACGGTGAAGACCCATCGCCAGAAGCTCTATGCCAAGCTGAACCTTTCGACCCAGCAGGAACTGTTCTCCACCTTCCTGAAAAGCCTCAGCCTTTGATGCTTTCGCGAAGCGCCGCCGATATCGCGGCCAGTCCTCCGCGCAATTCATCCTCGTCCGGCCATGCGTAGCCTATGCGGAAGTGACGGTCGTCCTGCTCGAACCAGCGCCCGCGCCCGACATAGGCTCCGTGGTCGTGATAGAGACGCCGGTGAAAGCCCGCCACATCGATATTCGCGGAACTCGCGATGCGGGGAAAGCAGACGCAGCCGCCCGATGGCTCGATCCACTCCACCAGCGGCTCCGAAGCGATCCACTCCTTCACGATCGCAAAGGCGCTGGCGATGCGGGCGTTGTTGAAACGAAGCCATTCCTCGCGCCGGCTGAGCGCGACGTAGGCGATGTATTCATCGACCGTGCTGCCGGAAATGCCGATCTGCTCGCGGGCGGCAAGAAACAGCTCCATCAGTTCGGGATCGCGGCTGATGAGCCATCCTGTGCGGATGCCCGGAATGCCGTAGGTCTTGGAAAGCGACGACACGCTGATGACCCGTTTCGACAGGGTGGCGGCGACGGGCAGCACCGGCCCGAAACTCATCTCCCGATAGGTTTCGTCGAAGAGCAGATGGATACCCTTGCGCTCCACAAGGTCCGCCAGGGCCCGGAGTTCTTCTTCCGAGATCATGACACCGGTCGGATTGTGCGGATAGGTCACCGACACATATTTCGTGCCCGGTTCTATCGCTGCCTCGATCTTGGGCAGATCGAGCCGGAAGCCATTCTCGAACTCCAGGTCGATGAGGCTGATCCGGCATCCGATGGCGCGCGGCGTCTCGATATTGGTGGCATAGTTGGGCCGCACCACGACGATGTGGTCGCTTCGATCGAGCATCGATGTCGCAATGATGAACAGCGCGCCGGCCGCTCCCGCGGTCACCAGCACGTCATCGGCCGACAGCCCGTCGCCCGAGGCCGCGATCAGGTTGCGCAGGTCCGGTGAGCCGCGATGGTCACCGTAACACAGCAGGATATCGTCGAGCTTCAGGTTGAGATCGCCCAGCCGGCGATCGGCGACGGAGCTTTCAGACAGATTGTACCGGATGGTGTCATAGCCGAGCTGCTCCGGCGACTCGAGCTCGATTGGCATGCGGACGTAGTTCACGGTCATTCTCCTCCGGGACCAGTTCGGTGAATGGCTATGCCTCAAATGCGCGGTTCGCCATCCACCCCGAGGCCGATGGCATCCATCATCCCTTGGGAGGATATTCTCCTTTCCGGCATGGGCGTATCGATGCGGGATCGACGTCGGAGGCGTCGCAAAAACGATAGCCAAAGAACAAAGATACGGGGATCAAGAAGATGAATTTCAGGGTCGGTCTGCTATCCACTGTTGCCGCGCTGCTGCTCGCCGCGCCCGTTCACGCCGAAACGCTGCGGGTGGGAATGGAGTGCACCTATGCTCCCTTTAATTACCGCACGCCCGAAGGCGAGATGGCGGGCTACGACGTGGATGTCGCGAAGGGCATAGCCGAGCGCATCGGCGTTGAACTCAACTACGTCTGTCAGGAATGGGACGGCATGCTCCCCTCGCTTCTGGCCAACAAATTCGACCTGATCGTCGCGTCCATGTCCATCACCGAGGAGCGCCAGCAGAAAATCGACTTCTCGATCCCCTATCGCGTGTCGGTGGGCCGCATCCTCGGCTCGAAAAGCGCCGACCTCAAGCTGTTCGACGATGAGGGCAAGCCCATTCCCGAAGCCTTCAAGGGTCTGCGCTTTGGTGTCGAGCGCGCTTCCACCTATGCAAAATGGATCGAAGCGACGCTTCCGGGCGCGGAAGTCGTCTACTACGACGGCAACCTGTCCATGCTGCTCGATCTGCAGAGCAGCAGGCTGGACATAGCCATCACAAACCCGATGAAGGCCTATCTCGATTTTCTGAGCAAGGAGAACGGCGCCGGTTTCGAGTTCGTGTCGCCGCCGATCGACGAGGTCGAGTATTTCGGTCCGGGCGTCGGCGTGGGCCTGCGCAAGGGCAACGATGCGCTGCTGGAGCGCATCAACACCGCGCTCGCCGACATGATCAAGGACGGGTCGCTCGAAGAGTACAGTCTCAAATACTTCCCCTTCTCCATCCAGCCTGAAAACTGGAAGGGAGTCGACTGATCAACGGGGCCTGCGGGCACCGCGTCGAAAGCGGTGCCCGTGAAAGCGGGGGAGGTATTGCATGTCGCTGCTGAGCGGGTGGTGGGACGACTTCTTTTTCGGACTGCTGATGGTGCTGCGGATATTTGCCGTGGCACTGGTACTGGCGGTGGCGCTGGGCCTTCTGGGGGCCTCGGCGAAGCTTTCGGGCAGCCGCGTCCTGCGCACCGTGGCTCAGGGCTATACGGTGGTCTTTCGTGGCACGCCCGAACTGCTGGTGTTGCTGCTGTTCTATTTCGGCATGGCCCTCACCCTGACCTGGATCGCAAGGCTTTTCGACCCTTCCGTCCAGTTCGTGGATCTGCCGCCCTTCTGGGCAGGATCCATAGCGATCGGGCTTATCGTCGGCGCCTATATGACCGAAACATTCCGCGGTGCTTTTCTGGGAGTGGACCGCGGACAGATAGAAGCCGCAAGAGCGCTGAGCCTGAAACCGCATCAGGTGTTCTGGTATGTGCGCATTCCGCAGATGTGGCGGCTGGCGCTGCCCAACTTCGGCAATCACATGCTTTCGATCATGAAGGACACGGCCCTTATTTCCATCATCGGGCTGGAGGAGATTCTCTTTGTCGCCAAGATGGCCAATTCGGTGCTGCACCGTCCCTTCACGCTCTATGTGATCGTGGCGATCATCTATCTGGCCATGACGACGGTGATCACCTGGGCCGTCGGGCAGCTTGAGGTTCGGGCCAACCGCCATGTGCGGGGCGCACGATGAGCTTCGACATCTCCCTGATCGGCAGCAGCCTGCCACGAATCCTGCAGGGTCTCGGCCTGACGCTGAACCTGCTTGCGGTTTCAACCCTTCTCGGCCTGATGCTGGCCGTCCTGATCCTGCTGATGCGGCTCTCCGGCCGGTCATGGCTGGTGTGGCCAGCCAAAGCCTACATATATTTCTTTCGCGGCACACCGCTGCTGGTTCAGCTCTTCATCATCTACTACGGCCTGCCCCAGTTCGGCTTCGTGCGGCAGAGCGTCCTGTGGCCGCTTCTTCGCGAGCCATACTGGTGTTCGGTCATCGCCCTTTCGCTGAACACGGCGGCCTATGTGTCCGAAATCCTGCGCGGCGGCGTTATGGGCGTGGACAAGGGGCTGACGGAAGCCGGCAAGGCGCTTGGCCTCACCAGGTTCCAGCGCGCCACCCGCATCACCGCGCCGCTGGCGGTCCGGCTGGCTCTGCCGGCCTACAGCAACGAGATCGTCTCGATGCTGAAATCGACGGCGCTCGCTTCCACCGTGACCCTGATGGAAATGACCGGCGTCGCCCGCACCATCGTGGCAAATACCTTCGCGCCCTACGAAATCTTCATTGCAGCCACGATCATCTATCTGGTGCTCGTCTGGATCATACAAACGGCATTCTCGATGGCGGAGACATATGCGAACCGTCATGTCAGGAAGGGCTAGCACCATGACCGACATCATCGTTCTGGAAAATGTGAACAAGTATTACGGCACCTACCAGGCGCTGAGAGACGTTAATCTCTCCATCGCCAAGGGTGAGAAGGTGGTGGTCTGCGGGCCTTCCGGCTCGGGCAAATCGACCATGATCCGCTGCATCAACCGGCTGGAAGAGCACGACAGCGGCCGCATCTCGGTCAACGGGCTCGAACTGTCCGACGACGAGAAGAAAGTGGAAACAATCCGGCGCGAAGTCGGCATGGTGTTCCAGAGCTTCAATCTCTTTCCGCACATGACCATTCTGCAGAACCTGACGCTGGCGCCACGGCTCGTACACGGCAAGTCGCGCCCGGAAGCGGAAGAGATCGCCATGAAGTATCTGACGCGCGTGCGCATCCCGGACCAGGCGAACAAATATCCCTCGCAGCTTTCAGGCGGACAGCAGCAACGCGTGGCGATTGCGCGGGCGCTCTGCATGAACCCCAAGGTGATGCTGTTCGACGAACCCACGTCCGCGCTCGATCCGGAAATGATCTCCGAGGTGCTGGACGTCATGACCGATCTGGCGCGCGAGGGCATGACCATGATCTGCGTGACCCACGAGATGGGATTCGCAAGGTCGGTCGCCGATCGCATCGTCTTCATGGACAATGGCGAGATCATCGAGACAGCGGTCCCGCTGGATTTCTTCGCATCGCCCCGCACAGAACGCGCGAAAGCCTTCCTCGGCCAGATCCTGGCGCATTGAGACCTCACATGACAGACATTGCCGAAACCCTCCTGGCTTTTTCCGAAAAACTGGCCGACCTCTCGCGCGCCATGCTTCAGGCCGCCACCCGGGACGCGCTGCGCATCGACCTCAAGGAGGATGCCAGCTTCGTCACCGCCACCGACCGTTCCGTGGAAGCGCGGCTGCGCGAGGAAATCCGGTCCGCCTTTCCCGATCATGGCATTCAGGGCGAAGAGCATGGCTCCGAGCAACTCGACGCCGAGTTCGTATGGGTGCTCGATCCGATAGACGGCACCGCTGCCTGGATTGCGGGCATTCCCGTCTACGGCACGCTGATCTCGGTGGCGCGGGGCGGCCGCCCGCTGACCGGCGTCATCGATCTTCCGGCAACCGGCGAGCGCGCCACGGGCATTTCCGGTCGCGGTGCCTGGTACAACGGTTCCCCGACCCGGTGCCGCAAGGGCACTGCGCTTGCCGATGCCTACATGACCTCGTCGAACCCCCGCTTCATACCGGAGCCCGATCGCGTCCCCTTCAGCCGTCTGGATGAGGCCGTGCGGTTCACGCAATATGGCGGCAGCTGTTATGCCTATGCATGCCTTGCCCGTGGGCGCACCGATCTGGCTGTCGACGCCGGCTTCGACACCTACGATCTGTTTGCCCCGACCGCCATCATAGAAGGGGCGGGCGGGATCGTGACGGACTGGCAGGGTGCGCCGCTCGATCTGGACTGGAGGGGACGTGTCATCGCCGCTGGCGACGAATCCCTGCACGCACAGGCGCTTGCACGCCTGCAGGAAAGATAACCGGCCGGCCAGGGTTCCGCTGCCGGCGGTTTCTCCTCACCGTTTCACCGTGAAGCTGATCGGCACGGTGACGAACGGGTTCACGTCCGGCGGCGGCTTCGGTGCCGGCGAGGCGCGGCGCAGAAGATCGAGCGCCTCCTCGTCCAGTTCCGGAACGCCGGAGGGTCCGACCAGTTCGGGCGACACGATGCTGCCATCGGGAGCGACGACGAAGCGGACCTGAACCAGCCCCTCCCTGCGCTTCGACAGGGCTGCATGCGGGTAGCGCTTGCGCCGCTCCAGATGCGCGGCAAGGCGTCCAAGCCACTTCTGCTCGGCGTCCACATTCCGCGCCACCCCGCGCATCGCTTCCCGGGCAAAGCTCGCATCCGCTTCATTGGCAAGCTGAAGCCGGTCGCCCGGAACGATGTCGGGCCGGGGATCGTCTTCCAGTCCCCGCGCGGCTGCCACCTTCGACTTGTCTGGAACCCTTTCCTCGGTCTTTCGTGGTTCCGGCCTGGGCTTCTGTACCGGAACGGGCACATTGTCAGGCAGTTCTTCCTGTTCGACAACGGTTTGCGCCTCGGCGGTCTCCTCAATCTCTTCGATATCGTTCTTTTCCGGCGCAGCTTCTTCGGGCTCGGCCTCCTCCGGATCCCCTTTCTGAACTTCCTGCGCCTCCTCGTTCTCGGTCATGGGGTCGGATACGAACTGGACCATGATCGCCATCGGCTCGGGCTCCGGAACCGGCGGATCGGCAGGTCCGGCCAGAATCACCAGCGCTGCGGCGGCACTCGCATGGACGATGATGGAAATGGACAGCGCCGACAGGGGAGGGATAGCCGACATCCGGCTCGCAGACCGTCCGCCGGAAAAGGCCGGGATCGGGCCACGATTGCGCGTACCGGCAATCCTTGAATTTTTTCCTGTCGCCATCGAATTTGTTCGGATTGCGCTGCCTGACACAGCACGCACTGCGGCTACCGGAGTTCAGTCCGGACCCCGCCTTTAAACATGACTTCTATTGTCATATTATTAAGGCGAAAGGTAGCCGCTTCTTTGCGATTCATGGTGGAATCGGTGCTTTTCACGCCTATGTGTAAGGCAGGCGGCAACTCGAAGAAGGAGGGTGCAATGCGCACCATGAGCTTTGCCACGGTCGCGATTGCCGGAATGATGCTTGCAACGGCCGGCGCCGGCGCAGCCGTCAACGTCACTTTTTCCAATCCGCAGACCTGGCGCGACGATGACTTCCGCAGCGCGTCGAAGCGGCAGGGGGTCATCGAGGAGTTTACGCGCTATTTCGAGCGTCTCGACAAGCGCTACCTGAAAAAGGGGCAGAAGCTCGACATCGAAGTGCTCGATGCCCGGCTGGCTGGCCGTTACGAGAGATGGCAGCCGGAGTTCAGCGACGTGCGCATCCTGAGGGACACGACGCCCCCGCGCTTCGTCATCCGCTACAAACTCCGGCAGGACGGCAAGGTCATCGCCAGCGGCGAAGAGGTCGTGAGTAACCTCAGCTACCTCTGGAGTTCATCGGCGCGCAATTCCATCGAACGGTTCGCCTATGAAAAGGAGATGCTGCGCGACTGGTTCCGCAAGCGCTTCGTGCAGATGCAGCCTCCGCGCGGCTGACAAACTTGTCGGCCGCGGAGTTGCCGCCTGCCCCCGGCGTCAGGGGCGGGCGCCGTTGGCGATGGACAGGGCCTCGTCAGCGATCACCTGTTCCTCATCGGTCGGGATGACGAAGACGGAAACACGGCTTCTCTCGCTGCCGATGGAAGTTGCATTGGCCGCGTTCGCAATCCGGTCGATATCGACGCCAAGCCATTCCAGCCGTTTGCAGATATCGGCGCGCACGGCGGGCTGATGCTCGCCCACGCCGGCGGTAAAGACGATGGCGTCGAGCCCGCCGAGCGTGGCGGCCAGACGGGCGATCTCGCCGGCGATGCGGAAGGTGAAGACCTCGATCGCTTCGCGCGCCTGTGGCCTGTCGCTCTCCAGCAGCACGCGGCTGTCGGCGCTGATACCGGACAGGCCAAGCAGGCCGGAACGGTTGTAAAGAATGTCCTCGACGTCATCCAGTGTGCGTCCGCCGGCACCCATGAGATGCAGAAGCACGCCCGCGTCCAGCGCGCCGCAGCGGGTTGCCATCGGGACACCGTCGAGCGTGGAAAAGCCCATGCTGGTGTCGCGGCTGATGCCGTTGTCCAGCCCGCACAGGCTGGCCCCCGAACCGAGGTGGGCGGCGACAACCTTGCCCGATGCCGCCTTCGCATCGCGCCGCGCCAGCTCCGCGGCAATGAACTTGTAGGACAGGCCATGGAAACCGTAGCGCCTGATGCCCTGATCGTGCAGCTCGCGCGGCAGGGCGAAACGCTGTACGATTTCAGCATTGGTGCGATGGAAGGCGGTGTCGAAGGACGCTGTCTGCCTTATGCCGGGCCGCAGCCGGGCGATGGCGTAGATAAGCCTCAGCGCCTGCGGCTGGTGGAGGGGCGCGAGCGCCACCAGCTCCTCCATGCGCGCAAGGCTTTCCCCGTCGACCGCGACAGGATCGGTGAACAGATCGCCGCCATGCACGACGCGGTGGCCGATGGCGGCGACATCGTCGAGGTCGTAATGCCATGACAGCCGTTCGAAGGCTTCGCCCAGAACCTCGTCCAGTTCACCTCCAGGAGGGGCCTTGAGCTCCACGTCGAAACGGTCTGGCCCTTCGGACAGCTCGAAGCGAAGCGGGGCCTTGCGGAAATCGATCATGCCCTTGCCGATACGCCGGGCCTTGCCCTGATCGAGCGCGAACAGGCCGATCTTCACTGTCGATGAGCCGGCATTGAAGGTTACAAGCATTTTCTGGCTCATGCCGGCAGCTTCCCCGCGAGAGACTTTCTGGCCGCGACAAGCTTGGCAAGAGCCGCCGACGCGATGCGGGCGCTGAGCGGATCGGACCGGCTCGTCAGCACGATCGGAACGCGGGCGCCAAGCACCAGCCCGGCCGCCGTCGCGCCGGCGAAATGAATGAGCTGCTTGGCCAGCATGTTACCCGATTCCAGATCGGGGGTGAGCAGGATGTCGGCCTGACCGGCGACATCGGACACGATGCCCTTGGTCCTTGCCGCATCCATGCTGATGGCGTTGTCGAAGGCAAGCGGGCCGTCCACCTTCGCCCCGGTGATCTGGCCGCGTGCCGCCATCACGGTGAGGGCGGCGGCATCGAGCGTCACCTGCATTTTTGGGTTGACCGTCTCTACCGCTGCCAGAACGGCGACGCGCGGCGTCTCGACGCCCAGTATATGCAGCAGATCAATGGCGTTCTGGCAGATATCGCGTTTCTGCTCCAGAGTCGGCTGGATATTGATGGCGGCGTCGGTAATGATCAGCGGCTTGGAATAGGCGGGGATATCCATGCCATAGGCATGGCTGATGCGCCGCTCGGTCCGCAGGCCGGAATCCTTCGCCACCACGGCCCCCAGCAGTTCGTCCGAATGCAGGCTGCCCTTGACCAGAACGGAAACCTTGCCGGCCACGGCCAGTTCGACCGCGCGCGTTGCCGCTGCATGGCTATGCTCGACCGGCTCGATGGCTATGCCGGAAAGATCAGCCCCGGCGGCTTCCGCCGCCGCACGGATCTTCGCCTCCGGACCGATCAGCAATGGCTCGAACAGACCTTCGTCGCGCACTTCGACCGCGCCCAGAATGGCGGCGGCCGAGCAGGGATGCACGATCGCCGCACGGATCGAAGGCAGGTTTCTCGCCTCGCGCACGAAAGCCTCGTAGCGCTCATGCCTCCGCAACGAGACGTCGGGCAGCTTCGCGGCCGGCCATTTTATGGTCCGGTCCGGCGCCACGACAGTCGCGATTCCGGAAAGCACTTCCTCGCCTTTCTGGTTGGTGCAGATGGTGTCGAGCAGCACGATGCGCCCGGCAGGCCGTTTCTCCTTCACGGTTGCGCTGGCGGTGATGGTATCGCCGGGCACAACGGGTTTGAGAAAATGCAATTCCTGCCCGAGATAGATCGTGCCGGGACCGGGCAACCGGGTGCCGAGGACAGAGGAGACCAGAGCGCCTGTCCACATGCCGTGGGCGACGATATGGCCGAAAAAATCGGTCGAGGCGAAGGCTGCGTCGAGATGCACCGGGTTCACATCGCCGGAAACGGTCGCGAACAGTTCGATGTCGTCGCGGCCAACGACACGCACGATGGAGGCGCTGTCGCCGATCTGAAGCTGGTCGAAGGTGCGGTTGGTCAGAAGCTGGTCCTGCATGATGATTCTATCGCTGAAACACATAGGTGCCGGGGGCGTCTTCGAGCGGCGCATAGCGCTTGTCGGCCGCACCCATCGCGGGCGGAGCAACGCGCTCCGGCGTCGAGCGCCCGAGCAGCCAGTCCGACCATTCGAGCCACCACGAGCCATCCCGGGCAGAAGCCGTTTCGACCCATTCCTGCGGGTCCAGGTAAGGATCGTGCTGGCGCCTCTCCGCGATCCGGTAGCGGCGCCCCTTGTGACCCGGCTCGCTGACGATGCCGGCATTGTGGCCGCCGCTTGTCAGCACGAAGACGAGGTCGGTATCGGTCAGTTGATGAATCTTGTAGACCGACTGCCATGGCGCCACATGGTCGCGCTCGGTGCCGACGACGAACATCGGCACCCTCACGTTCTGCAGTGCGGCCGGGCGGCCATCCACCATGAAACGGGCGGTGGCGAGCTCGTTGTCGAGATACAGCCGCTTCAGGTACTCCGCATGCATCCTGTAGGGCATGCGGGTGGAATCCGCGTTCCACGCCATGAGGTCGTTCATCGGCGTGCGTTCGCCCAGCATGTAATCGCGCACGATCCGCGACCAGATGAGGTCGTTGGAACGCAGAAGCTGGAAGGCGCCGGCCATCTGGTCGGCCGACAGGTAGCCGCGGTTCCACATCATGCTTTCAAGGAAATGAAGCTGGCTGTGATCGATGAACAACGCAAGTTCGCCCGGCTCGGCAAAGTCGGTCTGCGCTGCGAACAGGGTGAGGGAGGCCAGCCTGTCGTCCTTGTGCTGCGCCATTGCGGCAGCCGCTATCGAAAGCAGCGTCCCGCCCAGGCAATAGCCGGTCGCATGGATCTTCCGGTCCGGCACGATGGCATTGATCGCATCGAGCGCGGCCATGACGCCGAGCTTGCGATAGTCGTCCATCGTCAGGTTGCGGTCGTCCGCGGTCGGGTTGCGCCACGAGATGCAGAACACCGTGTGGCCCTTCTCCACCAGATAGCGCACCAGCGAGTTGTGCGGCGACAGGTCGAGAATGTAGTATTTCATGATCCACGCCGGCACGATCAGCACCGGCTCGGCCAGCACCTTGTCGGTAGCGGGCTCATACTGGATCAGTTCGATCAGATGGTTGCGATACACCACCTTGCCCGGTGTGGCGGCAACCTCCTCGCCCGGCGTGAAGTTCTCCGTGCCGACCGGCGGACGGCCCGAAGCAGCCCGTGCGGCATCTTCCATCCAGTTCTGGAAGCCTTTGACAAAGTTCGTGCCGCCGGCCTCGATGGTTTTGGAAAGCACCTCCGGATTGGTGAACGGGTTGTTGGACGGGGAGAAGACGTCAAGCATCTGGCGCGCCATGAACGACACGACATCCTCGTGATGCGGGGTCACACCCGGCACTTCATGGGTCGCGTTGTGCCACCATTGCTGTGCCAGCAGGAAGGATTGTGCAAAGGAAGAGAAGGGCTGCTGCGTCCAGGCTGGCGCCTTGAAACGGTAGTCGCCCGGCAGCGGCTCTATGCAGGGTGGCGTTTCGGGGTCCACTCCGGCCGCCGCCAGATAGGTGGAAAGCCGGGCGGACTTGCGCACGGCCTTGTCGATGAGTTCAAGGCGCTTGCCGGGGGCTGCGGCAAGATGGATGTACCAGTCGATGAGCGCGAGTGCGAGAGAGGCCGGCGACAGCCCTCCGGTGAGATGCGCGCTCAGCGCCTCGCGCATCTGGTCGATGGCACGGTAGGCTTCTGACGAGACGCTCTCGTCAATCACCCGCGGCATAGCGGCACTTTTGCCGGCTTTCGGCAGTTGCGTCCGGCTCCTGGCCGGGGTGCGGGTCCTGGGGGACGTTCGAGCATTCACTGGATTCACCTTTCCACAAAGGAGAAGAGGATTCGGCAAGCCGGCCATTGCCCAGCAACTGGCCAAGCGCCTGTACGACGAGGCGTTCTGCCTCGCCGTCATCGCCTTCGAGCAGCGGCTCGCTGCCGATCACGTCGTGCAGAATGCTGACACCTGCCGCGAAAGCCGCGACAAGCGCGGCCTGACGCTCGGTGACATGCGGATGCGCTGCGATGAGCGGGCTGATGAAATCTTCCATCAGCACCTCGCGCAGCACCTGCGAGGCATCGGGGCTCGAAAAGGACCGGAAGACGATGTCGAGCATGCGTATCTCGCTGCGCGGCGCTTCGCCCAGCATCTGCCTCGCCAGCGTGGCTGCCAGCGCGTGCCCGTCGCCTGCGAACATCCAGTCCGGGCGCATCGCCGCACGGATGGAAGCCCGGAACAAATTCCGCTTCGACCCGAAGCAGCGGTGCACATAGGCCACGTCGACACCGACATCGGACGCAAGATCGCGCAGCGAGGTGGTGCTGTAGGACTGCGTGGAGAACCGCGCCATCGCCGCCTTGAGGATACGATCTCTGGTCGTGTCGCCGGAACCGGGCACGGGGCTTTCTGCTGTCAGGGCTTGCGGGCCGGTCATTGGTCAATCCGTTGTCGCGAGGGAGTCTTCGCAATACAGCTTGCTTCTAGCGGGATAAGAGGTCAACACTGTTGACATAGATCAATGACGATTGCACCCATTGCGCGGATTGTGCGTCTACAGGCTCTCTGATTTCGAGGAGTGAACGCGATGGCTGAAGGGAAAAATCGAGACACGCAGCCACAGGATATCCTGTTTCCTTCCCTGTTCCGCACCGATTGGCTGGCAACGGCGTCGGCAGCTCAGGTGCGGTTCTGCGCCGGCCTCTGCCGCGATGCACTGAGTGCTGCGGCACGGCAACTCCAGTTGCAGGCCGACTATGCCAGGAAACTGTCGGAGGCCGGACAACCATCCGACGTGATCGCCTGCAGCAGGGCTTTCACTCGTGAAATGGTAACCGGCTGGCTCGACGAAGGCAGGCATGTCTTCGACAGGAACGTTGCGCTCATCGCCTCGTCGAGGCAGACGGGCTGATGGGGGACACGGCGGCCGTGCGGCCGGGGCAACGAAGTGCCGGCTCGGCCGGAGACAGGAATTTTTGAGAACTATGGCCGCCGGATTTCGGCGGGTCAGGCAGCGAGAGGGTCATATGAGGGACATCCGATTCTGGTCGGCGTGGGTTCTGGTGCGCACGCACCATCCTGAATGCAATCTTGTCGCGGCCGCAATTGCAGGGGTTACAGCATCATGAAGTCTGCGAAGAACTGGATTCTGGCCATCGTGGCGGCCGCGGTGGTCGGCGGCGGCTACTATTTCTGGAGATATTACGACAGCTCCGCCCTGCCGGCCGGCATCGCCGCCGGAAACGGGCGCATCGAGGCGATCGAGATCGACATCTCCGCCCGCACGCCGGGGCGCATCAGGGAAATCATGGCCGATGAAGGTGTCTTCGTGGAGGCCGGCGCGGTTCTGGCCCGCATGGATACCGAGCAGATGGAGGCGCAGCGTCGCCAGCTCGAAGCGCAACTCAAGCGCGCGACCATCGGGATCGAGACCGCCCATGCCCTGGTGAAGCAGCGCGAGTCCGAAAACGCGGCTGCGCAGGCGGTCGTGGCTCAGCGTGAAGCGCAGCAGGACGTCATCGACAAGAAGCTCGTCCGCTCCGAGCAGCTCGCCCGTACCGGCAACCTCTCCCAGCAGTTGCTCGACAACGACCGCGCGGCCGCGCTCGAAGCCGCTGCCGCCGTCAACGCGGCGCGCGCGCAGCTTGCCGCGACCGAAGCCGGCATCAGCGCCGCGCAGGCGCAGGTGGTGGATGCCGAAGCGGCGGTCGATGCTGCCAGAGCGGCCATCGAAAGCATCAGCGCCGACATCAACGACGCCGTTCTTACCGCTCCGCGCGCCGGACGCGTGCAGTACCGTGTCGCTCAGCCGGGCGAGATTCTGCCAAGCGGCGGACGCGTG
Source organism: Mesorhizobium sp. (assembly GCA_022833215.1). Classification (GTDB taxonomy): domain Bacteria; phylum Pseudomonadota; class Alphaproteobacteria; order Rhizobiales; family Rhizobiaceae; genus Mesorhizobium. The sequence goes on along the minus strand of JAIPUZ010000056.1, from coordinate 32,630 downwards.
CTCAATCTGGTCGATGTCGGCGACGTCTACATGACCTTCTTCCTGCCGACGGCACAGGCCGGCCGCGTCGCCATGGGCACGGAGGTGCGGATCGTGCTCGACGCCGTTCCGCAATATGTCATTCCGGCGAAGGTGAGCTTCGTCGCCGACGTCGCGCAGTTCACGCCCAAGACCGTGGAGACCGAGGAAGAGCGCCAGAAGCTGATGTTCCGCGTCAAGGCGCAGATCTCTCCCGAGCTGCTGCGGCAGTACATCCAGTACGTCAAGACCGGCCTCCCGGGTGTGGCTTACGTCAAGCTCGACCCTGAGGCCGAATGGCCGGCGCAGCTGCGCGAGGTTGTCTCGCCGTGATCGCAGAAGCTGCCGGAGCCGCGACGCCATCGGGCGCGAAGCCGGGCGGCGAGTTCGTCGCGCGGCTGAAAGATGTCGGGCTGAGCTATGGCGACGTGCGCGCGCTGGACGGGATCGATCTCGACATTCCGGCCGGCTGCATGGTCGGCCTGATCGGCCCGGACGGCGTGGGCAAGTCGAGCCTCCTGTCGCTCGTCGCCGGCGCGCGCGTGATACAGGAAGGCCGCGTCGAGGTGCTGGGCGGCGACATTGGCGACCGCCGCCACCGGCGCGAGGCTTATTCCAGCATCGCCTACATGCCTCAGGGCCTCGGCCGCAATCTCTATCCGACACTGTCGGTTTTCGAGAACATCGACTTCTTCGGGCGGCTGTTCGGTCACTCGAAGGAAGAGCGCAAGCACCGCATCGACACGCTTCTGGCGCGCACCGGCATGTCGCCCTTCGCACCGCGCCCTGCAGGCAAGCTTTCCGGTGGCATGAAGCAGAAGACCAGCCTTTGCTGCTCGCTGATTCACGACCCCGACCTGCTGATCCTCGATGAGCCGACCACCGGCGTCGATCCTCTGTCGCGACGGCAGTTCTGGGAACTGATCGACGATATTCGCGGCGAGCGTGAGGGCATGAGCGTCATCGTCGCCACCGCCTACATGGAAGAGGCCGAGCGCTTCGACTGGCTTGTCGCCATGGACGACGGCAAGGTCCTTGCCACCGGCACGCCGGCGGAATTGCTGGCAAAGACCGGCACCGACAATCTCGACGCCGCATTCGTGGCCTTGCTGCCTGAGGAAAAGCGCAGCGGCCACAGGCAGGTCGTCATCCCGCCGCGCCCGGACGATGCCGCAGACGACATCGCCATCGGCGCCAGGAACGTCACCGTTCGCTTCGGGAACTTCACCGCCGTCGACAATGTGAGCTTCGAGATTCCGCGCGGCGAAATCTTCGGCTTCCTCGGCTCCAACGGCTGCGGCAAAACCACGACCATGAAGGTGCTGACCGGCCTTTTGCCGGCAAGCGAAGGCACCGCAATGCTGTTCGGCAAGCAGGTCGATACGCGCGACGTGGAGATACGCCGCCGCGTCGGCTATATGAGCCAGGCATTCTCGCTCTATTCGGAACTCACCGTCCGCCAGAATCTCGAACTCCATGCGCGCCTGTTCGCCATGGCGCCGGAAACCATTCCCGGCCGCATCGAGGAAATGGTGCGCCGCTTCGATCTCGCCGCCGTGATGGAATCGCTGCCGGAAGCGCTGCCGCTCGGCATCCGCCAGCGTCTGTCGCTGGCCGTGGCAATGATCCATTCGCCGGAAATCCTCATCCTCGACGAACCGACATCGGGCGTCGATCCTGTGGCGCGTGACGCGTTCTGGGAAATCCTGGCGGAACTGTCGCGCAAGGATGGCGTCACCATCTTCGTGTCGACCCACTTCATGAACGAGGCCGCTCTGTGCGACCGCATATCGCTCATGCATGCCGGCAAGGTGCTGGTGTCGGACACGCCGAACGGCATCATCGAGCGCAAGGGCGCGGAAACGCTGGAGGAAGCTTTCGTCGCCTATCTGGAAGAGGCGATCGGCGACACCGGCAAGCCGCAGGCCGCCGCCGATGTGCCGGTGGAGCCCGAACCGGAGATCGTGCCGGAAAAGACCTCCGACCGCGCCTTCTTCAGCTTCCGGCGCATGTTCGCCTATACGCAGCGCGAGGCGCTGGAGCTTCGCCGCGATCCGATCCGCGCCAGTCTCGCCATTATCGGCTCGGTGCTTCTGATGTTCGTCGTGAGCTTCGGCATCAGCATGGACGTCGAGGATCTGTCCTTCGCCGTGCTCGACCACGACGACACCACCATCAGCCGCGACTATGCGCTTCAGCTCGCCGGGTCTCGCTACTTCATCGAAAAGGAGCCGATCCGGGATTATGACGATCTCGACCGGCGCATGGCGAGCGGCAAGCTCAGCCTCGCCATAGAGATACCGCCCGGCTTCGGGCGGGATGTCTCGCGCGGCACCAATGTCCAGATCGGCGCATGGGTGGATGGCGCCATGCCGATGCGCGCCGAAACCGTCCGCGGTTATGTGCAGGGCGTGCACCAGACGTGGCTGATGCAGAAGGCGCGTGAAATCTATGGCGATGCCGCCACCGTCGGAAAATTCCGGCTTGAGGTGCGTTACCGCTACAATCCCGACGTCCAGAGCCTTGTGGCGATCGTTCCCGCGATCATCCCCATCCTGCTTTTGATGATACCGGCCATGCTGGCGGTGCTGAGCGTGGTGCGCGAGAAGGAGCTGGGCTCCATCGTCAATTTCTACGTGACGCCGGTGACCCGCACGGAATTCCTGCTTGGCAAGCAATTGCCTTATGTGGCGCTTGCCATGCTGAATTTCGTGATGTTGTCCTTCTTCGCCGTCTACATATTCGGCGTGCCCTTCACCGGAAGCTTCGCGGCCTATGCGGCAGCGGCGCTGCTCTATGTGATCTTCACGACCGGCATGGGGCTGGTGATCTCCACCTTCATCGAGAGCCAGATCGCGGCGATCTTCGCCACGGCGCTGCTGACGCTCATTCCCGCGGTTCAGTATTCGGGCCTGATCGATCCGGTCTCGTCGTTGCGTGGTTTTGGTGCGGTCATCGGCAACATCTACCCGACGACCTATTTCGTCACCATCTCGCGCGGCGCATTCTCGAAGGCGCTGGAGTTCGGGGATCTCGCCCCGCTGTTCGTTCCGCTGCTCATTGCCGTGCCGGTGCTGTTCGGCCTCGGCATCCTGCTTTTGAAGAAACAGGCGTCCTGAACCATGCGTGTTGCCAACATCTACAATCTGGGTGTCAAGGAGCTGCGCGGTCTCGGTCGCGACAAGATGCTGCTGGCCCTGATCGTCTACGCCTTCACGGTGGCGATCTACACGGCGGTGACCGCCATGCCGGAAACCCTCAACCGCGCCGCCATCGCCATCGTCGACGAGGATCAGTCGCCGGTGTCGTCGCGCATCACGACAGCCTTCTATCCACCCTATTTCGTGGTGCCGAAGCTGATCGACCAGTCCGAGATGGACACGCGCATGGATGCGGGGCTCGACACTTTCGCGCTCGACATCCCGCCGAATTTCCAGCGCGACCTGCTGGCCGGGCGCTCGCCGGCGATCCAGCTGAACATCGACGCCACCCGGGTCAGCCAGGCATTCACCGGCGGCACCTATGTACAGTCGATCGTGTCCAGCGAGGTCAACGAATTCCTCGCCCGCCATCGCGGCGCGACGGAACTTCCCGTGGATCTGGCGATGCGTATGCGCTTCAATCCGCAGCTCAACAAGGGCTGGTTCGGTGCGTTGTCCAACGTGGTGTTCTCCATCACCATGCTCTCCATCGTGCTGACGGGCGCCGCACTTATCCGCGAACGCGAGCATGGCACCATCGAACATCTTCTGGTCATGCCGGTGACGCCGGCCGAGATCATGATCAGCAAGGTGCTGTCGATGGGGCTGGTGGTGCTTGCCGCCTCGGCCGCCTCCATCGTCTTCGTGGTGCAGGGGCTTCTGCACGTGCCCATTCAGGGCTCGGTGGCGCTGTTCCTGTTCGGGGCTGCGTTGCATCTCTTCGCCACGACCTCGATGGGCATTTTCCTTGCCACCATGGCCGGCTCCATGCCGCAGTTCGGCCTGTTGCTGATGCTCATCCTGCTGCCGTTGCAGGTTCTGTCGGGCGGCCTCACGCCGCGCGAGAGCATGCCGCAGATCGTGCAGGACATCATGCTGGCCGCCCCCAACACGCACTTCGTCATCCTGGCGCAGGGTGTACTGTTCCGGGGAGCCGGCATAGAGGTGGTTTGGCCGCAGATACTTGCGCTGTTTGCGATCGGTTCGGTGCTGTTCGTCCTCTCGCTGCGCCGCTTCCGCGATTACCTGCGATAGGGCCGGGCTACCTGACCACGAAGCCGTGGGCGAAGGGATCGCGGTCGTCGATGAAGATGGTGTTGTAGCCGGTCATCCGCGCCCAGCCGGCAACCGAGGGCACGATCGCATCGCGCTCACCCACTCTGGCGGCCGCCTCCACGCGGCCCCGGAAAAGGGAGCCGATGATGGATTCGTGCACGAACTCGTCGCCCACGTTCAGCTTTCCCTTCGCGGCAAGCTGCGCCATGCGCGCCGAGGTGCCGGTGCCGCAGGGCGAGCGGTCGATGGCTTTCTCGCCATAGAACACGGCGTTTCGGGCATGAGCGCCTTCCACCGTGGGCCTGCCGGTCCACTGGATGTGGGACAGGCCGCGGATTTCCGGATGTTGCGGATGAACGAACTCGTATCTGGCATTGAGCGCGGCGCGCAGCTTCGGCGACCAGCCCACCAGATCGCCGGCGGAATGGTCGGCCATGTCGCGGAAATTCTTCTGCGGCTCGACGATGGCATAGAAATTGCCGCCATAGGCGACATCGACGACGATTTCGCCGAGACCCTCGACCTCCGCCGTCAGCCCCTCTGCATGGAGGAAGGACGGCACATTGGTCAGCCGCACCTCCTCCACGAAGCGGCCTTCCTGGCGATAGGTGATGTCCACCTTGCCGGCCGGCGCGTCGATGGAAAGCCGGCCCGGTTCGCGCGGCGCGATCAGGCCGTTCTCGATGCCCATGGTGATGGTGCCGATGGTGCCGTGGCCACACATGGGCAGGCAACCCGATGTCTCGATGAACAGCACCGCCACGTCGCAATCGGGGCGCGTCGGCGGATAGAGGATCGAGCCCGACATCATGTCGTGGCCGCGCGGCTCATACATCAGCCCGGTCCGGATCCAGTCGAACTCGCGCAGGAAGTGGGCGCGCCTTTCCAGCATGTTCGCGCCTTCCAGACGCGGGCCGCCGCCCGCGACAAGGCGCACCGGATTGCCGCAGGTGTGGCCGTCTATGCAGGAGAAGGTGTGTGTGGCCATGGGTCAGAACCTCCGGGGCGAGAAGGGAGAAAGATCGATTGCGGGTTTCCTGCCCGCCACCAGATCGGCGACGAGCCGCGCCGTGCCAACGGACTGGGTGAGCCCCAGATGGCCGTGGCCGAAGGCATACACCACGCGCGGCGTTTCCCGGGCAACTCCGATGGCCGGCAGGCTGTCGGGCAGGGAAGGGCGAAAACCCATCCATTCGGTGCCGCCCCGAGCATCGAGCCCGGGCAGGAAGGTTTTCGCCTTGCGCAGCATGGCGCGGGCGCGTCCGAAATTCGGCGGCAGGTCGAGCCCGCCCAGTTCCACCGCACCGCCGACACGGATGCCTGTCGAAAGACGGGTGATGACGAAACCATGCCCGCCGAATGTGATCTGCGTGCGCAGATCGAAGGCGCTGGCTGGCAGCGTGGTGTTGTAGCCGCGCTCGGCCTCGAGCGGAATGCATTCGCCCAGAGTGCGGGCGATACGGTGTGAAAAGGCTCCGGCAGCAAGCACCACATGGCCGGCGCGCAGCGTTGTGCCAGCCGTCACCTCGACACCGCTTTCGACCGGCCTGAGCGCCCTGGCCTCTGCCCGCTCGACAAGCCCGCCGCCGGCAATGAAGCGTTCGGCCAGCGCCAGCGTGTAGAGTTTCGGATCGCTGATCGAATACCAGCCGGGCGTGAAGGTGCCATGCGTGAATCGAGGTGCTATACCGGGCTGGATTTCCGCCATTTCACGCGCGTTCATATGATGAAAATCTATACCGTGCCCGGCACGCGCCTGCCAGCCTGCAAGGGAAGCGCGAAACTCGGCCTCACCTTCATAAACCTGCAAATTGCCGTCCTTGCGCAGCATTGGCAGCGTTCCAGTGCGCTCGAGGAAAGGCTCAAGCAGGGCTTTCGACAGATCCATCAGCCCGGTCTGTGCCGCCGTCGACTGCGCCACGCGATGCGGCGCGCAGGCCCGCCAGAAGCGGAACATCCAGGGGGCGATTCGCAAGGCATAGGCAGGTGGCACGGAAAGGGGGCCCAGCGGATCGAGCAGCCATTTCGGCGCCTTTCGCAATATTCCGGGCGAAGCGAGCGGCAATATGTCCGTGAAGGCGAAAGCCCCTGCATTGCCGGCGGAAGCGCCAGCTGCCGGCCCTTCACGGTCGATTACGACGACACGCCGCCCTTCCGCCTGCAAGGCCAGCGCCGACGAAAGGCCAATCACACCCGCGCCGATGACAATCACATCTGGCAGTGCGCTCAAGGCTGTGCTCCAGTGCCTGAAGGGTCTGCCGTCCGGCGCACCCTCGGCTTGAAAATTTGTCGGCTTTTTGAATACATAATGTATGCAAATTTGCAACTGAAAATGGAGAAGACATTGCAATGAGTGGGACCGTTATCGTGAGCGTCGAGGCGCTGAAAAGCCGGGTTGCGGCGATCTTCCGCAAGGCAGGGCTTTCGTCAGATCATGCCGGGGCGCTGGCCGGAGTGATCGTCGCCGGCGAGCGGGACGGTTGCAAGTCGCATGGCATATACCGCATCGAAGGTTGCCTGCGCACCGTGAAGGCAGGCAAGGTCGCGCCCGACTCAAAGCCGGCATTGCACGACGATGGCTCGGCGGTGGTGCGTGTGGATGCCGGCGGCGGCTATTCATGCGCGGCGTTCGAGCTGGGCTCTCCCGTTCTTGCCGCACGCGCGAAGAGCCTCGGCATCGCCGCGCTCGTCATCAACGATTGCACTCATTTCTCCGCCCTGTGGCCGGAGGTTGAAAGGCTCACCGAGCTGGGCGTCGCGGCAATTGCCATGTGCCCGAGCTACGCCACGGTGGCGCCGGCTGGCGGGAAGGATCCCCTGCTGGGCACCAATCCCTTCGCCTTCGGCTGGCCGCGCGGTGAAAACCGTCCGCCCTATGTGTTCGACTTCGCAACAAGCGTTGCCGCGCGCGGCGAGATCGAGTTGCACCGCCGCGAGGGCCGGCAACTGCCCGAGGGCTGGGCCGTGGACGCCAACGGCAAACCGACCACCGATCCGGAAGCCGCGCTCGCCGGTGCGATGCTGCCCTTCGGCGGGCACAAGGGCTCCGCCATCTCGACCATGATCGAATTGCTGGCGGGTGTGATGATCGGCGACTTCACCAGCAGCGAGGCGCTGGACTTCCTCGGCACCACCACGCTTGCTCCACGCCATGGCGAACTGATTATCGCCATGAGCCCCGAACGGTTCGCGGCCGGGCGGCCGGGAGATCCGCTGGCACGGGCAGAGGTGTTGTTCGAGGCCATCGTTGGACAGGGCGCGCGTCTGCCCTCGCAGCGCCGCTTCGCCGCACGGGAACGGACCTTGGCGCAAGGCATCGCCCTTACTCCGGACGAAGCCGGACAACTCGACAGGCTCGAGGCTCTGGGGCTGGACGCCATTTCCTGAGTTAAAAAAGAAGCCCTCCATTGCGGAGGGCTTTTTTCTGTTCAGGAAAACTCCCGCGAGGACGCGGATTTCAGGCTGCGTATTTCTGCACCGCGCCGGACTGCTTCGACCATCCCGCATACCATGTGTCGAACAGTTTAAGCTGCGCCTCGACAAAGCCGCGCTGGCTCGCGCTCAGGGCGTCGGTCTCGTTGAAATGCAGCCTGTATTCCGGGTTTCCCTTCAGCACCATCATATGCTTGAAATAAAGGACCAGATCGGGGCCTTCGTCATAGGCCGACAGCACGGCGAGCGCCTTCTCCAGCTCCTGCGCACGCTGGCGCGCTTCGACATCGCCCTGAGCCGCCGCCCGGCACAGCGATACAAGATGCAGCACCTCGCGCGGCAACACGCAGCCGATCCCGGTGATGGCGCCGGTTGCGCCGCAATTCACGAAGCCGTGGAAGACACAGGTGTCGACGCCGACCATCAGCGTGACATCATCGGAGCCGCTTGTGATGTTTTCGGCCGCATAGGTCATGTCGGCCGCACCGCCGAATTCCTTGAAGCCGACAAGGTTCGGGTGCTCGGTGCGGAGCGCGAAAAACAGGTCGGCGCGGGTGGCGAAACCGTAATACGGGCTGTTGTAGATCACGGCCGGAAGGTCAGGCGCGGCGGACAGGATCGCCTTGAAATGGTTGCGCTGAGCCGTGACGGACGGGCCGCGCGACAGCACGCGCGGGATGACCATCAGGCCCTTTGCGCCCACCTTCTGCGCATGGGCGGCATGGGCCGCGGCCTTGGCCGTGTTGACCGCCCCCGTGCCGACGATGACCGGCACGCCGGCGCTCACCAGACGCTCCACGCCCTCCATGCGCTCCTCGTCGGTGAGCAGGGGCCAGTCGCCCATCGAGCCACAGTAGACGACAGCCGACATGCCGGCCGCGATCAGTTCCTTCCCCTTGCGCACGAGCGCATCGAAATCGGGCCTGCGGTCTTCGGTGCACGGGGTCATCAGCGCCGGCATGCAGCCGGAAAAAATCTGCGCATTCATGAGGGCTCTCCCATATGCCGGATTGGTCGACCACCATAATAACATTTGTATTTTATTTGTCGACAAGAAATTCAACGCCGGCAGATGCCTCTGCCGGAACCGCCTCCTGCGATATGAAAGAAAGAGAGTTTTCGCCTACAGCGCGATGGGCTGGCGGCGGTCGCGGGCGATCATGTCCTGGATCTGGCGCACGATCTGGTCGGCATGGGCGCGCGCCAGCCGGTCGGCCCCTGCCACATCGCGTGCTTCGATGGCCGCGATCATATCCTCATGCTCTTCTACATAACGGCGGGGCAGGTGGTCGCCGAAGGAGGAATAGTAGATGCGCAAGATGCGCCGCCCCTCATCGAGCAGGCGACAGAACAGGCCCGTATAATAGGGATTGCGGCCGGCTTCGGCGATTGCGGCGTGGAAATCGCGGTTCGTGGCGATCATGGCCAGCGCATCGTGCGCTTCCACGGCACGGCTGAACGCGGCCTGCCGGGCGCGGATGATCTCCAGATCCTCGTCGCTGCGGAATTCGGCGGCCAGACGTGTCGTCACGCGGTACATCAGCGTCAGCGCGTCGAAGAAAGTATGCAGGTTGAGGAAGTCGATGTTCGACACGACGGTCGAGCGGTTGGGCAGCGTCGTCACCAGCCCCTCGCCGGCAAGGCGCACCAGCGCCTCACGGATCGGCGTGCGCGACATCGAAAGCCGCTCGGCAAGCTGGACTTCGTCAATGGGACTGCCGGGCGGCAACACCAGATCGATGATATCGTCGCGCAGGATGTCGTAGACGAACTTCGCCCCTTCGCCACGCTTGCGCTCCGCCTGCGATGCCGCCGTCCTGTCGTTCATATCCATGCCTCGTTGTCGACAGGATGAATACGTGCTCCGTGAATGCGGATCAACTGCGTCCGGGGAATGGATGACCCCGCCTTACACCGCATCCAGCCCGATATCGAGGATCGGGGCGCTGTGCGTTAGCCATCCGATGGAGATCAGATCCACTCCGGTGGCGGCAATGGCGGGAGCCGTCTGCGGCGTCACCCGGCCCGAGGCTTCGGTGAGCGCCCGCCCGCCGACCATGGAAACGGCCTCGGCCAGTTGCTCAACCGACATATTGTCGAGGAGCACGGCATCGACACCTGCCGCAAGCGCGATCTCAAGCTGGGCAAGCGAATCCACTTCCACCTCGATGCGCACCATATGGCCCGTTCCCTCACGCGCCCGCGCGATGGCCGTGCGGATATCCCCGGCAATGGCGATGTGGTTGTCCTTGATGAGCACGGCATCGTCGAGCCCGAAGCGGTGGTTGCTTCCACCGCCGGCACGCACGGCATATTTCTCCAGCGCACGCAGGCCGGGCGTCGTCTTGCGGGTGCAGACGATCCGCGCCTTGTGGCCGCGAACGGCCTGCACCACCGCGGCGGTGGCGGTGGCGATGCCGCTCAGATGGCAGAGCAGGTTGAGCGCGGTGCGCTCGGCGGTCAGCAGGGCGCGCGCCGGCCCCCATACCGTGGCGATCACGCCCCCCGCAGCAACGGCGCTGCCATCCGCATGCCCGATGTCCATTTCCACGCGCGGGTCGATGGTCGTGAACGCACAGGCCGCGACGTCCAGACCGGCGACCACGCCGTCCTGCCGCGCGGCCAGCGCCATGGTGGCGACCGCGTCGGCAGGCACGATGGCATCCGTCGTGATGTCGCCGGCACGGCCCAGATCCTCCAGCAGCGCAGCGCGCACCAGCGGCTCACAGAGTATCCGGGGCAGGGTGGGCAGATGCGGCATGGTCAGGCGCTCCGGGCGAGTGGAATCTGTATGGTAAGGTCGGCGGCAGCGGAAAGCGCTTCGTCGAGCGTCAGCAGCGAGGGATGCGCCTGCAAGGCTTGTCCGGGAAAGTCGGCACGGAAATGCGCGCCGCGGCTTTCCTCGCGCCGCCGTGCGGCCACAGTCATCATCAGCGCGACAAGGGCGGGGTCGGCGGCAGGCCCGCCACCGGTTGCCAGCGGCGTCAGCATGGCGATGGCATGGCTCAACGTTTCACCATCGCGCACGATGCCGAGCGCTCTGGCCACGACAGGGCGAACGGCGGAAACATCCGGCGCGGGAGGCAGGACAGCGGGACGCGGCGGGACGCCTTCGCGGGATGCTGCCGCGGCAATACCCGCCGCCACATGGCCGGCACTGACCATGGCCTCGGTCAGCGAATTGCTCGCCAGCCGGTTCGCGCCGTGCAGGCCGGTGCGTGCCACCTCGCCGCAGGCCCACAGGCCCGGCACGGAGCTGCGCCCTTCCGCATCCACCGCGATGCCGCCCATATGGTAGTGCGCGGCGGGCCGCACCGGGATCGGCTGATGCGCCGGATCGATGCCCGCCTCGCGGCAAAGCCGGTCGATTGTCGGGAAGCGGCGGGCAAAGGAAGCGCCAACGCTCTGCCGGCCATCGAGAAAGGTTCCGTGGCCGGCGGCACGGTGCCGCCAGACGGCCCGCGCCACCACATCGCGCGGGGCAAGCTCGGCCCCCGGCGTGCCGGCAAGGAAACGGTCCCCGCTTTCATCCACCAGAGTGGCGCCTTCCCCGCGCACGGCCTCGCTGATCAGCGGCAGCGCTCCACCTGTGCCGGACGCCAGCGCGGTTGGGTGGAACTGGACAAATTCCGGATCGGCAATCACCGCACCGGCACGGGCGGCAAGGGCAAGACCCTGACCGAACGAGCCGAGGGGGTTGGTCGTGTCAGGAAACAGGCCGCCCACGCCACCGGTCGCCAGAACGATACGGCCGGTTGCAAGCACCGCCGCGCCGGCAGGCCCGACGACGAGCAGACCCGCAATGACGCCATCCTCGACCAGTAGTCTGCGCACCTCCCGGCCTTCCATCACCGTGATGGAAGGTGTGGCGCGCACCGCCGCCGAAAGCGACCGCACCAGTTCGCGCCCCGTCGCATCGCCGGCCGCATGCACGATGCGCCGGCGCGAATGCGCGGCTTCCAGCCCCAGCCGCAGCGAGCCGTCCGGGGCGCTGTCGAAGGCGACACCCAGCCGCGCCAGCCTGTCGATCGCTTCCGGAGCGGCTTCGACCATGCGCCGCACCGCACGTTCGTCGCACAGGCCGCCGCCGGCGGCCAGCGTGTCGGCGCAATGCAGTTCGGGGCTGTCGTCCGCGCCAAGGCTCGCAGCCAGCCCACCCTGCGCCAGAATGGAGGAAGAACAGTCGCCCAGCGGCCCGCGCGACACCAGCACCACTGGCTCCGGAGCCAGAAGCGCCGTCATCAGGCCGGCGACGCCCGCCCCGACGATCACCGGACGCCCGCGCAGTTCGTGCATTTCCGGATCGATCGCTGCGCTCATACTTCGAGCATCCGCTCGACGGCGCGGCGCGCACCGTCGGCAACCAGCGGATCGATCGTCACTTCGTGGCGATTCTCCTCCAGCGCGGCACGGATATTGGCGAGCGTTATGCGCTTCATGTGCGGGCACAGGTTGCATGGCCGCACGAACTCGACGTCCGGATGATCCACGGCGACATTGTCGCTCATCGAACATTCGGTCATCAGCACCACGCTCGCCGGGCGGTGGCGCCCGACATAGTCGGACATCGCCGCCGTTGAGCCGGCGAAATCCGCCTCGGCCACCACCTCCGGCGGACATTCCGGATGGGCGAGCACGGTGACGCCCGGATGCGCCTCGCGCAGCTCGCGAATATCGGCCGGGGTAAACCGCTCATGCACCTCGCAATGTCCCTGCCAGGGAATGATCTCCACATCGGTCTGGGCGGCGATGTTCTGCGCCAGATATTCGTCGGGCAGCATCATCACCCTCGGCACGCCAAGCGATTCCACCACCGCAAGCGCATTGCCGGAGGTGCAGCAGATGTCGGATTCGGCCTTCACCGCCGCCGAGGTGTTGACATAGGTGACGACCGGCACGCCCGGATAGCGCTGCCGCATCAGCCGCACATCTTCGGCGGTTATGGAATCGGCCAGCGAACAGCCTGCGCCGGAATCAGGGATGAGCACCGTCTTGCCCGGATTGAGCAGCTTGGCCGTCTCGGCCATGAAATGCACGCCCGCCAGCACGATAGTCCCGGCATCCACCTCCATCGCCCTGCGGGCCAGCGCCAGACTGTCGCCAACGATATCGGCCACGCAGTGGAAGATTTCCGGGGTCTGGTAGTTGTGCGCCAGAATGACCGCATCGCGCTCACGCTTGAGCTTCAGGATCGCGTCTATGTCCCCGGAGAAGACAGGCCACTCCATGGGCGGAATAATCCGCTGAACCCGTTCATAAAGGGCCGAGGAAGTCGGGAGCAGAGCGGCGGTCATAAGCGTCTCCATTATGCTCTGAATGAGTATAATGGAGATATGCTTACTTAGAGCATAAGGGATGTCAAGAGCGCGTAAGCGGTAATTTCGTTCCGATGGCCTGCCGTTCGGCAAGTACCGCGTGGCGGAAGCGGAACAGCTTTGCCGGTCGTCCGCCCGTATCGGCGGCCATTTCGCCGGTTTCCTCGACCAGTTCCTGTTGCTCGATGAGGCGACGGAAATTCTGCTTGTGCACCAGCCGGCCCGCCAGCGCCTCCACCGTGCGCTGAAGCTGCAACAGCGTGAATGCAGGGGCCATCAGTTCGAAGACCACCGGGCGATATTTGATCTTGGAACGCAGCCGGGCAATTCCGGTGGCGAGAATCCTTCGATGATCGAGGACCATTGCCCGCCCGGGCATCGGGGCCACGCCAGCCTCCGGACGCCCCCGTCGCGACTCCGCCACCAGGCCCGCCTCGTAGAGCAGTTCGTAGCGCTGGAGAACAAGCTCCTCGTTCCACGGCCTGTCGTCGAAGCCGAATGCAACTGCGATGCGCTGGCCGCGCTCTGCGCGCAGGCTGCCATCACCGGCACTCTGCGCCCATTGCCGCAGCGCCGGTCCGATCAGGTCGCTGACGAGCGGGGGCATTCCGGCACGATGATCCTCCCACGGGAAATAATCATACCAGCTCCGCCATCGCCGCGCCGGTGAAGCGGGCGCGCGCTCGTCACGCGTAAGCGCAAGGTAGCTGATCGAGATGACGCGCTGCTGCGGCTCGTCGCCCACGCGGTCGCGGTCGGCGAAGGTGTAGAGCTGCTCGATATAGCCGAGCGGATGGCCGGTCTGCCGTTCCACCCATGCCCTCAGTCCCGATTGCAGGGAGCGGTGGCCCAGTTCGAACGGACCGGAAGGCAGGGTGTCCGCCTCGCCGATGGTCAGCGCGCAGGGCTCGCAGCCATTCACCGCCGCGACGACCGCAATGAGGTCCACATGCACGTCCTGGGCCTTGCCGGCGTCCGGTGCATTCTTTTCTGTCGCTGCCTGCTGCTGCATGTCGTTCGGGCGTCCGGCCGTCCTTTCAGGGTTCTGGCGCAATGTGCTGCAAGATCGGTCGCCGTCAGCGTGGCCTTTGTCGGCGCGCAGGTCAACGCCGGCCGGCGCAAACGCCTGTGGGCATCGGCGCCGCCGTCATGACGGCCGTGCACTGTCGCGCAAACAATCCTGCTCCCTCGGCAAAGACAAGCATATCCGGGCGGCCTAGCTTTCCGGCTGCACGGTGCAAAAGACACCGGCAATCCGTTCCGTTTCCCGGAACGGAAAGTGTCAACGAGGCTCGGGAACGTCTCGGAAGCGCACATATCGCGACGAGGCTTCGCGCTGCGAGGGGAAAAACCCATGTCCGGAAAGATTTCGATGGAAGAGGTCGACGCGCTCGACTTCTCGACCACGGCTGTGCCGCCGAATGCGCGCATGCCGAAATTCGGCCTGACCATGGCCTGGTGGGCCGTGTGCAGCGCCCTGTTCTACATCGTCGTGGGCGCGGCGCTCGCGCTCGGCTTCGGCTCCAGGAACGCCATCATCGGCATGGTGCTGTCGGTGATCGCCTATGCCGCAGTCAACGCGGTGCTGAGCCGCTATGCGATCAGGACCGGCCTGTCGGTCGCCCTGTTCTCGCGTGTGCTCTTCGGCAATGTCGGCGCCGGCATCGCCACGCTCATCTTCTGCGCCACGGCCATATACTACGCCGTGTTCGAAGGCTCGGTGATTGCGGTCGGCATCAACACCGTATTTCCGTCCGTCGCCTATCCGGTGGGGGCGCTGATCGTGGTGCTCTACAGCGTGCCGCTGATCTTCGGCAGCATCCAGAACTGGCTCGACAAGTTCAACGGCGTGCTGCTGCCCTTCTACATCCTTGGCCTGATCGTCGCCGTTGCGCTGGCCATCGGCGAATATGGCTACAGCGACAAATGGCTCGACCTCGGCCCGGAGGGCGGCGCGCCCGCCAATGGCTGGTGGTCCTGCTTCGTCGCCTATATGGGCGTGTGGGTGCTGATGATGTTCACCTTCGACTATGCCCGCTTCGGCCGGCAGGAAGATGCCGACTATCACGCTTACTTCAACTTCGGCACGCCCTTCTATCTGATGGTGTTCCTCGTCAGCGGCCTGTTCGGCATGTTCATGGTGGCCACCGTGCCGGATGTCGGCGCGACGGAAGTCTCCGTGCTGCTGGCGCTGCTCAAGCTGATGGGCATCTGGGGGCTGGCGTTCGTGTGGATCACCCAGACCCGCATCAACACCGCCAACTACTATCTGGCGGCGGTCAACATGGAGGCGCTGGTCGCGGCATTCGGCAAGATGCCTTTCGGCCGCATCGGCTGGGCGATTGCCGTCGGCGCCATCGTCTATGTACTGATGCTGGCCGACGTTTTCGCCTATCTGCTTCAGGCCCTGGCCTACCAGGGCATATTCGTCGTCGCATGGGTGGCTGTCGCCATGGCCCATATTCTCAGCGACCGCTATGACCGCCTGTCCGGCGGCACCGTGGAGTACAGGTCCGAACAGGTGCCGGCCTTCAACCCGCTCGGTCTCACCGCATGGTTCGGGGCGGCCGCCATCGGCATCCTGCTCCACGTCTCGGGCGGAAGCTACGCGGATTTCTCCGCTCCGGCCACGGCAGTCGTCGCTTTCGCAATCTACGCGGCGGGTCTTCGCAGCGCGAAACGATCCTGGTTCTTTGCCGCAGGATGACAAGGTCCCGCACCTGCCGGTTCAGGCCGGCGGGTGCGCCCGCGCACAACACTGGGTGCACGCAGATGCAAGACTCGGCAGCATGGCGAAACTAGCGTATTCATATGACGAGACTATTGCAGGAGACGATAGCTCGAGGCTCCGGGGAAATTCGTTCGACGGCGGCGCGACACTGCGCCTGACCACGGAATGGGAGGTTCGAATGGACATCAGATATTCCACCGCCGATGCCAGTCCTGCCGAGCGCAAGCGTTACTGGAACGAAGCTGTATCGCAGACCTATTTCTCGCTCGACCTGACCTTCAGGAACGAGCCGCGTTTCGACGGCTCCCTCAACAACTGGAACCTTGGCACGCTGTCGCTGTCGCGGCTGGCTTCGGACGGCCTGCTCTACCGCCGCCACAAGCACCATCTTCTGCACGAGCGCGACGAGAGCTATCTGATCACCGTTCCGGAACGCGCCGATGTGCATTTCCTTCAGGATGGCCGCGAGGCGCATTGCAAGCCCGGACAGATCCTGGTCGAGCGCAGCCATCTTCCCTATGATTTCTCCTATGCCGAGGCCAATGCGCTGTGGGTGCTGAAGGTGCCGGGCAATGTGTTGCGCTCGCGCGTCGTGCTGCCGGAGCGGCTGGCCTCCCTGAGCTTCGACGCCACCTGCGGGGCCGGCGCGCTGTTCGTCGACATGATGCGACTGGTCGCCGCCCGGCTGGAGGAGATGGACGAGCAGGCGCGCACCCTGTCCGGCCGTCATCTGGTCGACATGCTGGCCATGGCGGTTTCCGCCGACGAGAAGATGCTCAACCCGAACGCCTCTTCCGTGCAGATGGCGCATCTTCACCGGGTGGAGAATTTCATCCGGCTCAATCTCGCCTCGCCCTCGCTCAATCCGCAAGCCATCGCCGACGCTTGCGGCATCTCGGTGCGCTACCTGCACCAGCTTTTCACCGGGCTTGGCCGCTCGGTCAGCGAATGGGTGAAGTTGCAGCGGCTTTTGATGTGCAGGCAGATGCTGTGCGATCCCGCCTGCTGGAAGAAGGTCTCTGAAATCGCCTATGAATGGGGCTTCAGCGATCAGGCCCAGTTCAGCCGGCTCTATCGCGCCGAGTTCGGCGAAACGCCCAGCGGCACCAGAGAGCGAAGCCGCATGAAATCGCCCTGACACACAGTGCCGGCGTAACCAGCTGAAGGCGCTGCCGGCGCGCATTCCAGATTACATCGCGAAAACAGGAGAACACGATGCCCAGCTTGCGTGTGGCGGTCGACGTCGGAGGTACATTCACCGACATCTGTATCATGGACGAAAAGTCCGGAAGCATCCGGATCGAGAAGACCGCATCGACCCCCGATCCCATCGACGGAATACTTGGCGGCGTGGCCAAGGCGGGCGTGGACATGGCCGATGTGGCGCTGTTCTCGCACGGCACCACGGTTGCCACCAACGCGCTGATCACCCGCCGCCTGCCGCGCGCGGCCATGGTCTGCACCGAAGGCTTTCGCGACGTCATCGAAATCCGCCGCGCCAACAAGGAGGACCTGTGGGACACCTACAAGGATGTGGTGCCGCCCTATATTCCGCGCCGCGACCGGCTGACGGTTCCCGAACGCGTCGATGCCGCCGGCAAGGTGGTGAAGCCCCTCGACGAGGCGGCCGCGCGCGAAGTCGCCCGCATCCTGAAGCGCCGCAACGTCTCGGCCGTCGCGGTGTGCTTCATGAACGCCTTCGTCAACGGCGCCAATGAAAAGCGCATGAAGGAAATCCTTCAGGAGGCGATGCCGGACATCCCCGTGTCGACCTCATCCGAGGTGCTGCCGGAAATCTTCGAGCACGAGCGCTTTTCCACCACCGTCGCCAACGCCGTTCTGACCCCGGTGGTGGTGGACTACACCAGACGGCTCGGCCAGCGCCTGCAGGAAGACGGCTACACCCGCGACCTGCTTCTGCTGCACACCGGCGGCGGCGTGATGACGCCGAAAAGCGTCGAGGATTTCGCCGCCCGCCTCGCCGGGTCCGGCATCGCGGCAGGCGCCATCGCCAGCCGCCAGATCGCCATGCTGTGCGGTTTCCAGAACTCCATCGGCCTCGACATGGGCGGCACCTCCACCGACGTGTCGCTGGCCTATGAGGGCCAGTCCCGCATCACCAAGGACTGGTTCATCGAGTACGGCTATCCGATCCGCTTCGCCTCCATCGAGGTGCTGACCATCGGCGCCGGCGGCGGCTCGCTGGCCTGGCGCGACGAGGCCGGCTCGCTGCGCAACGGCCCGCAATCGGCGGGTGCCAATCCGGGACCGGCCTGCTACGGCAACGGCAACATGCAACCGACCAACACCGACGCCAATGTGGTGCTCGGTCGTCTCGGCACCAGCCTTGCCGGCGGCAAGATAACGCTCGATCCTGAACTGGCCGCGCAGGCGGTAACGGAAGGCGTCGCCGAACCTTTCGGCCTGTCGATGCATGCGGCCGCGGACGCCGTCATCAAGGTTGCCAATGCCAACATGTCGGATGCCGTGCGGCTGATCTCGATCAGCCGCGGCTACGATCCGCGCGACTTCGCGCTGGTCGCCTTCGGCGGTGCTGGCGCGCTGCATGGGGCTGCGATTGCGAAGGAACTCTCGATCCCCGCCGTGATCGTGCCACCCAATCCCGGCGTCACATCGGCGCTCGGCTGCCTGCTCGTCGACATGCAGCACGACTTCTCCGAAAGCTACATCAAGGCGGCTTCCGAGGCCGACGCCGCGACCATCGAGGCCGACTTCGCGCGCATGGAAAAGGATGCGGTGGACCGGCTGGTGCACGAGGGCGTCGAGCCCGGCGACATCGTGCTCCAGCGCAGCGTCGACATGATGTACCAGGGCCAGTGGCGTTCGCTGGCTGTGAATGCGCCAAGCCCCGTCACCAGCATCGCCGATCTGGTCGAAGCGTTCCACCGCGAGCATAAGCGCGAGTACAACTTCCGCCGCGACGAAACGCCGGTCAGCCTCTACCGCCTGAACCTGAAGGCGACGGGCATCGTGCCGAAGGCCGAATTGCCGAAGCATGAGCCGACCGGCGTCGTGCCCGCTCCGCATCATCGACGCCCGGTCTGGTTCGGACCGGACGAGCCGCATGACACGCCGGTCTATGATCGCGACGACCTGCCGGCGGGCTTCAGCTTCGAAGGCCCGGCCATCGTCGAGCAACTCGACTCCACCGTGGTGGTGCCGCCCGGCACGAAGGCGGAGGTCGACCAGTATCTCAACATCATCATCCGCGTCTGAGAGGAACTAAGATGCTGACCAAGCCAACTCTCGATCCCGTCACCTTCGAGGTTCTGAAGAACTCCTTCATCACCTCTGTCGACCAGATGGCGGAGCAGATCCTGCGCACCTGCTATTCCTTCGTCATCTACAACCGCGACTTCTCCAGCGCGCTGCATGACGCCGAAGGCAACTGCGTGGCGCAGGGCAACCAGGACATCGCCGTGCATGTCGGCACGCTGCACTTCACCTGCAAGGAGGTGATCCGGGCCTTTGCCGGCGACATGCATCCGGGCGACGTCTACGCCATCAACGACCCCTATGCCGGCGGCACCCACTTCAACGACGTGCGCCTGATCCGGCCGATCTTCCACGAAGGCGAAGTGATCGCTTTTTCACAGTCGAACGGTCACTGGTCCGACCTCGGCGGCTCAGTGCCCGGCTCGTTCGATGTCAGCGCCACCGACATGTTCAAGGAAGGCATGCGCATCACCCCGGTGCGCCTGTTCGACAAGGGCCGCTTCTGCGAGGACGTCGCCCGCCTGATTGCTTCCAACACCCGTGACCCGGCCTCGATCATCGGCGATATCCATGCACAGGCGCAGGCCACGCAGGTGTGCGAACGCGAGATCCTGCGCCTCGTCGCCAAATACGGGGTCGGGACCATAAAGCTTGGCATGGCCGCTGTGCAGGATTATGTCGAGCGCGCCATGCGCCAGCGCATTGCCGCCCTGCCGGACGGCGAGTGGGAAACGCAGGACTTCATCGATCAGGACCCGGCCGGCGAAGAAGGGCTGATCCCGATCAAGGTGAAGCTGACGATCAGGGGCGACAGCGTCAGCTACGATTTCAGCGGCAGCCACGCCACCATCGGCTCGATCTACAATTCCGCCTTCGGCTCCACCTTCTCAGCCGTGGCGGCGGGCATGAAGACCTTCTTCCCCGACCTGCCGCTCAACAGCGGCTTCTACCGGCTGTTCGACATCGTGGCCCCGAAAGGCTCCATCGTCGATGCCAGATGGCCGGTGGCGGTGACGGGCTTCCTGATGCCGTTCGAGAAGATCATGAACGCCATCTACGAGATGTGGTCCAAGATCTTGCCCGAACGCGCCATCGCCTGCGCCTTCAACCTCGAATATCTGCTGACCGGCGGTCGCGATGCACGCAGTCCCGAAAAACCGATCTTCATGTTCTACGACTGGCTGCCGGGCGGCTGGGGCGGGCGCAACGGCCGCGACGGCTGCAACGTCACCACGGCCTGCTTCGGTACCGGACTGATGGCGCAGCCGGTGGAAGGGCAGGAGCGCGCCAATCCGATGATGACCACGCGCTTCGAGGTGCTGACGGATTCCGCCGGCCCGGGCAAATGGCGCGGTGGTGCCGGCGTGCAGAAAACCTCCGTCATGCTGGAAGCCGAGAACACGGTGATCTCCTACATCTGCGACCGCGAACGCGCCGTGGTGTGGGGCATCGAGGGCGGCCTGCCATCCATGCCGCACGGGCTGACGCTGCGCCGCCATGGCTCGGAGAAACCCGAATGGCTCGGCTCGGTCTTCTCCAATGTCGCCATCGGGCAGGATGACGAGTTCGGCCGCCCGACCGCCGGCGGCGGCGGCTTCGGCGACCCGCTGGAGCGCGACCCCGAGCGTGTGCTTCAGGACGTCATCGACGACTATGTCTCTGTGGAGCGCGCCGCACTGGACTATGGCGTGGTCATCACCCCGGTCGATCCCGAAATCTGCGAATATCAGATCGATGACGAAGCGACCAGAAAGGAGCGCGAACGCATCCGGGCCGAGCGCGTCGGCTGGCTGGAAACCGCGCCGGAGGAGGTGGCCGCCATGTTCCGCGCAGGCCGGATCAATGCGCTCGATGCGGTCCGGCGCTATGCGGTGATCCTCGACTGGGACAAGGGCACGCTTTTGCCGAAATCGACGGAACAGTTCCGCGAGATGTTCCACAAGCGCACGGCTTCCTGCTGGGCCTGAGGTCGCAATCCCGACGTACAGATCGCCATGCGCCGCGAGGCGCATGGCGATTTGCTATGTGCAAACCGAAGCCTTCAGTCCGGCACGGCACACACGGTCGAACGGGTGAGAAAACGCTTCTCACGACCATTGTCGAGCGAGAACATGCCGCCCCGGCCTGGCACCACGTCGATGATCAGATCGGTGTGCTTCCATGCCTCATATTGCGAGGCGCTGATATAGACGGGCGTATCGGCGATCATGCCAAGCAGCACGTCCTGATCGCCGACGATGAATTCGGAGCGCTTGTAGCACATGGGCGACGAGCCGTCGCAACAGCCACCTGACTGGTGGAACAGCACCGGCCCATGATCGGCGATGATTTCGTTCAGGAACTCTACAGCTTCCGGCGTCGCGGAAACCTTGTCGAGGGAAAGGCGCTCGGTCATGGTTTCGGCCTTCCTGTAACCGTGCAGTCCGGCATCTGCTGCCGGCGGGATTGATGCGATGCGGAGCGCGGGAAGGATTTCCCGCACTCCGGCGTTGCAGCGATCAGAAGAAGCCGAGCTTCTTCGGGCTGTAGCTGACCAGCATGTTCTTGGTCTGCTGGTAGTGATCGAGCATCATCTTGTGCGTCTCGCGCCCGATACCGGACTGCTTGTAGCCGCCGAAGGCCGCATGGGCCGGATAGGCATGGTAGCAGTTGGTCCACACGCGGCCGGCCTGGATGGCGCGGCCGAAGCGGTAGAGCCGGTTGGCATCGCGGCTCCAGATTCCGGCACCGAGACCGTAGAGCGTGTCGTTGGCAATCGACAGCGCCTCGTCATCATCCTTGAAGGTGGTGACGGAAACGACCGGCCCGAAGATTTCCTCCTGGAAGACACGCATCTTGTTGTGACCCTTGAACACGGTCGGCTTCACATAGTAGCCGCCGGCCAGTTCGCCCTCGAGCACGTTGCGCTCGCCGCCGATCAGCACCTCGGCGCCTTCCTGCCGGCCGATGTCGAGGTAGGACAGGATCTTTTCAAGCTGCTCGCTCGACGCCTGGGCGCCGATCATGGTGGCGGGATCGAGCGGATTGCCCTGCACGATCGCCCCGACGCGCTTCAGCGCGCGCTCCATGAAACGGTCGTAGAGCTTCTCGTGGATCAGGGCCCGGCTCGGGCAGGTGCAGACCTCACCCTGGTTGAGCGCGAACATCACGAAGCCTTCGATCGCCTTGTCGAGGAAGTCGTCATCCGCCGCCCCGACGTCCTCGAAGAAGATGTTGGGGCTCTTGCCACCCAGTTCCAGCGTCACCGGGATCAGGTTCTGCGAGGCGTATTGCATGATCAGCCGGCCGGTGGTCGTCTCACCGGTGAAGGCGATCTTGGCGATGCGCGGGCTGGAGGCCAGCGGCTTGCCGGCTTCGAGGCCGAAGCCGTTGACGATGTTGAGCACGCCCTCGGGCAGCAGGTCGCCGATCAGGTCGACCCAGAACATGATCGAGGCCGGCGTCTGCTCGGCAGGCTTCAGAACCACGCAGTTGCCGGCGGCGAGCGCCGGTGCGAGTTTCCAGCAGGCCATCAGCAACGGGAAGTTCCATGGGATGATCTGGCCCACCACACCCAGCGGCTCATAGAAATGATAGGCTATGGTGTCGTTGTCGATCTGCGAGATGGACCCTTCCTGGGCGCGCAGCACCCCGGCGAAATAGCGGAAGTGATCGATGGCGAGCGGCACGTCGGCGGCCGTGGTCTCGCGGATCGGCTTGCCGTTGTCCCACGTCTCGGCGAGTGCGAGGCGATCGAGATTTTCCTCCATGCGGTCGGCAATGCGGTTGAGGATGAAGGCACGTTCGGCGGGCGCCGTCCTGCCCCATGCGTCCTTGGCCTTGTGCGCGGCGTCGAGCGCCGCCTCGACGTCGGCTGCATCCGACCGGGCGATCTCGCCGATCGCCTGGCCGGTTATGGGCGAGATATTCTCGAAATACTTGCCGGATTTCGGCGGCGCCCAGCGGCCGCCGATGTAGTTGTCGTAGCGCTTTGCGAATGGAACCGTGGCGGTGCGCGAAATTTCAACCTTGTTCATCGTCTTTCCTCCCGAAAAACCGACGCTGCGACAGGCAGCGCATGGATGAAAGGTGGCGCAGGACAGTCCTGCTGTCATCGGGCCGGGGCACGCCGGCCGGGTAACCTGTCGCGGGAATGAGACACTTCCCGCGACGAGGCGCATGATACTACCTCAGGCGCTGGATTCCGAATCTCGCGAGCTTGCGATGCAGCGTCGCGCGGGAGATGCCAAGATCCTGCGCGGCGGCGGACACATTGCCGCCCGCCTTCATCACGGCGCGCTGAAGCACCGCCCGTTCCGCCTGCGCGAGGTCGCTGGTGGCTGCGTTGCCGATGCCCAGCAGGTCCGAGGCGGGCAGGGGCTTTTGCAACGCCTCGCGGGTAATGCCCAGAATCTGGCGGGCAGAGCGCGTGGCGCCGATCACCAGATCGTCGCTGTCCACAGCCACCAGTGCATTTGGCGCGCGTTCGCCGCCCGGCGCCAGCACGATGCGGGCGCGCGGAAAGGCCATGCGGAAGTTCTCGGCCTCGATCTTGCGCACGGCGTCACCGACCGCGATCGCGATCAGGTTCACGAAGCCTTCGGTGAGGTCGGCCCGGCAGGACGAGACATCGAGGGCCGCGGCGAGATTGCCTTCGTGG
Source organism: Mesorhizobium sp. (assembly GCA_022833215.1). Taxonomy (GTDB): domain Bacteria; phylum Pseudomonadota; class Alphaproteobacteria; order Rhizobiales; family Rhizobiaceae; genus Mesorhizobium. The sequence goes on along the minus strand of JAIPUZ010000056.1, from coordinate 9,002 downwards.
TCGTAGATCGGCGCCGTTGTGCAGGACAGCAACGTGTTGCGGGTGTGGAAGTGCTGGTCGCGGTGGATGGTGAGCGCCCGCTGCTCGACCAGACAGGTGCCAATGCCATTGGTGCCTTCCGCCTCCTCGCTCCACACCGAACCCGTCCACAGGCCCCAGTCGTTGAACAGGCGGTCGTCGGCGGGCGCGCCGCGCCGTTCGACCGGCACGCCGTCGCGGTCTGCCAGAAGCACGCAGCAGCCAATGCCGCCGACGGCGCTGTAAAGCCGGTCGAGGCTGGCCTGCGAAGCGCGGATCAGCGGTTCGATACGCTGGCGCGCCTGTCGAAGTTCGAAATCGGTCAGGCGGCTGGGCGGCTGCCCTTCGGCGGGATCGAGATGGTAAAGGGTCGAGGACCTGCGCCAGGACGCAACCAGGGCCGACCGGGCCGCCTCGTCGGATTCGATGGCGGCGTGAATGCGCTGCGCATGCTGGACGACCGCAGTTCTGCTCACTTTCTCCTCCCGAATGTGCGCGGACTACTCTTCCAATGTGGCCGGCAATCTGGCCAGCCGGGTCTGAAATTCACCTCATCATTCTCGATATGTGAAGGGCAACATTAGTCCAAGTCCGCCGCCGGTGATACCCCGCCCGACAATCGCAGCCCGGAACGCGCGATACTCCTGCCGTGATGCGTGTCAGTCCCGCCCGGCCCGCAGATAGTTGTACACGGTGGCTCGGCCCATTTGCAGCACGCGCGATATATAGGCGGCGGCATGCTTGCCGCTGAACGCTCCGTTCTGCGCCAGTTCGCGCACCAGCTGCTGCTTCTGGCTCCGGGTGAGATCGGCGATGGCGACGCCGTTGCGGTGCGTCCAGCCGTTCACATATTCGTTGATGCGCTCGTGCCAGTCTTCCCTGAACAGCGCGGCGGGCTTTTCCTGATCCGTGGCAACCTTCGCCAGCGAGGAAAGCACGTCGATGGCGGCATGGATGTGCGAGACATCCATGTTGATGCACAGCACGCCGACCGGCCGTCCTTCCGGCGAGCGCAGCACGGCGCTGACGGATTTCAGCCGCCTTCCGTCCCAGTTCACCTTCTCGTAGGGGCCGATCAGATGATCGTCCGGACGGAAGTCGATTTCATGCAGCAGCGATGGCTCGCCCAGCGAACGACGGGAAAAATTGTTGGCGATGTGGACGACCGTTTCGGTGCCAAGATCGTGCAGCACCACCTCGGCATGCGGCTGCAGCAGAAGTGCAATGGCGTCGCAGACCGGATGATAGGGAGCAAGCTGGGCAGGAGACGAGGCAGCGGGCTGAAGCGTTTGCGGCATGTCTCTCATCTGCAACGGTGTTGTGGCCGGCACGCGGCGCGACGCTGGCATAAGGTGACGCCATCGACTTGGAAGTTGTACTAGCATATGCAATCTGGACTGAAAAGTATATCCGGAGCCGTAGTCGTGCCTCATCCGCTTGCCGCAGACCGCGAGAAACTGGTCGCCATCCGCCACGCGCTCCACGCGCATCCGGAGATCGCGCGCGAGGAGGCATGGACCGCTTCCTATGTGGCGGACAGACTGCGCGAGGAAGGCATTCCGTTCGAGGCGAACATCGGCGGCCATGGCATCGTCGCCACCGTGGAAGGGCTGGGCGAGGGGCCTGCGGTGGCCCTGCGCGCAGACATGGACGCACTGGAAATCACCGAACTGTCGCAACGGCCCCATGCGTCGAAGCAGCCCGGCAAGATGCACGCCTGCGGCCATGACGGTCACATGACGATATTGCTCGCAGCCGGCATGCATCTGGCGCGCACACGCAATTTCGCCGGCACAGTATATCTGGTTTTCCAGCCCGCCGAGGAGCGCTACGGCGGCGCGCGCGAGATGGTTGCGGAGGGCCTGCTCGACCGCTTTCCCGTGCAGCGCTTTTTCGGCCTGCACAACTGGCCGGGCCTCGCCGCCGGCGAGGTGGTGGTGCATGACGGCCCGGTGATGGCGGGCACAAGCGAGTTCACCGCAACCTTCAAGGGGGAGGGCGCGCATGGGGCCATGCCGCATATGGCGGGCGACCCGATCCTTGCCGGCGGCCATTTCATGACCGGCATCCAGCAGGCCGTCGCGCGCGCCGTCGATCCGCATGAGAGCGCGGTGGCGACGGTCGGCTCGTTTCAGGCCGGTCATGCGCAGAACATCATCCCGCAGGAAGCGCGCCTGACCGGAACGCTGCGCGCCTATCGCACGCAAACGCTGCAACTGCTGCGCTCCCGCGTCGAAAGCGTCGCAGCCGCTGCCGCCACCATCGCCGGCTGCCGCAGCGAGGTGACATTCGACGCATTCCTGTGCCCGCCAGTGGTCAACACCGCGGAGGAACGCGACATCATGCGCCAGGCGGCCCGAACGGCCGGGCTCACGCTCGCGCCCGGCGATACGCGCCCCAGCATGGCAGGCGACGATTTCGGCGATTTTCTCGTCCATGTGCCGGGTGCCTATGCGTGGGTCGGCAACGGGCCGCTCCAGCCGGATGCCGGCCTGCACCAGCCGCTCTACGACTTCAACGACGACATCATCCTGCCCGCAGCCATGCTTCTGACGCGCTCGGCAGAGCTCGCCCTGTCCGGGCGGAGATAATGGACTAAAAAATTTATTGTGGACAGCTACGTCCAATTCTCGCTAGGATTAGCGACAAGGGAGGCGTGGTTCCGCAGGAGCCGATTTTTTTCAATCATCCGGGACTGTCATGATCCAGCTTTCGCGCGCCGAAATCGAACAACTCGTCACGGTCGATGAAGGGACCGTCGCCGCCGTCCGCGACGCCTATGTCGCCATCGTCGACGGGCGCGGCAACGTTCCCCCGGTCGGCCACATCGCTTTCCCTGCCGCCAATGGCGACTGCCACATCAAATATGGCCACATCGCCGGCGACCCGATCTTTGCGGTAAAGATCGCCGCCGGCTTCTACGACAATCCGGCCAGGGGCCTGCCATCCTCCACCGGCATCATCCTTGCCATTTCGGCCGAGACCGGCGAGGTACGCGCCATCCTCAACGACGAGGGCTACCTGACCGACCTGCGCACAGGCATTGGCGGCGCGGTGGCCACGCTGGCGCTGGCGCGCGCCGATGCGGCCAACGTGCTGATCGTCGGCACCGGCATACAGGCGCGCTACCAGAGCCGTGCTCTTGCCGCGCTTGCAGGCCGGCCGCTTTCCTTCCGCATCTGGGGCCGTTCGGGCGAAAAGGCGCAAGCAATCGTTGCCGAACTGAAGCGGGACGGGCTGGACGCCTCGGTTGCGCCGGACCTCGAAGCCGCCTGCCGCGAAGCCGACATCATAATCACCACCACACCTTCCACCGAACCGCTGGTCAAATCGGACTGGGTGGCGCCCGGCAGCCACATCACCGCCATGGGCGCCGACGGCCCAGGCAAGCAGGAACTGGAGGCCGCGCTTGTCGCCCGCGCCGACGTCCGGGTGGCCGACATGAAGACCCAGAGCCTCGGACATGGCGAGTTTTCGCATGCCCGCTCTGCCGGTTTGATCGGCTCCGACGATTGCATCGAACTCGGCGGCGTATTAGCAGGAACCCTTCAGGGACGCCGCTCGGACGAAAACATCACCATCGCCGACTTGACCGGCGTCGCCACACAGGACATCGCCATGGCCCGGACCGTTCTGGAACGGGCCACGGTGAAGCAGAACGGTCGGGACTGACCGACGTTTCAACAGGAACCAGATCATGAAGACGCTTGCCCTTTCTTCCCTTCTCGCCTGCCTTCTGGCCGGCACCGCGATGGCGGACACGCTGCGCGTCGGCACCAGCGCCGACTTCCCGCCATGGGAATCGGTCAATGAGGCCGGCGATGTCATCGGCTTCGACCGCGACGTGATCGACGAAGTCTGCAAGCGCATCGAAGCCGAATGCAACGTCGCCAACCAGGCGTTCGACGGTCTGCTCCCGGCTCTCCAGGTCGGCAAGTTCGACATGGTGATCTCCGGCATGTCGATCACCGAGGAGCGCGCCGAACAGGTCGATTTCTCGAATGCCTATGCCGAGCCGCCCTATCGTTTCGCTGTTGCCGCCGGCAGCGATCTGACCAAGATCGAGAAGCGCGAAGACCTCGAAGCCGCATTGGAAGGCAAGGTCATCGGTGTGCAGACCGGCTCGACCCATGAAGCGGTCGTGCGCGCCCATCTGCCGAAGTCCGAGCCGCGCCTTTACGAACGCAACGAGCAGATCGCCGACGATCTGAATGCCGGCCGCATCGATGCCGGACTGCTCGAACAGTCGGTCTGGGAGCAGCTCATGGAAGCGCGTGAAGGCCAGCTATCCCTAGCCGGCCCGCTGCTGTCGAGCGCCGACTATGCCGAGTTCGGTAACGGCACCGCCATCGCCATGCGCAAGGGCAGCGACGACCTGAAGAAGCGCGTCGACGAAGCCGTCGCCTCCATGCTGGCGGACGGCAAGATCGCCGAGCTGTCCAACAAGTGGTTCGGCTACGACCTGTCCTACAAGGCCGAGTAATCCTTGCTGCCCGCGCCGTCTGCAAAGGCGGCGCGGCACGGGGCAGGAGCGCCGATGTCCGCCATCCTCACCTATCTGCCGCATCTGCTTCAGGGCCTTTTGGTTACCCTGCAGGTCGCCGCCGGCAGCTTCGTGATCGGCCTGCTGATCGCCATCGTCGCGGTTTTCGGCTGGAACTTCGGCCCGCGCCCGCTCAGATGGTTCATCTCCGGTTATGTCACCGTGGTGCGCGGCCTGCCGGAGCTTCTGATCATCTTTCTGGTGTTCTACGGCGGCACCGTGCTTTTGAGCGGCGCCTTCGGCACCTATGTCGAGGTCAATGCGCTGACGGCCGGCATTTGCGCCCTGTCGGTGGTGGCGGGCGCCTATCTGACCGAGATCCTGCGCGGCGCGCTGCTGACGGTTCCGCAGGGCCAGTGGGAAGCCGCCACCAGCCTTGGGCTGAGCCGCATGACCGCCTTCCGGGACGTGGTGCTGCCGCAGATGCTGGCCTATGCCGTTCCCGGCCTTGGAAACCAGTGGCTGGTGATCCTGAAGGAAAGCGCGCTGGTGTCCATCATCGGGCTGGAAGAGCTGATGCGCAAGGGCGTGGTCGCCGCCGGCGCCACCCATTCGCCGATGACATTCTACCTGACGGTCGGCGCCCTCTATGTCGCCATAACCGGCGTTTCGACACTGATCATCGGCGCCGCCGACCGGCGCGCGGCGAGAGGCAGGTAGAGGATGTCGCCGGATATTTTCATCAAGGCCACGCCGATCGTCCTGCAGGGCCTTCAACTCACCCTGATCATAACGATCTGCTCCTTCGTGCTCGGCCAGATCCTCGCGCTTCCGCTCGGCCTTGCCCGGCAGGCGAACTCGCCGCTGCTGCGCTGGCCGGCTGCCATCTACACGTTCCTCATCCGCGGCAGTCCGCTTCTGGTGCAGCTCTTCATCATCTACTACGGGCTCGGCCAGATTCCGGCGGTGCGCAACAGCATCCTGTGGCCGATCCTGCGCGAGCCGCTCTATTGCGGCATCATCGCCATCGCCCTGAATTCGGCGGCCTATATGGCAGAGGTGGTGGCAGGCGCGCTCCGGCGCGTACCGAAGGGCCAAACCGAAGCCTGCATCTCGCTCGGCATATCGCGCCGCCATCGCTTCACCGACGTGCTCCTGCCGCAGGTCTACCGGGAACAGCTGCCCAACATCGGCAACGAGATCATCCTGGTGCTGAAATCCTCGTCGCTGGCCAGCGCCATCACCATCATGGAGATCACCGGCGTGGCGCGGGCCTTCACCGCGCGCACCTTCGCGCCGTTCGAGGTGTTCATCACCGCCGGCATTCTTTACCTCGCCATCGGCTTCGCCTTCACCTTCCTCTTCCGCCTGCTCGAACGCCGCTACGGCATAACCGGCACACGCACCCCGGCACCGGAGGCCAGCGCATGATCAAGGTCCGCAACCTCGTCAAATATTACGGCCCGACCAGGGTGCTGGACGGCATCGGCCTGAATGTCGAAAAGGGCGAGCGCATCGTGCTGTGCGGCCCTTCCGGCTCGGGCAAGTCGACGCTGGTGCGCTGCATCAACGGGCTGGAGCAGCGCAGTGCCGGCGACATCGAGATCGCCGGGCACGTCCTCAGGGCGGATTGCTCCAACGTGCTGGAACTCGGCGGCGATGTCGGCATGGTGTTCCAGCAGTTCAATCTCTTCCCGCACATGAACGTGCTCGACAATCTGACGCTTGCCATGCGCCGGGTCCGCAAGACGCCACGCGCAGAGGCCGAGGCGCAGGCCATGGCCATGCTGGAGCGCATGCAGCTCGGCGCCAAGGCGAAGGCTTATCCGCGCGAACTGTCGGGCGGGCAGCAGCAGCGCGTCGCCATCGCACGCGCGCTGTGCATGAAGCCGAAGGTGATGCTGTTCGACGAGCCGACATCGGCGCTCGACCCCGAAATGGTGCAGGAGGTGCTGGACGTGATGACAGCCCTCTCGCGCGAAGGGCTGACCATGATCGTCGTGACCCACGAAATGGGCTTCGCCCGCAACGTGGCCGACCGCATCGTGTTCATGGATGGCGGCGTGATCCTCGAGGAGGCGGCTCCCGACGCCTTCTTCGATCATCCGCAACACAACCGCACCCGCGAATTCCTCCGTCAGATCGGGCCGCGGACACACTGAAGGACCATTGAAATGACCGACATCGTTTTCGCCTCGGCGGCGCGATCCATGCAGGCGCGCGCCCGCATCCGCGACCACGTCTATCGCACCCCGCTGATCCCGGCGCGCGGCAGCTACGGCCCCGGGGGCACGCGCCTTCTGTTCAAGGCGGAGAACTTCCAGCTTACCGGCTCTTTCAAGATCCGCGGCGCGGCCTCGGTCATGACCGCGGCCGAACCCGGCCAGAAGCTGGTCACCGCCTCGTCCGGCAACCACGGCATCGGCGCGTCGCTGGCGGCGCGCTCGCTCGGTCAGGATCTGGTCGTGGTGCTGCCCGAATCCGTCGTTCCGTCCAAGCTTGAAAAAATCCGCTCCTACGGCGTCGAGGTGATCCTGCACGGCGCCGAGACCGGCCTTGCGGAACTGCACGCGCAGAAACTCGCTGCCGAAAAGGGCTGGCGCTACATCTCACCCTACAATGACGCAGAGGTCGTCGCCGGCCAGGGCACGATCGGCATCGAGCTGCTCGAACAATGCGCCGGCGTGGACAACGTCTTCATCGCCATGGGCGGCGGCGGCCTGATCAGCGGCATCGGCGCGGTGCTCAAATCCTTCAGCCCGCGTACCCGCGTCTGGGGCGTGGCGGCCATCAATTCGCAGGCATTGGCGCTGTCGATGGCGGCCGGGCGCGTGGTCGAATGCGATCATCTCGACACGCTGGCCGATGCGGTCGCCGGCGGCATAGACGACGACACGCTGACCCTGCCGATGGCCACGGCCGTGGTGGACGAGGTCGTGGCCTGCTCCGAGGACGAGATCGCGGCGGCGCTGCGCGTCATGGCGCAGGACGAGAACATGCTGGTCGAAGGCTCGGCGGCCCTTGCCATGGCCGGCTTCACGAAGGTGGCGGCGCGCTGTGCCGGGCAGACCAGCGTGGTGCTGCTGTGCGGCGCGAATTTCGACCGCCAGACCATTCACCGCGTCGCACTGGGCTGAAGCAGGGCGGCACGCAACGGCGGCCTCAGATGGCCGCCGTCTCTTCCCGCGCCTCAAGCGTCCAGTCGCGGGCGCTGCGGCGATGGCTCCAGTAGGCGGCGAAGCGGCCGCCGGCGGCGATCAGCGCCTCGCGCGCTCCAGCCTCGACGATGCGGCCGCCTTCGACGAAGACCACATGATCGGCGCGGGCGATGGTTTCCAGCCGGTGCGCGACGACCAGCACGGTGCGATGGCCGAAACGGCTAAGCGCCGCGGCCACCGCCACCTCGTTCATGGTGTCGAGGCCGCTGGTGGCTTCGTCCAGAAGCAGGATCGGCGCGTTCTTCAGAAGCGCGCGGGCGATGCTGACGCGCTGGCGCTCACCGCCCGACAGGTTGCCGCCGCCTTCGCCGACAGGCGCATCCCAGCTTCCCAGCCTGTCGACGATCTCGTCGACGCAGGCGGCTTTCGCGGCCTCCATGAACTCGGTCTCGGTGGCATCCGGGCGCGAAAGGCGGATGTTCTCGGCAATGCCACCCTCGAACAGCTGGACGTTCTGGAATACGATGGAAAGCTGGTCCATCAGGGTCGCGGGCGCATAGGCGCGCACATCGTGCCCGCCGACCCGCACTTCGCCCTCGCTCACATCATGCATGCGCGCAATCATCGACAGGATGGTGCTCTTGCCCGATCCCGATGGCCCGACCAGCGCCGTAGTGCTGCCTTCCGGCACATCAAAGGTGATGCCGTCGAGAATGTGATTGCCGTTGGCATGGAAATGCACGTTGCGGAACGCGATTGCCGGCGCCTGCGACACCGCATCCCGCGCCGGCGACGGCAGGGCCGGAACGTCAAGCACGGCCAGCGTGCGCTGCGCCGCCGCGTGGGTGGATTCCAGCGCCACGAACAGATCCGACAGCGTGTTCAGCGGCTCCAGAAAGCGCAGCACCACAACGATCAGCGCCACGGTGCGGGCGGCATCCATGGCCCCTTGCGCATACATCAGCGCCAGAATGGCGATCATGGCCAGCAGCGTGGCCTGCATGGCCAGCGAAAACAGCAGCGTGCCGGGCACGGTAAACCAGATCAGGCGCAGGCTCTTCGCCTTCTGGGCCTCGATGGCTTCGCCTAGAGGCGTGCCGGCGGTGCCGGTGCGCCCGGCCGCGCGCAGCACGAGCTGGTTGCGGGCAAACTCGTCGGTGCGGGCCGCGGCCTCGCCGGAAGCGGCGGAGAAATCGGCTTCCGCGCGGCGGATGAAGCCGCCGCCGGTGAGCAGCGCGCCAAACAGGAGCGGCACGGCGATGAGCGCCGCGACACCCAGCGGCCACGCCACGAACAGCAGGCCGAGCGCGATGGCCGGCGGCAGCGCGATCGAGATCAGCGCC
>JAIPUZ010000055.1 GCA_022833215.1 Mesorhizobium sp. | reverse complement strand
CTTGGCGAAGCCGGTCCGGCCCTCCCAGAGTCCCGCAGCAAGTAAGGCCGCGTCATGCACGAATATTCCGAATTCACTTCCAGCCTGCCCGCCCCTGTCTCCTCTTACGCACCTGGGGCGGCTGCGCCCGCCGGGAACCTTGCCACGCTCATCGGTCGCATCGAGGAGGCGGTGGAAGCAGAAACCGCCGCGATCCGCACCGATCCGGCCTTCGACATCAAGGCATCGAACGCCCGCAAGAGCCGGTATCTCTACGAGCTGAACCGGGTGATGAAATCCGGCCACCCCGAAAATCTGGCCGAGCATCGCGACGGGTTGCAGCGCCTGCGCCAGAAGCTGGCGCGCAACGAGGCGGCCATTCTGGCGCATCTCAATGCCGTCACCGAGGTCGCCAATCTGCTGAAGGATGCGATCCAGAACGCCGAGGCGGACGGCACCTATTCGTCCGGCGGCTTCGGCTGGGCCCAGCCATGACAACGGCGATCCCGTCATCATGATCAGGTTTGTCGTCGCAGCTCTCTGGATCAGCGCCGCAACGGTCGGCGCGGTGTTCTATTCGTTCCAGAACTCAGGCAAGGCCGACGACGCCCAGCCGGCGCCGGCCATGTTCGGCGGGCTCGACTATGTGAAAACCGACCTCATCACCGTTCCGATCGTGCGCAATTCCGCGGTGGAAGGATACTTCATCGCCCGCCTGGTGTTCACGGCCGAGCCGGCCAGGCTGAACAGGCTGTCGGTGCCGCCTTCGGCGCTTTTCGCCGATCAAGTCTATTCCTATCTCTATTCCAACCCGCAATTCGATATGTCCGACCGCACAGCGGCCAATCTCGACGGCTTTCGTGCCGGAATACGCGACAGCATCAACCGGCGTGTCGGCGACAAGCTCATTCACGAGGTGCTGATCGAACAGATGGACTTCCTGACAAGGGACGATATCCGCGATCACTCCAGGCGCCGTCGCAAACCGGCAGCGCAGACAGGGTCCACATCTGAAACGGCCGCGGACATGCCGTGAGATTTCGCCCCGTGCCTTTCAAATCACGTTGACGTAAACGTCAAACATCTCCTATAAAAGCGCCAACCGGTGCGCTGGTCGCGCCGCATGGGGCCTGGCATTGTCCGGGCAGACGCAACCGCGCAAAGGCGCACAATTCAAGGGAAGAGACCATGGGCGTGCAGGACATCGCAAACAAGCTGAAGGCGCAGGTCGAGAGCGCCGGCTTCAGCCGCTCCGTCAAGTTCGACACGGGCAGCGACGGCGTGATCCTCATCGACGGCACCAGCATCTCCACCACCGACGGCCCGGCGGACTGCACCATCAAGCTGTCGCTCGACGATCTGGAGTCGCTGCTGGCCGGTGAGCTCAACCCGACCATGGCTTTCATGAGCGGCAAGCTGAAGATCGAAGGCGACATGTCGATCGCCATGCAGCTCAGCCAGCTTATCGGCTGACCCGCGAAAACGCCGGTCCGCAAAAAAGAAAAAGCCGCCCGACGAGGCGGCTTTTTTTGTTCAGGCAGCGTGCACCCGTTCGTTGCGCTGCTTGCGGCCGGACGCGGCGATGATCCCGCATGCACCTTCCAGCGCACCGTTCTTCAGTTCGAGCGCCAGCAGGCGATGGCGCTCATAGGGCCCCGGCATGGCAAGCGCGCCGGTGCGCGCGGACGAAAAGCCGAAGCGATTGTAATAGGGCTCGTCACCGACCAGAAGGATCGCGCCATGGCCGAGACGTTGCGCTTGCGCGATTGCATGGCGCATGAGCGCCGAGCCAATGCCGGCGCTCTTCACCGAAGGCTCCACGGCCAGCGGCCCAAGCAGCAGCGCCGGCTGGCCATCGGGACCGAGCGTCACGTTCCACAGGCGCACGGTGCCCAGCAGCATGCCGTCGGCCGAGCGGGCGACCAGCGCCAGCCCTTCCGCCGGAAGGCGGCCGCGACGCAACTTCTCGGAAGACTTGCGCCTGCGCCCCGCGCCCATGGCACGGTCGAGCAAAGCCTCCCGCGCCGCCACGTCGGCAGGCAGTTCGGCTTCCACGGTGAATGCAGGCAGGTTCCGGGCGAAACCGGCGGTATCGAAATCAGGGGTGGCGATGGCAAGGTTGTTCATGTCCGCGATCCTTCACAGGCGGAGATTTTCCACGAGCGAACCCATACGCCGGTGAAGCGTTACCGGCGTATGGACGATCTGACGGGTTTATGGCCCGTCAGATCACGTAGGATCGGAGAGGCTCAAAGCCGTTGAAGGCGACCGCCGAATAGGTGGTCGTGTAGGCTCCGGTGCCTTCGATCAGCACCTCGTCGCCGATGGTCAGCGACAGGGGCAGCGGATAGGGCTTATTCTCGTACATGACATCGGCCGAATCGCAGGTCGGACCGGCCAGCACGCAGGGCTCCACCGCATCGCCGTCACGCGGGGTGACGATCGGGTAGCGGATGGCCTCGTCCATGGTCTCGGCCAGGCCGCCGAACTTGCCGATGTCGAGATAGACCCAGCGCACATTGTCGTTGTCGGCCTTCTTCGAGATCAGCACCACCTCGGACTTGATGACGCCCGCATTGCCGACCATGCCGCGGCCCGGCTCGATGATGGTTTCCGGCAGGCGGTTGCCGAAATGCTTCGACAGCGCCTCGAAGATCGCCTGCCCATAGGCTTGCGCGGCCGGCACATCGCTGAGATAGCGGGTCGGGAAGCCGCCGCCCATGTTGACGAGCTTGAGCACGATGCCTTCGGCTGCAAGCTTGCCGAACACACCGGCGGCATCGGCCAGCGCGCGATCCCAGGCCGTGAGGTCGGTCTGCTGCGAGCCGACATGGAACGACACGCCATAGGCGTCGAGCCCGAGGGCTGCGGCACGGCGCAGCACATCGACGGCCATCGCCGGAGCGCAGCCGAACTTGCGCGACAGCGGCCACTCGGCGCCCTCGCCGTCGGTCAGCACGCGGCAGAACACCCGGGCACCGGGGGCCGCACGGGCGATCTTCTCCACCTCCTCGACGCAGTCCACCGCGTAGAGCCGGATGCCGAGATCGTGAGCGCGGGCAATGTCGCGCTCTTTCTTGATGGTGTTGCCGAAGCTGATGCGGTCGGGCGTGGCGCCCGCGTCGAGCGCCATCTCGATCTCGGCGACCGAGGCGGTGTCGAAGGACGAGCCCATGCCGGCCAGCAGGCGCAGGATCTCCGGCGCCGGATTGGCCTTCACCGCATAGAAGATGCGCGCGTCGGGAAGCGCCTTCTCGAAGGCGCGGTAATTCTCCTGCACGACATCGAGATCGACGACGAGGCACGGTCCGCTCGGACGGCGGGTGGCGAGGAAATCGAGGATACGCTGGGTGGCCATCGGCTTTTCTCCATCGCGCCACAAGGCGCACACAAAGGCTGCGTCGAGCGGGCGCGCAGCCTCGCATGAACGCGGTGGACAAAGGCAGGAAGGGAATCGCAGGGAGCCGGCCGGTGGAGACACCGGAACCCCGAAACGCCTTTCCGCGGCGGTGAACTGAAGCCTTGCCCGGCTCCGGCTCGCTTTGTCTGCCTTGGCTTGGATGGGAAATCCCAACCGCACTGCCGGCAATGAAGGTGTGCCTCTTCAGTAACCCCGATCTATGGACGATCGGCAGACACCAGAAAGGCCCGCACCGTCGTTGCTTCAAG
>JAIPUZ010000054.1 GCA_022833215.1 Mesorhizobium sp. | reverse complement strand
AATAGCGGAGCCGCCCGACACGCTCACCGTGCCGGTGTTGTAGATCAGGGAGTTCATGGGTTGGCTATCCTATCGGCTTGTCATCGGAAAAAAGCTGGATGGCATCGAGTTCGGCCAGCGTGTTTGCCGCCCGGATCGCCGCCTTGGCGGCTCGCCGCGCCGTTTCCAGCGTCGCGAGGGCCGCATCCTGCCGGGCGGCGTTGTCGAGGATGGCAACCCTGTCGGCCTCATCGGCCACCAGCGGCCCGCCGCCGGCCTCTGCCTGTCTGCGCTTCTCGGCGTGATGCGCGGCAAGCGGTCCTGTAAGCTCTGCCAGTCGCTGCGCAAACTCCCGTTCGACCAGGTCGAGCGCTTCGAGGCGACGCATGGTGATTTCAAGCGCGGCATCTGGCTGCCGGATTACCGATTGCCGGCAAGTCAGCACATCGTCCAGCCGCTCGACGAACGTCAGTGGCTGGCGCGCCTTGCGCAGATCGACACGCAATTGCGTGGTTGACGGGGCCTTGCCGTCGAGCAGCACCACCATGCGCTGCCCGGCAGGGACAGGCCGAGGGAAAAACCGCTGAGGCACGGAGCCGACCGTCAGCACATGTCCGGTGGATTCATCCACGAGGATGTAGGCAACCTTGCTCATGGCTACACCTTCCAGAACAGCGCGCCGGAGGTGGATTCGACCATGAGCGAAGCCGTACTGTTATTTCCGGTGACCGCCGTGTTCCAGGTCAGGATTTCATAAGTGTAGCTGGTCTTCCCTTCATTCAGGAAAGTGGTGGCCGAAAAGGTACGAAGGCCCTGATTATTGGACCGAATGCTGCCGATATCGACCCCGTCGCGCGTGACCCTGATGTAGGCGTCAGCGCCCCCAGCACCGCTCAACACGCCCGACGCCTTCAGGCTGACGAACTCGATGATCGGATTTCCTGTCGGATTATCGACCACCACCGTTTTATGGACAGTCCAGCCGGGCTCACTATAAGTGGAGCCATTCCCGAAGTTCTGCTGGAAATAGTGCCCGACATCATCGAACTGTGTGACCGCCCCGAACGCGAACAGGTCCGTGATCAGCGTGCCATCCTGAAGGATCTGGGCAGCGTCGAGCTTTTCCGCCGTAATGTTGGTGGCGTCGAGATCCTTGATGCGCAGCCTGTTGAACCATCCTGTGCCGGTTTCGTCGATGACGACAGGCGGCCACTCACCATTCGCATCGGCAAAGACGTGCTGATCAGCATATTGGACCCTGCGCGAAAACGGCTGCGCCGGGTCTCCGCCGGTAAAGCCGACCTCAGTGACGGTCCCGGCCTCAACCCAATCGTCGGCGATCGACGCCCGCACCATATCCACCAGCCGGGCCACGACATCGCCCGTGCCGGCCACCACCTCGATCTTGCGCAGGCCATCGGCGGATATCTCGCCAACCTGTGCCTGCACTGCATCGATGATGGATGCCTGCGCCGTGATCCGCTCGTCGGAGATGTCCACCCACGCCGTGCCGCTCCAGCGGTAGAGCTTGTTGTCGTCATCGGTATCGATCCACAGATCGCCAACGTTGCTGGCCGTGGGCGCTGTCGGCTGGGCGAACGTCAGCAGGCCCTTGGCGCCGGCATCTTCCCATTGTCCAAGCGTGGCGTTCCAGACCCGCACGAAGTTGTCAGCGCTGGTGTCTATCCAGATGTCGCCATCCACCAGATCGCCGGTCGGCGGTGTCGGCTGCCTGTACACCTGCGTCTTCGCCTCTATGCTGGCCGTCATCTCACGCAGGGCGATTACGGTCGCGTTGCGGAATTTCCGCGTGACGGTGTGCATCTCGGAGCTGGCACCCGTCGCATCGGCTGTACCAGCCGCGAGGATTTCGAGGCGGTCGCGCAGTTCGGCCTGATCGGCTCGGAGAGCCTGGAGCGTTTGATAGACGTCTTGCTTTGAATCATCGAGCCCGATGCCGAGATCGTCATATGGCACATTGACCGGCACGGCGAGAGGCGAGGATGCCAGCGTGTAGCGGCCATCCGACATCAACCCCCGAACAGTGAAGTGCCATATCCCGGTCTGGACGTTCAGGAACTCCGCGACTTGCTCAGTTCCGTCTACGACCTGCCTGATCGTGCCGTTGTCGCCAAGAGCCACAACCTCGAACGAGGTGTAATCCGGGCCGAGAACAGCCTGCCAGTAAAGACGCACGACATATACGCTGCCGTTTTCACCGGCCCGAACAAAGCTATCCGCCTTCAGGCCGAATGGTGTGAAAGTCGAAATCAGCGGTGGCGGCGTAACTGTGCCTGTAGGGATATCGGTCGCGCTGTCACCGTTTTGCACATTCGGGCCATCGTCAACGAGATCGACCTCCGCAGAGAGATCGTTGCCGGGCCTGATACGCAGGATGCGATAAATGCCGGTTTCCTGATCGCGAATGCCGAAGGTGTACAGATCTCCGGCTTCGGGTGGCGATCCCGATATCGTGATGACGCTTTGCGCGCCGGGATTTGTCGTCACCTGCCGCACAACCGATGTGCCGTCTCTGAGCCGAACACGAATGCCGTAGAACTTGCCCGCCTCCATTATGGCGGGTTCATCGAGCGTCAATTGCTGGTTGGAAACAGCCACGATGCGTCCCGAAGCAAGGCCCTGCTGGACAACGTCATAAGCCATCGCCACGCGATCACCACGTTGCGCAACCAGATGCTCGAAATCGACGCTGAAAGTGTAAACGGCTGGACGCTCTTTAGCATCGGCATGCCTGTACAGGCCATGCTTGTAGACGATCTCGCGCGACGTGACGCCCGGAAACTCTGCCTGCTCATAGAGCTTGGCGTTATCCTTGTTGTAGCCGTCCGCAAAGCAAAGCAGTTCGTCCTCGATATAGTCCTTCTCGGCATTGACGAACTTGCACCGCAGGCCCTGAGGCAATGTCCTGTAGGTCTGGCTCCAGCGGAAATCCCGGCTGTTGCGCGGCGTAAAATGCTGGACGACAGGAGCGGACGCTTCCTCCCATGCTACCGACCACTTCCCATCCCGGAACGTAGGAACACCCCGCCCCGCTGCCGCGATGTCACGCAACGTGTCACGCACCGACGCGGTGAAATCGCGATACATGTCGAAGGTATAGCCTTTGGCTTGGCAATGGTCGGCAAAGGCGGCAAGCCCGGAAAGATCGAGGCGACTATCGGGGACTGCCCGTGCGTTGGCCGGCCCTTGCAGCACCAGCCGCATCAGATCGGCCGGATTGCGCGTCTCCTGCGCATCCAGCCACGTCGCCCCATTCCAGCTTTTGCCGACAGACGTCACCAGCGCATTCAGCGTGTCGACCACACCGTTGAGCTGCTTGGAAGCTTTGATGCGCAGTGCAGTGATCGCGAGGGGCTTTCCGAATGTGATCGGCGGGTTATCGACCCGGAAACTCTTGATGGCAGTCCATGTCACGTCCGAAAAATCACGCGTCGTGTTCTCGTCGGGGCTGAGACGCGTGACCCGGATATCGTAGCGGCCCTTGGCCACCCTGTAGCGAAACGACCGTCGCACCGGATCATTTGTGGCGCCAGAGAGACGTACATTGCCCTTGCCAACCCAGCTATTGGCACCGGCAACACTCATCTCGATCCTGAAATCGACATTCTTGCCTTCCCGCTTCCCTTTCTTGTTCACATGACAAAGGCCGGCAGGCGCGACGAAATCGATAACCACCTCATCCGCTTCGTCTGCCGAGGTTCGGGTGACAGGAACGTTGTAGGCGGGATCGATCGACAGATCGTCCTGTACCACCTCGGAGGGATAGATCGTCTGTTCAGGGTCATCTCCATAGCCCTCGAACGTCTCGATCTCGACGCCTTCAAACTCGGCAATGGATGTGTCACCGATGCGGATGTCCTCGATTTTCATAGGGCCATAGCCCCAGACAAACAGCAGCCGCAGATACTGATCGTCGCCCTCGAACTCGGTGTAGGGCAGCGCGGCATATTTCGGCAGTGCACGGATCTTGCCGAGCACCACAGGGATCGGACCCCATTTCGATGCGCCGTTTCGACCAGCCGAAATAGAATAGGAGGGGTTGTTGTCTTCGGATCTGGTCTGAGTGGGCGGGAACAGAGCGTTGATCGCAAGCCCGCCAACCATCATGATCGCGCCGGCGGCGAGCGAAGCAACGACCTGTCCGGCAGTGCCACCGATGGCTGCGGCGATACCCAGGCCGGCCGGCCCCACGATGAAGGACGCAGCCACCGACAATGCGATCATGAGCACAGATTTCAGGATGCCGCCGATGGCTTTTCCTGCACGGGCGCGAACTGTGACATGAGCGCCGGATTTAACCCGCACCCTCTGCCATAGCGCCTGATCGACTGCATGGCCCGAGACAGAGACATCGGCACCACGCGCAAGTCGCGAGACATGGCAGCGCCGTGCAACCTCGTCTACGATTTCTGCCAGCGACAATCCCGCCGGCAGGATCAGGATTTCCGCATGGGGCTTCAGCGGATGTACCGCCGCCGTGACGGTGATCACGTCAGCAGGCCCAAGGATCTCGCCAGAGACAGGCGCGCGGACAAGTGCATTCATGGCGCTGCGCTCCTGTGACGATAAATACCTTCGACCCGACGCGACCAGCGGCCGGTGTCATATGGCTCGATGCAACTGGATTGGTTTTCGGGCATGTGGAGCATCAGGCCCCTGCGGACGATTATGCCGACATGCCACGGGGCCTGACGGATCAGGATGGCATCGAGCGGACGCTCACATCCCGGAGCGACGGGCATCCAGTCTGCCAGCCCCGCCTCGATCAATCCGGCAACAGCAGGCCGATCTGACGTGTCGGCGTAGCCATTCGAATGGTCAGGCAGGCCAATGCCCAGCTCCCCGGCATAGACAAGGCGCAGGAGCCCCCAGCAGTCGCAGCCATTGCGCATGCGCCCGCGATCCCGCCAAGGCAGGCCAACATAGTGATTGAGATCGATCATGTCAGGTGGATGCCCAGAGCCCGCCGAAGGATGAGGGTGTGAAATTGTCAGCCGGAAACGGCTCCGATGCCATTGTGTCGACAGTCAGCGACAGCACTACTGAGCCGGCATCCACATCGGCAGACGCCAATTCGAAGTCGGGGAACTCCATTTCGACATCATGCGGGGAACTGGCGAGTACCATCTCTATGGTCACCGATGCCGGTGTCAGCGCAGCTCCGAACGCGAAGAGAGAGCCTTGTTCGGCTCTCCCATGAATTCCGGCAGGACACGAAGGGCAACCTGTTCGATTGGGACGTTGAAATCGGATGACATGTTAGCGCCGCACCACCTCGATCTTGCGACCACGCCTGAAAATCGCGCCGAAGAGTTCTTCGGCCTTCGACCTTGCCGCGCTGGTGCGCTCGCCCTCGCTGAGGATGCCGTCGCCAAAGTGGTGGCGCGTCATCGCCTCGTATGCCGCAATCTTCGCTTTCTCTTCCGTTTCAAAGAGTTGCGCGATGCCGTTCACCTCAACCGGGAACCAGTCGGCCTTGTGCAGCTTGCGGAAATGGCCTTCCCAGCCATTGAAAACCGGGACGGCGCGGACGCGTGCTTCGTTCATCGCACCGCCTCCGAGGTCAGATCGTCCAAGCTCGGCTCAATGGAAGGCGCTTCCAGCAGATCGAATAGGCTCGGCACGTTCCGCTTCGCCTCGGCTTCGCGGCAGTAGTAGAGGCCGTCCTTGAACGACGTAGCGTTCAACTCTGAAGCCATTCCGAATCGGCCCTTGGCGATGGCGCGATACGGCACGGTCATCAGCCCGCCGAACGGGTCGTAGACAACATCGCCCGGGTTCGAATACCGGTCGATCAGCCTGTCCACGATGTCGATCTGGAGAGGGCAAATATGGAGCTCGACGTTGCGCCGCGACTGGCTCCCGTTGAGCGTCTTCATCCGTACCACGTCCGACCATATCCATGGGGAGTGCGAGACCGGCGCCAGCGCCATGTATTCGGTCGGCAGGCGGTCCTTCGATTGCAGGACCTCGCCAATCGCAACGGTTTCCTCGTGATCGTAGACGGTGGCATCGCTGTAGGCCCGAAAGGCCTTGGGCACGGCGCGCGGCGGTATCTGCGCCCATTCCTCGCGGGTCAGCAGGCGGTCGCCGCTGGAACGCCAGTGCGCGTGAGCATCGAGTTGCCAGCGCGCCAGGCTGTATTCCTCGCGGCTCTTGCTTACCCGCTCGTCGGCATAGCCCTTCGAGGCGCTGGCTGCCCGCGCGAACGCCGCAAAGGACAGCATGACCGACGGCAAGGTTGCCAACGACAACGAGCGCGACACGTGGGTTTCCATCGGGCTCGCGTCGAAAAAGATCGCTAAGCAGGTCTGCGATAGGCGCGAGGAGGTCGTTTCGCCGATCCGTGAGGAAGTCAACGACTGGAACCGGCTGTTTGGCGTCAACACCAATCCTCATCCGGAAAGCCTCCATGCTCGCTGCCTGCGCATCAAGAACGCGGCCGAAAGTTTGGCTGGCGCATATGCCGAGGAACAGCGCCGCAAGGCGGCAGCGGAAGCTGCGGCCAAGGCCGAGGCTGCCCGTCAGGAGGCCCAGCGAAAGCTTGAGGAAGCCGCCGCCAGCGAGAGCGAGATCATTGCCGACGTCGCCTTGCAGGAGGCCGAAAAGGCCGAGCATCGCGCCAAGCACCTTGAAGCGCAGGCCCTCGGCGCCGGCGCTGGCCCGGTGCGCACCGAAGCCGGCACGATCAGCGAGCGCAAGTCTTGGGACTTCCGCATCGTCGATGTCAGCCAGGTCGATCTGAACGGCCCGCTGCGCGCGCATATCGGCATCGACGTGATCGAGAAAGCCATCCGGGCACACGTTCGCGCCAACCGCGACACCGTTCCGCTGACCGGGGTCGAAATCTTCCAATCCACCAAGGCCCAGCTCCGCTGATCGCCAGCGGCAACAGGAGATATTTGCGATGAACGCAGTGACGAAATCCGACGGCCCGCGCGAGATCGAGGTCGTTCGCGACCAGTTTGAGCGCATGGGCGACCAGTTCAAGGCCGTCCTTCCAGCTCATATCCCGGTCGAGCGGTTCGCCCGTGTCGTCATGACCGCGATCCAGAACAACCCGCAACTCTTGCAGGCCCCTCGCAAGGAATTGTTCAACGCTTCGATGAAAGCGGCACAGGACGGATTGCTGCCCGACGGCCGTGAGGGAGCGCTTGTCCTTCGCAAATCGAAGAATGGCTTTTCGATCACTTGGCAGCCGATGATCGCCGGCGTGCGGAAGAAGGCGCGCAACAGCGGAGAGATTTCGACGTGGGACGCCCATGTCGTTTTCGAGAACGACTTCTTCCAGTTCCAATTGGGCGACGCGCCGCAGATCAACCATACCTACGATCTGAAAGCCCCGCGCGGTGAGCCCGTCGGTGCCTACTCCGTCTGTGTCCTCAAAGACGGGACCAAATCCTACGAGGTCATGTCCGCCGACGAGATCAACGCGATCCGTGATCGTTCGGATGGCTGGAAGGCTTTCAAGGCCGGTTACATCAAGTCGACACCGTGGTCGACGGATTGGGGCGAGATGGCGCGCAAAACCGTCGCCAAGCGCCATTCGAAGGTGCTCCCCATGTCCACGGATCTCGATGACCTGATCCGCCGCGACGACGAGCTATACGACATGAAGGGCGCGAAGGAAGAGGCGCAGGAGCGCCGTCCGCGCTCACTTGCTGACCGGCTCGACCAGATCGCTGAAGACGACCCAATCGATGCCGACCCAGATAACGGAGAGGTCATCGACCACGAACAGAATTCGGAGCAGGATTCCCCCGCCGGTTCCGAAGGCGGCAAAGCCTCCCCTCAGGGCAAGGCCGCCAGCAAGCCGTCATCCGATCCCGCCCCCCGGTCGGATGACGGCGACCCTATCGCAGAGGCGCGACGGCGCGGTGCTGATGCCCGCGACAAGGGCATGAGCCGCAAGGCTGTGCCAGCCGAGTTCCGCAAGGACGAGCGCCTTATGGCCGCATTCCTCGATGGCTTCGACACTGGCGTTGCGGAAGACCGCGAGCCAGGCGCCGATGAGGAGGAATAGGCCATGGCTTGGTTCTCGCCTCTCGTCGGCCAGCGGGTCGATCTGTCGCCCGAGGAAATCCAGCCGGACGACTTCCCGGCATCCCTTCTCGATCGCGGCCGTGCATCGGTCGAGAACATGCTCGAGCGCTTCCGCGCCGACGAGCGCGCCTTGGTGGCCGACATCGAGGACAAGACCGAGCAGCTTCGCCAGACGCGCGTCGCCATTCAGGCCTTCGAGGCTGCCGACCAGATCCTTGTCGCTGGCGATCCGGATTTCGCTGAGGTCGAGCCCGTCCCCGAACTCGAAACGCCGAAAATCGTCATGAAGCACAAGGCGATCCGGTCATGACGACCTTTCGCGTCCACTTCACGGATGGGGACGTGATCGACGTCCCCGCCCCCAACCCGACTGCGGCGCGCGAGATCGCCCTGAAGAAAAAGGGCAGCGGCTTCATTTCCAAAATCAAGGTCCTGAAAGGAGCCTGAAATGCCGAAATATTGCATCTTCGATACCGAGACTACCGGTCTCTTCCTATTCAAGGATCCTGACACCGGCGCACCGATACCCGCCGATGATCCACGTCAGCCGCGTCTCGCTCACCTCAACATGATCCTCCTTGATGAAGACCTCAAGGAAGAGAACGAAATCGATCTGTACGTGACGCCAGACGGATGGGAGATGCCGGCCGAAGCCGGCGCGGTGAACGGCCTGACAACGCAATTTCTGGAAGAGAACGGGACGCCGGTCGATCTGGTTCTCGACACCTACAGTAGAACCGTCAAGGACGGCTACGTCATGGTCGCCTTCAATGCGCAGTTCGATTGCAAGATGATGCGCGGCGAGCTTAGGCGCGCCGGCCAGCCCGACCTCTTCGATGAGACGCCCAACATCTGCGTCATGCGCGCGGCGATGGCTCTGGGCGTGAAGAAGGCGGGCGGCGGCCGTGGCTTCCCGAAGCTGACAGACTGCGCCGCGCACCTTGGCATTGTCATCGATGACGCGCACTCGGCAAAGGGTGACACGCGCGCCACGCTGGCCCTATTCCGCCACTTGCACGCTGTTGGCGCGCTGCCGGAAGCCCGCGTTCATCTCGCCAAGGTTCCGCCGACGGCTCCCGCCTCGGTCGATCCGCTCCCCGAAGCAGCGATGCCGGAGCGGTTCTGATGAGCTACAGCCAAGAAATCTACGACGCAGTGCGCAGCAAGATCACCGGCGGAGATATTGGTCAGGCCGTCAGCGACGCGGCGCGTCAGGCATTCGATATCGGTTGGTCGGTCGAATCGGTGAAGACCGAATTTCTGAATATTGCCTCCGAGTTGCAACGACCATCTACCATTTACCGTCCGGCGCTCATGCAGGACGGCAATGGATGGCTCGCAATCTACGGCGATCTTCCTACTGGTGTTGTCGGCACCGGCCATAGCCCGGCTGAGGCCATGCTAGATTTTGACAGGGCATGGTTTCGCACGGAGGGAGGCAACCATGGCTGACCCCTTCACCCTCATTCGCGTCATCGACACCGAAACGACCGGCATCGACGATCCCGCCGAGATGGTCGAGATCGGCTGGACCGATGTCCGTCTGTTCCCGAATGGCTGGCAAATCGAGCGCGGGCCGGAATCGGTCCTCGTCAATCCGGGCATGGCGATCAGCTTCCCGGCGATGGCCGTCCATCACATCACCGAAGACGAATGCCGCTACGGTGCCGATCCGGACGATATCAGGCAGGACGTGGCACTGGGCGCCGACATTCTATGCTCGCACAACTGGGCGTTCGATAGCCGGTTCTTGCGGACGCAGTTGCCGTACATCTGCACCTTCAAGGCCGCGCGCGTGGCGTGGCCCGACCTTCAGAGCCATTCGAACGGCTCGATCCGGTACGAACTCGGCCTTGTTCCAGCAGACGATGCTCGCGCCCAACCCAGCCACCGAGCTGGCCCGGATACGTGGGTGACGGCGCACATCCTGCTCAAGCTGCTGGAGACCCACACGGTCGAGCAACTGCTCGACATCAGCGCGAACCCGATACGGCTCCTGCGCTTCCCGGGCGGGAACAAGCATCGCGGGAAGTTCTTCAGCGAAATCGCCCGCAATGATCCCGGCTATCTCCAGTGGGTCATCGACAAAAGCGAGTTTGGAGAGGACGTGAAGTTCTCCGCGGTCGCTGCTTTGCGGGAGGCGCGGTGATGTGCAGGCGCTGCGAAACCCGATACCGCCGCATGCAGAAGATTGTCAGCCTTCTGCAAAAGGGTCTGGTCACCGCCGACGAGATCGCCGGAAAGGTCGGCGTTTCGTCGCGCACCGTCTATCGCTACGTGGAAGACCTCCGCCGCGAGGGCCTGACTATCGATGGCGAGGCCGGCGTGGGCTACCTGATGCGGCCAAAGCGGGAGATGTGACGATGTCCCGTTACAAGAACTCACCAAACAGCTTTGGCATCCCATCTCACGAATGGGACCGCATGACCTCGCGCGAGAAAGCCCGGTTACGCGAGCAGAGGTATCGGGATAAGCTCCGGCAAGACCCCGAAGCCTACACTGAACGGAGGCGCAGGGAGTACACGCGGCAGGCCGAGTACAGAGCCGAAAACAGGGACATCAGGAACGCCAAGCACGCTGACTACAAGAAGCGGAACGCCGCGCGGCTGGGCGAGTACAACAAGCTGTACAGGCGCAAACTCACCAGTGAAGATCGAATCAGAGTTAACCCCGATAGGGTCTACCAGCAGATTGTCGCGCTGCTGCCGCGCGGTCTTCCGCCACACATAAGGGACGATGTGGCCGGCACAGTCTGCCTTCAGGTGCTGGAGAGGCAAGTGCCGCACGACAAGATGGCGGACGCGGTTCGCAATGCGTTGCGCGCCCACAACCGCATGTTCGATCATTTCAAGACGGTCTCGCTGGATGCGCCGGTGCCAGGCACCGACGGCATGACAATGCGCGATCGGATCGTGGCCCCATCAACCTATTCGGAGACGTGCGATGTCGACTGAAACCCGCACATGGTCGCCACAGCAGGCCGCTGCGCTCGATGCCGTCAACCGCTGGTACAACAGCGGCCTCGACCGCAAGCAGGTTTTCCGAGTGTTCGGCTACGCCGGCACCGGCAAAACCACCCTCGCCCGGCATTTCGCGGACGGTCTGAAGGGCTACGTGCTCTACATGGCCTATACCGGCAAGGCAGCGATGGTCATGCGCAAGAACGGCTGCCGGGGCGCGATGACAATCCACGCCACAATCTACAGCGTAGATTTCAACCCGGAGACCGGCGTCAAGAAGTTCGTCCTGAAAGACGTGGACGAGCTCGCAGACGCCGCCCTGTTCGTGATCGACGAATGCTCCATGGTTGATGAGGAAATCGGCCGGGATATCCTGTCGTTCGGCGTTCCGGTTCTTGTGTTGGGCGATCCGGCCCAGCTTCCGCCGGTCAAAGGTGGCGGTTTCTTCACCGAAGCTGACCCTGACGTCATGTTGACGGAAATCCATCGGCAGGCAGCTGAAAGCCCTATCGTCCGAATGGCGACGACAATTCGCGAGGGCGGTCAACTCGACTATGGCGTCTACGGCGACAGCGAGATCATCCGGCGCGGCGAAGTCAATTCTGACCTAGTCATGAACGCCGATCAGGTCCTTGTCGGCCTGAATTGCACCCGGGCAGCTTACAACACCCGCATGCGCCAGCTTCACGGCCGCAAGGATCTCATGCCCGAGGTCAACGATACTCTCGTCTGCCTCAAGAACGACCGGAACAAGGGAATTTTCAACGGCGGGCTATGGACCGTCACCGAATTGCTCAAGCGCCGACGCGGCCACCTCAACGATCATACCGTTCGCATGCACGTCACGTCGCTCGATTTCGAATCGACCGAGCCGGTCGAGGTGTGCGTGCGCAAGGAGTTCTTCGAGGGTCGCGGGAATGAGGTTCCTTGGCGTGAACTGAACGGGCTCCAGCAGTTTGATTACGGCTATGCCCTGACCGTCCACAAGGCGCAGGGCAGCCAGTGGGACAACGTCGTCCTTTTCGATGAATCCGGTTCCTTCCAATCCGACCGCGCCCGGTGGCTTTACACCGGCCTGACCCGCGCGGCCGAAAAGATCACGGTGGTGATGTGATGCAGCCGACCGCCTTCCCCCTGACTTGGCCGGCGACGATGCCGCGCACCAAAACGCCGGTGAAATCGCAGTTCCGGACATCCCTCAACGGTGCACTCAACAATGTCCGTGACAGCCTCTTCGCCTTTTCGCGTGATAGCGGGAAGAAGATTGACGGACTTGTCATCTCCTCGAATGTGACGCTGGGCGAGCAGAAGCCAGCCGATCCGGGCGTCGCCGTCTGGTTCACATGGGATGGCTTGTCGGTTTGCATCGCCGTGGACAGATACCCGAAGGTCGAGGATAACCTGCAGGCGATCCACCACGTCATCGAGGCCCGCCGCACAGAGTTGCGCCACGGCGGCTTGCACATCGTCCGGGCGACCTTCACGGGCTTTGCCGCCCTACCTTCGCCTGGCGGAAAGAAACCGTGGCGTGATGTGCTGCAATTCAACTCGGGTCCCGTCAGCCGCGAGCAAGTCGAGACTGCCTATCGGCAGGCTGCCAAGAAGGCCCATCCCGACGCTGGGGGCAGCACTGCGGCGATGGCCGAACTGAACGCCGCCAAGGCCGAAGTTCTGAAGGAGATCGGCAATGGCTGACCTCCCCATCCTCTTCTCCGCCCCCATGGTCCGCGCCATCCTGCGCGAGATCGAGCAGCCCGGCACCGGCAAGACGCAGACGCGGCGGGTGCTGCCAGATCAGCCGGTCGACGGTGCGCGATTCCACGGATTTGAGCGCGACGGTCAGGCATTGTTTGCCAAAGGTTTTACGTACGGTAAGCAGCGCCTCCGCTATCGCACCGGCGACCGCCTGTGGGTTCGCGAGCGGGCCACGCGCTTCGATAAAGGCACCTGCGACCAGCACATCTGGTTCGCAGCGGGCCGGAATGAAATCTATCCATGGCTGGCATTGCACTTTCCCGGCCTCGACCCTGACGCGCCATGGCCGCATCCGGAAGGACCGGGTGGCGGAGCACCCTACAGTATCCCCTCTATTCATATGCCCCGCTGGGCCAGCCGCATCACGCTGATCGTCACCGATGTCCGCGTGCAGCGGTTGCAGGAGATCGACGAAGTGGATTCCCGCGCCGAGGGCGTCCGTGATGGGTATGGTGATCCGTACCATGAGTGGGAAGCGCTGTCCTACCGCCGTCGCTTCAACCTGCTTTGGGATCATCTCAATTTCGCACGCGGCTACGGCTGGGACGCGAACCCGTGGGTTGCCGCATACACCTTCCGGCCGATCCTCGGAAACATCGATCAGGTGCGGCCATGAAAGTCGTCCTTCGCGCTCTTGCCCCACGCCTGATCGCCCTGTCGCAGCGCCGCGATCCCGATGTCGTAATCGGCGGCCGTGAGAATCCCTACATGCGCCGCTGGTGGCTGATCCGACGTAACCGTTGGTTCAATGTCTACCTGCATCACTTTCTCCGCTCCGACGATGACCGCGCGCTGCACGATCATCCGTGGTGGAATCTGTCCATCTTGCTGCGCGGCCGGTATGTCGAGCACACGATCAGCGCCGGCGGCGTCAATGTTCGAACCGAGCGGCGCGCTGGCGATTTGAAATTCCGCGGCGCGGCGTCAGCGCATAGGATCGAGCTTGTCGACGGTCCGTGCTGGACATTGTTCGTCACGGGACCGCGCATCCGCGAATAGGGCTTCCACTGCCCGCAGGGATGGCGCCACTGGCGAATCTTTACCGCCGGCCCCAACGGCGAAACGGTTGGACGCGGCTGCGGTGAGGATGACAAAAGCGGGGGACATCCCGGATGACCCCGACCCTCGTCCACCGCTACGCTTTCCCGATCCGCGAGGCCATCGAAACCCTGCTGGGCGACGCCGTCGGCGACTGCGAGGCTTGGCGCATCCGCATCGAGGGCGACGAGGTTGTGATCGACGTGGTGGCGCCGGTGCCTGGCATCGCGCCGACGATGGACGATTTGACGTCGCTCGCCTCAAATGAGGCGGGAAAAAGTGACGTGCAGGATCCTGAACCCGACCTGAAAGGCGGCGCCCTCGCCCGCCGTGCGGCCATCACCTGCAGCGAACGCGGCTTCTGGACTTTCCTTGGCGTCTCCAGCGCAGGGGAAGCAAAGGCCGACATCTGCCGGAGATGCAGGATCACGACGCGGAAGATGCTCGACCACGACGAGCGCGCCGCCGCGATCTGGGACGACATAATCGGCAAGTACCGGCTGTGGCTGGAGGGTCACGATGTCGAACTCGACTGACAATCGCCAGTCCCGCATCCGCACAAGCGAAAAGGCTATCCGTGCCGCCCTGAAAGCTGTTCAGGATGCCGGGCTGTCTGTGGATAAGGTGTGCGTGACCGGTGCCCAGATTGAAATCCACTGCGTGTCGGTTGTGAGCGAACGGCCGCCAGAAAATGATAGTCGCCTGAAACAATGGTGACTATGCCGATGAAAGTTGATTTTCCGGGCTTGCTTATCGAGAAACTGCCATCGGGCCAGGTGCGGTATCGGGTTCGACCGCGCGGGAACCCGAAGAAACGCATCCGTATCTTTTGCGCTCCCGGCGATGACGATTTTCAGCGCCAGTATCTCGTTGCACGAGCGGGAGACCAGCCAGCTCCGTTAAAGATCGCCTCCGAATATGCGGTCCCCCGGTCAATAGGGTGGCTGGTGAACATCTACTTCGAGCACTTCGAGAAGCGTGTCAAAGCTGGAACGTCGAGTGCGAAAACCCTGAAAAAGAAGAAGAACCTTCTCAATCGCATTATCTCCGATCCTGACCGCGTGATGCTAATTCCGCAAGAAAAGCTCATTGAGATGAAGGACGGCATGGCGGCAACGCCGGCCCAAGCCGATGCGTTTATCGAGGCCGTCGCCGTGATGTACGACTGGGCCATGAAGCGCAAGTTCGTCCGCTCAAATCCGGCGCGAGGGATCGAGAAGGTTTATGAAAAAGGAGAAGGCGCGACGCCCTGGAAAGCCGCGGACGTCAAACAGTTCTTTGCGAAGCACAAACTCGGGACCAAGCCACATGTCGCAATGTCGATCCTGTTGTGGACAGGGTGCCGGATCGAGGACACCACCATCCTTGGGCGCGCGAATGAATGCGTGATCGACGGGGTCGAAGCGCTGCGTTGGCAACCATCCAAGAAGGGATCATCCGAGGTGGTTATCCCCATGCTCCCTCCACTGAAGGAAGCAACGAGAGCCCCGAAAGTGCAAGGCGCGACATATCTGCTCGGCCGAGGCGGGAAGCCCTATGCCAGCGGGGACAGCGCATCAGCTATGTTCAAGAACTGGTGCGTTGGCGCTGGCTTGCCGCACCTATCTGCACACGGCGTGCGCAAGGGGCTGGGTGAATTGCTCGCTGAGCTCGGATGTAGCCAGTATGAGATCATGGCAATTCATGGTCATTCAGAGGCAAAGACGAGCGAGGTTTACACGCGCCGCGTAGAACGTTGGAAACTGGCCCTGAAGGCTATGGAAAGGATCAACATGTCCCATGCATGGTCCTGACGTGGGACACAATATCTCTGTATCCCGTAGAACATATGGGTTCCCAGAAAGGGAATGGTGCGGTCGAGAAGACTCGAACTTCCACGGGTTGCCCCACAGCGACCTCAACGCTGCGCGTCTACCAATTCCGCCACGACCGCCCGTGGTAGGAGCCAAACATGTTCGGCACGCGGCGTGTAGCAAATCGCTTATCCCGAAACAAGGGTATCTGGAGGAATAATCGCGCTTTAAATCACAGCCCTGCCCGCACGCCTGTCTCCATGCCCTCGCCGCTGGACCTCCGGGGCTTTTCTCGCCATATGATCGGGTGCAATATGGACCAGCACATGCCTGAACGCAGCCAGATCGCCACGTCGTTTTTTGCCAGAGCCGGCTCAGCACCCGTCGGGTGGCGCGTCGAGCCCGGTCTCCTCGATTATCCCCAGGCGCTGGCCTTCATGGAGACCTATGCAGAATCGATTCGCAGCGCGGACGCCCGCGAAATGATCTGGCTCGTCGAACACCCTCCCCTTTACACATCCGGCACCAGCGCACGGGCGGAGGACCTCATCGATCCGGAGCGTTTTCCCGTCTACGCCGCCGGCAGGGGCGGCGAATACACCTATCATGGCCCCGGCCAGCGCGTCGCCTATGTCATGCTCGATCTCAAGCGCCGGCGAGAGGATGTGCGCGCCTTTGTGGCCGCGCTGGAAGAATGGATCATTCGCACGCTGGACGCCTTCAACATCCGGGGAGAGCGCCGCGAGGACCGCGTCGGCGTATGGGTGCAGCGGCCGGAGCGCCCGCCGATGCCGGATGGCTCCATGGCCGAGGACAAAATCGCCGCAATCGGCATCCGCATGCGCAAATGGGTCAGCTTCCATGGCATCGCCATCAATGTGGAGCCCGACCTGACCCATTTTGGAGGCATCGTGCCCTGCGGCGTCCAGAAGCATGGCGTCACCAGCCTCGTCGATCTCGGCCTGCCGGTAACTATGGCCGATCTGGATATCGCGCTGAAAGCCGCCTTCGAAGACGTTTTCGGCCCTGTTGCGACCAAGATCGAATCGGAGTCGTCAGCCGTGCCCGACCCGGTTGTGCCCCACATTGCCTGCTGAACGAGGCCAGCAGCCCCTCCCCGCCGCCCGGCCTGAACGTCTGCGGCGGTTCTCATTTCCAGCGACAGAAAACCGGTAACGGGAAACTGCATGGCTGGAGCGGCATTTTTGTGTATCCGAAAGGACGCAAGCGCCACAACGCCGGGGCGAAAGCTTGCCTTGCAGACAACCTGCCATCTTCACAGGGGCCATAACGGCAAATGCAGCCTCCCTCACCAGAGAGCCCCGCCATCGGGACGCTGGCCGGAAACGGTGCCTCGGATCGGTTCAGGATCCTTCATCGTCGCCCCGATCAGAGTGCGCCTATCCACATTGCCATGGAAACAAGGAAGGTTCCCATGCACACCATTGAGACAACATCCTGAACGAGATCGGTCATGGCTTGCTCCTGTTTTCTATATGTTCTTACTTTGTTCTAATTCTGTTCAAATGTCAATGAACAGAATTGCATCTTCATCCGAATCGGATTCGGCTGATTTTCGGGGTTAAGGATTGGTGTCCGGGCCTGACGGGGAAGGCACGCGATCAACCGGCAACGCCCGCGTTCACATGCCGAGAATTGTACTCACGATGTCAGGGTAACGAAGATTCAGGCCAACAGGACATCGGGAGTGGTCCATTGATCCGGTCAGTTCACGCAGCCGTTGCCCGACCCGGATCGCAGAAGACCCTGCCTGACCCTTCCCGTCGTCGGAAAACGCTCCCGGTATGGGTACCCGCATCAGGTGATGCGGGGCTATGGCGAGCAACGGAGCTTCAGAGAGGAACGACCTTGCCTTCGGAAAGGGTCACGCGCCGGTCCATGCGGGCGGCAAGCTCATGATTGTGCGTGGCGATCAGCGCCGCGAGGCCCGACTGCCGAACCAGCGCCGACAGTGCCTGGAATACGTAGGAAGCGGTGACCGGATCGAGATTGCCGGTCGGCTCGTCGGCCAGAAGCACCAGCGGCGCGTTGGCCACGGCGCGCGCAATTGCCACGCGCTGCTGCTCACCGCCCGACAATTCGGACGGCCGGTGCGTGGTGCGCTTTCCAAGCTGCATGTAATCCAGCAACTGCGCTGCCCTGTCGGCCGCCTCCGCGGGTGGCAGCCCCTTGATGAGCTGCGGCATCATCACGTTCTCCAGCGCGGAGAACTCGGGCAGAAGATGATGGAACTGATAGACGAAACCGATGTCGTTGCGGCGGATCGCCGTACGCTGATCGTCCGAAAGCCTGCCGCAATTTCGTCCAGCCAGAACGACGTCACCGCCGTCCGGCTTTTCCAGAAGCCCGGCCGTATGCAGCAGGGTCGACTTGCCGGTGCCGGAAGGCGCCACCAGCGCCACCATCTCGCCGGACCGCAGCACGAAATCCGTACCGCTCAATATGGTGAGCCTGCGCTCGCCCTGCTGATAATGGCGCTCGACGCCCTTCAGTTCGAGAACGGCATTCGCCATCACTCATACCTCAGCGCTTCGACAGGATCGAGCCGCGCCGCCCGCCAGGCAGGAAACAGCGTGGCGATGAACGACAGCACGAGCGCCATCAGGATGACCGAGAACGTTTCGCCCGCATCCATCCTGGCCGGTAGCTGGCTGAGGAAATAGAGTTCCGGGTTGAACAGCACCGTGCCTGAAATCCACGAGAAGAACTGGCGTATGTGCTCGACATTGAGGCAAATCACGACCCCCAGCACGAAGCCGGCCAGAGTGCCCACCACCCCGATTGCCGCACCCGTCATCAGGAAGATGCGCAGGATCGCTCCCCGTGTCGCGCCCATGGTGCGCAGTATGGCGATGTCGTGGCCCTTGTCCTTCACCAGCATGACGAGGCCGGAAATGATGTTGAGCGCCGCCACCAGCACGATCAGCGTCAGGATCATGAACATGACGTTGCGCTCGACCTGCAGGGCCGAGAAGAAGGTCTGGTTGCGCTGGCGCCAGTCGCTCAGAAGGATCGGCCGCTGCGCCGCCTCCTCAACCTTCGGCTTCATAGCGTCCACGGCATCCGGATTGTCGACATAGATCTCGATGCTTTGCACGAGATCCTCCATGTTGAAATAAAGCTGCGCCTCCGCCAGCGGCATGTAGACGATCGAGCTGTCATATTCCGACATGCCCACCTCGAAGATGGCGACAATCGTATAACCCTTGATTCTCGCCGTGGTGCCGAACGGCGTGACGTCCCCGTCGGGAGACGTCAGGGTGATGGTGTCGCCAACCGCCAGCCCGAGATTGCCTGCCATGCGCGAGCCGACCGCAACGCCGTCGGACTGGTCGAAATTCTCCAGCGTGCCGAAGCGGATATTGTCGGCGACCATTTCCACTTTGGACAGGTCCGCCCCCCTGATGCCGCGCACCAGAGCGCCGGTACCGGAGCCGACATTGCCCTGCGCCAGCACCTGCCCGTCAATCAGCGGCAGGGCGTACCTGACGCCGCCCACACCGTTGATACGGTCCGCCACCTGCTCATAGTCCTCGAGCGGCAGGTCGATCGGCGTCACGATCAGATGACCGTTGACGCCGAGGATACGGGTGAGCAGTTCGGCGCGGAAGCCGTTCATCACCGCCATCACCACGATCAGCGTCGCCACACCCAGCATGATGCCGAGGAACGAGATCGACGCGATGACCGAGATGACCGTTTCCTTGCGGCGCGAACGCAGGTAGCGCCAGGCCACCATGCGCTCGAAACCGGAGAACGGCCCGGCGGCGGACGGCTTCGCGGACGCCTTGCTCATGCAATGCCACCAAGTCGCGCGATCGCCGCCGCTATGGACAGGTTCTCGCGTTCGCCGGTCTTGCGGTTCTTCAGCTCGACCTCGCCAGCCGCCACGCCGCGCGGGCCGACGATAAGCTGCCATGGCAGTCCGATCAGGTCGGCGGTGGCGAATTTGGCGCCCGGCCGCTGGTCGGTGTCGTCGTAAAGCACATCCTTGCCCGCGGCGGAAAGGGCAGCCTCAAGTTCGCTGCAAACGCGGTCGCATTCCGCATCGCCGGACTTCATATTGATGAGCGCGACATCGAACGGCGAAATGGATTCCGGCCAGATGATGCCGTTCTCGTCATGGCTCGCTTCGATGATGGCAGCGATCAGCCGCGAGGGGCCGATGCCATAGGACCCCATGGAGACGAAATGCTCCTTGCCGTCCGGTCCGGTGACACTGGCATTCATGGGCTTCGAATATTTCTCGCCAAAGTGGAAGATGTGGCCGACCTCGATGCCGCGCGCCGAAACCTTGTCGTCTTCGGCAATGGCGCTCCAAGCGGCCTCGTCATGCATTTCGTCGGTCGCCGCATAGGGCGTCGTCCACTTCCCGACGATGCCGGCGATCTCCGCGGCGTTGCCGAAATCGACATCCTCGCCCGGCACCTCGAAGCCGAGATAGTCGCGATGGCAATAGACCTGGCTCTCGCCGGTTTCCGCCAGAATGATGAACTCGTGGCTCAGGTCGCCACCGATCGGGCCGGTATCGGCGCGCATCGGAATGGCCTGAAGGCCCATGCGGGTGAAGGTGCGCAGGTAAGCCACGAACATGCGGTGATAGGAGGCCTTCGCCGCCTCGAAATCGAGATCGAAGGAATAGGCGTCCTTCATCAGGAACTCGCGCGAGCGCATGACGCCGAAACGCGGGCGCACCTCGTCGCGGAACTTCCACTGGATGTGGTAGAGGTTGAGCGGAAGATCCTTGTAGGACTTCACATAGGCGCGAAAAATATCCGTCACCATCTCTTCGTTGGTCGGCCCGTAGAGCATGTCGCGCTCATGGCGGTCCTTGATGCGCAGCATCTCCTTGCCATAGGCGTCGTAGCGTCCGCTCTCGCGCCACAGGTCGGCCGACTGGATGGTCGGCATCATGATCTCCAGCGCCCCGGAGCGGTCCTGCTCCTCACGGATGATCCGGCACACCTTGTCGAGAACGCGCTTGCCCAGCGGCAGCCACGAGAAGCTTCCCGCGCCCTGCTGGCGGATCATGCCGGCGCGCAGCATAAGCCGATGCGAGACGATTTCGGCCTCGCGCGGGTTTTCCTTGAGAATGGGCAAAAAATAGCGCGACAAACGCATATGCTGATCCGTGAGAAAAGGGCACGACCTGAATCGGCGTACCGAGGCCTGTTTGTTCCGGCTTCATAGCCATTTCATGGCAGATTGGAAACCCGCAGCGACATTCGACGTTTCGTCGCGCTTCTTTGCTGAAAGTCATGCTGGTCGGGCTTGTTCATCGCATAGGCAGGCCGTGCCACGTTATTGTGCATTGCAGCACATTTAAGTTCACTTCCGGGTAAAATTTATAGTGACTTTGCCGGCTTTATTGGTCTAGTGTGCCACGCATAATCGAGAGAGCAGAGGAAAATCTGTTCTCCTACGCGGTCAAAGTCTTGGGAGGATGCGATCCAGGCGCGGTTACTCGCTGCCGCCGGAATACGGAAACGGATCGGACGCGTTCAATTTGCAAGGCCTCCAGCCTTGCATTTTTTTTGTGTAGATTTCAGCCATCGCAGCCCTCGCCCGTTCCATTACGAGTTGAATCTTCATGGCAACGTCGCAGCCGGACCCGTTGTTCCGGCTACAGCTTCCGGTTT
The DNA here is from genome assembly GCA_022833215.1 of Mesorhizobium sp. Lineage (GTDB taxonomy): Bacteria > Pseudomonadota > Alphaproteobacteria > Rhizobiales > Rhizobiaceae > Mesorhizobium. The sequence continues at coordinate 30,264 of JAIPUZ010000054.1, read as the reverse complement.
CCGGGCATGCGGCGGCTATCATGTTTTTCTCAAGCATGTCGCCCGAAACTGGGAACCGGTTTCGGGACAGCGAACATGCGTAGAAACAGGAAGCTGAAGCGTAAGGAGCGAATCTGAAAGATCGCGACACGCTTCAAACAGGAAATCCTTGTCCGCAATCGGCATTGTGCTGGCTGGCAGCGGCTGCAAAGCCGCCATTCGGCAACCCGGCACCGGAATTTCGTTCAGTCCGAACCCGGGACCATGCGCGGTATATCGTCGAAGCTGTAGCCGAGCCCCAGTGTCAGCCAACCATAGATGCCCATGATGATCGTGGTGACGATTGTCGTCCAGATCACGGCGCGCAGCATATGCGGCCCGCGCGGCGCGCTGGAAACGGTGCCCAGCGTGACATTGTCGTCGTCGTCCTGCGTCTTCACGCCGAATGGCAGGATGGCGAACAGAACCAGCCACCACATCACGAAATAGATGGCGACGAGTGAAACCCAGCTCATGCCTGTTCCAGCTCGACCAGCGTTCCGCAGAAATCCTTGGGATGCAGGAACAGCACGGGTTTGCCGTGGGCCCCCGTCTTCGGTTCGCCATCGCCCAGAACGCGCGCGCCGCCGGCCTTCAGCCGGTCGCGCGCCACAATGATGTCGTCCACCTCGTAGCAGACATGATGCATGCCGCCGGACGGGTTCTTTTCAAGGAACGCGCCTATGGGCGAGCCCTCGCCCAGAGGCTCCAGAAGCTCCACCTTGGTGTTGCCGAGATCAACGAACACCACCGTCACCCCATGTTCGGGCAATGCCTGAGGCTCGGTGACGGCGCCCCCCAGCGTGTCGCGATAGATGGCGGTTGCCTTTTCAAGGTCCGGCACGGCGATAGCAACGTGATTGAGACGTCCGAGCTTCATTGCCTCACTCCCCGAATGAAAGCCCGCCCTAGCGGGTCACGAACACTGTCACCAGCGGCTTCTTGCCCCACGCCTGATTGGCGGCGGCGCGCACCGCACGGCGCACGGATTCCTGTACCAGATCGAGGTCTTTTCGGCGCTGTCGCGGGATGGAGTCCACCGCGCCTATTGCCGCATCGATCATCAGATCTTCCAGCGGCTCGCCGCCTGCATCGACCTGCGCAACGCCGACCGCGACCAGATCGGGATCACCGGAAAGCTCGTAGCGATCGTCCAGCACGACATTGACCACGACATGTCCCGCATAGGAAAGCTTGCGGCGGTCACGGATACCCATCGTCTCGTCGGTGCCGACCAGCTTGCCGTCCTTGTAGAGGCGGCCGAACGGCACCTGATCGATGATCGTGGCCGCTCCCGGCCACAGGCGCAGCATGTCGCCGTCGCGCACCTGCGCCACCTGGCCGATGCCGGCCATGGCCATCAGGGAACCCTGAGCGACCAGATGCGCGGCTTCACCATGCACGGGCACGCCGATCTGCGGGCGCACCCATTCATACATGCGCTTCAGTTCGCTGCGGCGCGGGTGGCCGGAGACATGCACAAGCGCATCGCCGTCCTCGATGATCCGGATGCCGAGATCGATCAGGCGGTTCTTGATCTCCAGAATGGCCTTCTCGTTGCCGGGAATGGTGCGCGAGGAGAAGATCACGGTATCGCCGGCATTGAGCGCGACCGTCCTCATCTCGTCGCGCGACAGCTTGGCGAGCGCCGCCAGCGGTTCGCCCTGGCTGCCGGTGCAGATGATGACCAGTTCGCGTCTGTCGATGAAGTTGTAATCTTCTTCCGCCACGAATTCCGGCAGGCCGTCCAGATAGCCGAGTTCGTCTGCCACCTCGATGACGCGCTTCAGCGAGCGGCCGAGCACGAGGCATTTGCGTCCGGCATCCCGCGCAGCGCGGGCAATCGAGATGATCCGACCGACATTGGAGGAGAAGGTGGTGATGGCGACGCGGCCCTTCTCCTGCTCGATGAGGGTCTTGAGACTGGCGCCAACTTCCTCCTCCGAGGGCGAATCCCCTTCCCTGAGCGCATTGGTGGAATCGCAGATCAGCGCCAGAACGCCCTTGTCGCCATAGGCGCGAAAGCGCGCCTCGTCCGTCTTGGGGCCGAGCGTCGGGGCGGGGTCTATCTTCCAGTCGCCGGTGTGGATCACCGTACCGGCCGGTGTGGTGATGGCCAGCGACATCGGCTCGGGAATGGAATGCGCCACCGGAATGGCCTCGATCTCGAAGGGCCCGACCGTAAACTTCTCGCCGGCGCGATAGATGGTCACCGGGATTTTCGGCGCGCCCTGCTCGGACTGCCGCTTGGCTTCGAGCAGGCCGGCGGCGAAAGGCGTCATCCACACCGGGGCCTTCAGGCGCGGCCAGATATCGTGCAGCGCACCGTAGTGATCCTCATGCGCATGGGTGATGACGATGCCGCGCAGCCGGTCGAGCTTGTCCTCGATGAAACGCGTGTCCGGCAGGATGAGGTCGACGCCGGGATGCGCGGCGTCAGGAAAGGTCACGCCGACATCGACGATCAGCCACTCGCGGGCGTTGGCCGGGCCGTAGCCGTAGAGGGCGAAGTTCATGCCAATCTCGCCAACGCCTCCCAGAGGCGCGAACACCAGCTCGGCATTTTCCTTCACAGCCATACTCGTCTCCAAATCATGCGGAACTCATTTCCGCTCTAGATATCTCGGCGCCTGACGCAATTGCAGACAAGAGAACCGGTTGCTGTTTCCACGGAATTGTCAGATCGCGCCTGCGCTGGCCACCGCGCCGAAATGCACATCGCCCGCCGCAATCGTCACCGTCCCCCCGTCATGGTCCCGGATGACGAAACGGCAGTCCTCGTCGATGGTCTCGAAAATACCGCGCACCACGCGGTTGTCGATGCGCACGGCAACCTCGCTGCCGATGCCGGCCGCGCGCTCCAGCCAGCGGTTGCGGATGGCGGCAAGACCTCGCCCCTCGCCCCACAGCCGCGCATTGACCGCCCAGGCATCGGACAGCGCCAGAAACAGCGTTTCGGCATCGCAGGTCGCGCCGAGCCTTTTCAGCGATGTCGCCGGATATGGCAGGTCATCGGGATTAGCGACCACATTGACGCCGATGCCGACCGCCACCGCGAAACGGCTTTCGCCAAGCATGGCGGATTCCAGCAGGATGCCGGCAAGCTTGGCGCCGGAGGCCAGTACATCGTTCGGCCATTTCAGCTCGAACCGGTTGCTGCCGGCCCTCCCGAAATTGCCGCCGCCGTCGATACCCACGGAAATGCCGCCCTTCGGCGCAACGGCATCCAGCGCATCGGCCAGCGCCAGTCCGGCCACGAAGCCGAGCGTGGAGGCGAGCTTGAGCTCATAATCGGCGACCACGAGCAGGGTCGCGGCGAGATTGCCCGGCGGCGACTGCCAGGCACGGCCGCGCCTTCCGCGCCCACTCTGCTGGTTCTTCGACACGACCCACAGCTTGCCGGAATCTCCGGTGCGGGCATGATCGAGCGCCTGCGCATTGGTGGAGCCGACCGTGTCCAGCGCCTCAAGGCGATAGCCATCGGATGCCGCAGTCGGCGCCAGCGTAAACGCCATCAGAAGAACGTCTTGGCCGCTGCCTGCGCCATCGCGCCGATCGGAGCGCCGAACAGCACATAGAAGGTGACGAAGGCGCCGGACAGGCCGAGGATGATGCGCATTTCGGCCGACATCGGCTGGAAGCCGCCTGCCGGTTCATCGAACCACATGATCTTGATGATGCGCAGATAGTAGAACGCCGCCACCACCGAAGTCAGAACGCCGATAATGGCCAAGGCGTAGAGGCCTGCGTCAATGGCCGCGAGGAAAACGTACCACTTGGCCCAGAACCCCGCCAGCCAGGGAATGCCCGCCAGCGAAAACAGCATCAGGGTCATGATGGTGGCCATGATCGGATTGGTCTGGGAAAGGCCGGCCAGATCGCCGATCTCCTCCACATTCTCGTCGTTGCGGCGCATGGACAGGATGAAGGCGAAGACACCCAGCGTCATGGCGACATAGATCATCATGTAGATGAGCACGCCGCGCACGCCCGCCTCGCTGTTGGCGGCAAGGCCGACCAGCGCGAAGCCCATATGGCCGATGGACGAATAGGCCATCAGGCGCTTGATGTTGCGCTGGCCGATGGCCGCGAAGGAACCGAGCGCCATCGAGGCGATGGACACGAACACGACGATCTGCTGCCAGTCCGAAGCAGCCGGCTGGAACGTCTCCATCACCATACGCAGGATGAGCGCCATGGTCGCGACCTTCGGGGCCACCGCGAAGAACGCCGTCACCGGGGTGGGCGCGCCCTCATAGACGTCCGGCGTCCACATGTGGAAGGGCGCCGCGGAAATCTTGAAAACGAGGCCGGACAGGATGAACACGATGCCGAACAGCACGCCGATCTGGCGTCCCTGTCCCGAAATCACCGATGCGATGACCTCGAAATCGACGGAGCCGGTGTAACCGTAGACCAGCGAGATGCCGTAGAGCATCATGCCGGTGCCGAGCGCGCCGAGGACGAAATATTTGAGGCCGGCCTCGCTGGAGCGCAGCGAGTCGCGGTTGATGGCCGCGACGATGTAGAGCGCCAGCGACTGCAGCTCGAAGCTCAGATAGAGCGCGATCATGTCGTTGGCCGACGCCATCAGCAGCATGCCGCCGGTCGAAAGCATGACCAGAACGGGATATTCGAAAGTGTCGAAGCGGTGCGCGCGGCTGTAGCCGATCGACATGACCAGCGCCACGGCCGAGCCGCCGAGCGTCAGCAGCTTCATGAAGCGCGCGAACGGATCGACCACGAAGGAATTGCCGAACGCCCTGCCCTCACCGGTGAAGAATGCCAGCCACAGGCCGGCAACCGCCATGACCAGCACGGCAAGCGTCGTGACCAATGCGCCCGGCCGGCCGCTTGAGAACACACCGATCATCAGAAGCACGATGGCGCCTGCGACGATGATGAGCTCGGGCGTGACGAGCGCGAGACTAGTGGAGAGTTCCGGCGTCATTGTTACCTCGGTCTCCGGTCAGTTTACGGCCGCGGTCTGCGCGGCATTGATCGATGCGTTGACGTTTTCCACCAGCGCCTTTACCGACTCGGCGGTGACGTCCAGCACCGGGGCGGGGTAGACGCCGTAGAAGATCGTCAGCACCACCAGCGGATAGATCACGACCTTCTCGCGGGTGGAGAGGTCGAGCAGCCCCTTGAGGCTGTCCTTGGTCAGCGCGCCGAACACCACGCGGCGATAGAGCCACAGCGCATAGCCGGCCGACAGGATCACGCCCGTGGCGGCGAACAGGGCCACCCAGGTGTTGACCCGGAACACGCCGAGCAGCGTCAGGAATTCGCCGACGAAACCGCTGGTGCCCGGCAGGCCGACATTGGCCATGGTGAAAATCAGGAACACCACCGCATATTTCGGCATGTTGTTGACAAGGCCGCCATAGGCGTCGATCTCGCGGGTGTGCATGCGGTCATAGATGACGCCGACGCACAGGAACAGCGCGGAAGACACCAGACCGTGCGACAGCATCTGGAAGATGGCGCCGTCGATGCCTTCGGTGTTCATGGCGAAGATGCCCATGGTCACGTAGCCCATGTGGGCGACCGACGAATAGGCGATCAGCTTTTTCATGTCCTCCTGCATCAGTGCGACCAGAGAGGTGTACACGATGGCGATCACCGACAGGGTGAACACGAACGGCTGGAACATATCCGAGGCGAGCGGGAACATCGGCAGCGAGAAGCGCAGGAAACCGTAGCCGCCCATCTTCAGCAGGATGCCGGCGAGGATGACCGAGCCTGCGGTCGGTGCCTCGACGTGCGCGTCCGGCAGCCAGGTGTGAACGGGCCACATCGGCATCTTCACCGCGAAGGAGGCGAAGAAGGCGAGCCACAGCCATGTCTGCATGCTGGCCGGGAAGTCGTGAGCGAGCAGCGTGGGAATGTCGGTCGTGCCTGCATTCCAGTACATAGCCATGATGGCCAGCAGCATCAGCACCGAGCCCAGCAGCGTGTAGAGGAAGAACTTGAACGATGCGTAGACGCGCCGCTTGCCGCCCCACACGCCGATGATGATGAACATCGGGATCAGGCCAGCCTCGAAGAAGACGTAGAACAGCACCAGGTCCAGCGCGCAGAACACGCCGATCATCAGCGTTTCGAGCAGCAGGAAGGCGATCATGTACGCCTTGACGCGCTTCTGCACCGCCTCCCACGAAGCGAGGATGCAAAGCGGCATCAGGAAGGTGGTGAGAATGACGAACAGCATGGAAATGCCGTCGACACCCATCTGATAGGAGATGCCGCTATCCAGCCATTCCGCCTTCTCCACCATCTGGAAGCCGGATTGCGAATTGTCGAAGCCGATCCAGACGAACAGCGACACCACGAAGGTGAAGACCGTCGTCAGCAGCGTGATCGAGCGGATGTTGCGGAGACCGTTCTCGCTTTCGTCGTTGACCAGCAGCACCAGAAGTGCGCCGGCCAGCGGCAGGAACGTGACCGTAGAAAGAATGGGCCAGTCGGTCATAGCATCATCCAGGTGGCAAGTGCGGCAACGCCGATCAGCATTGCGAATGCGTAGTGGTAGAGATAGCCGGACTGGAGCCTGACGACACGCTGGGTGACGTCGACGACGCGCGCCGAAACGCCGTCCGGTCCAAGCCCGTCAATGATCTTTCCATCGCCGGTCTTCCACAGGAAGCGACCCAGCGCCTTGGCCGAGCGCACGAACAGGAAGTCGAACAGCTCGTCGAAGTACCACTTGTTCAGCAGGAACTGGTAGAGGCCGCGATGCTGCGCGGCGAGGCGCTTCGGCGTTTCCGGCGAGCGGATATAGAACTGGTAGGACAGCAGGAAGCCGACGACCATCGCCACGAACGGCGACATCTTCACCCACATCGGCACATTGTGCATCTCGTGCAGGACATGGTTGTCGGCCGAGGTGAACAGCGCCGTCTTCCAGAATGCCTCGTAGGCATCGCCGATGAACTGGTCGTGGAACACGAAGCCCGCGAACAGTGCGCCGACCGCAAGAATGTAAAGCGGCACCAGCATCACCGGCGGCGATTCATGGACGTGGTGCAGAACCTCCTCGCTGGCGCGCGACTTGCCGTGGAACGTCATGAAGATGAGGCGCCAGGAATAGAAGGAGGTGAAGCAGGCGGCGATCACCAGCAGCGCGAAGGCGAAGCCCGCGACCGCATTGTGGCCGACGAAGGCGCTTTCGACGATGGCGTCCTTGGAGAAGAAGCCTGCCGTGCCGATGACAGTGGCCGGGATGCCCAGACCGGTCAGCGCGACGGTGCCGATGATCATCATCCAGTAGGTGGTCGGGATCAGCTTGCGGATACCGCCCATCTTGCGCATGTCCTGCTCGTCCGACATGGCATGGATGACCGAGCCGGAGCCGAGGAACAGCAGGGCCTTGAAGAAGGCGTGCGTGAACAGGTGGAATATCGCCGCGCCATAGGCCCCCACGCCCAGCGCCACGAACATGTAGCCGAGCTGCGAGCAGGTCGAATAGGCGATGACGCGTTTGATGTCGTTCTGCACGAGGCCGACCGTCGCCGCGAAGAAGGCGGTGGTTGCGCCGATGAAGGTGACGACGGTGAGCGCGCTGTGCGACAGTTCGAACAGCGGCGAAAGGCGCGCCAGCATGAACACGCCGGCGGTGACCATGGTCGCCGCGTGGATCAGCGCCGAAACCGGGGTCGGGCCTTCCATGGCGTCCGGCAGCCAGGTGTGCAGCGGCACCTGGGCCGACTTGCCCATCGCGCCCATGAACAGCAGCAGGCACACCACGGTTATCGCCGCCGTCCTGTCGAGCGAATAGCCGAGGAACGTCAGCACGGAACCCGCCTCGGCGGCGCCCTCGGCCGGCAGATAGGTGGTCGCGCCCGCGAAAATGGTCGAGAAATTGACCGAGCCGAACAGCACGAACACACCGAACAGACCGAGCAGGAAGCCGAAGTCGCCGACACGGTTGACGATGAATGCCTTCATGGCCGCGGCACTTGCCGAGGGCTTCTTGTACCAGAAGCCGATCAGCAGATAGGAGGCCAGGCCGACGCCTTCCCAGCCGAAGAACATCTGCACCAGATTGTCGGAAGTCACCAGCATCAGCATGGCGAAGGTGAACAGCGACAGATAGGCGAAGAAGCGCGGCCGGTGCGGATCGTGGTGCATGTAGCCGATGGAGTAGATGTGGACCAGCGCCGAGACGGTGTTCACCACCACCAGCATGACGACGGTCAGCGTATCGATGCGCAGCGCCCAGGCGGCGTCGAGCCCGCCTGTCTGGAGCCAGCGCAGCAGCGGAACGGTGAAAGTTTCCACGTCGGAAAAGCCGACAGAGAAGAAGGCGACCCATGAAAGCGCTGCCGAAACCACCACCAGTCCGGAGGTGATGTATTCCGAAGCCTTGGCGCCGAGCGAGGTGCCGAACAGCCCGACGATCAGGAAGCCGATGAGGGGCAGGAAGACGATGGCCTGATACATGTTCCGCGCCTCAACCCTTCATCATATTCACGTCTTCCACCGCGATGGAGCCGCGGTTGCGGAAGAAGACCACCAGGATGGACAGGCCGATCGCCGCCTCGGCCGCCGCGACCGTCAGCACGAACAGCACGAAGACCTGTCCCACCAGATCGTTGAGCACCGAGGAGAAGGCGACCAGATTGATGTTGGCGGCCAGAAGCAGCAGTTCGATCGACATCATGATGACGATGACGTTCTTGCGGTTCAGGAAGATGCCGAACACGCCGATGGTGAACAGGATCGCCGAGAGTGTCAGATAATGTCCGATGCCGACGGTCATGTCAGATGCCCTTCCCCGTCTCGACCTTGCGTACTTCGATGGAGGCTTCCGGCGTGCGGCCCACCTGTTCGGAAATCGACTGGCGCCTGACGCCCTCCTTGTGGCGCAGCGTCAGAACGATGGCGCCGACCATGGCGACCAGAAGCACGACGCCCGCCATCTGGAAGAAATGGATGTAGTCCGTGTAGAGAATGTCGCCGAGGGCGGCCGTGTTGGTGCGCTCCGCCAGATCCGGTATCGGCCGCGCCACCGACGAACTCAGTTCGGGTGCCAGCACATAGCCGCCGGTGACGATGATCAGCTCGGCGGCGAAGATCAGCCCGACCAGCGCGCCGATCGGCGCATAGCGCAGCGCCCCCTGCTTGAACTCGGCGAAATCGACGTCGAGCATCATGACCACGAACAGGAACAGCACCATGACGGCGCCGACATAGACAATGAGCAGGATCAGCGCCAGGAACTCGGCTCCCGCCAGCAGGAACAGCCCCGCCGCGTTGAAGAAGGCGAGGATCAGGAACAGCACCGAATGAACGGGATTGCGCGACGAGATGACCATCAGGGCCGACGCGACCGCGACGAGGGCGAAGAGGTAGAAGAAAGCCGCCTCTAGTCCTTCAAGCATGGGGATCCCCCGGGTTTCCAAATCCTGATTCCGTGCCGCCTCCGGTCACGAAACCGCGTGTTCCTTAGACGAGCCGTTGCGGCCCGTCCATGTGTCAAATGCCGATGTCCGGATCGCATGTCCGGCATCCGCGTTCAGCGATAAGGCGCATCCATCGCGATGTTGCGCGCGATTTCGCGCTCCCAGCGGTCGCCGTTCGCCAGAAGCTTGTCCTTGTCGTAGTAAAGCTCCTCGCGCGTCTCGGTCGCGAACTCGAAGTTCGGCCCCTCGACGATGGCGTCGACCGGGCAGGCTTCCTGACAGAAACCGCAATAGATGCATTTCACCATGTCGATGTCGTAGCGCACGGTGCGGCGCGTGCCATCGTTGCGGCGCGGGCCGGCCTCGATGGTGATGGCCTGGGCCGGGCAGATGGCCTCGCACAGCTTGCAGGCGATGCAGCGCTCCTCGCCGTTCGGATAACGGCGCAGCGCATGCTCGCCACGGAAGCGAGGGCTGATCGGCCCCTTCTCATGCGGGTAGTTGATGGTTTCCTTGGGCTGGAACATCTTCTTGATGCCCAGCCAGTAGCCACCCAGGATATCTTTCAGGATCAGCGACTTAGCCGCTTGAGCGATTGCAGACATCAGGCAAGCCCCGTCAGCTTGAGGAACGCGGCCGTGGCCACGACCATGAACAGCGAGATCGGCAGGAAGACTTTCCAGCCCAGCCGCATCAGCTGGTCGTAGCGGTAGCGCGGAAGAACGCCCTTGGCCATCGAGATGATGAAGAACACGAAGCACACCTTGAGCACGAACCAGATGACGCCCGGAACCCAGGTGAACGGCGCGAAGTCGAACGGCGGCAGCCAGCCTCCAAGGAAGAGGATCGTGGTCAGCGCGCACATCAGGACGATGGCGACATATTCGCCGAGGAAGAACAGCAGGAACGCCGTCGACGAATATTCGACCATGTGGCCGGCGACCAGTTCCGATTCCGCTTCCACGAGATCGAAAGGCGGACGGTTGGTTTCAGCCAGCGCCGATATGATGAAGATGACGAACATCGGGAACAGGCCGAGCCAGTGCCAGTCGAGGAAGCTGTTGGGCATCCCGGCCCATGTACCGATTCCATCCTTCTGCGCCAGAACGATATCGGTGAGGTTCAGCGAGCCGACGCACAGAAGCACGGTGACGATGACGAAGCCGATGGAGACTTCGTAGGAGACCATCTGCGCCGCCGAGCGCAGCGCGCCGAGGAACGGATATTTCGAGTTCGACGCCCAGCCGCCCATGATCACGCCGTAGACCTCCAGCGAGGAGATGGCGAGAACGTAAAGAATGCCGACATTGATGTTGGCGACGGCCCAGCCCTCGTTCACCGGGATGACCGCCCACGCGGCCATCGCCAGAACCGAGGACACCAGCGGCGCCAGCAGGAACACGCCCTTGTTGGCGCCGGAGGGGATCACCGGTTCCTTGAACACGAACTTGAACAGGTCCGCGAAAGCCTGGAACAGGCCCCAGGGACCAACCACGTTCGGGCCGCGGCGCATCTGCACGGCAGCCCAGATCTTGCGGTCGGCATACAGGATGTAGGCCACGAAGATCAGCAGGATGACCAGCAGCGCGAGCGATTTCGCGAGAATGATCAGCGCCGGCAGGATGTAGAAGGAGAAGAAGCTGTCGTCCATGTCCTATTCCGCCGCCTGCTTGAAGCCGCCCTGCGCCAGCGCCGAGCACTCGGCCATCACGGCCGATGCGCGCGCAATCGGGTTGGTCAGGTAGAAGTCGCGCACCGGCGACACGAAGCCGGCCTTTTCGATACGGCCGGCGATCCTGGCGGCCCCGGCAACATCGTCCGCGGAACCGGCCTCGATCTGGTCGACACGAGCCAGATGCGGATGTTCGCCATACAGTTCCCTGCGAAGCTGCCCCAGCGAATCGAACGGCAATCTGTGGCCGAGAACGTCCGAGAGCGCGCGGAAGATCGCCCAGTCCTCACGGGCGTCGCCGGGAGCGAAACCGGCGCGGCTCGTCTGCTGCACGCGGCCTTCCGTATTCACATAGGTTCCCGACTTCTCGGTGTAGGCCGAAGCCGGCAGGATCACGTCGGCGCGGTGGGCGCCGGCATCGCCATGCGTGCCGACATAGACCACGAAACTGCTCTTGACCTTGCCCATGTCGATCTCGTCGGCGCCGAGCAGGAACAGAACGTCGGTGCCTTCGAGCATGGCGGCGGCATCCTTGCCGCCCTCCCCCGGCACGAAGCCGATGTCCAGACCGCCGACGCGGGCGGCCGCATTGTGCAGAACGGCAAAACCGTTCCAGTCCGGCCCCACGGCGTCGACAGCCATCGCGAGTTTGGCTGCGAGGCCGAGAACGGCGGCACCGTCGGCACGCGCCAGGGCGCCCTGCCCGACGATGATGAGCGGCCGCTCCGCCTTCTTCAGCGCCTCGAAGAACGTGCCGTTGCCGCCGGCGATGTCCTTCAGCGTCTCCGGTCCCGCGCCAAGGGCTTCATAGTCGTAGCGCAGATCGCCGAACTCGCCGATCACGCCGATCGGCAGCGGGCCGGCGCGGAAACGCTTGCGGATACGGGCATTGAGCACCGAAGCCTCGAAACGCGGATTGGCGCCGACGATGAGGATGGCATCGGCATTCTCGATCCCCTCGATCGTCGGGTTGAAGATATAGCTCGCGCGACCGAGCGCCGGGTTGAGCGCGGCGCCATCCTGACGGCAATCGATATTGGTCGAGCCAAGCGAAGCGATGAGGCGCTTCAGCGCATACATTTCCTCGACGGCGGCCAGATCGCCGGCAATCGCGCCGATCCTGTCGGGCGCGGTCGCCGAAACGGCATCGCGGATGGCGGCGAAGGCTTCACCCCAGCTTGCCGGCCTGAGCTTGCCGTCTCGCCGCACATAAGGCCGGTCGAGGCGCTGGGTGCGCAGACCGTCCCAGATGAAACGGGTCTTGTCGGAAATCCACTCCTCGTTCACCGCATCGTTGATGCGCGGCAGGATGCGCATGACCTCGCGACCGCGCGTGTCGACGCGGATGGCGGAGCCCACGGCATCCATCACGTCGATGGATTCCGTCTTTGTCAGCTCCCACGGGCGCGCCTGGAAAGCGTATGGCCTTGCGGTCAGCGCACCGACCGGACACAGGTCGATGACGTTGCCCTGCAGTTCAGAGGTCATCGCCTGCTCGAGATAGGTGGTGATCTCGGCGTCCTCGCCGCGGCCGATCAGGCCAAGCTCGGAAATGCCGGCCACTTCCGTGGTGAAGCGGACGCAGCGCGTGCAGTGGATGCAGCGCGTCATGATCGTCTTGACCAGCGGGCCGATATATTTGTCCTCGACGGCGCGCTTGTTCTCGTGGAAGCGGGAGGAATCGACGCCGAAGGCCATGGCCTGGTCCTGCAGGTCGCACTCGCCGCCCTGATCGCAGATCGGGCAATCCAGCGGGTGGTTGATGAGCAGGAACTCCATCACGCCTTCACGGGCCTTCTTGACCATCGGCGTGTTGGTGAACACCTCGGGAAGCTGGCCTTCCGGGCCGGGGCGCAGGTCGCGCACGCCCATGGCGCAGGAAGCCTGCGGCTTGGGCGGACCGCCCTTCACCTCGACCAGGCACATGCGGCAGTTACCGGCGATCGACAGCCGTTCATGGAAGCAGAAACGCGGCACTTCCGCGCCCGCCGCCTCCGCCGCCTGCAGCAGCGTGTAGTGGTCGGGTACCTCGATCTCTTTCCCGTCGACCTTGAGCTTTGCCATTTCGCCTCAACCCCGCAGCCGTGCCGCGATCTTCATTGCTGGCGCCATCGAAGCCGCGCCAGGCCCGATTTTACTTTACCCGTTGCCCGTCTTGCAGCGCCGCTGCCTGCCCGACCCAGTCGTCGCGCCGGATGCGGCCGCGAAATCCGAGCGTGTCGTCAACCCATGCGATCTCGGCGTCCGTCCATTCCGCAATCTGGCGCCAGGTCCAGATGCCATAGCCGTTGAGAACCGCCTCAAGCTTAGGGCCGATCCCGGAGATCGCCTTCAGGTCGTCCGGAGCGGACGGCTTGTCCAGCGCCTGCGGCCGATGCGCCTCCGGCTGCACGGCAACGTTAGCGGCAGCCGCACTCGCAGTACGGGCAGCGGGCTTTGCTGCGTCGGCGGCCCCATGATCATCCTGCGCCGACCCATCGCCAAAAGTCTGGAACAGCTTCTGCGAAGCTTCGCTGGCGCCGTTCAGCGCGCCCAACCAGACACCGAGCGCCTGACTGGCCAGCCCGAACCCAAGCGCCGACGCGGCCGCCATTCCGGCTGCCGGATGGACGAGCAGATTCACCGAGTTGGCAAGCTCGGCAGGCAGCACCACGTTATGATTGCGTCCGGTCTGGGTCATTTGCCTAAAGCATAAACGGAAAATTGATCGATCCGACCAACAGGGTGCACCACCATCCCGCCAAAGCGATCAGCAAGTGCGGATAGGTGAGAAGCACTGATGGCGACTGCCTCCAGCGCCAGATTCCAGCAACAGGCCAGCCGATCAGAATTGCCAGCCCGGCAAGCTGATAAATCCGATAGGCCCACGTCATGCCCGCGCTTCGCTCGGCGCCTCCCAGACTGGTAACCAGCAGGTAGGGCAAAGAAGCCAGAAGAAACATCACCGCTATCGGAGCATGCGCCACGGCTTTCACGTGCAGCGCCAGAAAGGCCAGCACCGCCCACAAAAGCCCGTGTATCGCGTAATCCCAACAGCATCGTTTCACTACTCCGCCGCCACCAGAACCGGCTCGACCCGGTGGGAATTGCGGGTGAATTCGTCGATGCGGCGCTCGATCTCGGGGCGGAAGTTGCGGATCAGGCCCTGCACCGGCCACGCAGCCGCGTCGCCCAGCGCGCAGATGGTGTGACCTTCGATCTGCCTGGTGACGTCGAGCAGCATGTCGATCTCGCGCTTCTGCGCCTCGCCGCGCACCAGCCGCTCCATCACGCGCCACATCCAGCCCGTGCCCTCGCGGCACGGCGTGCACTGGCCGCAGCTCTCGTGCTTGAAGAAGTAGGAAAGACGCGCGATCGCCTTAACGATGTCGGTCGACTTGTCCATGATGATCATAGCCGCCGTGCCGAAGGACGACTTGCGCTCGCGCAGGCCGTCGAAGTCCATCGGACAGTCGATGATGTCCTCGGCCTTCACCACCGGGCACGATGCGCCGCCGGGAATGACCGCCAGCAGGTTGTCCCAGCCGCCGCGAATGCCGCCGCCGTGCTTCTCCACCAGCTCGCGGAAGGTGGTGCCCATCTCTTCCTCGACCGTGCAGGGCGTGTTCACATGCCCGACCAGCATGTACAGCTTGGTGCCGACATTGTTCGGACGCCCGAAGGACGAGAACCAGGCCGCGCCGCGCCGCAGGATGGTCGGCGCAACGGCGATGGATTCGACATTGTTGACCGTGGTCGGGCAGCCGTAGAGGCCCATATTGGCCGGGAACGGCGGCTTCAGGCGCGGCTGGCCCTTCTTGCCTTCGAGGCTTTCCAGCAGGGCCGTTTCCTCGCCGCAGATATAGGCGCCGGCGCCGTGATGGACGTAAACATCGAAATCGTAGCCGTTCTTGTTGTTCTTGCCGATGAGCTTCGCGTCGTAAGCCTCATCGATGGCGCGTTGCAGGGCTTCGCGCTCGCGCATGAACTCGCCGCGTACATAGATGTAGGCCGCGACCGCGCCCATGGCGAAGCCGGCCAGCAGGCAGCCCTCGACCAGCGTGTGCGGATCATGGCGCAGAATGTCC
This sequence comes from Mesorhizobium sp., assembly GCA_022833215.1. Taxonomy (GTDB): domain Bacteria; phylum Pseudomonadota; class Alphaproteobacteria; order Rhizobiales; family Rhizobiaceae; genus Mesorhizobium. The sequence continues at coordinate 15,100 of JAIPUZ010000054.1, read as the reverse complement.
CGGTCCTTGCAGGTGCCGGGCTCGGATTCGTCGGCGTTGACCACCAGATAGCTCGGGCGGCCGTCGCTTTCCTTGGGCATGAACGACCACTTGAGGCCGGTCGGGAAACCCGCGCCGCCGCGGCCGCGCAGGCCGGACGCCTTCATCTCGTTGATGATCCAGTCACGGCCCTTGTCGATGATGCCCTTGGTGCCATCCCAGCAACCGCGCGACATCGCGCCTGCCAGCGACTTGTCGAAGCGGCCGTAGATGTTGGTAAAGATGCGATCCTTGTCCTGAAGCATCGTTCTTCCCTCAAACCGGCTTCTTGCCGAAGACGCGGACATATTCCTCTACGCCGCCTCTGGCGAGCGCCTTGGCCTGCTTGACCCAGTCCTCGCGCTCGATGCGGCCATGGAAATTGAGATAGCCGTCGACCCACTCGCGCTCGGCCTTCTTCCAAGATGCAACCTGCGCAAAGGTGAAAATGCCGAGTTCGTGCAGAACCTTCTCGTTCTTCGGGCCAACGCCCGAAATCAGCTTGAGGTCGTCGACCGTGGCCGGACGAGCAATGCCAGCCGGACGACTTTTGTCGTCAAGAGACGGCTTTGCCGGCTTGGCAGGCGCCTTTGCAGCAGGCGCGGCAACGCTTGCGGCCTTCTCGGCCTCCGGTGCGGCTTTCACCTTCGACGGAGTCTTCAGCGCCGGGCTGGTCTCGGGCGCATCGGTCTTCGGCTTGCCGGCATTGGACGGGGGCACCTCCGCGCCAGCGGCGGCCCCGGCCGCATCGGCCTTCGCCTCCCGGGCACGGGTCGACTTCAGAACGGCTTTCTCGTCGGTCAGCGCGGTGAACCCGCCTTCAGGCGCAGAGAAGAAGCGATCGACCTGCGGCCCCGTAGGCACGGAATCGCCCCTGCCCGCCTCGAACTCGTCGATGATCTCGGCCAGACGCTCGGGCGTCAGGTCTTCATAGGAATCCTTGAAGATCATGACCATCGGCGCGTTCACGCACGCGCCCTGGCACTCGACCTCTTCCCACGACAGCGTTCCATCCTCGTTGGTGTGGAACTGCTCATGATGGATTTTGGAGCGGCACACATCCATCAGTTCGCCCGCGCCGCGCAGCATGCACGGCGTCGTGCCGCAGACCTGGATGTGGGCGCGCGTGCCGACCGGCTTCAGCTGGAACTGCGTGTAGAAGGTCGCGACTTCGAGGCCGCGGATATAGGGCATGCCCAGCATGTCGCAGATCTGCTCGATTGCTGCTTTGGTCACCCAGCCATCCTGCTCCTGAGCAAGCATGAGCAGCGGGATGATCGCCGATTGCTGGCGGCCTTCCGGATATTTTGCGATCCACTTCTGCGCAGCCGAAGCGAACTCCTCGTTGAAGGAGAATGCTGCTGGCTGGACGCTGGCATCTGCGAGACGGCGAACGGACATTAGCGGTCGACCTCACCAAAGACGATGTCGAGGGAGCCGAGGATGGCTGCGACGTCCGCAAGCATGTAGCCCTTGCACAGGAAATCCATGGCCTGCAAATGGGCGAAGCCCGGCGCGCGCAGCTTGCAGCGATACGGCTTGTTGGTTCCGTCCGACACCAGATAGACGCCGAACTCGCCCTTCGGCGCTTCGACGGCCGCATAAACCTCGCCGGCCGGCACCTTGTAGCCCTCGGTATAGAGCTTGAAGTGATGGATCAGCGCTTCCATCGAGCGCTTCATCTCGCCACGCTTGGGCGGCACCACCTTGCCGTCGAGGTTAGAGACGGGGCCTGTGCTTTCCTTGCCGAGCAAAAGATCGACGCACTGGCGCATGATCCGCGCCGACTGGCGCATCTCTTCCATGCGGATGAGGTAGCGGTCAAAATTGTCGCCGTTCTTGCCGATCGGAATGTCGAAATCCATTTCGGAGTAGCACTCGTAGGGCTGCGACTTGCGCAGATCCCACGCCGCGCCCGAACCGCGCACCATCACGCCCGAGAAACCCCATGCCCAGGCGTCTTCCAGCGACACCACGCCGATATCGACGTTGCGCTGCTTGAAGATGCGGTTGGGCGTCAGCAGCGCATCGAGATCGTCGATTGTCCTGAGGAACGGGTCGATCCACTTGCCGATGTCTTCGATCAGCTTCTGCGGCAGGTCCTGATGCACGCCGCCCGGGCGGAAATAGGCCGCATGCATGCGCGAACCGGAAGCCCGCTCATAGAAGACCATCAGCTTCTCGCGCTCGACGAACCCCCACAGCGGCGGGGTCAGCGCGCCGACGTCCATGGCCTGCGTCGTCACATTGAGAATGTGCGACATGATGCGGCCGATTTCCGAATAGAGCACGCGGATGATCTGCCCGCGCTTCGGAACCTCGATGCCCAGCAGGCGCTCGACCGCCAGGGCGTAGGCATGCTCCTGATTCATGGGCGAGCAATAGTCGAGCCGATCCAGATAAGGCACGGCCTGAAGATAGGTCTTGGCCTCCATCAGCTTCTCGGTGCCGCGATGCAGCAGACCGATATGCGGATCGACGCGGTCGACCACCTCGCCGTCCAGCTCCAGCACGAGGCGCAGCACGCCGTGCGCGGCCGGATGCTGCGGGCCGAAGTTGATGTTGAAATTGCGGACGGAGGTTTCAGCCATTTACTGCTTCACCTTTTCATCGCCCGGCAGCACGTAGTCGGTGCCTTCCCACGGCGAGAGGAAGTCGAAATTGCGGAATTCCTGCTTCAGCTCGACAGGCTCGTAAACGACGCGCTTGGCCTCGTCGTCGTAGCGCACCTCGACAAAGCCGGTGAGCGGGAAGTCCTTGCGCAGCGGATGACCTTCGAAACCGTAGTCGGTCAGGATGCGGCGCAGGTCCGGATGGCCGGAGAACAGCACGCCGTAGAGGTCGTAGGTTTCCCGCTCGAACCAGTCGGCGCCCGGCCACACACCGGTGACGGAGGGAACGACCGTCTCCTCGCCGGCCTGAACCTTGAGGCGCAGGCGCAGGTTCCTCGTCGGCGACAGCAGGTGATAGACAACGTCGAAACGGTCGAACCGCTCCGGATAATCCGCGCCGGAAACATCGATCATCGACACGAACCGGCATCTGGCGTCGTCGCGCACGAAGCGCGCCAGAGTGACGATATCGGCAGGCGCGACGGTCACCGTCAGTTCGCCGAAGGCCAGCTCGCTGTGCAGAATCTCGACACCGCCATTCGCTTCGATATGGGCGGCCAGTTCCGTGAGTGCTTCACTCATTCTTGTCACCGCTCGATGGTGCCGGTACGCCGGATTTTCTTCTGCAACAGAAGAAGGCCGTACATCAGCGCCTCGGCGCTTGGCGGACAACCCGGCACATAGATATCGACGGGCACGACGCGGTCGCAGCCGCGCACCACCGAATAGGAATAATGGTAGTAGCCGCCGCCATTGGCGCACGAGCCCATGGAGATCACGTAACGCGGCTCCGGCATCTGGTCGTAGACCTTGCGCAGCGCCGGCGCCATCTTGTTGGTCAGGGTTCCGGCCACGATCATGACGTCCGACTGGCGCGGCGAGGCGCGCGGCGCAATGCCGAAGCGCTCGCTGTCGTAGCGCGGCATGGCCGAGTGAATCATCTCCACGGCGCAACAGGCCAGCCCGAACGTCATATACATGAGCGAGCCGGTACGGGCCCAGGTGATCAGCGCCTCGGTCGAGGTGACGATGAATCCCTTGTCGGCCAGTTCGTCATTGATGCCGATGAAGAACGGGTCGTCCGAGCCCACCGGCTTGCCGGTGCGCGGATCGAGAACGCCCTTTGGCTGCGGCGCGACAAGCGTGCCGGAATTGCCGATCAATCCCATTCCAGCGCCCCTTTCTTCCACTCATATATGAAGCCGATGGTGAGAACGCCAAGGAACACCATCATCGACCAGAAGCCGAGCATGCCGATGTCGCCGAACGAAACGGCCCACGGGAACAGGAAAGCCACCTCGAGATCGAAGATGATGAACAGGATCGACACCAGATAGAACCGGATGTCGAACTTCATGCGCGCATCGTCGAACGAGTTGAAGCCGCACTCGTAGGCGGACAGCTTCTCGGGATCCGGATCGCGGTAGGCGACCAGGAAGGGAGCTATGATGAGCGCCAGCCCGATCACCAGTGCCACGCCGATAAATATGACGATCGGCAGATACGAACTCAGCAATTCGTTCATGCTGCAACTTTCCGTTGGCGGCGGATCCGCCTGAAACTAGCGCAGCCGGCCCTGTTACGGAAGCGTGACAGATTTGCCCCGGAACCCTTTCGGCCCCATGCTGCAACGCGGCGAGGGTTAGCGCAGGCGGATTGCCGAAGCAAGTCAAACCTTGATCAAAACGCTGCACCGCACACTATCTGCGACAAAACTGATCATCTTTGATTTCCTTCACTTTTTACTCCACTTTTACTCCTGACACTATTCCGGCAGTTTGGCTGCTAGCCTGCCGGAATCGGGTGTTCGTGAACCATGTCCGCAGATAGGTCTGGATCGCATGAAGGAAACCCTCTCGACGGCTCTGGCACGACGCATCGCACTGGCCGCGCAGGGGTTCGGCGGCCCTCGCGCAAAAGGTGCTCCGGGCCGTCGACATATCTCGCGCGTCGTCTCGCGCACCGCGCTTTTGCAGATCGACTCGGTCAGCGCCGTGGTGCGCGCGCACTACATGCCTGTTTATTCCCGCCTCGGCCCCTACCCTTTGTCTTTGCTGGATGAGGCTGCCCGTCCGGGGGCAAGGCGCCTGTTTTTCGAATACTGGGCGCATGAGGCATCGCTCCTGCCCCTGGAAACATGGCCGCTGCTGCGCTGGCGCATGGAAAGGGCGGCACGCGGCGAAGGGATGTACAGCGGGCTGGCAAGATTCGGCCGCGAACGGTCGGCCTTCATCGAGGAGATCTTCCGCGAAATCGAGGCCCGGGGGCCGCTGGCGGCTTCCGACATGGATGGCCACAAGGGGTCGGGTGGCTGGTGGGGCTGGAGCGACGCCAAGGCAGCCTTCGAATGGCTGTTCTGGGCCGGACGGATCACCACCGCCTTCCGCCGTGGCTTCGAGCGTGTCTACGACCTGCCGGAGCGCGTGCTGCCGCGCGGCATCCTCGACATGCCCGTTCCCGCGACGGAGGATGCCCAGCGCGAACTGCTGCGCATTTCCGCCCGAGCCCACGGCATCGCAACCGGCGCCTGCCTGCGCGATTATTTCCGGCTCCCGGCCACCGAGACAGCCGCCCGCATCGCCGAGCTTGTCGAGGAAGGGGAACTGATTCCCGTTGCTGTCGCGGGATGCGCGCGGCAGGCCTATCTGCATCGCGACGCACGCCTCCCCCGCAGGGTCGGGGCCCGCGCCCTGCTTGCGCCTTTCGACCCTCTGGTCTTCGAGCGGGATCGCACCGAAAAGCTGTTCGGGTTCCGCTACCGCATCGAAATCTACACGCCGGCAGAGAAACGGCAGTACGGCTACTATGTCCTGCCCTTTCTGCTGGGCGACAGGATCGTCGCGCGTGTCGATCTCAGGGCCGACCGCCCGGCCGGGGTATTGCGGGTCCACGCCGCCTATGCCGAACCGGGCGCGCCCGCCGGGACCGCAGCGGCCCTCCTTGCGGAACTGGCGCAGATGCGCGACTGGCTGGGGCTCGAGCGCATCGAGGTCACGCCCGCCGGCGATCTCGGCCCGACGCTGGCGGACATGGGCGCGTCGTAGCCACGCGTTGACAGCGCACCCTGCCCAAGCCTAAATCCGCCATGACGGTCTCTCTTTCCAAAGGAAGGGAGCTAAGAGGGAATGCGGTGCGGGATTTTTCCCAACTCCGCAGCTGTCCCCGCAACTGTAAGCGACGAGCCTCAGCCGACAGCCACTGGGTCAGACCCCGGGAAGGCGGCGCCGGGGCGACGACCCGCGAGCCAGGAGACCTGCCGTCTGCAAGGAACGAGCCGAAAGCCTGGCGGGTGACCCGGGCAAGGAGCAGAAATTGGATTCAGGCCCGGCCACTCAGACCGAACCAGCCGCCAGCATAACCGGAGCCGGCACGACAATCGTCGTCTGCATCTCGTGCCGGGATGCCAGCGGTTCCGATGCACATCCACGCGCCGGCGAAAGACTGGCCGAGGATACGCGCCGCGCCGCCGCCGGCCAGCCGGTCGAGGTGCGCACCGTCGAATGCCTCGGCAATTGCAAGCGCAGGCTCAGCGCCTCCATCCTGCACGATGGCGCATGGAGCTATGTCTTCGGCGATCTCGCCGAAGACAGCGGCGCCGATCTGGTTGCCGGCGCCAGCCTGCTCGCAACCGCGGAGGACGGCAAGATCCCATGGCGCGGCCGTCCCGATTCGCTCAGGCGCGGCCTCGTCGCGCGCATTCCTCCCCTCACGCTTCTGAAGGACCAATCATGACCGCAAACGCCACCCGCGTGCCCTGCACCGTCGTCACCGGCTTCCTCGGTGCCGGCAAGACCACGCTGATCCGCAACCTGCTGGAACAATCCGCAGGCAAGCGCCTCGCCCTCATCGTCAACGAGTTCGGCGATGTCGGCGTCGATGGCGAAATCCTGAAGGGTTGCGGCATCGACACCTGCCCCGATGAAAACATCGTCGAACTGGCCAATGGCTGCATCTGCTGCACGGTGGCCGACGATTTCGTGCCGGCGCTCGACCAGATCCTGTCGCGCACGCCGAAGGTCGATCACATCCTGATCGAGACCTCCGGCCTCGCCCTGCCGAAGCCGCTGGTGCAGGCATTCCAGTGGCCGACGGTCAAAAGCCGCGTCACTGTCGACGGCGTGATCGCCGTGGTCGACGGCCCTGCCCTTGCCGAGGGCAAGGTCGCCTCCGACATGGACGCGCTCGCCGCCCAGCGCGCGCAAGACGAGTCGCTCGACCATGACGACCCGATCGAAGAGGTCTTCGAGGATCAGGTGGCCTGCGCCGACCTCATCATCCTGTCCAAGAACGACCTGCTCGATGAAGCCGCCGCCGGCCGCGCGCGCAAGATCGTGGACGCCCATATCGGGCCTGCGGTGAAGGTGGTCCCGTCCGAGCACGGCAGGGTCGATCCGTCGATCCTGCTCGGGCTCGGCCTCGCCGTCGAGGACGATATCGAGAACCGCAAGTCGCATCATGACGGCGTCGGCGACCACGAGCACGACGATTTCGACACCTTCATCGTGGACATCGCTTCCGTCACCGATCCCGAAGACCTCGCCCGCCGCATCGCCGCCGCCGCCGAGCAGGAGGACGTGCTGCGCGTGAAGGGTTTCGTGGAGGTTTCCGGCAAGCCGATGCGCCTGCTGGTTCAGGCTGTCGGTCCGCGCGTCAATCATTATTATGATCGCGCCTGGACAGCCGGGGACGATCGCCGCTCGCGGCTGGTCGTCATTGGCCTCAAGGGTCTCAACCAGCCGGCAATCGAGAAGATGCTGGCAGGCTGAACACAACAGGGCGCACCTTGCTTTCATCAGGATTGAACGATGCACATCCTGACCACCACTTCCGCCTCGCTCGACGATGTCGTCGAGCCGGTCGACCTGCGCCAGACGCCGGGCGAGGTGGTGGCGCTGTCCTTCACCGACAGCGACCTTGCGGCGCTGGCCTCCGCCTGGAAGGCCGAAGCGGACCGCCTGCCCTCCATGCGGCTGGCGGCCCTGCGCGATCTGCGCCATCCCATGTCGGTCGATCTGTGGGTGGACAGCGTCGCGAGCCATGCAAAGGTCATTCTGGTGCGGCTTCTGGGTGGCTACGACTGGTGGCGCTATGGCTGCGACCAGCTTGCCGCCACGGCGCGCGCCAGAGGCATCAGGCTGGCGCTGTTGCCCGGCGAATGCCGCGACGAGGACGAGCGGCTGGCGCAGGCTTCCACCCTGCCGCGCGCGGAACTCGACCTGCTGCTCGGCTATTTTCGCGAGGGCGGCCCGGCCAACATGCAGGCGCTGGTGCGCCGTCTGGCAAGGCTGGCCGGCCATGAGGCCGAGGCCCCGGCTCCCGAACCCGTGCCGAGAGCCGGCTTTTACGAGCCCGGATCGGGCGTGGTCGAAACACCGCCGTTGGCGGGCGAAAGCGCCGCACCCGTCGTGCCGGTCCTCTTCTACCGCTCCATGCTGCTGGCGAGCGACATCGCGCCCATCGACGCACTGACGGCGGAACTGCGCCGCAGAGGCATCGCGGCGGTGCCTGTCTTCGTCTCCAGCCTGAAAGATGCCACCTCGCTCGGTTTCGTCGAACAGGCAATCGCGGCTCTGCAACCGGCGGCCATCGTTACCGCCACGGCTTTTGCCTCCGGTGCCGAACCGGGCGCGGAAACGCTGTTCGACCGCACCGGCATTCCGGTGTTTCAGGTTATCGTCGCCACGACGAAACGCGAGGCATGGCAAAGCGGCCAGCGCGGCCTCGCGCCCGCCGACCTCGCCATGCACGCCGTGCTGCCCGAACTCGACGGGCGCATAATGGCAGGCGCCATCTCCTTCAAGGCGGAAGCGGAGGCCGATGCGGCGCTCGGCCTGCGCGCCCAGATCAACCAGCCGGTGCCAGACCGCGTCGCGCAGGTGGCGAGGCGGCTTTCCGCTTTCCTGCGCCTGCGTGCCACGCCGCCAGCCGAACGGCGCGTCGTCATCCTGATCCCCGACTATCCGAGCGCGCCCGGCCGCACCGGTTATGCGGTGGGTCTCGATGTACCCAACAGCGTGCTCGCCATGCTGCACGACATGAGCCGGGCGGGATATGCCGTTGAAGAGATTCCGCAATCGCCGCGCGCCCTGCTCGATATGCTAGACGGTGGCATCCACGGCCTTGCCGCTGACAACTATATTGCCCGCTTCCGCGAACTCCCCGCCGAAGCACGCGAGGCCGTCCTCGGCGCATGGGGCGACCCCACCGGACGCCGTTTCACCTTCCGCGCTGCCAGTTTCGGCAACGTCACCGTCGCGCTCGCCCCGGATCGTGGCCGCTCGGAGGACCGGAGAGCCGACTATCACGATCCCACCCTGCCCCCGCGCCACGAACTGGTCGGCTTCGGCCTGTGGATGCAGAAGGTGCTGGGCGCGCATGCCATCGTCCATGTCGGCGCGCACGGAACGCTGGAATGGCTGCCGGGCAAGACGGTGGCGCTCAGCGAAACCTGCTTCCCCGAGATCGTCGCCGGCCCGCTGCCGGTCGTCTATCCGTTCATCGTCTCCAATCCCGGCGAGGCGGCACAGGCCAAGCGGCGCATTTCAGCCGTCACGCTCGGCCACCTGCCCCCGCCGCTGGTCAGCGCCGAACTGGATGAACACCAACAGAAACTCGAACGGCTGGTGGATGAATATGCGCAGGCCGACGGCCTCGACAGTCGCCGCCGCGACCGGCTGGCGAAGCTGATCGTGGAAACGGCCGCAGAGACCGGCCTCGCCGTGGAGGCCGGTGTGACAACCACCGACGCGCCCGACGAAGCCCTGCGCCGCATCGATGCCTGGCTTTGCGACCTCAAGGATTTTGCCATCAAGGACGGTCTGCACATCTATGGCCGCGCTCAGGCTGATGAAAACGATCCGCTGCGGCTGCAAAGCGTGGAAACGGAAAAATCCGGCCTTCTCGCCGCGCTCGACGGCCGCCACGTCACCGCCGGCCCGTCCGGTGCCCCGGCGCGCGGCCGGACCGATGTGCTGCCCACCGGTCGCAACCTGTTCACCGCCGATCCGCGCACCATGCCCACGCCCACCGCCTTCGATCTCGGCAAGGCGGCGGCTGGCGAGGTGGTGACGACCTATCTCCAGACTCATGGCGATTGGCCGCGTTCGCTGGTCATCGACCTGTGGGGCTCGGCCTCGCTGCGCACCGGCGGCGAGGAAATCGCGCAGGGGCTGGCGCTGATGGGCTGCCGTCCGCAATGGGACGCCGCCACCGGCCGAGTCACCGGCATCGAGGTGCTGCCGCCGGCCGTGCTCGGCCGTCCGCGCGTCGATGTCACCTGGCGCATTTCCGGCCTGTTCCGCGACATGTTTCCGACCCAGATCGCGCTGATCGACGCCGCCGCGCGCGCCGTCGCCGCCCGCGACGAAACCGACGACGAAAACCCGCTGGCCGCCCTTGCCCGCGCAGAAGGCCGCATCGGCCCGCGTATCTTCGGCTCATCGCCCGGCACTTACGGTGCAGGCATCGAAAGCCTGCTTGCCAGCGGCGACTGGGAAAGCCGCGAGGAGATCGGCCGCGCCTATCTGGACAGCGCCTCGCACGCCTATGGTGGCGCGGAGGGCGAAGGCGTGGCCGCGCCCGGCGCGTTCGCGGACAGGCTGTCGGAGGCCGATCTGCTGGTCCACACCGGCGACGACCCCGGCCGCGACATTCTCGAAGGCTCCGCCGATGTGGCCTTCATCGGCGGTTTTTCGGCCGCCCTTGCAGCACTCGGCCGCAACGCCGATGTCATCGTGCTCGACACCACCGACCCGGCAAAGCCGAAGCCGCGCTCGGTGTCGGAAGCGGTCGCCCGCGTGGTGCGCGCCCGCGCCGTCAATCCGCGCTTCATAGCCGGCCAGATGCGGCACGGCCCGCGTGGCGCTTCCGAATTCGCCGAGACCGTGGACCGGCTGGTCGGCTTCGCCGAAACCACGCACGCCATTCCGGGCGCGCTGATCGAGGCCGTTCACGACGCCTATCTGGGCGATGAAAACGTTCGCGCCTTCCTGCTGCGCGAAAACCGCGAAGCGGCGGCGCTCATCGCCGAACGCTTCCTGTCCGCACGGCGGCGCGGCCTGTGGCACCCGCTGCGCAACGCCGTGGACGACGACCTCGCCGCGCTGATTGCCGAGGCAAGGCAGGTGGCGGCATGAGCGCCTTTGCCAGACGCGGCGCGTGCCCCGCCCTGTCCGCCCCCATGCAGACCGGCGATGGCCTGCTCGCCCGCCTCCACACCGTTGCTGGAGGTTTGTCGCCCAAGGCGTTGATCGGACTCTGCGAATCGGCGCTGCGCCACGGCAACGGCATCGTCGAGGTGACGGCGCGCGGCTCGGTCCAGATTCGGGGCCTCACGCCGCCATCCGCGCAGGCGCTGGCCAGAGATGTCGATGCGCTGGAGATCGATGTGCGCAGCGGCGTGCCGGTCGAAACCGGTGCGCTGGCCGGCATCGACGCCGAGGAGATCGCCGACCCGCGCCCGCTGGCAAATGAAATCAGGGCCGCTATCGAAAAAGCCGGGCTTGGCGCGCGGCTCGGCCCAAAAGTTTCCGTGGTGGTGGATGGCGGCGGCCGCCTGCCGATGGATGCCGTGCTGGCCGATGTGCGGCTTGTCGCCTGCGGCAACCCGAAAGCATGGCACCTTGCCATAGGTGGAACTGCGGCGAGTGCCCGGCAACTTGGCGTCGTCGAAAAGTCACAAGCCTGCGCTGCCGCCATTACCATTCTCGAAGCCATTGCCGCCCTTGGCCGCGAGGCAAGGGCGCGCGATCTGGACGCGCAGCGTGTCGTTACGGAAATACCCCTCTCTGGCCTGCCGGCCATCTCCCCCCTTGTGCGGGAGATGGCCGGCAGGCCAGAGAGGGGTAATCTTCAAGCCAGACCAACAGGCACTCCCGTCTCCATGTTCTCACTGGCAGATGGCACGCTCGCCCTCGGCATCGCCCTGCCCTTCGGCTCGATGCCGGCCGAAAACATCATCGCGCTGGCGCAAGGGGCGATTGCGGTCGGCGTAACGGAAATCCGCCCCGCCCCCTCCCGTACGCTGCTGTTTCCCGGCGTGAGCCTCGACGCCTGCGACAACCTTCGCGATGCCGCCGCCTCTCTCGGCTTCATCACACACGCCGCCGATCCGCGCCTGTCCATCGCCGCCTGTCCGGGGTCCCCGGCCTGCACTTCCGGTCGGATTGCAACGCGCGCTCTGGCCGAGCGCATCGCAGCGCATGATGCGGACTTTCTCGACGGCTCGTTCACGCTCCATGTTTCAGGCTGTGCCAAAGGCTGCGCCCACCCTGCCCCGGCCGCCCTCACCCTCGTCGGCCATGACCTCAATGCCCATGACGACGGCGCGGGAATCGCGCTAGACGCTACGGCCAGATCGCCGGAAGCAGCCGGCACGGTGATTTCCGACGCACAGGCCGGCGTAGCCCGCATAGCTTCGCTGGCGCGCCGGAACCGGCAATCCGGCGAAACCGTGGCCGCCTGCCTCTCCCGGCTGGGCGCTGCAACCGTGACAACCGCCTTCATGCAGGGACGAGAATGACCGCCTACGACTACATACGCGACGGCAACGCCATCTATGAGCGCTCCTTCGCCATCATCCGCGCCGAGGCGGACCTGTTGCGCTTTTCACCACAGGAAGCGGACATCGCCATCCGCATGATCCATGCCTGCGGCGATGTCGAAGCGGCAGGGCATTTCGCCTTCGGTCCCGGCTTCGTGGAAGCCGCGCGGACGGCACTTCAGGCCGGCGCGCCCATCTTCTGCGACGCCGAGATGGTGGCGCGTGGCGTCACCCGCGCCCGCCTGCCTGCCGACAACGAGGTGATCTGCACGCTGCGCGACCCCCACACGGCCGAAATCGCCGAAACCATCGGCAACACCCGCTCCGCCGCCGCGCTCGACCTGTGGGGCGAGCGTATGGCGGGCGCGGTCGTCGCCATCGGCAATGCGCCCACCGCCCTCTTCTACCTGCTGGAGAAACTGCGCGACGGCGCACCGAAACCGGCCGCCATCATCGGCATGCCGGTCGGCTTCGTCGGCGCGGCCGAATCCAAGGATGCGCTTGCTGAAAATTCCTATGGCGTGCCCTTTGCCATCGTGCGTGGCAGGCTTGGCGGCAGCGCCATGACCGCCGCCGCCCTCAACGCGCTGGCGAGGCCCGGCCTGTGAGCGCGCAAGCAACCACCGGCCGGCTGATCGGCGTCGGCACCGGCCCCGGCGACCCCGAATTGCTGACGCTGAAGGCGGTGCGCGCGCTGGCAGGAGCCGATGTCGTGGCGCATTTCGCCAAGCGCAGTTCCAACGGCAATGCGCGCGCCATCGTCGAGGGCCATATCAGGCCCGGCACGGTGGAACTGCCGCTGCACTATCCGGTCACCACCGAGATCGACAAGGATCATGCCGACTACAAGGCGCAGATCCTTGCCTTCTACGAGGAATCGGCGGCAAAGGTGGCAGAGCACTTGTCGGCTGGCCGCACCGTCGCCGTGCTGTCGGAGGGCGATCCGCTGTTCTACGGCTCCTACATGCATCTGCATGTTCGCCTCGCCCACCGATTTCCCACGGAAGTCATCCCCGGCGTCACCGCCATGTCGGGCTGCTGGTCGGCCACCGGGCAGCCCATCGTGCAGGGCGACGACGTGCTGACCGTGCTGCCCGGAACCATGGGCGAGGCCGAGCTTGCCCGCCGCCTTGCGGATACCGATGCTGCCGTCATCATGAAGGTTGGCCGCAACCTGCCCAGGATCAGGCGCGCGCTGGCCGCCTCGAACCGGCTGGAAAAGGCGATCTATGTCGAGCGCGGCACGATGGCCAATGGCGCATCGATGCGCCTTGCCGAAAAGCTTGACGATGCCGCCCCCTATTTCAGCATCATCCTCGTCGCCGGCTGGGAAAACCGGCCCGGCGAGCGCGCCTCGGGAGTGATCGTATGATCGGCCGCCTCGCCATCATCGGGCTCGGCCCCGGCAATGAAGCGCAGATGACGCCGGAAGCCAGCCGTGCCGTCGCACAGGCAACCTACTTCTACGGCTACAAGCCCTATGTCGACCGGCTCGACCTGCGTCCCGACCAGACCCGCATCGCCTCCGACAATCGCGAGGAACTGGCGCGCGCCAAGGAAGCGCTGGAAAAGGCTGTCGAAGGGCACAGCGTCGCCGTCGTGTCGGGCGGCGATCCCGGCGTCTTCGCCATGGCGGCGGCCGTGTGCGAGGCGATCGAATCCGGCCCCGAGGCATGGAAGGCGCTCGACATCGAGATCGTGCCCGGCATCACCGCCATGCTGGCAGTGGCAGCGCGCATCGGCGCACCCCTCGGCCATGATTTCTGCGCCATCTCGCTGTCGGATAATCTGAAGCCATGGGACCTGATCGAGCTGCGGCTGCTGGCGGCGGCCGGCGCGGGCTTCGTCGTCGCGCTCTACAACCCGATCAGCAGGTCGCGCCCGTGGCAACTCGGCCGCGCCTTCGAGGCGCTGTCCGCCATCCTGCCCGGCACCGTGCCGGTGGTGTTCGGCCGCGCCGCCGGCCGGCCGGACGAGCGCATCGAAATCTGTCTGCTGGCCGATGCGAAGCCGGAGATGGCCGACATGGCCACCTGCATCATCGTCGGCTCTACCGAGACGCGCATCATAAAACGTGGTGAAAAGCCCGCTCTGGTCTACACGCCGCGCGCCGCGACGAGGCCGAAATGAGCGCAAGCCATCGCGGCCAGTTCCCCGACGGTGGAGGCGGACGGCACCTGCGGCAGTTCCGGCCGGCGGATCATGATCACCTCGATGCCGAGCGCCCTTGCCGCCGCGATCTTGCCATAGCTGGCCGCCCCGCCGCCGTCCTTCGAGACGACGGCATCGATGCGGTTTTCGGCCAGCAATGCGCGCTCCGCCTCCTCCGCAAATGGCCCGCGCGCCAGAATATAGCGCGCATCGGGAACCGCCAGCGGCGGATCGACCGGATCGACGCTGCGGACGAGGTAGAAATGCTGCGGGGCAGCCGCGAAGATGCCCACTTCCTGCCGGCCGATGCTCAGGAACACGCGGCGCGGCCGGGACCCAAGGGTTCGCACAGCACCCGCCACATCGTCCGCGAACATCCAGCTGTCGCCCTCCCGCTGTTCCCAGCCCGGACGGCGCAGCGCCAGTATCGCGACACCCGCCTGTTGCGCCGCCTCTGCCGCATTGGCCGAAATGCGCGCGGCATAGGGATGCGTGGCATCGATCAGCAGGTCGATCCGCTGTTCCGCCAGGTGACGCGCCAGCCCGTCCGCGCCGCCGAAGCCGCCAACGCGCACCGGCACCGGCTGGCGAACCGGGTTTCCGGTGCGGCCGGCCAGCGAGAGCATGACATCGAGTTCCAGCACGGTTGCGAGCCGTTCCGCCGCCTGCCGCGCTTCCGTCGTTCCGCCCAGAATGAGGATGCGCATGTCGGCTGAGGCTCCTTCCCGCCCGTGGCTCACCATCGTCGGCATTGGTGAAGACGGCATATCCGGTCTCG